>JAZRBZ010000001.1:0-114842 GCA_045635325.1 Alistipes sp.
ATATTCTTGGCTGGACTCTACTCAGAAACGAAAATAGAGTCATAGAGGCTGAGGATGGTTCTAAGATTACATTCATAGGAGTTGACAACGCAAATTTTAGCCAACAAGGATTTCCTACGATTCATCAAGGCGACCTAAAGAAAGCGATGGAAGGAACTAATGGATTTAGAATTCTTCTCTCGCACGACCCAAGCCACTGGAAAGCCGAGGTTGTCCCCGATACGGATATTCCGCTTACGCTCTCGGGGCATACACATAACGCCCAAATAAGGATATTCGGGTGGACTCCTGCAACATTCTCGTTCAAAGAGGTTGCTGGCAGATATGATTGTGGAGGACAGACGCTCTATATAAATGTCGGTCTTGGTTGTACTGCTCCATTTAGAATCGGTGTTAATCCTGAAGAGACTGTAATTACACTTAATTCTTAGGCGGGTAATTTAGCCGATTCTTTATAAAGTATTACATTTTTTATACGATTACCATAAATCCCTCGTCTGATTGCACACTAATGACCACTGATGACAACTACTGCACATTGGACATTGATTTTATCATCATTTATTAGTGTTTGTTAAAATTCTTCGCCCTATTTCAGCCTAAACTCTGCAACTCATTGATTATCAACACCTCATTTACACTGCATAGGGAAGTAATCTTTGCAAACAACGATATCAGTTAAAATGCTTTTAGATCTTTATTCTTAAGCAGAAGTTTACTATTTTTGCAAAAAAAGAAGATATCGATGAGCAACAATTCTAATCCGGCCTTAAAAGAGTGTTACATTATGCAACACGGAGACATCAAACGTTTTGCTAACACGCTTGCTGATGGTTTCAGTCAATATAGTATGTTCAAGCACGTTTGCTGCGGAACATACGACTATGACTTGATGCGTCTGTTTTGGGAGGTTTCTATTGCTCTTCTCCCCGACAATGCCATCTGTATAGCAGACAGCAAGGAGGTCAATTCCGTACTGATATATATCCCTCCCAAAAGCAAAGAACCTAGCTTGCTCGATTATATGAAAGCAGGCGGAGTGAAAATGTTTTTCAAGTTCGGCATCAGAAGAATTACACGGTTGACGCGTTTTAATATAGAGATCGAACAGGTCGCAAAACGATATAGAGCCGCAAACGATGGCTATCTAATGGCCTTTGCTACGCGCCTCGACAAACAAGGACAGCACTATGGCAAACCTCTGATAACGGCCCTTCTGGATCATCTCTATGCTTCGGGAGAGAGTTGCTATCTTGAAACTCTGGAAGCTAAAAATATTGCCTTGTATCAACACTTCTCATTTCAGCCTGTGGGACAAGTAAACAGCCAAATGGGAAATTTCTCACTATTTGCGATGCGCCGCCCAGGGAAGCCAACTCTTTAACTTCTTCCTTCGTGCGTTCCACCAATCGCCTTCTCGGACTATTATATCAATAAGTCTGTAAAGCATAGCAATGATATTTTAGGCCATACAACTTACCACACCTATCAATCTGGCGGTGGCAATGAGCATATCGATCTAATGCTCAGCAAACCTCAAACGAGAAGCAGTGATGAGAGCGAATTTGACAAAGTATAAATAATAGTGGCGGGCGGATGTGCGATTTCGTCGTGAAAATGGGCCTCATAATGCTCTCGGGGCAAAAATATCCCATCTAAAGTGAACAAGTATCTCAAAATTTTCCTATCTTTGTAAAGGTTTTTGGGTGTGGTCGCCCGAAGAGGTGTGTTTTGACGACGGTGTATTGGTGTTCGTATTCAACAAAGTGTTGATGTTATGTCCTGTGGGTCAGGGGACGACGAACGCGGGGCGCGGAACAGCGTCTGCGGCCGATAGCTGTTGTGTGCGGTGGCGTTACGAGACCGAAAAAAATTGCAACTAACTTTTTAATTCATAACCAACTAATTCTATTATGAAAAAGTATGCATTATTACTTATTCTGATGATGGGAATCGTTTTGGTCGCTTGTGAGCCGCAAGGCCCAGATACAACCGATCCGATTTATCCATCTCCGGAGGCAGTTGTTGTTGACGACGACGCCAGCGGAGCAAACTGCATCGCGCTCCTTTTCGATGGTAGCGCAGCCATTAAGGCGGGTGCAACAAGTTTCACTTCAAACCTGATGGCAGCCGACGCAGAGGCGCCGATCGAGATCACTCGCGAGGCAACTGCTACGGATGCGTTCAGCCACGTCTACAAGAATCTCCCTACCGGCGTTTATACCGCTTGCGTATGGGCGACTTATCCTGACGGCACGACATCTACGCCTGTCTATGCGACGGATGCCAAGGGTAATATCGTAGAGCTGCAGATTAAGGGTGCGTCGTTGGCGGTTAAGTTCGCTTATGCGACAACGTCGTCGCTCGCATTTACTTGGAGTGTCAGCGGTTTCCAGGATGCTGCGAAGGATCGCGCAACTGCGTATAGCTTCGGTATTTACAAGGATGCGAAGTGCCAGGAGCTCGTTGTTTCGTGGCAGACCGATGCCGGCTCGTCGATTTGGACTGACGACTTGGCTGACGGTGCTCCGCAGTTCGAGTTCTCCGGTTTGGATCCAAAGACTCCATATTGGTTTGTCGTAAAGGATATCGTTAACAATGTTGTGACAGATCCGCTCAAGGCCGAAACTTTGGATTTCACGGTTGTTGTGCCTGACGCAGCACAGCCGGTAGAGCCAAACGGCATTGCTCTTGCCGAGGACTTCAGCGAGCTGGTTTGGGGTGCAAACTATATGCGCGGTTCGGCTGCTTACTCGGCAGACGATCGTAACCTCGCAACCGCATTTGACAAGGCCGAGGGCGTAAACCCTATCAACGGTGGCTTGTGGAAGTGGTACTTGGTTGACCCAAGCGTCGAGATTGGTTTGTTCAACACGATGAAGCACGCTGTCGAGAACTCGCGTCTTGCACAGTGGGGTCTCTGCAACGAGGTTGCAAACAACGGTAACGCATCGATTTGCGGTCGCCCTGGTCACCTCAAGTTGGGTGCAAGCAGCAAGACGTCGCTCATCTGTACGCCGGAGCTCAACAACCTCAAGTCGGTTGCTACGCTCGAGCTTCAGTTCGATCAGGCACGTTACGATTCGGACCCTACGACTGCTGCCGTATTCGTACTCACCAACTCGCAGCACGGTGGTAAGGATGGCGGTTACGAGGTAACTCCTTCGTACGACAACCTCATCCCTGCAGTCGAGTTCGAGATTAAGCCGGGTCGCACCTTTACGACCGAGAAGATTAAGCTCCAGAACGTAGCTCCGGGCTCGCGTATCGCGATCGGTCCTGTTCGCCGCGATGGTTCGACTTCCGGCACTTCGCAGCACCGTATGTTCTTGGATAACATCATCGTTAAGGTTGTTGCTTACGAGTCTTCGAAAGTTGAGATGGCTAAACCGGTTATCACTGCTGCTGACGCTACGGCAGAGGAGATCGTGGTTAAGTGGAACAAGGTAGACCGTGCAACGGGCTATGTTCTCGAGTATAAGGAGAGTAGCGCAGCGGAGTATACTGCAGTTGAGCTTGGTCTTATTCAGGAGTACACCATCACCGGTTTGAAGGGTCTGACAACATACCAGATCCGTATCAAGGCAACCGAGGAGGTTTCGAAGAGCGAGTCGGAGTACTCTGACGTTATGCAGGTAGAGACTCTCTCGAAGGCACAGTTCCCAATGGTGGCAAGCAACGCTGACGAGTTTATTGCAATTCTCAACAACGAGGGTCTGGTTACGGCTGTCGCTACCGACGAGATTCAGCTCGCTGGCAATATCGACTTGGCTGGCAAGACTCTGCCGGAGGGTGTCGTATTCCCTGGTACGCTCAACGGTAACAACCATACCATTCGCAACGCTGTTTCGTCGCATCCTCTGTTCGCTTCGATCGCAAGCGCGAAGGATTTGACTATCGACAAGTCGTGTGCGTTCTCGGCATCGAAGGCGGGCTCGCTCGCAGCTTTGGCTGTAGAGGCAACCGGCGCGTTGACCAACGTAGTAAACGAGGCAAACGTAACTATCGCAGTAGAGTCGGGCAACGCAACCGTAATGATCGCAGGTCTCGTAGCGTTCAACAGCGCAACGATGGAGGGTTGTAAGAACTACGGTGCGGTAACCTATACCTCGACCGGTGGCTCGTACGGTGTGCTGATCTCCGGTTTGGCAGCATACAGCGACGGCGCTCTCAACGCTTGTGAGAACTACGGTAAGGTGACAATGTCGGTTCCTTACTTGGCTGACTTTGGTGCAGTGAAGACCTTCACCAATCTCCCAATCCATATTGGTGGTTTGGTTGCACAGACGGGTACTACCGCTCCTATCTCTAACTCGTTGAACGAAGGCGAGATCGACTACGATATTACGCACATCGAGAACTTGGGCGTAAGCTGTGGTACGAACCGTCCTCGTATGGGTGGTATCGTAGGTTTGGCATACAGCGACGTTATCGCTTGTGTCAACAACGGTACGGTTGATGTTTGCGTAGCTACTTCCGATAAGTCGGTTTATACGGCGAAGAACTACCCTCTGAACGTAGGTGGTATTTCGGGTGGTGCATATTCGGATGCAACGGGTGCTTCGTGCTCGAATGTTACGGATTGCGTGAACAACGGTACTATCAAGTATGCAACCTATTGTAAGGGTACTCGCCCTACTTGTGGTGGTATTGTTGGTTACCCTGGTTATGAGAATGCAGCACAGACTAACCTCATTACTCGTTGCGTGAACAACGGTAAGATTACTCTCGTAGCATTCGACTACCTCCGCGCCGGCGGTATCAATGGTGGTGCAGGTAACGTAACCTACTGTAAGAACTACGGTCAGATCGAGGGTTATATCGAGATGGTTGACGGCCTTATCGGTGGTATCTCGGGCTTCCATAGCAATGGTAACAAGTTCGAGTATAACGAGAGCTACGGTGCATTGAGCAACGACAGAGGTGAATATTCGAGCGGTACTGCCGAGCTTGGTGGTCTTATCGGTCAGCACGGTAACGTTGCAAGTTACGATGGTGAGGGCCGTGGCTGTATCATCAACTGCGACATCACCTACGACTGGGGCAATGAGAAGTGGTATGGTCTGACAATTGGTTGGTACGATGGTAGCAAGACGGTTGTCCTCGGTACTGCAGATGAGCCAATCAAGGTGCTTGGTGGTAGTATGACCTATTCCGGCAACACAACCGTTATCACTGCCGAGAACTACGAGAACTATTTGAAGGGCTCGGGTAGTAAGGCGTATACTGTTTATGCTAAATTTGGAGAATAAAACTATGAAAAAACTATTTTATATCGCAATTTCGATGTTGTTATTCGCTGTAGCGTGTGACAACACCACACCGGAGGATGCTCCTGTTCAGAGTGCAACTTCGCTGACATATTCCGTCGATGTAGTCGAGGATCATATGGTGGTTATCGTGAAGCCGGAGGATATCGCGCCGACCGCTCCTGTAGTGGTTGTGCTGACCGATGATGTGGAGCTTCGTCCGCTCGCGGCAGCGCCCGTTCCGGTTATTCCTGATGTTAACTTCAAGGCGGCCGAGCACTGCCTTATCGGCCGATATGCGCTTTGCGTAGTTGATGCAAATGGCAGCAACGAGGTGTCGTACTTGAACTCGGTTAAGGCGTTGTTCCCTGAGGCATCGAAATTCTATCTGCTCAGCTACCGCAACGGTCTTGCCTATACGGCAGCTATGTTGATGCCTGATGCGTTTGCAGCATACGGTTGCGTTTCGGGCGCGATCGATGTTGCTACCTACAAGCAGGCGAAGTTCACCAAGCCGGTTTCGTTCGTTCACGTTCACGCTACGGGCAACACGGTCTATAAGTGGACGGGTGTTGAGAACAAGTCTGTTTCTGTTCCGTTGAGCGTAGGTGCTATCGTTGCAATCAACGAGTGTCTTACCTTCTCGACGCTCGAGCTGCTTCCGCGCGAGGGCAAGGGCCAGGTAACGTGTACGCACTACACCAACTCGCTTTCGGGTTGCGACGTGAAGTTGTATAGCGTCGATGGCGCAAACAACGGCTGGTGCGACGAAGAATTTGAAGTGTATAACCAGATTTGGAATTTCTTTAAAACTCATTAAACATTATGAAGAAGATTATAACTTTGTTTGTAGCCCTTGTGCTCTGCTGTGTTGCGAGCGCGGGTACACTCAAAACGGAGACAATAGTAGACCAGGGCCTGACCAGAACGTATTACACCTATATTCCGGAGAATCTGCCTGCAGGTGCACCGCTCGTGTTCATCCTTCACGGTTACGGTGGTAGCGCATCGTCGTATGTCAACAACTCGTCGCTGACGTTCAAGGCATTGGCCGAGGAGTATAAGGTGGCTCTGTGCTATCCACAGGCAACGAAGGACTCGAAGAATACCGGTTGGAATGTGTACTACCCTTGGCAGATTGCCGCTGCAACCGAGATGAAGGTTGACGACTGCGAGTTCATCTGCAACCTGGCAAAGCACCTTCAGTCGGCTTACAACCTCTCGTCGAAGAACGTATTCCTCACCGGTATGTCGAACGGTGGCGAGATGTGCTACCTGTTGGCATATCGCAAGCCAAAGGAGTTCGCTGCTATCGCATCGATGGCCGGCCTTACGCTCGTCGAGATGGCTAAGCGCCACGACTATACCGAGCCGATTGCCTTTATGGAGGTACACGGTACGGGCGACACTACCTCGCGTTGGGAGGGCGACCCTAACAACCAGTATGGTTGGGGCGCATACCTCTCTGTTCCGGTAGCTGTTGGCGCAATTGCTGCGGTAAACAAGTGTATGTATGAGGAGACTACCGAGCTGCCTCAAATCAAGAATCGAGTTATCCGTCATCGCTACTATGGTTCGCCATCGGGCAAGGAGGTTTGGTTCTACGAGGTACGCAACGGCGGTCATAACTGGGCAACCGACTCGTTCGACTCTTGCCGTACGATTATGGAGTTCTTCAAGATGAATCTTGTGAAGTAAATCGGAATTCCATCTGTAATGCACACCGGGGAGCATCTGCTCTCCGGTGTTTTTTTCGGGCGATAGGGCTACTAAACAGATAAAAAAACGGTTTTTCCAACCAAAACTATTATCTTTGTTTCTTAGGAAGTGACTTTTGTTCCGTAACTCGATCGCGAGGCGACACCTTGATTGAACCCATCAGTCGGTGAAGGCGCAAAAGCGGTGTGGAACGAAAATTTGAAAAACGCGTAAGATATGAAAAAACTATTGTCGTTGATGTTTGCCGTGCTGGCACTTGTTGCCTGCCAGCCCGCAGCAGAACAGAGTAAAACCGAAATCGAAAAGGGACTCGAACAAATTGGCTTGCAGAGCGTGAGCGATGAGATTCCGACCATAGAGGTCTATATGGTCTACGCAACGCCTTACAACTTTATGGGCCGAGTGCTCTACGAGGGGCTTGACGAGGCGTATCTTGTGCCGGAGGCGATGGCAAAGCTCAAGCGTGCCGACGAGCTGTTGCGCAAGAAGCGATTGGATCTGCATCTGGTCGTATACGATGCAGCACGTCCGCGCTCCATTCAGCAACAGATGTGGAGTGTTGTCGAGAACACCGACTTGCAGGATTTTGTGGCTAACCCCAATAAGAGTGGTGGCGGCCCGCATAACTATGGTATTGCGGTGGATGTTACGCTTGTAGACTGTACGGGCCATCCGATACCGATGGGCTCGGAGTATGACTACTTTGGCGACCGTTCGCGTGTCGATATCGAGGCCGAGTTGCTTGCATCGGGCGAAATCACTCATCGCGAGTTGCAAAATCGCCTGCTGTTGCGCGAGATTATGACCGAGGCAGGTTGGCTTGTTATCTCGTCGGAGTGGTGGCACTTCAACGCAATGCCGCTGAAAGAGGCGAGCCAGAAACTGCCGGTAATCGAGTAGTACGGAAAACGCCCTGCCGGCTTTGCTCCGCAGCGCTCTGTGTGGCTAAAGGAGTGGGGTAGCGGAAAACAAAAAAAGAGATATCGAGCTCGATATCTCTTTCATTTTGTCGGGGTACCAGGATTCGAACCTGGGACCCTCTGCTCCCAAAGCAGATGCGCTAACCGGACTGCGCTACACCCCGAATCGTTTTGCGAGTGCAAATATAACACTTTTTTCGTTACGTTGTACAAAAAATGCAGTATCTGCCTCGGCAAATACTGCATTTTTCTCAAAACGAACTCGGCTTATTCCCTTTTACGCTCGATGACTTTGACCTCGATCGCCTGGCGGCCCTTGTCGCTCTCGCCGATTTCGTACTCTACCTGCTGGCCCTCGGTGAGGGATTTGAAGCCCTCTTTAACGATGCCGGAGAAGTGGACAAAGATCTCTTTGCCCTCGTCGTCCAAAATGAAACCGTAGCCCTTTTTGCTGTCGAACCACTTGACTTTGCCAATCATACTGCGTGTGCTTTAAGTTAGTTTAAGCAAATTTACTCAAAAAAAAGTGAAAATGCAAACAAATGGGCTCAAAACTCCTTACCTGCCGGCTCGCTCCTGCCACGAGCGGCGAACTACGCGCGGACGGGCAAGTGGTACAAACTCCTTGCGACGCATTGGCGCCGAAGTGCTTGCCATGCTCTTGCGGTTGCGGGCATCGTACGAAACGAAGGTCTCGTAGTCGTACGCCCACGACGAGCCGTAAGCGAGTTTGTGGATGCGGTAGTATATCGCCTCGCGCGAAGGGGCGTTGAAACCACCGACATTCTCGTTCATAATGCTGTTGTATGTCGGACGATACACGCCGTACCAATATGTCGATGCGCCCTCGTAGACACCGATGCCCTCGTTCTTATAGCGCGTGTCGTAGATAAACTTCGACCACTTAATGCTCGACATAGAGCTGTTCGTATCGGTATTTTTCCACCAACCGTACGATTCGAGACGTGCGCGGTCGCTAATCTCCGAGTCGGGTATGCGGCCGAAATCCTCGTAGGCATACTCGTCGTCGAGCTTGGCAAAGCCGTGTCCGCCTGCCTCGTGCTGCAAGAGCTCGATGAACATCTCGTCGTCGGTACCGAGCGGGAAGTAGGCAATCGCCGGACCATTTCCGCAATCGCCCGTCGCCAGCATATACATATAGCAGGTGCCGGCGTAGTACTGGCGGTTCATCATCACGATTATCAGCGCATTATTCAGGCGGCTGTTCGACAAGATGTAGCTCGCATAGTCGAAGCAGGCATCATCGTCGCCACCGACCTCCGTATATTGACCGAAGTAGCCGTTGAGCGCCGTTTCGTTACCCTCGTCATATCCCTCGTGCTTCGATACCACATCAATCGCATAAACATTGAAGAGCGACTTGAACGAGGCGTATGGTTCGGTGCAGAAGAGCGCATTGTAGGCCTTGTTCATCACCTCGGCGTATGTGCCGTCCTTGATTTGGCGGTCGGAGAAACCGTCGCCCAGCAGCACCACATCGACGCCATTACCGCTCAACGCCTTCTGCAAGACCTTAACCGTGCCGTCAGCCGAAAAATCGGTCGAGGTGTACTTCTCTACCGCGTCGCCCTCGCCGAGCTTATCCTTGAGGAACGATGCGACATTGCCGCGACTCTCGACGCAATCGCTAAACACGAGTCGGCCCTGTGCGTCGTAGAGATTCAGACACGGGAAGAGGCCCACCGGCATATAGAGCGCGCTGTATACCGAAATCGGATTGGTGGTACTTGCGCGGAAATTGCGCCACTCGATATTGTATGCGTCAATGGTTGCCTGCATATCGGCCGCGCTGTTATCCGACCAACCGAACACCTCGAGGCCGTGGTTGCGATAGCGGGCGTAGAGCTTCGCAAGCTGCGCCAGAAAGTCGGGATCCGAATTGTTGCGCCACTGGATGAGTGCCGTGTATTTATGCTTGGCATACTCGGCCGCATCGATGGTCAATGGCTGGTTCTCCAAATCTGTTACCGATATGGTTGGAGCCGTGATACCGCAGTTGTAAAGATTCGTCTTGTTATAACGATTGTAGTAGGTCGTATAGCCCCAGGCATACGGCCAGCTTGGGATGTTCTGCAACTCCTGCGGAATGTCGCCCGAGAGCTGGTTCTGGTAGAGGCCGAGCATCACGAGCTTGGTCAATCGACCGCACTCTGCCGGAATCGTACCGCTGATTGAGTTGCTACCCAGATTCAGATACTGCAACTCCGTAAGGTTGCCAATCTCGACAGGTAGCGTACCGGAGAGGTTGTTCGCCTTGAGATCCAGCTGTACCACGCGGCCATTGTGCGTCGTGACGCCATACCATTGGCTTATCGCCACATCGCTACACCAGTTGCTCTTCATTGTCCAGTTGTCGCCATTCAGCGCATTGTATAGCGCAATGAGCGCCTCGCGATCCGAACGTGCACCCAACTTGTGTGCCGACATCGGTAGGATATGGTTACGTTGAATATTGATTGATTTTTCGGTCGTTTTGGTCAGCGTCGAGCCATCCTTGAACGAAACGGTAATCGTAAAGCCCGACTCGAAGAGCTGCGGCATCAGTCCGATGATGAAGTTCGTCGGCGTGTCGGAGAGCTCCACGCCGTCAGGACAGTTCAACGTTACTTTCGTGCCTGCACCATCGTCCAAAATATAGTCGAGCGAGGCGGGATCGACAAGCGACAGACCTGTGAGCGGCTCGGAAGCGTTGCCTTCGAAGACGATTTTGCTGACTGCGCCCTCGCCCGTAAGCTGCAGATTCAGCCAACCGAACAAGCTGCGGAACGAGAGATTCTCGTCTGTGCCCTTTGCAATCATAATATTGTCGCCCGGGCCATAGCTATCCTTGGCATAGGTCTGCGTCGTCGGGATGGTTATCCATAGCAGATCCTCGTCCAGCTCGTGGAAGTTGTCGTACGGATAGACGCCGATGACATAGTTGGTCGGTGTGCCGTTTATGATCTCGGCTCTGGCCAGCGTACCCTCGCGTGAGCCGGTCTTGCCCAAAAAGAGCCAACACTCGTTGCCCGTCGAGCGGTTGAATATCGACACTGCATCGCCCTCGTTCCATACCGGAATAAAGCCCTCGTCGAGCTGAATTCGTGCGTCGCAATCCGACATCGACACGCGCAAACGGTCTACGCCGATTGTCCCCATTTCGGCAATATCCTTCGTACAACCCAATAAAACGAGAGTTGTCAGTATGATTAAAATCGTTTTTTTCATTCTCTGCGAGGTGTTTTTATTATACAAAGGTATAAACAAATTCGTTACAATATGCCGACCGAATGTGTTTTGTAGCCAATTTGGGTGTTATTGCGTATTTTTTTTGAATTTTTTTATTAAAAAGTTTGCAGATAACGTTTTTTTGCGTACCTTTGCACTCGCAAAACGATTCGGGGTGTAGCGCAGTCCGGTTAGCGCATCTGCTTTGGGAGCAGAGGGTCCCAGGTTCGAATCCTGGTACCCCGACAAAATGAAAGAGATATCGAAATTTCGGTATCTCTTTTTTGTTTGCATATCTCTCCGCATCCATTCGCTTTACTCTGCCTTTCCTCGCAGTCGCAGCGTGAACTCGTCGGCATCGCGCAGGGTAGGGAAGCGACGGCGCAGTTCGCGGAGCGGGATAAGGTCCACATCGGCCACAACAAGCCCCGTTCGCATCGCTGCATCGGCAACCATATCGCCCAGCCCATCGACGCAAATGCTACCGCCCGAATAGTCGCAATAGGCATCCGTGCCCGTACGATTGACCGCCACGACATACGCCTGATTCTCGATGGCGCGCGCCATAACAAGCTTTTGCCACACCTCCAATCGCTCCGTAGGCCACGAAGCGACATATATCGCAACGTCGTACTCTGCACCGCTCTCCGTTATTCGGTTGCGCGAGAAGGCAGGGAAGCGTACATCGTAGCAGACCTGCAACAGGAAACGCACCCCGCGCCATTCGACCACGACTCTCTCGCTGCCCGCCGTGAAGCGCTTGGTCTCACCACCCCAGCGGAAGAGGTGGTACTTGTCGTAGCGTGCGAGAATACCCTCGGCCGTAACGAAATATAGACGGTTGAAGTAGCGTTCGCCCTCGCGGATGACGAGCGAGCCGGCAATGGCGCAATCGCGCTCCTTTGCCGTGCGACACATCCACGCAAGCGCCTCGCTATCCTGCTCGGTGCGAGCCACATCCTGCGCCTCGATAACGAATCCCGTGCTCCACATCTCGGGCAGAACATATAGCTCGGCCGCTGGCGATGTGGCCACCAGATGCTCGGCGCGAGCGATATTCTCGCGCTCGTCGCACCAGGCGATATCCATCTGCATAAGGGCAATTTTCATATCTCTCGTCTCTGTGTTTTCATTTAACTATAAGGGTTGCCCGCATAGCGCGTCGGACAACCCCCTTTCCTGTATTTGAAGCAACCGCTTGCGGTTAGCACTGCCACTTGTAGGTGAACTTGCGGAGCAGTCGGATGACGAATCCCGGCAATGCCTGACAAATCGGAATGAACAGACGCATCCACCAATCAGGCACCACGCAACGTCTACCTCTCCACAGCGAGTTCAGACCGCGACGAGCGCAGAAGCGTGGGGTAGAGAGTGCGTGAATCTTCAAGCCAATACCCTGCCAATGTTTGTTCAGGCCGTACAGGTCGGTTGCAATGCCCGCAGGACATACTGCCGTAACCTTCACGTTCTTGTCGCTCACCTCTTTGGCAAATGCCACCGAGAAGCTCTTTAGATAGGCCTTGCTTGCGCTGTAGAGTGCCAATCCGGGCCAAGGCATCCATATCGAGAACGACGACATATTGAGGATATAACCTCCGCCTCGCTCGGCCATATCGGCAGCGAACAGACGGCACATAATCGTATTGGTGATGTCGTGCAGCGTAATGGTACGCTGAATGCGCTCGATAGGCGTGTTGACGATATCGCAGTGCGAAAACATTCCGGCATTATTGATGAGCACCTCTATCTCGTGGCCATTCTCCTTGGTCCACGCATATAGCTCCTCGGCTGCGGAATTTGTCGCTAAATCCTTTGCTACGACCGTAACCTTTACGCCGTGAGTCGCCTCGATCTCTGCGGCTGCCTTGTCGAGTAGCTCCTTCGTTCGACAAACAACGATCAGATTGTAGCCGAGTGCAGCAAGTTGCTCGGCATACTCGCGGCCAATGCCCGTCGATGCACCCGTTACAAGAGCCGTTTTCGAGCCCTTAACAACCTCTCCTCTTTTCATTATCAAGCTTATTTAATCTTCTTCAACTCTCGCCACAAACGATCCGGAATGTGCTCCTTGCAGTTGTGGCAACACATCATCTTGTCCGAGTACATACGGGCGATGCAGTAGTCGCGGTGGTCGCAACCGGCACGCGTCGTGAAGTCGCCCTCGCGGAGCTTGTTGATGAACGCAGGGTCGTTGATCAGCGCACGCGCCATCTGCAACATCTCGAAGCCCTCGTCGAGCACCTTCTCGATGCCCTCACGCGAAACCAGACCGCCGACATACACCAGCGGACCCTTCAACTCCTTGCGGAACTTCTTGGCATTCTCGAGGAAGAAGCACTCCTCGAAGTCGTAGTCCTTGATCATCCACTGACCAAAGAGCGAAACGACGATCTTCTGCAGCCACTCGTTCCAACCCATATAGTAACCCATCGTCTTTGTTGGGATGCGGCCACGCATAACTGCCATCGGCGCACGCGAAACAAAGCCCGACGAGAGAACGATACCGTTCACTCCGAACTTCTCAATCTCCTTTGCAATCTCGATGCTCTCCGGTACCTGAATACCGCTCTTGAAGCCATCCTCCATATTGTGCTTGACGAGTACCGCCATATTGCACTTTGCAGCTGCCTCCATAACCTCCTCCAAGCACATCTTCATAAAGCGCATACGGTTTTCGAGCGAGCCGCCGAACTCGTCACGACGACGGTTAGTCCACGGCGAGAGGAATTGCGAAATGAGGTATCCGTGACCTGCGTGTACCTCCACGCTGTCGAAACCTGCCTCGTGTGCCGTGTGTACGGCGCGACCGAAATCTTTTGCCGTCTCGGCGATGTCGGCACGACTCATACGACGGTGGAACGTCGGCGAGTAGAGGTTAAAGCCGTTCGATGCCGAGATTGGGAAACTGCCTGCGGTGGACCAGTGTGTCATATTTCCGCAGTGGCCAATCTGAATACCTACGGCTGCGCCCTCGGCGTGTACGGCATCTGTAATATCTTTGAGTGCGGGAACAATCTCGTCGCGCAACCACAACTGCGAGTTGAACGATACGCCGCTGCGGTTGATCGAAGCGTAGGCGAGGGTAGTCATACCGACACCGCCCTTTGCAACGCTGACGTGGTAGTCCTTTAAGTCCTGCGTCGGACCGAAGTCCTTACCCATCGACTCGAACGCTGCCGAACGAATCACGCGGTTACGCAGCGTAACAGGGCCCATTTTATAAGGTGTAAAGAGTTTTGACTCTTTCAGATCTTTCTCCTTCTCCATATCTGTAGTTTGGAATGCTTTGGTTTCTTTTTTTGTTTTTGCGGGGTGTGCGCTCGCTACGCGCTACCATTAGTAGATAAATGGAATTATGCGCTTGCGGCCCAGCGACGAAAACTCCTCGCCGAACTCCTTTTCGTAGCGCTTGTAGAGCGAGTTGGCACGCGGTGCAAGGTTTGCAAATGTCCACCACGCGAATATCAAACCCGACCACGACCACGAAGCGATGGCGAAGCCCACCCACTCCATAAACTCGCCGAAGTAGTTTGCCGACGAAACGTAGCGGAACATACCGCCCTTCGGGATGTAGTGCTTCGTGTCGCCCGGCTTACGCAGATGGCGAATGATGTAGTCCGAGTGGAGGTTGGTGATGAAACCGAACAAGAATACGGCGGTGCCGATATAGATGTACGGCTTGCTGAACCAATCGTCGTAGTAGCCCTGCTGTGGGGCAAGGTAGAATATCCAGCCGCCCTGCATCAGCGCATTGAGCGTGTTGAATACCATACCCATAGCCATAATTCCGAACGGCATCTTCGAGTTTCCGCGCAGCAACATTGGGAAGATGAACGAACGCTGGAAGTAGTGCGTTTGGAATATGAGGAACAGCGCGAGTGGTGCGGCCTCGGTCTTCACGTCGGAGAGCGCCCACATAATGAACATCGCAATAAATACGGGGCACTCCATCAGTACCCACGCCACCTTGTTTGGAATCGGACGACCAAATTTAGGGTTGAACAGATAGCCGTAACCTGCCTCTACAAAGTAGAGCGCCACGAACACAACAAGTGCGATGGCAGCCATCACGATAAGGTAGGTATTGAAAGCGTCGAGTGTAAACATATTGTGTTTGGGTTATTAATCCTACAAAATTATAAATAATATTCTTTTTACGATGTTCAATTTCTCCGAAAATCTGCTCTATTATACATTAAACAGGAAGTGCATAATATCGCCATCCTGCACAACGTACTCCTTACCCTCGATGCCGATCTTGCCTACATCGCGGCACGCTTTCTCCGAACCGAGCGACACATAGTCCTCATACTTAATAACTTCGGCACGGATGAAACCCTTCTCGAAGTCGGTGTGGATGACGCCTGCCGTCTGCGGAGCTTTTGCGCCCTTGACGTAGGTCCACGCACGCGACTCGTCCGGACCGGTCGTGAAGAATGTTTCGAGGTTGAGCAGCTTATATGCCGCCTTGATCAGACGACTTACGCCCGACTCACTGAGTCCCATATCTTCGAGGAACATCTGTCGCTCCTCGTAGCTCTCCAACTCGGCGATATCTGCTTCGGTTGCAGCCGCTACGATAAGCATTTCGGCCTTCTCGCCCTCGATTGCCTTGGCCACCGCCTCGGTGTATGCGTTACCCGTTACGGCGCTCTTCTCGTCTACGTTGCAGAGGTAGAGTACCGGTTTGTCGGTCAGCAGGTTGAGGTCGCTGACTGCCTTGCGCTCCTCCTTGTCTAACTCGACCGTGCGCGCGCTGAGGCCCTGCTCCAAAACCTCCTTGTAGCGGAGCAGAATGTCGTACTGACGCTTTGCCATCTTGTCGCCGCCCGTTTGTGCCTGCTTTGCCACCTTGGCAATGCGGTTCTCGACCGTCTCGAGATCCTTGAGCTGCAACTCGGTATCGATTACGCCCTTGTCGCGTACCGGATCGACCGAACCGTCAACGTGAGTGATATTGCCATCCTCGAAGCAGCGCAAAACGTGGATGATAGCGTTCGTGTTGCGGATGTTTGCGAGGAACTTGTTTCCCAGACCTTCGCCCTTCGATGCACCCTTCACCAGACCTGCGATATCGACAATCTCGATAGTGGTCGGCACGACGCGCTTCGGGTTGTCAATCTCGGCGAGCTTGATGAGTCGCTCGTCAGGTACGGTGATGACACCCACATTCGGTTCGATTGTGCAAAAAGGGAAGTTTGCCGACTGCGCCTTTGCGTTCGACAAGCAGTTGAAAAGAGTCGATTTGCCGACGTTAGGCAAACCTACAATGCCACATTGTAAAGCCATATTCTAAATCTTTCAGTTTTTTCTTCGTTTTTGTGTGTGTTTGTTCCGTGCTACTCGCCCTCGACCACCTCGCCAAAGAGGGTTGCCGACGAGCATCCCGTGATGCGTACCGTAACGTAGTCGCCCGGTGCGTAGTTATGACGGTCGAATACGACCATCTTGTTCTGCGACGTACGACCGCAGAGCTGTGCATCGCTGCGCTTCGATACGCCCTCGACGAGCAGTTGGCGCAGTTTGCCTACCTCCGCCTCGTTGCTTGCCACCGAGAGTGAATTTTGCAGAGCGATAATCTCGTTCAGGCGGCGGGTTTTCTCGCCATCCTCAATGTCGTCCTCGAAGTGGCGTGCGGAGAATGTTCCCGGGCGCTCCGAGTATTTGAACATAAATGCCGAAGCGTAACCCACCTCGCGCATCAGCGACAGCGTCTGCTGGTGATCCTCCTCGGTCTCGCCACAGAAACCGGCGATAAGGTCGGTCGTGATGGCGCAGTCGGGCATATAGCGTCGGATTGCCGCGATGCGCTCCAGATACCACTCGCGAGTGTACTTGCGATTCATCTTTTTGAGCATCTCGTTCGAGCCGCTTTGTGCCGGCAGGTGGATGCTCTTGCAGATGTTCTCGTAGCGGGCCATTACCTCCAATAACGCATCGCTGATATCCTTCGGGTGCGATGTTGCGAAGCGGACGCGAAGCAGTGGCGAAATCTCTGCCACCATCGCCATCAGCTCCGGAAAACCAACCTCGCCACAACGATACGAGTTGACATTCTGACCGAGCAGCGTTACCTCGCGGTAGCCGTTCTCGAAGAGTGTGCGTGCCTCCGATACGATGGTCTGCGGGTCGCGACTGCGCTCAATGCCGCGCGTGTAAGGCACAACGCAGTACGAGCAGTAGTTGTTACATCCGCGCATAATCGAGACAAATGCCGTAACGCCATTCTTGTCCAGACGTACGGGAGCAATCTCTGCGTAGGTCTCCTCCTTCGAGAGTTCGACATTGATACCCTTGCCGCCATCCTCCGCCGTGCGTACCAGCATCGGCAGGTCGCGGTACGAATCGGGGCCTGCAACGACATCCACACCGCGCTCGCCATCGAGCAGCTGCTCTTTGAGTCGTTCAGCCATGCAGCCGATGATGCCGACGATGAGCGACGGCTTACCCTTGCGCAGACGACGCATCTCGCTCAATCGGCCCCAGATGCGTTGCTCGGCATTGTCGCGTATCGAGCAGGTGTTTATCAGGATGATGTCCGCCTCGTCGATGTGCTCCGTGTAGCGATAACCCTCCTGCTGCATAATCGAGACGACAATCTCGCTGTCGCCCGCATTCATCTGGCAGCCGTAGGTCTCTATGAATAGTTTTTTACCCTCGCCTTGCAGAGGGCGCAATGAGTTGAGATTCATACTAAATGTTTTGAATTTCGTCCTTCTCCGGCAGCGGCTTGAAGCCCTCGCCATAGGTGTCGTATGCGTCCGTTACGACGATAAACGCCGTCGGATCAACATCCTTGATGATGCGCTGTATGAGCGGCACATCCTTGTTCGGAACAACCAGGAAGATCATCTCCTTCTCGCTATTCGAGTACATACCGCGCGACTGAATGTAGGTTGCCGAACGGTCGAGGTCGTTGAGGATGAAGTCGCGCAACGTATCGTTATGCTTGTTGAGAATAATGAAAATCAGCTTGTTGGACGAAGCACCATTGATGGTGTATGCCAGCACTCGCGAAGTGATGTAGATGGTGATAAGCGAGTAGAGCGACAGCAACCAACCCGATGGATCGGGCTCGCCCGTACCCAAACCGAAGCCGATAACGCCCAAACCCGACAAAACCACTACCGAGTCGGCGATTAACACCGCGTTCGAGAAGCCGATGTGGAAATACTTCTGAATCATCATAGCCACGATATCCGTGCCACCGGTCGTTGCCTGCTGACGCACAACCAAACCTACGCCGACACCCAAAAATACCGAGCCGATGAACGATGCGAGCATCAAGTGATCCGACAGGTCGAGAATGCCGCCCAACATTAACGCAGGGTCGAGCGACTCCATTGCCTCTTTGGTCGGGAATGCCAGACGTGTGATGAGGTTCATCGCACCCGGCGTATAGAGCGCCGCAACGATGGTGCGCGAGCCGAACTTACTACCGAAAATCAGGAATGCGAGTATGAGCAACGGAATGTCGAACATATAGCCGAACGTACCGACCTGAATTGACGGGAAGATATTGTGCAAGACGATACTTGCGCCGTAGATACCGCCCGGAACGATGTTGTAGGGGCTAATGAAAAATACGTATCCTGCTGCCAACGACGTGCATCCCAAAATTATTTGAAACCACGACATCCACCACTTCAGGGAGAAGATTGGTGCTGTAAATTTTTTGATATTCATATATGCTTGTATTTTAACGTGCAAAGATAATATAATCTGTTGAAATTTCCGCTTTATGCGGAGTTTTTTTTGTTTAATGCGAAAAGGAGTGGGATTTTAAGGAAATTTTGTTATCTTTGTCCCGAACTGCGTTTTATATTTTAGTATGGTTATAACATATTATTGTATCTTAACACTGTTGATTATCGCGTATTTGCTCGGCTCTGTGCCGAGTGCCGTTTGGATTGGCAAACGCTACTACGGCATTGATATACGCGAACACGGTAGCAAGAACGCCGGCACGACCAATACGCTTCGCGTACTCGGTCAGCGTGCCGCGATACCTGTATTTGTTATCGATTTCCTGAAAGGTTTTGTCGCAGTCAATCTGATGACGCTCCTGCGCTATGACGAGCACCTCTCGCCGGCGTGGCTCATCAATCTGAAAATCATCGCCGTATTTGTGGCTGTCATCGGCCACGTCTTCCCTGTCTTTGCCGGTTTCAAGGGTGGCAAAGGTGTGGCGACGCTCATCGGCGCAATCTCGGGTATTCAGCCTAATATCGCCCTCTACTGCTTCTGCGTGTGGGCTTTGGTCTTTATGATATACCACTACGTTTCGCTTGCCTCGATTGTGGCGGGCTGCGTGTTCCCTGTGTTTGTATCCATCTTCTCGGGCAGCATCTATCGTCGATATGGCGAGACATCGGTCTCGTTCATCCTCTTCTCGATAGTGGTTGCCGTGCTTTTGGTATGGACGCATCGCAAAAACATCGGTCGTCTGCTTGATGGCTCGGAGTCCAAGATATACATCTGGACAAAACGGCCTCCGCAGGGTGAGGACGACCCCCAAACCAAACAATAAAACACATACATCCGTTTAATATTTTTTTATTCTTTTTATGTTAGAACAAAATTTAATTAAGATGTACGAGCAGTCGTTCCGCGAGCATCGCGAAATGTCTGCTGTGACCGATTATTTTTCGGGAGAAACCTATTCCTATTACGGCTTTGCCAAGGAGATTGCCAAGTTGCACATTATGTTCGATGAGGCGGGCATCAAGCCGAAGGATAAGATTGCGCTCGTTGGCCGTAACACGCCGCGTTGGTGTGCGGTTTATATTGCAACCATTACCTATGGTGCAGTGATTGTTCCGATTTTGCAGGACTTTACACCTACCGATATCGCTCACATTGTAAACCACTCGGAGAGCCGTCTGTTGTTCCTGACCGACTCGTTCTGGGATGGTTTGGATGAGGATGCAATGCCGGAGTTGGAGGCCGTTATGTCGCTTACCGACTACCACGTTATCTTCGAGCGCAATGGCGATAAGATGTCGAAGTGCATCAACTCGATGAC
Organism: Alistipes sp.; assembly: GCA_045635325.1. Classification (GTDB taxonomy): domain Bacteria; phylum Bacteroidota; class Bacteroidia; order Bacteroidales; family Rikenellaceae; genus Alistipes. Next base: position 20,142 of record JAZRBZ010000001.1, read on the forward strand.
CGAGAACTACCGCAAGCGTTATCCGCGCGGTTTCACGGTGGATGATATCAAGTATGCCGAAGTTCCGAACGACCAGGTTATCCTGCTCAACTACACTTCGGGTACGACCGGCTACTCGAAGGGCGTAATGCTCACCTGCAACAACCTCACGGGTAATGTTGCCTGGATGAAAACGATTGCCGACAAGAATGGCGATCTCTACTTCCATAAGGGCTGTCGCACGCTCTCGTTCCTGCCGCTTGCTCACGCATTCGGTTGTACGGTAGACTTCCTCGAGCCGCTCGCAGTCGGTGGCCATATCACCCTGCTCGGTCGTATCCCTACGCCGAAGATTCTTATCGAGGCAATCAACAAGGTGCAGCCGGGTTTGATTTGCGCCGTGCCTATGATTCTCGAGAAGATCTATCGTAAGCAGATTATGCCGCTGCTCGAGAAGGGCCCGCTCAGTATCGCTATGAAGCTCCCGCTCGTGAACGAGGTTGTATTTGCACAGATTAAGAAGAAACTGCTCACGACCTTCGGCGGTAACCTCCGCCTGTTCGTGGTGGGTGGTGCTCCGATGAATAAGGAGACCGAGTCGTTCCTGATGAAGATTCACTTCCCGTTCACGGTTGGTTACGGTATGACCGAGTGCGGTCCGCTCATCAGCGTAACGCCAATCGCCGAGCAGTTCAAGCCAAGCTCGTGCGGTCGATTCATCAAGGAGAATCTGGAGGTTCGTATCGATTCGCCGGATAAGCACAATATCCCTGGTGAGATTCTCGTTCGTGGTGAGCACGTTATGTTGGGCTACTATAAGAACGAGAAGGCCACAGCAGAGGCAATCGATAGCGACGGTTGGTTGCATACGGGCGATATGGGTACCATCGACGAGGACGGCACGCTCTACATCCGCGGTCGTTGTAAGACGATGATTCTCACCTCGACGGGCCAGAATATCTATCCGGAGGAGATTGAGGATAAGCTCAACAATATGCCGCTCGTTTTGGAGTCGCTCGTTTTGGAGCATGGTGGCAAACTCTACGGTTTGGTTGTGCCTGATTTCGAGACTTGCGAGAAGGAGGGTATCGACAAGGAGACCTTGAAGAAGACGATGGACGAGAACCTGAAGGCACTCAACGCGCAGGTAGCTGCTTACGAGCGTCTGGTTTCGCTCACGATCTATCCGAGCGAGTTTGAGAAGACTCCGAAGAAGTCCATCAAGCGCTACCTCTACAACGTGTCGAAGTTGGGCATCGAGTAGTGAGAGAATAGTTACAGCGGGGCTGCCGGAGTTTTGTCCGCCGGCCCCGTTGTTTGTAATATATGGTCTGATATGATTAGCATTAGAAAGTATATGCCGTATATCCGTAAGCAGATTATCGGCGAAAATATGGTATATTCGGGTGTCTGGAGCGTCGTCTACCTGATTCCGATTATGAACTCTACGCTGATGTCGGAGGAGTATATCGACTTCTCGAAGGTGTTCTTGGCGTGGGGTAAGATTACACCGTTCTTTACCATCTTTCTGCTTCATAATCAGGTCCTGATTCGCTTTTTGCTCCATCGCAAACACTACTTGTGGTATCTGCTCTCGTGTGTGACGTGCCTTGCAATCACGTTTGGCGTCGTGGAGCTTCACGAGCAGTGGAACATCGCCTCTTCGGGCGGTTATGCCGGCGAGTATATTCGTCCGCGCCACGCCTCGCTCACCGACCTGCAATGGTATTGGAATATGGTGCTCGGTACGTTTATGTTTGCTGCCAATGTCGGCATCAAGCAGCTCTACCGCTCGATGCAGTACGACGAGGACTTCGAGCGCCTGAAGCGAGAGAACATCCAGGCGGAGATGTACTACCTGAAGTACCAGATCAACCCGCACTTCCTGATGAATACGCTCAACAACATCCACGCGCTGATCGATTTCGATGGCGATAGTGCGAAGAAGGCGCTCATTGAGCTCTCGCATATGATGCGCTACGTTACCTACGAGTCGGATGGCGACGAGATTCCGCTTCGTCGCGATTTGGACTTCATCACCAACTATATCGAGCTGATGAGGGTGCGCTATCCGGACAATATCGACATCCGTTTCGAGTATCCGCAAAACCTGTCGAATCAGACGGTTGTGCCGCCATTGGTATTGGTCGTGTTTGTCGAAAACGCCTTCAAGCACGGCATCAGCTATAAGGCGCAGTCGTATATCCATATCTCGATTGCGCTCGATGCCGAGCATATCGTCGCTCGCTTTGAAAATTCGCTCTTCGAGCGTCGCGCCGGAGCGCATACGGCGGGCATCGGCCTGGACAATGTGCGCAAGCGTCTGGATTTGATCTATGGCAGTCGCTACTCGCTGATCATCGACGACGCGTCGCAAGATAAATATTGTGTAACTTTAACTCTCCCAAATGAACATAAAGTGCATAGCAATTGATGACGAGCCGCTCGCGCTGCGTCAGATTATCCACTACATCAGCCGCATCCCTTACTTGGAGTTGTCGGCTACCTTCTCGAATGCCGTTGAGGCACGCGATTGGTTGATGGATAACAGCGTCGATTTGATATTCGTGGATATCAATATGCCCGACCTGAACGGTGTCGATTTTGTGCGTTCGCTCACCTCGCCGCCGATGGTTATCTTCACTACGGCCTACTCCGAGTATGCTGTCGAGGGCTTCAAACTCGATGCTATCGACTACCTGCTCAAGCCGTTCGGCTTCGACGAACTATTGCGCTCGGCGGGCAAGGCACAGTCGCTTTTCGAGCTTCACAATCTGCGCTTGCAGACCGAAACTGTGGCTGCAACCGAGGAGGTTGAGGAGGATGAGCCGTCTCACGATGGCGTCGACGAGTCGAACGACAAGGAGTATATCTCGATTCGTGCCGACCATAAGACGTCGCTCGTGAAGATTGCCAACATTGTCTACCTGGAGAGTGAGGGCGAGTATGTGCGTATGCACCTAAACGACGGTACGAAGATCGTTACGCTCTTCCGCTTAAAGAATATGGAGTCGACGCTCCCTTCCGAGCAGTTTATGCGTGTGCATCGCTCCTATATTATTAACCTTGCTTATGTGGCCGGCTATACTAAGGGCCGCGTATTTTTGGAGGGTGATGACTATGTGCCGATAGGGGATAGCTATAAGGATACCTTCCACAACTACATCAACGATAAGTTCTGACGCAGTCGAGGACTATAGCTTCGGAAAACTCGTCATCTGCTGATACGCTCCGTCGATGCACTCGTAGCAGTAGTGGCGTATGCCGTTTGTCAGGATGAGGTATCGCGCGCCGACTACCGAGTTGTAGCGCACCGCCTGGTCAAATACCGCCTGGTCGATTACTACATCCGCCTGCTTGCACTCGACGAGTAGCAGCGGACGCAGCGAGTTGTCCACAACGACAATGTCGGCACGTTGGGCCGTGCCGTTCAGCCGAACGGGATACTCCTCAATGATTGAGAGCGGTGGTACATTGCAGTGCGTTATGAGATACTCGACAACGTGTCTGCGTACCCACTCTTCTGGCGTCAGTACCAGATATTTACCGCGTACAGCATCCCACGCGAGCAACCCGCCCTCCGAGCGACGCACGCGTAGCCGTATGGCAGGAAAATTGAGTTCGGGATAGTTGCTGACAGCCATTTCCAAAAAAGTTATTAACTTTGCATCTGTACAAAGATACTAAAAATATGAAGATTCTCACACTTTTGTCGCTCATATTGTTTGTTGCGGGCCCTCTCTCGGCACAAAATCTTCCGCAGACCTACCCCGACATCGAGCCGTCGCGTAGCGCGATCGTCCCATACAGCCGCGTGGCAGATGCTGTGGCGGGCGACGACAAGCTCTCGCCATACGTTCAGACACTCTCCGAGCGTGAACTCTCGACCGACGGCCTCTCGGCAACGGCAACCTTCGCTGTTCCCGTATCGTGGCTTAATCGCAGGGTTATCGTCCGCATAGAGCGTGCTTCGTCGGCTTTCGTGCTCACGGTGAATGGCCGTGAAGCGGGTTACGCGCCGTCGGGCGCAACGATGTGCGAGTTTGATGTTACGCGTAAGGTGGCGCAGGGCGGAAATACGCTGACGATTACTCTGCAGCCGGATGCCCCCGAGAATAAGGTCTCTACCGTGAAGTCGCAGCCGCATATCGGCGAGATTAAGGTGCTCTGCCAGCCGGCATTGCGTATTCGCGATGTGGTTTGCTCGTCAACGATAAACGATTCGGGCGAGGCGGTTGCCGAGTTCGGCATTGTCGTTAAGTGCGGTACGCTCAATCCGAAGAGTGCGCGTGTAGAGTATGCGCTCCATCTCAACGATTCAACCCTGCTGACAAAGGGCACACGCGATATTACGCTTGATATGCGTCGCGAGGATACGCTGCGATTCATTGCCCGCGTGCCACAATCGGCTCTCTGGAGTAGCAACTCCCCTCATCGCTTGCGACTCGACTTGTGCAATCGTATCGATGGCAGGGTAGCGGAGTGTGTGAGCCGCGAGGTGGGCGTACGCCGTGCCGAGTGTGTGAAGAATGTGATGCATATCAACAACGTGCCTGTCGCGCTGCATCTGGCGGACTACAACGGTAAACAGTCGCTCGACGAGGTGTTGGTCGGTAAAGTGAATGGTCTCTTCGTTACGGCCGACGTTGCAACCGAGGCGCTGCTTGCGGAGTGCGACCGAAGAGGCGCCTATGTGTTCATCTGCACGGCTTTCGACACGACAGCCCTCCCTGCAACGATTCGTCGCGGAGGCAATCCGACGAACAATCCCGAGTGGCGCAACCTTGCGCTCATGCTCGGCGAGAGTGCCTACCACGCAACCAAATCCCACCCGTCGGTGGTCGGCTATGCTGTCGGTCGTGGCGTAACAAACGGCATTGTGATTTACGAGCTCTATCTGCGAATGAAGTCGCTCGAGGGCTCTCTGCCGATTGTCTACGAGGGCTACGGTGGCGAGTGGTGTAGCGATCGCGTGGCGTTCCGTTAAAGGCGCGCATCGTAGAAAATATAAAAAATCCTGCTTCGAGCAATCTCGGAGCAGGATTTTTTGTGCTTGTCTGATGTGTTGCGTTGTGCTATTTGGCTTTCGTGTCGCAATACATACAGCGATATACATTGCCATCCGCAAGGGTGAACTTGTATGCCACCGGCTCGCAGTTGCAGATACATTTCGGATTCGGACAACGCAATGACTCAACCTCTGTGCCCTTGTGTGTCGTCATCTCCTGATCGCGCCACTCCATCAAGCGGCAAATCAGAGCCATACGGACATACTTGCCGTTGCCCACCTGACGGAAGTATGCAGCGCGAGGGTCGTCGTCAACCTCCTTGAGAATCTCGCCCACGCGAGGCAGCGGATGCAGTACCGCCATCTTCTCCTTTGCGCACTTCATCTTCTCGCAGTCGAGCACGAAGCAATCCTTCACACGCTCGTACTCCTCGATGCTTGCGAAACGCTCACGCTGTACGCGCGTCATATAGAGCACGTCAAGCTCGCCGATAACCTCCTCGATGGACTCCACCTCGCGATACTCCATTCCGAACTTGTCGCACACGTCGTGCTTGATGTAGTCCGGCAGGCGCAACTCGTGAGGCGCAATCAGCACGAGCTTCGTACCCTCGTATCGAGCCATTGCCTTGATGAGTGAGTGTACGGTACGACCATAGAGCAGGTCGCCGCACAGACCGATTGTGAGGTTATCCAGATGACCGAGCTCGCGCTTGATGGTGAGCAAGTCGGTCAGCGTCTGCGTCGGATGCGAGTGGCTACCGTCGCCGGCGTTGATAATCGGCACGGGCGAAACACCGGCTGCATCCAGCGGTGCACCCTCGATGTGGTGGCGCATCGCGATGATGTCGGCGAAGTTACCCACCACGCGTACGGTGTCCTCTACGGTCTCGCCTTTGCTTACCGACGAGGATGCCGCATCCGAAAATCCGAGTACGTTGCCTCCGAGCTCCATCATAGCAGCCGTGAAGCTCAAGCGCGTACGGGTGCTCGGCTCGTAAAAGAGCGTTGCGAGCTTCTTGCCGCGCATCTTCTCTGCATAACGCTCGCCGTTGGCGATGATGTCTTGTGCCAGAGCGACGATTTCGTCAGTCTCCTGACGGGTCAAATCGGTTGGGTCTATAAGGTGTCTCATTTGAACGTCGTTTTGAGTTAGGTCTTAAAAATTGTTTGGCGTCCGGACTACTTGATCCACGACTCGTCCGACGGATTGTCGCGGAACGCGAGGATGCGCTCCTTCCACTCCTCGGCGATGTATCCCTCCTCGGCTGCCACCTCTACGAGTGCGTCGAGATTCGAGAGCGAGTAGTTTACCGTGTTGGCCGCTGCGATGCGCTCTACACCACGCTTCATACCGTATGTGAAGATGCTCACGATGCCGAGCACCTCTGCACCTGCCTCGCGCAATGCATCAACAACCTCGATGCAGCTGCCACCGGTCGAAATCAGGTCCTCGATGACTACCACCTTCGTACCCTTGTCCAAACGGCCCTCGATGCGGTTTGCACGACCGTGATCCTTCGCGCCGCTGCGAACGTAGCCCATCGGCATATTGAGAATCGTTGCCGCAATGGCTGCGTGTGCAATGCCGGCAGTCGATGTACCCATCAGCGACTCGCATTCAGGGAAGTGCTTGCGTACCAAATCGGCCAAACCCTGCTCGACCTTCTCGCGTACGCTTGGTGCCGACAGAATCAGGCGGTTATCGCAATATATAGGACTCTTGATGCCGCTTGCCCAAGTAAACGGCTGCTCCGGACGCAAGAATACCGCGTTAATCGAGAGCAACTCTTTTGCAATCAGTTTTTCCATCTCTGTATAGTATTTTTTAGGTTATTATTCGTTCAAAAACTCTTTGCAGCAACGCTCATACGCTGCAACAGGATCCTCGGCCGCAGTTACGGGACGACCTACGACGATGTAGTCCGAACCGATCTCGCGAGCGCGCTCCGGTGTTGTGATGCGTACCTGATCGTCCTTCGAACCGTCCGCAAAGCGAATACCCGGCGTTACGGTCATAAACTCCGCACCGCAGTTATCCTTCACGAGCTGTGCCTCGAGTGGCGAACATACCACGCCGTCGAGACCTGCCTCCTTGGCATTCTCGGCATACTTCGCGATGGTGTCGTTGATCGACGCACCGATGAGCAGCTCGCGTTGCATACGCTCCTCGCTGGTCGAGGTGAGCTGCGTTACGGCAATCAGCAACGGACGAGTACCATCCTCGCGCGTCAGACCTTCGAGTGCAGCACGCATCATGTCGACCGTACCTGCTGCGTGTACGTTGGTCATATCTACGTCAAGGCGCGAGAGTACGTGCATTGCCTTGCGTACCGTGTTTGGAATATCGTGCAATTTCAGGTCGAGGAAGATGCGGTGACCGCGACGCTTAATCTCGCGGACAATCTCCGGACCCTCGGCATAGTAGAGTTCCATGCCGATTTTAACGAACGGCTTACGATCCGTGAAACGGTCGAGAAAAGCCAATGTCTGCTCTTTGCTGCTGAAATCGCAAGCGATAATTACATCTTTTGCCATATCTGTTTTGTGTGTTTTTATTTTACAATTCCTGTAATGTCACGAAGTCGCTCGATGCCGAGTCGCTCCATAACCTTTGGTAAATCCTCGATAATCTCCTTGCAAGCGAACGGATTGCGCAAGTTCTCTGCACCGACTTGTACGGCCGAAGCACCTGCCATCATCATCTCCACGACATCCTCTGCCGTCGCTACACCGCCACAGCCGATAATCGGAATCTTGCACGCTTGTGCCACCTGATATACCATACGCACTGCTACGGGGAATATCGCACGGCCCGAGAAGCCGCCCATCTTGTTGGCGATAACCGGACGACGACGCGCAATGTCGATGCGCATACCGAGCATCGTGTTCACCAGCGTCAAACCATCAGCACCCGCCTCTTCGCAAGCACGCGCAATCGAGACGATGTCCGTTACATTCGGACTCAACTTGATAAATACCGGCTTGGTCGTTACCGCCTTCACTGCACGCGTTACGGCAGCAGCCGATTCGGGTTGTGTGCCGAAGGCCATACCTCCGTTGTGTACGTTCGGACACGATACGTTCACCTCGATAATTTCCACCTGCTCCGCCTTGTCGATCTTCGCACAACACTCGCTGTACTCCTCAATCGAGAAACCGCTGATGTTGGCGATAATCGGCTTGTGGAACACCTCGCGCAGTTGTGGCAACTCGTGTGCGATGACTGCGTCCACGCCTGGATTCTGCAGACCGACGGCGTTAATCATACCGCTGCTGCACTCGGCGATGCGTGGCGTCGGATTGCCGAAGCGTGCGTCGCGTGTAGTACCCTTTATCGAAATCGAACCGAGAATATCAAGGTCGTATACCTTCGACATCTCCTCGCCGAAGCCGAATGTTCCGCTTGCCGGAATCACCGGATTGTCGAGCGTGATGCCGCACAATTCAACCGACAGATCTCTTACCATATCACATCCTCCTTTTTGAATACCGGGCCCTCCTTGCATACGCGTTTTGCGCCCGATGCCGTTTGAATCGAACAACCCATACAGATTCCGAAACCGCATCCCATTCTCTCCTCCAAGCTCAACTCGCCCGGACGGTCGGTTGCCTGGCTCAATGCTTTGAGCATCGGCAGTGGACCGCACGCGTAGAAATAGTCGAAGTCGATACCGCACTCGCGAATGGCATCCGTTACAAATCCCTTCACGCCCTGCGAGCCGTCGGCCGTTGCGATGACAACCGTAGCACCCGCCTTGCGGAACTCCTCTGCGTAGAAGATCTCCGCCTGCGTGTTAAAACCGAGAATGACGGTTACCTCTTTACCCTCGGCTATGAGGTTGCGTGTCAGACGATAGAGTGGTGGAACGCCTACGCCACCGCCAACGAGCAGAGCCTTGTGCTCGCAGCACGAAGTGTCGAAACCGTTACCCAGACCGGTGAGCACATCGAGCCGTGTGCCCGGCTTAAGACCTGCCATCTGCTCGGTACCCTTGCCGACAACCTTGTAGACGAGCGTCAGTCGTCCCTCGTCGAAGTCGCACACCGAAATCGGACGACGCAGGAAGAGTCCGTCGAGCGAAATCTCGACAAACCCGCCCGGACGCTTCACGGCCGAGGTGTCGCCTGTGAGTCGCATCTCGTATACGAGCGGCGTGAGCGGACGATTCGATTCTATCTCTAATATAACACGTTTCATTGTTCTATACTCTTCTCTATCTGTGTTTTCGCTAACGCCTACTCGTTGTAACCGGCATCAATGGTCGAGATGCCGAGCGTAATCTCCTCGAGTACGTCGAGCAGTACGCGCACTGTTTCGAGCGACGTGAATATCGTTACATTGTTCTCAACCGCTGCGCGACGAATTTCGTAACCATCCAGACGTGTGTTGTGCTGGTTGAGGTCAATGGTGTTGATAACGTAGTTAACGTGGCCGCGGCTGATCGATGCGTAGATGTCGTTGCTGCCATCGCTCAACTTGCCGAGGCGACGCGTGCGCAGACCGTGCTGACGCAGGAAGTCTGCCGTGCCCGTAGTTGCCTCGATGTTGAAACCGAGGTTGTAGAAGCGCTGGATGAGTGGCAGAGCCGCCTCCTTATCGCGATCGGCGAGCGTTACGAGAATCGTACCGTAGTTCACCACAGCCATACCCGATGCCTGCAACGACTTGTAGAGTGCGCGTGTGAGCGAATCGTCGTAACCGATTGCCTCGCCCGTCGACTTCATCTCCGGCGAGAGGTACGAATCCACACCCTTGATCTTTGCGAACGAGAAGGCAGGCGTCTTTACGAAGTGGCGCTTGCGCTCCTTGCCGTATACCTCGGTGATGCCCTGCTCGCGGAGCGAGTGGCCGAGCATTACGCGCGTTGCAATCTTCGCCATCGGCACGTTGGTCGATTTCGAGAGGAACGGTACGGTACGCGACGAACGCGGATTGACCTCGATGACGTATACGTTGTTCGCATCGTCAACGATAAACTGAATATTGTACAGACCGACAATACCGATTGCCTTACCCAGACGCACCGTGTAGTCGATCATCAACTGCTTAACCTCGTCGTTCAAACTGAACGATGGATATACGCTGATCGAGTCGCCGGAGTGAACACCCGTTCTCTCGACGTGCTCCATAATACCCGGAATGAATACATCATTGCCGTCGCAGATGGCATCTACCTCTGCCTCGCGGCCCATAATGTACTTGTCGACGAGTACCGGCGAATCCTCGCTCACCTCTACAGCATTGTGCAGATAGTGGCGCAGGGCCTGCTCGTTGCCGACAATCTGCATTGCACGGCCACCAAGCACGAAGCTCGGACGAACGAGTACCGGATAGCCGATCTGCTCGGCTGCCTTCACGCCATCCTCAATCTCGGTTACGGCCTTTGCCTTTGGCTGCGGAATGCCCACCTCGCGCATAATCTGCTCGAAGAGCTTGCGGTCCTCGGCCTTGTCGATGGCCTCGAGATCGGTACCGATAATCTTCACACCCATCTGTACGAGCGGCTTTGCAAGGTTGATTGCAGTCTGGCCACCGAGCGTTACGATAACGCCCTCCGGCTGTTCCATACGGATGATGTTCATCACGTTCTCGACGGTCAGCGGCTCGAAGTAGAGCTTGTCCGAGATGGTGTAGTCGGTCGAAACGGTCTCCGGATTATTGTTGATGATGATTGCCTCGTAACCCGCCTCGCGAATTGCCCAGATGGCGTGGACGGTCGAGTAGTCGAACTCCACTCCCTGACCGATACGGATAGGGCCCGAACCGAGTACGACAATCTTGCGACGGTTGCTCACTACCGATTCGTTCTCCTGCTCATAGGTCGAGTAGTAGTACGGCACATCTGCCTTGCTTGCGCCGGCACAGGTGTCAATCATCTTGTATACAGGGCGGATATCCTCCTTCTCGCGCAACTCGAACACCTCCTGCTCGGTCATCTCCCAAAGCTGGCCGATGAACTTGTCGCCGAAGCCCATACGCTTTGCTGCACGCAATACCTCTTTGTTTGCCTTGTTTGCGCGAACAACCTCCTCCATACGGATGATGTTCTTGAACTTCTCGAGGAAGAGCATATCGATCTTCGTGCGGTCGTAGATGAGCGAACGGTCGACACCTCTGCGCAACAACTCCGTGATGGCATAGATGCGGTCGTCGGTGCTGCGCGTAATGTATGCGAGCATATCCTGAATCGACATATTGTCGAACTTCTTGTGGTGCAGATGGCATACGCCGGTTTCGAGCGAGCGGAACGCCTTGAGGATACTCTCCTCGAGCGTACGGCCGATGCTCATTACCTCACCCGTTGCCTTCATCTGCGTACCGAGCTCGTTCGATGCCTCGCTGAACTTGTCGAATGGGAAACGAGCCACTTTGGTTACGACATAGTCCAATGCCGGCTCGGCACACGCCGGAGCGGTTGCGAGCATAATCTCGTCGAGCGTCATTCCGACTGCAACCTTCGCCGTTACACGGGCGATAGGGTAGCCACTGGCCTTCGATGCGAGGGCCGACGAACGCGACACGCGCGGATTAACCTCGATGATGTAGTATTTGAACGAGAGCGGGTCGAGTGCAAACTGTACGTTGCAACCACCCTCGATGCGAAGCGCACGGATCAGACGGAGCGCGCTGTCGCGCAACATCTGGAACTCTTTGTTGGAGAGCGTCTGTGCCGGAGCAACCACCACCGAGTCGCCGGTGTGAATACCTACCGGATCGACATTCTCCATACTGCATATCGCAATAGCCGTGTCGTTCTTGTCGCGCATTACCTCGAACTCAATCTCCTTGTAGCCCTTAATGCTCTTCTCGACCAGCACCTGGTGTACCGGCGAAACGGCAAGCGCGTTACGCATCATCTCGCGCAACTGCTCTTCGTTGTCGGCAAAACCACCGCCCGAACCACCGAGCGTAAATGCCGGACGGAGTACGACCGGATATGTAATCTTCTTTGCTACCTCGACTGCCTCCTCTACCGAGTATACGATCTCCGATGGAATAACCGGCTCGCCGAGTTTGATGCACAACTCCTTGAAGAGTTCGCGGTCCTCTGCCTGCTCGATGCTCTCGAACGACGTACCGAGAATCTCCACCTGACACTCTTCGAGAATGCCCTTCTTGGCGAGCTGTACGGCGAGGTTCAGACCTGTCTGACCGCCCAATCCCGGAACGATAGCGTCAGGACGCTCGTAGCGAATGATCTTTGCTACATACTCCAACTTCAATGGCTCCATATATACCTTGTCGGCAATGTGGACGTCGGTCATAATGGTTGCAGGGTTTGAATTGACGAGTATAACCTCGTAGCCCTCCTCTTTGAGAGCGAGGCAGGCCTGTGTACCTGCATAGTCGAATTCGGCTGCCTGGCCAATCACGATAGGGCCCGAGCCGATTACCATCACTTTCTTGATATCTGTTCTCTTTGGCATAGCGGTTATTTCTCCATCAGTTTAATGAATTTATCGAAAAGATATGCGCTGTCTTGCGGACCCGGTGCGCCCTCCGGATGGTATTGTACCGAGAATACCTTGTCTCGCTGGCACTCTACGCCGACAATGTTACTGTTCAGTACATTAACGTGTGTCGCAGAGAGTGGGGTTGACTCGAGCGACTCCGGTTCGATGGTGTAACCAAAGCCCATACTTGCCGTCTCGATATGATTGGTGAGCAGGTGGCGAACAGGTACGCAGCTTGCGTAGTTGCCGAACTTCTGCTTCGTAACCTTCGCCCCATACGACAATGCGATGAGCAGGTGGCCGAGGTTGATACCGAACATCGGCAAACGACCGTGCAGCTGCTTGATGAGCTCAACAAGTTCAGGTACGTTGTACGGACTGCCCGGGCCGTTCGAGATGAATATACCGTCCGGATTGAATGCCATAATCTCCTCCAGCGGGGTGTCGAACGGCACAATCACTACGTTACAACCTCTGCGATTCAACGCGCGGATGGTGTTGTACTTGATACCGCAGTCGATTGCCACCACATCGAAACGGTGGTTTGGCGTACGCGAGTACCAACGCTTGCTGCAGCTTGCCAGACGTACCACGTCGTGGTTCTCCGGAGTGGTTGCAATCATCTTCAATGCCTCTTCGGTCGGCATCTCCGCATCTACGATAGCCGCCTTCTGGCAACCCTCGTCGCGGATGATGCGGGTAATCATTCGAGTATCCACACCGCTGATGCCCGGGATGTCGTTCTCCTCCATCACCTCCGAAATGGTCTTCGTGTAGCGGAAGTTGCTCGGCATATCGCAATACTCGCGAACGATAAGTCCGCCGATGTTGAGTGTGCGTGCCTCGAAATCCTCATCCGTGATTCCGTAATTACCGATAAGCGGGTAGGTCATAACGACCATCTGCTCGGTGTACGACAGGTCGGAGAGAATCTCCTGATAGCCGACTACACCGGTGTTGAAAACGATCTCACATACGGCCGGACGGTTTGCACCGAAACCGAAACCGTAGAACTCCGAGCCGTTCTCCAAAACTAACTTTTTGTCGGGTTGTTTCATCTTGCTCTATATTTTTGCTATTTTTCGTTCCAAACTTTTTTGCCGCCAAGCAGCGTCATACGGCAGCGACCGTAAACCTCCATACCCTCGAACGGCGTTGCTTTGCCTGCCGAGAGAAATTCGCTGCTGTCGATGCGGTAAGGTGTTGATACGTCGAATATGGCAATGTCTGCTCGCTCGCCCACGCTCAAACCGCCTCCGAGGCGGAAGATGCGGCGCGGATTGTCGCACATCAGCTCTATGGCGCGCTCCAGCGAGATCTTGCCCGTACGAACGAGGTGGGTGTATACGACTGCAAAGGCTGTCTCCAAACCTACGACTCCCATCGCGCTCGCCTTCAGTCCGCGCGATTTTTCCTCTGCTGTGTGAGGAGCGTGATCGGTGGCGATAACCTCAATCGTGCCATCCTGCACACCCTCGATGAGCGCAGCTCGATCCTTCTCGCCACGCAACGGCGGATTCATCTTGAATCGGCCCTCCTCCTGCAGGTCGGCATCCGTCAGTACCAGATAGTGCGGCCCAGTCTCGCAGGTTATATGGTTGCACTCGCGCTTTGCGTTGCGGATTATCTCTACGCTCTCAGCCGTCGATATATGGCAGACGTGATAGCGACACGATGTCTCGGCTGCGAGTTTCACGTCGCGTGCAATCTGTCCCCATTCACTCTCCGAACAGATGCCCTTGTGTCCGTGTGCGTGGGCATACTCTCCGTCGTGGATATATCCTCCGCGCAACAACGAGTTGTCCTCGCAATGGGCTGCCACGATGCCGTCCACTGCCGCAATGCGCTTCATTGCCGCGAGCATCGTCTCCGAGTGCTGGATTCCGCTGCCGTCGTCCGAAAAACCGACCGACAGAGGGCGCAGTTGCTCGACATCGACAACCTCCTTTCCTGCGCGGTCGCGAGTGATGGTTGCGTATGGCAACACCTCGATTACGGCCTGCTGGTCGATGAGTGTCTGCTCGATGGCAATCGTCTCCGGAGCATCCGGTGCAGGCACAAGATTCGGCATCGCGCATACGGTTGTGTATCCGCCGCGAGCAGCCGCCTTCGTGCCGCTTTCGATGGTCTCCTTTGCCGAGTAACCCGGCTCGCGCAGATGAACGTGAACGTCGGCCAAACCGTATGTTACGATACATCCCTCTGCATCAATCACTTCAGTCGTGCAGTCCGGCGTAATCTCGCCGCCTATGGCAGCAATCTTGCCGTCGCAGATGAGCAGGTCGCCCTGCTCGGAGGTGCCTCCTCCGACAAGCGTTCCTTTGCGCAGTAATATCTTCGTGCCGTTCATCGTTCGTTCGTATAAAAAAACAGGCGACCCATAGGCCGCCTGAAAATTAAACAATATGTTTTGTGTTTGAGAAAAAACAGTCCACCAAACCACCACTGAGAGGTCGCTGACGCTCGACGATATAACCCGACGAAGTGCATTGAATGCCCATCTGCGATATGTTGTGCGTAGCGTACATCATAGGGTGCGTTATAATTTGTGCAAAGGTACGTCTTTTTTCTCTTTTTTCAAACGGTTTTGCGGTTTATTTGCGGTCTAAAACCGTAATTTTTAACTTTGCGTATGCGCGCTCCGCTTTTTCGAGTGCCTTCTCGACGGTTTCGTCCGTTGTGAGAATCACGCCAAAGCGGCGATGGCCCACAACCTCCGGCTTGCCGAACAAGCGAATCTGTACACCCTCCTCGGCAACCACTTCGTCGAGGTTTTCAAATACGACCTTGTCCGTATTGCCCTCTACGACAATCGCCTTGCTGGCGCTTGCACCGAAGAAACGTACTGATGGAATAGGCAGTCCGATAACGGCGCGTGCGTGGAGCGCAAACTCCGACAAATCCTGCGAAATCATCGTTACCATACCTGTATCGTGCGGACGAGGCGAAACCTCGCTGAAGATCACGTCGTTGCCCTTGATGAACATCTCCACACCGAAGATTCCGTGGCCGCCCAATGCCCCCGTAATCTTGCAGGCAATCTCACCTGCACGCTGGCGTGCGAGGTCGCTCATCGGCTGTGGCTGCCACGATTCGCGATAGTCGCCATCAACCTGATGGTGGCCGATTGGCTCAAGCAGCGTGGTACCTGCACTGTGGCGAACGGTGAGCAGCGTGATCTCGTAGTCGAAATCGACAAAACGCTCGACAATCACACGGCCTGCACCTGCACGACCGCCCTCCTGTGCACACTGCCAAGCACGGTCGATATCCTGCTCGCTCTTAACGGTGCTTTGGCCGTGGCCCGACGAGCTCATAATCGGCTTCACAACGCACGGAATACCGATCTCGGTAACCGCTTCGCGGAACTCCTGCTCGGTCTCTGCAAAACGATACTCCGAGGTCTTGATACCCAGCTCCTCGGCTGCCAAGCGACGAATACCCTCGCGGTTCATCGTCAGCCACGCGGCCTTTGCCGTAGGGGTAACGCTGTAGCCCTCCTTCTCCAGCTCGACAAGCGTAGGAGTTGCAATTGCCTCTACCTCCGGAATGATGTAGTCCGGTTTTTCGAGTTCGATAATTTGGCGCAGACGCTCTCCGTCAAGCATCGAGAGTGTATAACTGCGGTGTGCCACCTGCATTGCCGGAGCATTCTCGTAACGGTCGAGGGCGATAACCTCGATGCCGTAACGCTGTAATTCGATTGCGATCTCTTTACCGAGCTCGCCGGAGCCGCAGAGCAGCGCTTTTTTACCTACCGTCGTAAGCGGAGTACCAATTTTTACCATAGTATCAAAATGTAGTTTTTGTATTTACCGATATGCAAAGTTAATCAATACCTATATTAACAATATGGCTCGACCGAGAAGTTATTAAAAAGTTTTCATCAAAAACCGCTTTTCCGCCCCTATACCCCTGCTTTGCTGCTTCGCCGAAACAAAAAAGTGCCGCTCCCGCACGGGAACAGCACTTCGATATCAGAGTAGGGTAGTGTACTACCAGTTGAGAATCTTGTGGAAGTCGTACTCCTCTGGATTAGCAACGTACTTCTTTGCCTGCTCGTAATCCTCCGGAGTGATGTAGTGGAGGATGTTGTTGATAACCTGCTGAATCTTGTCCGACTCGATGTTTACCAAACGTGGCGGAATCTTGCCGGTTGTAGGATCCTGCAAATCCTTCAGGTAGAGAGGCGATACGAAACCGTCCTGGCTGATGTAAACCATACAGCCGGTCTTGCCCTCCGAGAAGAGCTTGTAAACGCCCATACCGAGCTGCGAGCAGTATACCAAGTCGTAAGCGATAGGGGTCTGGCAACGTACCTCGTAACCGATCTCTACCGGACGCGACTTAACCTTCAGACCGAGCTCCTTCACCTTCTTCTCGAGCATCTCGTTGAAGATGTGAGCCTTCGAAACCTTACCGAGCTCCGGATGACCGTGGTCGTCATACGAGAAGTGGATACCCGACTTTGCGATCTCCTCATCCGACAACGAGTGGAATACACCCTCCGAGATCATTGCAACACCGTACTCAACACCCATCAGCTTGCGCTTGATGATTGCCGAAACTACGAGGTTTACGATCTTCTCAACGGTGATCTCCGTCTTGTTGAACATCTCCGGAATAACGATCATCGGATAGTGGCAAGCCGAACCGATACCGAATGCGAGGTGACCTGCCGAGCGGCCCATAGCTGCTACGACAAACCAGTTTGCCGAGGTGCGAGCGTCGTTATAAACTGCACGGCCGATAACCGTACCGCCCTCCTTTGCCGACTGATAACCGAAAGTCGGAGTGCCATTTGGCAATGGGAGGTCGTTGTCGATGGTCTTCGGAACGTGGATGTTTGCGATAGGGTACTGCTTTGCCTCGAGGAACTTTGCAATACGGTTTGCGGTCGATGCTGTGTCGTCGCCACCAACGGTAACGAGCAACTTTACGTTGTTCTCGGTGAAGAACGAGAGGTTGAAGTTCTCCTCAAAATCCTTGTCGGTTGGCTTGAAACGGCTCATTGTCAAGTACGAACCACCCTGGTTGAAGATGAAGTCCGCCTTGAAGAAGTCGAGATCCTCGTGGCGCGGATTCGGATTGAACAAGCCCGAATAACCGTGGTGCAGACCAATTACACGATAACCTTTTTCGATGAATGTCTTGGCAACGCTGCCGACAACCGTGTTCATGCCCGGTGCAGGACCGCCACCGGTAAGAATTGCAATAGCTTCTTTCATAGTTGTTGAGTTTTATATGTTTTGTGTTAAATTTTCAAAAACCGCCCAAAGTTAATAATTTTTTTGAAAGATTGTTATATGCTTTAGACGAAATTAATGATTTGTTGCGGGTCGGCATACAGATTTATGAGTCTGCGACGTCGCTTTATCGCTTTGCGGACGGTGTAGGCCGTGCCTCCGCGCTCGCCCGTAAAGTATGCCACGACGACCTCGGCCCGCTCGACAAGCGCGTCGTTTCGGCGGAAATATACCTCCGGCGAATAGTGCTCGGAGATGTGCTCCGCAAAGTCGGCTCCGCGCATCACGCGCTCGAAACGCTCCCGCCACTCGGCAGTGAATCTGCGCTCCATCCCCTTGAATGGCACAATGCAGCCCAGTCGCAGTCCCTCCAGCTCCTCGCGCAGAGCGATAACTGCCTCGGCAGCAGCCAAATCAAAGCCGATGGCCATTCCGCTCAAGAACGTGCGGAAACCTTGTCGGTAGAGTGCACGAATGCACTCGCGCAGGGCTTCGGCACACTCTTCGTTGTAGTGGCGATGTCCCGTGAAGGCAACGGTTTGCGAGATGTCGATTTCCATAGCACAAAGATAGGAAAAAATCCTGAACTTTTACCTCCTTCGACCGACTTGTTTGGCTCGCGTTTTGCAACTCTTCCCGACTGAACACTTAAAACTATATACAGTTATGAAACATTCAGGATTATGCCTCGTTACGCTCTTTGGCGGTGCACTTGTCGGTGCAGCCATTGCGATGTTGGTGACCCCGAAGACGGGCCAGGAGATGCGCGATTCGATTCGCGATTTTGTCAACCACGAGATTGAGCGTGCTCGTTGCAAGTGCGGCGACGCCAATCACAATCACGACGTTGTTCAACCACAGTAAATTTGTTGAGCGATGATTGAACGCCGATCGGTAGTTTGGGCTATTGTAATAATGTTGGTGTCGATTTTGTTGTCCGCATTTCTGCTGGTATCGGCACTCGTTGTTTGGCTTGCCGAATATTTTGGCTCGCCGGCCATTCCGTCTCTTTTGGTTGGGATCTTTATGGCAATAATTGCCTTGGTCGTCTATCTGGTTGCTCTACGCGATGTAACCGAACGATTGAACGAATGGACGCACACAATTTACGACGTGTCTCGTATGATTAGGGACGGCTACGATTGGGTTATCGCTCTGTTGAGGGGAGCAACGCGAGGAGGGGGTGTCGGCTGACGCCTCCTCCAACTGTTTTTCGGAGTGTCGTGCGCGCTCTGCCAAACAAAAAGCGAGGAGTCGATCACTCAACTCCTCGCCTTCGTATCTTAATAAGGGTATCGCTTACTTCTTGTACTCCTCTACGCCCTTGCGGAGGAAGTCGGCGAACGCTGCTGCGTCGAGGTCGTAACCGCGTGGCTCAACCAATACCTCGCCCTCTGCACCCTGCAGAACGTAGTACGGCTGTGCGTTCACGCCGAAACGTGTCAACGCATAGTGTGCGTTGATCTTGCCGAGCGATTTGAGCGTCTTGCCACTCTCGGTGGTAACCCAGTCGCTCTCCGGAAGCGACATCTTGTCGTCCGTATAGAGTGCGCAGATAACATACTCGTTGCGTAGAAGCTCCAAAACGGCAGGGTCGCTCCAAACGCGTGCCTCCATCTCGCGGCAGTTCACGCAACCGTGTCCCGTGAAGTCGATGAAGATCGGCTTGCCCACCTTTGCTGCATACTCCTCTGCCTCTGCCAGATCGAAAAATCCGTTGAGTCCGTGTGGCAGGTGCAGTACGTCGCTATACTTTGCCGAGCTCGTCTGCGCAGCGTCGCTGTGGCTCTGCGGAGCAGCGGTGTTGGCTCCAAGCACGAAGTCCTGCGACGAGAGTGGTGGCAGGTAACCAGAGAGCTTGCTGAGCGGTGCACCCCACATACCCGGAATCAGATATACCACGAATGCGAATACGCCGATTGCCAATGCCAGACGACCTACGCCGAGGTGCGTTACCTCGTTATCGTGAGCGAAACGCAACTTACCGAGCAGGTAGAAGCCGAGCATCGCAAAGACTACAATCCAGATTGCGAGATATACCTCGCGGTCGAGAATGCCCCAGTGGTATACCTGATCGGCAACGCTGAGGAACTTGAAACCGAGAGCGACCTCCACGAAACCGAGCACAACCTTCACCGAGTTGAGCCAACCGCCACTCTTTGGCAACTTCTTGAGCATTGCAGGGAAGAATGCAAAGAGCGTGAACGGCAGGGCGAATGCCATCGAGAATGCGAGCATCGTCAGAATCGGATTCCAGAACTCGCCGGAGGTCGACTTAATCAATACCGAGCCGACGATAGGGCCTGTACACGAGAACGAAACGAGCACGAGCGTCAGCGCCATAAAGAAGATGCCGGCAATGCCGCCCTTGTCCGACTGTGCGTCGCTCTTGTTTACGAGCCAGCTTGGTAGCGTGATCTCGAACGCACCGAAGAACGATGCCGCAAAGACCATAAAGATCACGAAGAACAGGATGTTCGGTATCCAGTGCGTAGCGAGCCAGTTGAAGATGTCGGCCGTTACAGCATCGCCACCCAATACACGGGTAATCAGGATGATGGCCGCAATCGGCAGGGTGTAGAGCATAACGATGAACAGACCGTACAGCGACGCGTTCATTCGGCCCTTTGCCGGAGTCGTGCTACTCTTCATAAAGAACGATACGGTCATCGGTACCATCGGGAATACGCACGGTGTGAGCAGTGCTGCAAAGCCCCACAAAATAGCCTCGATAATCAATCCCCACAACGAACGGTTGCCCGCTGCGTCCTTAACGCCGGAAGCCGTAATCTCCTCGGTGCTGCCCGACTCGGTCGAGCTGCCGATCTTGAATTCGAGCTCCTCCTCGGTTGGTGCCGTGCAAGCACCCTCCGTGCAGGCTTGATAGCTTACTACGGCCTTCACCGAGCCGCCCTGGCCCGCTACGAGTACATCCTGCTCGAAGATTGCCTCGTGCTCGTACTCGCCATAGTTGCCGAAGAATTCGTCAGCCACCTGCTTTGCGGTTGATGCTGCGCGTACCTCGCCACTCAATTCTACGCCTTCGCCTACGGTAAACGTCAGGGTTGTCGGCGAGAACGGATGTTTGCTGTCGTAGATGTGCCAACCCTCATCGATCTCAGCCTTGACCGTGAGCGTGTAGCTACCGTTGCCGTTGTCGGCGATCGACTCGCTCCAACGAACGTGCACCTCCTCCTGCGCCGATGCGGCAAAAGCCACGATTGCGAGCATCAGGAGCGATACGGTTTTTAGTATGAAATTTCGCATTTTTATTATTTTTTTTGTTGTTTAATACAATATTTAACGTGCGAAGATAGTTATTATTTCGGAATTTCGTAAAAAAAAGTGCAACAGAAGTTTTGTGCTCGCTTGTGTGTAAAGTGTGTTTTGATGTTCAAAAACACATATTTTATGCGAAAAGTTTGCAAATGTTCCAAAATCTACATTATATTTGTGAAAAATTAGTCAGTTATGAGTGAAAATAAGTTGTTTCCTTACAGAATCGGCAATATGTCCGAAACGGGAGGCGTCGAGTTCGTAGAGTGTAGTGGTGCGATTATCGCACACATTGTTCGACTGGGTGAAGTCGTTGAGAAAGAGATGAAATACCCGGCCAAATACGGCCAGTTCATCACTATCTTGTGCGCTCGTGGTGCGGTCTCCTTCTCGTCGCACCTGACCGAGTATACACTATCTGAAAACTCGCTATTTATAGCCCCTTCGGCATTGTTGCAATTTCGCTCCTGTACGGACGATTGCGAGGTCTATATCATCACTTTCAACGAGGAGTTTGCCTCCGATATGCATATCGATTTCAGAGTCGTTCTGCCGGTGCTCTCGTCGTTGCGCGACCATAATATAGTGATTAACGTGCCGGCCGAGACAATCGCTAATATCAAGCTGAAGTTTGCCCAGCTCCATAGCGAGCATCTGGCCAATACGGAGCTCTCTCCGACCATTGCGTTCTATCGTGCACAGGCCCTGCGACACATATACGCGGCGTTTATTTTCTTCCTCTGCGAGGTTATCGTAAATCACGCATCAGCCCATCAGGCGATTGGTGCAAAAGACCGCAGCTCGGACTATTTCGAACGACTTTTGCGTCTGCTTGAGGAGCATTATAAGACCGAGCGCAGTGTCGAATTTTACGCCGAGAAGATGAATCTCACGCCGAAGCATCTTTCGCGAGTCGTGCGTGCTTTTTCCGGCAAATCGGTGCATCAGTGGATCGACAATTTCGTGGTTCTCGAGATCAAGAATCTGCTCAAATATTCCGATATGAGCATCCAGCAAATCTCCTACGAATTGAACTTCCCGAACCCGTCATTTATGGGCCAATATTTCAAGCGCGTTACGGGCAAAACCCCGGGCGAATACCGTCGCGAAATATAGTTGCGAACGCCTCTGCGGAGTACGTTTATGGCGCAAATCAGGGCAGTCCGGCATCGGGCTGCTTTTTTTGTGTTTTTTGACGGTTTTTTCGGTTTTTTGTGGTCAAAAAACGTGGAAAACGAATCTTTTTTGAAAAAAAGATGAAAAAAGTATTTCTAATTAAAAATTTATTTTTAACTTTGAAATCGGAAATAATATTTTTTAACCTAAAACATATCAGTAATGAAAAAAGTCTACTTATTTATGGGCCTGGCATTGAGTATGTTGGCCCTTGGCTGTAACACTGATCCTAACACAGGTGACGAGCCAATCGTTATTCCTGATGGTGATGTTGCAGTTACGATCAACGCAACGCTTCCTGCCGGTGAGTGGGTTGAGGGAGATGTTGTTACAATCAACAATCTGGAGGTACCTGCTGTAGAGGCAGAGCAGGCTGGCAAGCAGACCGCATCGTTCCTCGTTTACGACATCGAGGCACCGGTTGTAGTAGTTGCTCCTGCATCGCTCATTTCGGGTCTCAACCAGATCACTGTTCCTTCGGTTCAGTCGTACGTAGCTGGTGGTTACGACCGCTCGGTTTACGGTATGTACGGCGTTGCTACCGAGTTGACCGCTGTTGATGGTGACGAGAAGAACTTGACCGCTGACGTTGCTTTGCAGAGCATCTTCGGTGTTGTATCGCTTCCTTTGACTCTCGATGCTGCATCGGAGGGTGAGGTTGCAATCAGCAAGTTGTCGTTCACTGCAGAGAGCGCACTTAACGGTACTTGGAAGGCTGCCATTTCGAATGGCGAGGAGGGCCCTTCGGTTGCTTTGACCGCAGAGGCTACTTCGAAGACCACCGACCTCGTTTGCGAGGAGGGTGTTGCTATTTCGACCGCAGCTCCTGTATATTTCAACGTTGTTGTTCCTGCTGGTGTTTACGCTGGTGGTTTCGAGGTTGTTATTGCTGACACTGAGGGTCATAACTTCATCCTTGCTCTTACCGACGACGTAACCGTTGAGGCAGGTGCAACCGTAGAGCTCGCTCCTTCGGTATTTACCGTTGTTGAGAAGGCTCCTGCAACCTTGACCGTAACTATCGGTGAGACCGGTATCGTATGGCAGGAGGGCGACGCTGTTGTTGCTAACAACGAGCTTTCGTCGAATGAGGTTGCTCCAGAGGCAGTAGGTACCCAGACCGCACAGTTCTCGTTCGAGGCAGTTGCATATCCTTACTCGGTATTCTACCCAGCAGAGCTCTATACCACTTCGGGTTCGCTCCGTTTCTACGACGAGCAGCCGCTGATTGCTAACGGCTACGACCACTCGTTGCTCGCAATGGCAGGTTACTCGAACACAACCGAGGTAACTCTCCACAACCTCTGCGGTTTGGTAACGATTCCGTTCACCAACAAGTACGAGGGTGAGACCATCTACTTGGAGAAGATCGAGGTTGCTACTTCGGAGGGTGATCCTATCGCAGGTAAATACCATATTAATTATAGAACGGGTAAGGTTGAGGTTGTAAGCGGCAAGAGCGCTATTACCCTCACCAACGGCACTTCGGAGGAGGGCTACATCGCTATCGCTCCAGAGGAGACCGTAAACGTAACCTTCGTTATTCCTAACGGTACTGTTCGCAACGGTTTGAAGTTGAACGTTTACTCGAGCGTAGGTCTCTTGGAGAACTTGAGCGTATTCCCTACCGGTCTCGACGTTCGTGGCGGTCAGGAGTCGGTTGCTCCAATTTACGAGTATAAGGAGGTTAAGATCGACGCTATCCGCACTGCTGAGGAGTTGGTTGACTTCGCTAAGTGTGTGAATATGGGTCGTTACAAGAAGTACGTTAACGAGAACGGCGAGGTTGTTCTCGGCAACGATATCGATATGAGCACTCTCGCAGAGTGGGTTCCTGTAGTAGGTCCTGTAAGCGCTGACACTGGTTTCCACACCGGTTTCGACGGTATCTTCAACGGTCAGGGCTACTCGATCACCAACTGGGTCACTACTCAGCCGCTCTTCGGTTACATCGCAGCTGGTGCAGTTGTTAAGAACTTGGTTATCGCTGATTCGTGCGGTCTCGTTATCCCTGAGGTATCGCCATTCTCGCTCGACGGCAACCCTGCAAGCAACCTCTGCTTCGCATTCGTTGTAGCTTCGAATATGGCAGGTACTGTTGAGAACGTTATCAACAACGCTGACGTTCGTACTAACTGTCCAGATGACTCGCTCGCACAGACTCGTGCTGCTATCGTAGGTTGGACTGCTCCTGGCGGTTACATCCGCAACTGTATCAACAATGGTGACGTAACTCTCGAGCTCAAGAACCACACTGTTCAGACTTGCTACATCGGTACTGTATCGGGTCGCTTCCAGTCGGGCGCTGACACTGTTCCTGCTGGTCTCTACGATTGCGAGAACCACGGTGACCTTACTATCAACATTGGTGACTCTGCAACTTCTAAGAACTTCTACATCGGTGGTGTGACCGGTTCGTCGAACTCGTACACCATTACCAGTGGCTGTAAGAACTATGGCGACGTAACCTTCAACACTCCTTCGTCGGGTGCGTTGGTATGTATGGCAGGTGTAGTTGGTTACTCGGCAGGTGAGATCATCAACTGCTACAACGAGGGTAACGTTTCTCACATCTCGGCAGGTATGCTCAAGGGTGCTATCATCTCGGGTGTCGTATCTTACCAGAACTCTAACATCTCTGGTTGCGTTAACAAGGGTAACATTTACAGCACTGGAACTATGTTCAACGGTCGTAACTCGATGGGTGGTATCGATGGTTCGAAGTCGGAGTCGTCGGCAGCTCCTTCAGTTTGTGGTGTCGTAAGTTATATGTACAACGGTAACGTTGACAACTGCGAGAACTACGGTAGCGTAGAGTACAACTTGACCGCTGGTGATGGTTCGGGTACTTCGGGCCGTACACTCGTAGCAGGTGTCGTAGGTGCACAGTGGGGTTATGTTGCCGGCTGTAAGAACTTCGGTGAGATTAAGCACTCGCAGAAGTTTACCACTACCGTTGCTAACCACTTGACTTATGTTGGTGGTGTCGTAGGTAGTGACTACTATGCAAAGGGTCAGTCGTCGGGTAGCATCACTGACTGCGTAAACGAGGGTAATATTATCTATCACAACGACCTCGGTACTTCGAACTCGGCATTGGGTGGTATCGTAGGTTGGCCAGGTAAGGAGTCGGCTTGTGCAAACATCACTGAGCGTTGCGTAAACAAGGGTAACATCACCGTATCGGGTACCGGTAAGGTTCGTCTTGGTGGTATCCAGGGTGGTTCGGGTCAGATCGTTGACTGCCAGAACACCGGTTCGATCACCGTTAACGAGACTAACTCGGGTTCGGTATATGGTGGTTTGGCTGGCTTCCACTCGGGTGGTTACTTGCTTACCGGCTCGACTACTACCGGTGACATCGTAGTAAACGTTCCTGTATCGGCAGGTGGTGTCGGTGGTGTTATGGGTAACGTTGGTAATGCGGAGCACAAGGTTGGTCAGATTGCTAACAACACTGTAAACTGCTTGGTACGTGCAGCAGAGGGTACTTGCGGTGTAGGTATGGTTATCGGCCACTTCAACGGTAAGACCAAGCACATCTACTTCGGTGACGAGGCAAATCCAATCGTTGTTGGCGGTAAGTTGCAGATTGGCGATGCAGTAACTGTTATCGATGCATCGAACGTTGCAGATCCTGCAGTTCTCGGTGGTGTAGGTTGTACTTACTACCTTGCAGATTATCACCACTTCTCGACTGTTTTGGCTCAGTAATCTCTGACCAATCAGATATTCCGCATCGGGCTCTCGCAAGAGGGCCCGATGCTTTTTTTGTTTGGGCTGTTTAATGTTGGGTAAAGGTTGGGTAAGGTTGGATGATGTTGGGTAAGGTTGGATAAGGTTGGGTAGATGGCATTCGGGCTATGCCCTCAATGGCAACGAATGGCATACGCAGTCTGCGACTGCTCAATGGCAACGAATGGTATTTTTTTAGTCGTCCTATGCCATTAAATGCCATTAAATGCCATTCAGAGAGCGTAAGCGAACGACTGCCATTGACTTCGTCTTCCTCCTTGCGGCTCGGCATAGCGCAAACAAGTTTACCCTCTGCCCTCGCTCCGCAGCGTCGGTTAAATGCCATCTAAAAAATCCTCTGCGCTCTCCTTATTCGACCTTACTTGACCTTAATAGACCTTAACATACCTTAACAGAAACCCTCCAAAACAACAAGGGCCACACCTTGCGGTGCAGCCCACTACTCTAAACAAAACCCTCGTGCGCCTTACTCTTCGCGCATAATGCGGTTCTGGTGGTTGATACTCTCGATATGTATAGCGTCGAGCACCGTGCCCACAAACTCCTTGCTGAGGCCGTGCTTCGTGGCCGACGCCTGAATGCGCTCGACAACCTCGTTCCAACGGCCCGATTGCAGAATCATCACATCGTTTTCGCGCTTGATGCGACCGATGTTGTCGGCCGCCTCCATACGGCGTGCCAGCAGGTCGAAAATCTCGTTATCCAGACGGTCGATTATGCTACGCAGCTCGTCAAGCGTATTCTGATATGCCACCGACTCAGACTCGGACGCACGCCAACGTATGCGATCGAGCATCGCGAGCAGCGCCTCCGGCGTGAGCTGTTGCGACGCATCGCTCCACGCATTGTCGGGCGAGCAGTGGCTCTCGATCATCACACCATTGAAGTCGAGGTCGGCCGCCTGCTGTGCCACATCAAACAGATGCACGCGGTTGCCGCAGATGTGCGACGGGTCGCAGAACATCGGCAGTTCGGGCAGACGACGCTTCACTTCGAGCGGAATGTGCCACATCGGCAGGTTGCGATATTCCTTCGAGCCGTAGCCCGAGAAACCGCGATGAATCAGACCGACGTTGTTGATGCCGCACTTCTGCAGACGCTCAACTGCGCCAATCCACAATTCGAGGTCGGCGCTCATCGGGTTTTTAACCAGCACAGGCGCATCCGTGCCGCGCAATGCCTCGGCAACCTCCTGCGTACTGAACGGGTTGGAGGTGGTGCGAGCACCAATCCAGAACATATCTACGCCGAACTCCAATGCACTCTCTACGTGGCGAGCGTTCGCCACCTCGACAGCCACCGGCAGACCGGTCTTCTCTCTCGCCTCCGCAAGCCACGGCAGAGCCTTGATGCCGTTGCCCTCGAACATTCCGGGCTTGGTGCGTGGCTTCCATACGCCTGCACGAAGCACGTCGACTTTTCCCGTTGCCGCGAGTGCAAGCATCGTGTCGAGAGTCTGTTCGCGTGTCTCTGCGCTGCAAGGGCCCGCAATGATGAGCGGCTTGCGTGATTTTATATCCAATGCCATAGTTGTCTAATGTTTATTACCCTGTAAAACCTTTGTTATATCGTTTGCGCGCGTGATGATGCGACGCAATTCATCGCGATCGTCCCTCTCCAACGCTTTGCGGAAGAGTTGCATCTGATGAATGTACTCGCGCAATACATCAAGCACATTATATTTATTCTGCATAAAAATCGGAATCCACGTGTCGGCCGAACTCTTTGCCAAGCGCACTGTGCTGTCGAAACCGCCACCCGCGAGATTGAAAATCGTATCCACCTCGCGCTCCTTCTCCAGAACGGTTGTCGAGAGTACGAACGACGTGATGTGCGAGATATGGCTGACGTAGGCAGCGTGTGTGTCGTGCTCCTCGGCCGACATCTCCATCACGAACATACCGAGCGTGCGGTACAACTCCGAGACCTTCTCCACCACATCGGCATCCGTGCGCTCTCTCTCGCATAGAACGACATTGCGTCCCGCGAACGAATCGGCCGTAGCCGCCTCCGGACCGCTGTACTCCGTACCCCACATCGGGTGTGTGGCAACGAAACGGTTGCGCGACGGGTGCTGGCTGATCACCTCGCAGAGCTCCTCTTTTGTTGAACCGACATCCATCACCCACTGATTTGGTGCAATGCGATTCAGCACCTTGATTGCCATCTGTGGTACAGCATCGACCGGCACGGCAAGCACTATGAGCTCGCACTCCTCGGTTGCGCGCTCGAACGGCACTACTTCGTCCACGATTCCGAGTGCGAATGCCTTCTCGGCGTGCAGCGGATTACTGTCCACACCGCGAACATAGTCGGCAATGCCGCATCGGCGCATAGCGAGGGCCATCGATCCGCCAATCAAACCAAGTCCTATAATCGTAACCTTCATAATCGCCTCCTCGTTAATCTTGTTTTACTATCTCGAGCACCTCTGTAAGAACGCTTTGTGGTGCACATAAACTCAATCGCATATATCGCTCACCGGCACTGCCGAAGATTCCGCCCGGCGTGAGGAACACTCCCTTGTCGTAGAGCAGACGGTCGCAGCACTCGTAACAGTTCTCGCCCTTGGGCAGCTCGCCCCACAGGAAAAGTCCTGCCTGACCGGGTGCATACTTGAGACCGAGCGCGTCGAAAATCGCCTCGCCGATGCGCTCGCGTGCGCGATACTCGGCATTCTGCTCCTCGTACCACTCGTCGCCCAGCGAGAGCGCCGTTGCGGCTGCAAGTTGCAGCGGGAGGAACATTCCCGAATCCATATTGCTCTTGAAACGCATAATCTCGGCTATGCGGTCGGCATCGGCTGCAAGCATACCCACTCGCCACCCCGCCATATTATGGCTCTTGCTGAGCGAGTTGAGTTCCATCGCAACCTCGCGAGCTCCCTCCACCTGCAGTACGCTTACAGGGTGCTCGTTGCGAATGAAACCATACGGATTGTCGTTGAGCAGCAGGATGCGATTCGCACGACAGAACTCTACGATGCGTCGCAGATTGTCGAGCGACGCAACCGTTCCGGTCGGCATATGCGGGTAGTTGATGATCATCATCTTTACCCCCTCGGTCGGAAGCGCATCCGTGTCGGGCATCCAGCCACGCTCGGCGCAGAGCTCGTACGGCACGATTGTTCCGCCCGACAGGCGTACCGCCGATGTGTAGGTAGGGTAGCCCGGGTTGGGAATCAGCACCTTGTCGCCCGCGCGGAGGTAGGTCATACAGACGTGCATAATTCCCTCCTTCGAGCCGATGAGTGGCAATACTTCGCGGTCGGCATCCAACTCTACGCCGTAGCGCTCACCGTACCAACGCGCAAATGCCTCGCGCAGAGCAGGTGCACCCTTGTAGGATTGGTAGCCGTGTGTTGTGGAGAGGGCCGACTCCTCGGCGAGTCGCTGCACGACGCTCGGATGTGGCGGTCGGTCGGGACTGCCTATGCCGAGCGAGATAATACGTTTACCGCCGGCGCGCAACTCGTCTATTTCGCGTAATTTGCGCGAAAAATAGTACTCGCCAACTCCTTCCAATCGCTCCGAAAGCTCGGGCTGAAACTTATTATGCTGCATCTCCATACTCTCCTCTCTTGTGCTAAAAAATGTTATCCATTGCGTGGTGATATACACCGTAGACGTGTACTTCGACACCACTTCGACGCATCTGCTCCACAACCTCGCGGAAGCGCTCTACGCTGTCGAAACGCATATCGACGTGGAACAGATATCGCCACGGCTCGGTCGGAATCGGGTACGACTGCAATTTCGTCATATTGATTCCGTGGCCTTCGATTGTGCCCAGCGTCTGGTAGAGCGAGCCGCAACGATCCGGAATCTTGAAGTAGAGCGACGCCTTGTTGCCCTCCGCCACCTCTTGCTCCGGTGCAAATTGCTTGCGGTCGCACGACTCGAGAATCAGGAATCGCGTGTAGTTGCTCTTGATGGTGTGAATGTCGGGGGCAATGATATCCAGATCGAACAACTCCGCCGCAAGTGCACTTGCGATGGCGGCCGTATGGCGCGAACCACTCTTCTGCAACTCGGCTGCGCTGAGAGCGGTATCCGTACTCTCGACCAATCGCCAATGGTGCTCGTCCAGAAACTCGGCGCACTGCAACAGAGCCATCTGGTGCGACTCCACCTCGCGAATGTCATCGAGCGTAACGCCGCGATTGACCATCAAATTTTGGCGAATCTGCAGGCATATCTCGCCCGAAACGTTCAGATTGCAGTTCTGCAAAATATTGTAGTTGGGTAATATCGAGCCGGCAATCGAATTCTCGATGGCCATCACACCATAATCCACCTCGCCTCGCTCAACGGCACGCGCCACATCGCGAAACGTGTCGCACGCGGCAATCTCTATGTCTGCGCCCTCGTACTTGCGGGCTGCAATATGGTGGAAACAACCCTTGTATCCCTGTATGGCTACTCTCTTCATCGTATCGAACTCTCTTTTCCTACTCCCACGTTATTAAATACAGACAGCCGCCTTCAAAATTGAAGCGGCTGCCGAAGACTTGGATCTCTTGATTACTGCACAACGTATTACCGCCTCTCTAAATTTTCGTTAAAGAAGTAAAAATAATAGCAACCAAAAAATCGTTTCGTGTTCATAGTAACAACAATCAAATGGTATATCTGACTACAAATATAGTTATTTTTCGTTACAAACGCACTGCAATCGGCATTTTTATCGAAAATATATGAAAAATTACCTTTACACTACGCCTATCGCAGATAATCCTCGAAGTAGTCGGTTACCTTCTGCATCAGATGTACACGATGCTTTCCGCGAACATTGTGTTGTGCGCGCGGGTAAGGGAAATAGTCCACCTGCACGTTTGCCTTGATACACTCCTGAACGAAATTGAGCGAGTGCTGCCACACAACCACATCGTCCACAGCGCCCTGGCAGATCAGCAACTTTCCGCGCAAATCCTTCGCACGCGGTATGAGCGACGTCGCTGCAAAACCCTCTGCATTGGTCTGCTCGGTCTCCATATATCGCTCGCCGTACATCACCTCGTACCACTTCCAATCAATTACCGGACCACCGGCCACACCGACCTTGAATACATCCGGATAGTTGACCATCAGCGAAATAGTCATAAAACCGCCGTACGACCAGCCGTGTACACCGATGCGCTCGGCATCAACCCAATCGTGCGACATCAGCCAACGCATACCTGCCATCTGATCCTCCATCTCGCACGCTCCGCATCGGCCGTGAATCGCGCGCTCGAACTCTGCACCGCGATTGGTCGTTCCGCGATTGTCCATCACGAACACTACCCATCCGCGCTGTGCCATATACATCTCCCAGCGGCGTAACTGTGCCTGGAACGAGTTGCGTACCATCTGCGAGTGTGGTCCACCATAGACGTATAGAATCACGGGATACTTCTTCGCAGGGTTGAAATCGAGCGGCTTGATGAGGCGGTAGTAGTTGTCGTACTTGCCGTCTGCGCTACGCACCGTCCCCAACTCGATGGTCGAGAAGTTGAAACCCTCGGCTGGATTTTCGGCACGAAATACCTCGCGGTAGCACTTGCCGTCGGTCGAACCAACCGCCACAACGCGTGGCACGTCGAGCGACGAGTAGTTGTCGGCGAAGTAGCGGCCATCCTCCGAGAGGGTGCAGCTGTGCCAGCCCTCGCCACGAGTGAGTTGCTGTACGCGACCGTTGCGCAGATCCTTTCGCATCAGGTGGCGCTCGACGGGCGACTGCTCTGCCGAGTAGTAGTAGACCGCGCGGTCGCATTGACCGACATACTCCACGTCGGCATCCGTTGCGGTGAGTCGCTGAAGCGTGTCGTCGACGAGCGAGTAGAGATACAGGTTGCGATATCCGTCGCGGTTGTTTGTCGTGTAGATGAACTTCGTGCTATCGCCTTTGATGAAGTAGAGCGGATACTGCGGCTCGACGAAGCGGTCGTCGTGCTCCGTGAGCAGCGTCTTGATGAACGCTCCATCCGAGGCATTGTAGACATTCAGGTGTACGTTCTTCTGCGCGCGGTCGAGTACCTGCGCGTATATACGCTGCGAGTCGGGCGACCAAGTCAGGTTGGTTATGTATCGCTCGCAGTCGAAATCCGTAACATTAAGATATACGGTCGCTCCACTCTCGACATCGTATACACCCACCTCGATACGCTCGGATGGCATACCGTTCATCGGGTATTTAATCTCGACGAGCGAGCCGGTGCGGGTTGAAATATCGAGCAGCGGGAAGGTCGTTACGTGCGACTCGTCCTTTTTGTAGAACGCCAGACGCTTGTTATCGGGCGACGGGAACAGACCGCCCGAAATGCCAAACTCGTTGCGCGATACGGTTGCTCCGCAGACGATGTTCTTGTCCTCGAAATTGGTTACGCTACGCTCCGTGCCGTCGGCCTCTACCCACACGATGTTGTTCTCGCGTAGTTCGGCGTGCGCCACCTTTGGCTTCGGCTGCGGTGCCTCGATTGCGCGCTCCTTGCCCGTGCGAACATCTATGGCGCGCCACTCGCCCTGCTCCGTGCGGTGCAGATATTCCCCCTTCGTATAGGCCGAATTCCACTCCACGCGATAATTCTTCGGTGTAAGGTCGCGATTGAGAATTGCATCCTCCATCGTGAGCAGTCGTCGCTCCTGGGCCGTTACGCCCAAAATGGTTGCGACGCAAACGAGCGCCGTCGCAATGTGTCGAATGAAAGCCATTTTAGAAGAGATATTTTTCGGTTTTTACTCGTTTGATCAGTCGCTCAATTTCGCTCCACGCCTCCTCGCCGAGCGTCGTTCCGACCACCTCGATAACCTTGCCGGCTGTGATTGCACCGATTGTTCCGCATTGGCGCAGCGACAACCCCTCACACAGACCGTGCATAAAACCTGCGGCGTAGAAGTCACCCGCACCCGTCGTGTCGACACGCTTGGCTGCGGCCATAATGCCGACGTGGATGACCTCCGATCCGTGCTTGATGAGCGCACCCTTCATTCCGATTTTGACAACGGCCAGCGAGCACATCTCCGAGATGTGTTGCAGCGCGTTGATTGGCTCCTGCTCGCCCGAGAATACCTTTGCCTCATCCTCGTTTGCGAATACGATATCGACATACTCGCGCGTGATGCGACGCAGAAAATCGCGATTCTCCTCTACGACATTAAAGCTCGCGAGGTCGATTGCGACCTTCAGTCCCTGCGCCTTCGCTGTGCGCATAGCCGACTCGATGAGCGTGTGATCCTGCACCAGATATCCCTCGATGTAGAGGCAGTCGTAGCCCTCGAAAATCTCCGGTGAGATCTCCTCTGCTCGCAACTCCATCGCTGCACCCAGGTGCGTTACCATTGTTCGCTCGCCGTCGGGCGATACGAGCGACACGCACTTTCCCGAACGATTCTCGCCACGGAAAATAGTTGGTGCAATGCCGAGATTCTGCAACGCCTGCTCGAAGAAGTCGCCCGTCGTATCGCGACCTACCTTGCCGATGAAGCCGACCTGCGTACCGAGGCGGGCCATAGCGCGAATCGTGTTGTCGGCCGAACCACCGAGCGAGAGCGAGTAGGGGAATCCCGCAACCGATTTCGAGATTTTCGACTGCAATGCGCTATCGACCAGCGACATCGAGCCCTTTGCAATGCCGAACGTGTCGAGCACATCGTCCGACTTCATATTTACAAGCATATCGGTCAGTGCATTACCGATGCCTATTACTTTCTTCATATTTGGGTTGTGTTTTGATTGTCTGTTTTTATATGGATAGAATCTTCACAAGTTCGATATTGCTGCGGCGTACGCTCTTCGTGTGGTTGAGTGCCTGTGCAAACGGAACGTATACCGTTTCGCCATTGCGAGTGCCGACCATTACGTTGCGCTGTCCCTCTTTAAGTGCTTCGATGGCCGCCGCTCCCAGTCGCGATGCGAGTATGCGGTCGGCTGCCGTCGGAGAGCCGCCTCGTTGCAGATGCCCGAGAATCGTTACGCGAGCGTCATACTGTGGGAACTCCTCCTCGACACGCTTCGCAAGTCCCATCGCGCCACCCGTCTCGGGGTTCTCCGCCACGAGTACGATTGCCGAGTTCTTGCTCTTGCGGAAGCCGTTGTCGATGAGAGTCTTGAGTTGATCGTTGCCGGTCTCTGCCTCCGGAATGATAGCCGCTTCGGCACCCGCTGCAATCGCGCCATTGAGTGCCAGATAACCGGCCGTGTGGCCCATCACCTCGACGAAGAAGAGTCGCTCGTGCGAGGTTGCCGTGTCGCGCAACTTGTCCACCGCATCGGTTATGGTGTTGAGAGCCGTATCATAGCCGATGGTTGCATCCGTACCCGAGAGGTCGTTGTCAATCGTGCCGGGCAAGCCGACAATCGGAACGTCGAACTCCTCGGCAAATGCTCGTGCGCCGGTAATCGTGCCGTCGCCTCCGATTACGACCAGGGCGTCAATCTCCTCGCGACGCATATTCTCGTACGCCGTGCGGCGTCCTTCGACCGTCTTAAACTCCGTGCAGCGTGCTGTTTTGAGGATGGTACCTCCGCGCTGAATGATGTTGCTGACGCTCTCCGAACGAAACTCTACGATTTCGCCCGTGATAAGTCCCTTGTAGCCGCGCATTATGCCCTTTACGCGCCATCCGTTGTAGAATGCCGTGCGCGCAACGGCTCGAATCGCTGCATTCATACCCGGTGCATCACCGCCCGAGGTAAGTATTGCTATACATTTAATTGTTCCCATATTCGCTTTGCTCTCTTTGCAAATATCGTTCAAAGGTACGAATAATCGCGCGATAATCAAAACCGCGTAGGGCGAAATGAACGATTTCTCGGCGATTTATCTCCGCTCGCCCGCCTTGCGAAGCTATGCTTTGTAATAAAAAATGCCCCGCACGAATGCCTCGCACGGGGACTTGGTTGGATTGCTTATGATGAAATGGTACTATTTGTCTATGCTCGCAGCATCCGTTGCGTGGATTAACTTGCTGTACTCCACCGAGTCAATCGGTGCTCCGAATCCCGCTGCGCTACGCTCGAGCGACTCCTCGATGTCGTCCCAGTCGCTCTTCAGTATGCGCTCTACCTCGTTCTCCGGAAGGGTGCTCAACGACTTTACACCGGCAAACATTATGCCGAAGATGAGTAGCAGCCACGCGATAAATGCCGAGACGAATACCCACCAGCGCGGACGGCGACCGAGCATCAGCACAACGAACAGGTAGATGAGTATTACAATCGGAATGAGCACAATACCCAATCCCAACATCGGTACCGCGTAGCCGAACTCCGATGCGAGCGATGTCAGCGAGCCAAGGTTGCCAAATTGGATGAACTCTGCCGATATGCCTAACGGAATACATAATATGCTGAACACGATAGCGAAGAATGCTATCACAAGCGGGAATATCAACAACGCGATAAACACCTTCAACAGCACGACTGCCGTGCGACCGAGCGCAACGACGAACGATGCGATGCTCGACTTGGCGCGCTGTTCGGGTGTTGCCGCCTGACGGTCGGCAATCGTTTTGGCGGTTACGGGATTACCCTCCATCTCGAGTTTCTGGCGTGCCGAACGAGCTGCCGGAACGGCAAACCACATAATCACGTATGTTAGAATGAATACGCTGAAGAGGTTTAGTGCCGTTATTGATACCCAACTATTGCTGTGCGTCAAAACAGATAGGAGCAGAGGTGCGAAAAAGAGCAGTCGCACGATTGCCGAATCGATGTTGAAGTATCGACCGATGCCGGCACACACACCACCGAGTCGGGCGTTATCCATGTCGCGGTAGAGACGGCGCGAGATGCGCGATTCGCCCGTTATTGTCGATGTGTTGGTCGGTATCTCCTCGCCGGCTATATCCTCTGCCGAGCCGAGCTGGCCGATGATGTTCTCGATGAGTGGCAAGCCGACGGTCTGCGTCGGGAAGCTCTGTGCCGAGAGTATCAACTCGGCAATGCGCGCTTCGATGTCGGCGATAATCTCCTGGCAGTCAGGGTTGCCGGCATAGGCCTTTTTGAGCGACTTGATGTACTCTTCGAGTCGGGCATAGGCCTCAATCTCGAAGGTAAAGGCGATGCCCGATATGCTGCATTTCTTGATTTCGTTCATGGTGTATGCTATAATTTTTTGATGGAACTTGCTCCTGTAACACTTCTTAAATTGACGTTGCAATCGCCCTTGTAGCGCACGGTCGATGCCGATGACGCCGATGCGTTGAGCGATGTCGAGCACTCGATGGTTGCGCCCGAAGCACCCGATACTTCGACTATGCCGATGTCGCACTTCGCCTTGGCGCTCGATGCACCCGTAACTTCCAACTCGAGTGTGTGCGCAGCGAACTCATCCGCCGTGAGGGTTGAAGCACCGCTAACCTCTGCCTCGAATCGACTGCTGAGCGAGCCGTAGCACTTCAGAGTCGAAGCGCCCGCCACATCTGCATCCATCGAGTTGATCTGTGCGTCGATTTTCAGCGTCGAGGCACCCGACAAGTCAATTGATACCTTTGGCGAGTTGGTCGAGAGTGAGATTGTCGATGCGCCGCTCGCCTCGATGTCTATCTCCGCAGCCGATAGCGTCGGGATGATATTTACGGACGATGCTCCGCTAGCCGTAATCTCGTTGATGCGACCATTGTTGGGCACATATATCTCGACCAGGCGCGACGGCGCGCCCAGCTTTATAAGCCCGTACGATTGTCGATGTCCGCCCTTCGGCAGTCGCAGGCCGGCGTGCAGCGTGTTGTCGCTAACGCAGAGCGTGATATGCTCGAATAGGTATTTCGGCGCGCGAATGATTATATTGCCCTCGGTGCGCTCCTCGACAATCAGTCTCACACCGCCCGACACCTCGACTTCGTCGAAGTCCATACGGCTGCTGCGTGGCTCCATAACGATTGTGTATTGGTCGGCATCCTCGGCCGACGAAAGTGTTGCACCCTGCGCTACGCTCATCGAAAATAGCGATGCAAGTATTATAAACAGGTGTTTCATATCCGGTTTGCGTTTTATTTGTGGCGAATTGCATTGATCTGCTCTACGAGAGTCTCCCACGCCTCGTCGAGCGAAGCCAGATAGCGACGACCTTCATCGGTCAGCGTGTAGTACTTGCGCGGTGGCCCTTGCGGCGACTCCTCCCAACGATAGGTGAGGTATCCGGCATTCTTCATTCGCGTAAGAATAGGGTAGAGCGTACCCTCGACCACAATCATCTCGGCGTGTTTTAGCTCGGCAATGATTGCCGGAGCGTACGAGTCGCCCGATGCGAGAATGGCAAGCACGCAGTAGTCCATAATACCCTTACGCATCTGCACTTTTACATTGTCTTCCTTCATATCTGATATCCCTTTCTCTCTTTATACTATATGATATTTATAATGTATGATTAAAGCCCGTGTGCTTACTCCTCCGGAATGGCAATCCACAAAATGATGTATACCCATAGCGACATTCCGCCGAAGAATATCAGCATAAACGTGATGATTCGCAGCAGTGTCGCATCCACACCTAGATGCTCCGCCAATCCGCCACATACACCCGCAATCGAGCGATTGGTGCGCGAGCGACGAATCGAATGCCAGCTGCGGACCGAGTTGTGGCTCTCGCTCGACGATTGATTGTGGCGAGCAGGGCCGAAATCCTCCGGTGCGCCCATGCGAGTAATTGCCGCCTCGACCATCGCAATCGATACAACCATACTTGCCGACGAAAGCTCCTCGTTAAAGATCTCGGCAAAGCGCACTTCGATGTCGGCCATCACCTCGTCGGGGTTTTCCGCGATGCGCGAACGCACGTCGCCAAGATAGGCGGCCAGGCGGCGATAGGCATCCATATTGAGCGTAAACGGCTGACTGCCAATAGATACGTTAATAATCTCCTTCATAATTGCTATGGTTTTGTATTTGGGTTTTACTACTTTTGTGTTGCAAATATAATACGAAATTTGGTACTATGCAATAAAAGGTACTAAAAATTTTCAAAATATTTTCTGTGCCGATAAAATCACATCCCCGAAAGGGTAGTGCTCGAAAGTGTGCAATTCTGCTGTGGATGCACAACAAAACCCCGTCAGAACCGAGGCTTGACGGGGGTGCGTTTGGTGTTACCTTAAGATATAATACTACTCGACCTTGCGTACAGGGTCGCAAGTGAGCTCGATTCCGAGTTTGTTGAAAATCTTGCGGTCGACCTCGCTCAACATTACCGTCGAGTGTACCTGACAACCCTTCAACTTTGGCAGCTGGTCGAGTGCTCTGCGGCACTCCTCGTCGTTGTTGCTGAGCAACGACAGCGCAACGAGTACCTCGTCCGTGTGCAGACGCGGATTGTGGCCGTGCAGATACTCCACCTTTGTCTTTTGTATTGGCTCGATGAGATTCTCGGCGATTAGCTTCTTGTCGTGTGGAATGCCTGCCAGATGCTTCGTTGCATTGAGCAGCAACGCAGCGCTCGAGCCGAGTAGCGAACTTGTGCGCGAAGTGATAATCGTGCCATCCTGCAACTCGATGGCTGCCGTTGGCGAGCCGTCGCATTGCGCTTTGCGCTCGTGTGCCGCAACCGTTGTTTTGCGGTCGGCCGTGGAGAGCTTTGCCTGCTTTAGGATGAGAGCAATCTTGTTGACTTCGCTCTCGTTCGTGCCCTTTTCTGCGAGGTTGCAGAGTGCGTAGTAGTAGCGACGAATCACCTCATCGCGTGCTGCCGAGCAACACACCTCCTCGTCGCTGATGCAGTGGCCAATCATATTTACACCCATATCGGTCGGCGACTTGTAAGGGCTCTCGCCGTAGATGCCCTCGAAAATCGCATTCAGTACGGGGAAAATCTCAATGTCTCGGTTGTAGTTTACAGCGATATTGCCGTATGCCTCCAAGTGGAACGGGTCAATCATATTCACATCGTTCAGGTCGGCTGTAGCCGCCTCGTAGGCAACATTCACGGGGTGTTTCAGCGGGAGATTCCATACCGGGAAGGTCTCAAATTTGGCATATCCTGCCTTGATTCCTCGGCGATTCTCCTGATAGAGCTGACTCAAACATACAGCCATCTTGCCGCTGCCCGGACCGGGAGCCGTTACGATGACCAACGGACGCGACGTGTCGACATAGTCGTTCTTGCCGAAGCCCTCCTCCGAGTCGATGAGTGCCACGTTGTTCGGGTAGCCCTCGATGGTATAGTGGTAGTATACCTTGATGCCCAGACGCTCCAAGCGGGTGCGGTAAGCATCGGCACTCGACTGACCGTTGTAGTGGGTGATGACCACACCACCGCAGTATAAACCGGCATTCTCAAACTCGGTACGCAGACGCAAAACGTCCTCATCGTAGGTGATTCCCAGGTCGCTGCGCATCTTGTTCTTTTCGATATCCTTTGCGCTGATGACGGTTAGAATCTCGGCACAGTCGCTCAGCTGCACGAGCATTCGCAACTTGCTGTCCGGCAAAAAACCGGGCAATACACGGCTGGCGTGATTGTCGTCGAACAATTTACCTCCAAATTCGAGATAGAGTTTGTCGCCAAACTGATCGATGCGTTTCTTGATCTGCTCGGATTGGATTTTAAGATACTTCTCGTTGTCGAATCCCTGTTTCATATTTTGCTCTGTGTTTTTAACCGCTATATCGTTCTAATGCCGTTGATAATCACGACTCTTGCCATCATCATCCACCGCTCTGCGGCGGTCTCTTGGATGGCAAAACCGACTAATAAAGTCCAAAGATACGATTTTTTACGGAATAATGCGATATTTTGGCCGTATTATTGAGAATAATAGTATCCGATATGCGACTTTTTTGCGTTTTGCATTTTCTTGAACAGCGCGACCGAAAAACAGTTTTGATTTTTTTACGAAAACTTTGGTCGCGTTCTCAATTATTTTTCTATCTTTGTAGCGAATTGTGCGCAAATCGCACTTTTGCGAACAAGAAAGCAAACAAAAAGTTTAACGAACTATACTTAAAAATTAAAAGTCAAACTTATGATTTACTCACACGAAGTGCAGCAGATGTGCTGCGTTAAGAAGGGTGCAAACCACGAGTCGGCTCCAATTCCAGAGGAGGGCAAGTGGGTTCGCGCCAAAGAGATTAAGGACATTTCGGGTCTGACTCACGGTATTGGTTGGTGTGCACCACAGCAGGGTGCCTGCAAGCTGACGCTCAACGTGAAGGACGGTATCATCCAGGAGGCATTGGTTGAGACCATCGGTTGCTCGGGTATGACTCACTCGGCAGCTATGGCATCGGAGATTCTTCCGGGCAAGACCATCCTCGAGGCGCTCAACACCGACCTCGTTTGCGACGCTATCAACACCGCTATGCGCGAGTTGTTCAAGCAGATCGTTTACGGTCGTACGCAGTCGGCTTTCTCGGAGGGCGGCTTGGTTATCGGTGCATCGCTTGAGGATCTCGGTAAGGGCCTTCGTTCGCAGGTAGGTACGATGTTCGGTACGTTGGCAAAGGGTACTCGCTACCTCGAGATGGCTGAGGGTTACTGTACTCGTATGGGCCTCGACGCTAACGATGAGGTTATCGGTTACGAGTTTGTTCACCTCGGCAAGTTTATGGACTTCGTAAAGAAGGGTATCGAGCCGGTTGAGGCATTGGAGAAGTCGAAGGGCTCGTATGGCCGCTTCAAGGATGCAGTTAAGTACATCGACCCTCGTCACGAGTAGTAAACCATATTGTTTAACGCTAAAATATTAGAGAAAATTATGGCATTGTTTGAGAGCTATGAGCGCAGAATTGACAAGGTTAACGCTGTGCTTGCACAATATGGCATCAATGGTTTGGATGAGGCAAAGGCAATCTGCGACGCAAAGGGTATCGATCCTTACAAGATGTGTGAGGAGACCCAGCCAATCTGCTTCGAGAATGCAAAGTGGGCTTACGTTGTAGGTGCTGCTATCGCAATCAAGAAGGGTTGCACTTCGGCTGCTGATGCAGCAGAGGCAATCGGCGAGGGTTTGCAGGCATTCTGTATCGCAGGTTCGGTGGCTGACGACCGTAAGGTTGGTATCGGTCACGGTAACCTTGCAGCACGTTTGCTCCGCGAGGAGACTCAGTGCTTCGCATTCTTGGCAGGTCACGAGTCGTTCGCTGCTGCCGAGGGTGCTATCAAGATTGCAGAGATGGCAAACAAGGTTCGCGTTAATCCTTTGCGCGTTATCTTGAACGGTTTGGGTAAGGATGCTGCGAAGATCATTTCGCGTATCAACGGCTTTACCTATGTTCAGACCCAGTTCGACTACTACACCGGTGAGGTTGCAGTTGTAGAGGAGATCGCTTACTCGGATGGTCTTCGTTCGAAGGTTCGCTGCTATGGTGTTGACGACGTTCGCGAGGGCGTTGCAGTTATGTGGAAGGAGGATGTTGACGTATCGATCACCGGTAACTCGACTAACCCTACCCGCTTCCAGCACCCTGTTGCAGGTACCTATAAGAAGGAGCGCGTTTTGGCCGGTAAGAAGTACTTCTCGGTAGCTTCGGGCGGTGGTACGGGCCGTACCTTGCACCCAGATAATATGGGCGCAGGTCCTGCATCGTATGGTATGACCGATACTCTCGGCCGTATGCACTCGGACGCACAGTTCGCTGGTTCGTCGTCAGTTCCTGCACACGTTGAGATGATGGGCTTCCTCGGTATGGGTAACAACCCAATGGTAGGTGCTACCGTAGCGGTTGCAGTTGCTGTTCAGCAGGCAATGAAATAGTAGTTGATACTATATCTAACCAAAGCACGATTCCGAAGGGTCGTGCTTTTTGTTTGCTCTACTCGACTATTTCATTGCCTGATATATTGACATTCCCCCTAAATCCCCCTTTGACCTTCGGTCTTCCTCCTTCGCGTTTCGGCATAGTCTGCAAGCAATCTCTGCTCTCAACTTGTCGTCGGTTGGCAAGGGGGGGCTTTTCGCTTCATACAATTAATATAATTAGCTTATTATCAATAGCTTTTGCGGGGCAATCCATATCGGGTTGCCCCTGTTTTGTATTGTTATATGTGGGCTGTTTGAGGGTTGAGATTAGAGTCTATTTGGGTTGTTTAGGGGCGTTTGCGGACAATTTTACTTATAAATCAGTTGTGTTTAACAAAAAAGTGGTAATTTTGTAGAAAATATTTTTTTGCAATGAATTTTTGTGATGAATAAAATAAGGGTGGTATTCACAAATGGAGTATCACCCTTATTTCCCCAATATTTTTCCGGGTCAACAACTATATCATTGCCTTATTTACTGATGCTTGTGAATAGATTTTTCAAAACATACCTAATGCTTACTCTGTGGCGCACGGTGCTGCTCTTTGCGGTGCTGATGCTTTGCCGAGTAGCTTTCACACTCTATAACTTAGAGATTTTTGGCAGCTTCGAGTGGAGCGAAATACCGAAATTGATATACGGAGGTATCCGTTTCGATATCATATCGTTTTGCTACGCTTATGCTCTGTGGATTATCGTCTCTCTCATTCCGCTGCACATTCGCGAAAAGAGGTTATATTGCGATATCTTATATTGGTATTATGTAGTGGTTGGCTTTATTTGCGTTGCCATAAACTTATCCGATGCCATATATTTCCGCTATACCCAAAAGCGTTTTACAGCCGAGGAGGTACTCTTCGCCGACAACTCAAACTCGGTGCAGCTGGTCCTCAAGTTTGCCGTCGAAAATCTCCACATTGTACTCTTTGGTATTGCACTTGTCGCACTTTTAGCGTGGGGCTATCGCCGTAAAGCACAACCTGTTGCAATCTTGGGCCGATGGCGCTACTATGTGGTTAATACCGTAGCGCTATGCCTAGCGTTACTGCTCTGTGTGGCAGGTGTTCGTGGTGGTTTGAGCCGTATGGCACGCCCGACAGCAATCCCTTATTCGCTGAAATTCGCAAAGAGTGGCGATAAGGCAAATATTGTGCTTTCAAACCCATTCTGCATCCTAAGAACTATGGGCGCAAAAGAGGTTCGGGCACCAAAGTATTTCGACGATCAAGAACTTGGCCGGATATACTCTCCATACCACTATCCCGCAGCAGAAAGCAAAT
Source organism: Alistipes sp. (assembly GCA_045635325.1). Classification (GTDB taxonomy): domain Bacteria; phylum Bacteroidota; class Bacteroidia; order Bacteroidales; family Rikenellaceae; genus Alistipes. Next base: position 63,036 of record JAZRBZ010000001.1, read on the forward strand.
TCGCTGCACGTAATGTGGTAATTTTCGTTACAGAGAGCATATCTGCCGAGAACTCAGCATATCTCTGCCCCGAAATCTATGAGAATGAGGTGCAGAAGGGTTACACTCCATTCCTCGACTCGTTAATGCAGAGCGGATTTGCCTTCCGCCGAATGTATGCTAACGGCAAACGCTCGATTCAGGCATTGCCGGCTGTTTGGGGCTCTATTCCGTCGCTTATGACCCCCTTTGTGCTTATGCCGCAGTCGCTCGGCGAGAGTCGCCCATTGCCGAAGTTGCTTAAAGAGAGAGGGTATACGACTGCCTTCTTCTGTGGCTCGGAGCGTGGATCAATGGGCTTTGATGCATACGCAATCTCTGCGGGATTCGATAACTGCTTCAGTAAAGAGGACTACGAACAGGTTCACGGGTATAATGACTTTGATGGCTATTGGGGTATTTGGGACGACAAGTTCTTGTCGTTTATGGGCGAGCAGATAGATCATCTTCAAGAGCCATTCCTTTCGTCGGTCTTTACTATCTCGTCTCACCACCCGTTTGTGTTGCCCGAGGAGTGGAAAAATCGCCTGCCTAAAGGTCATAACAAGATTCAGCCGTGCGCGGCCTATCTCGATGCGTCAATCGAAAAGTTCTTTGCCCAAAATAGAGACAAGGCTTGGTTTAATAATACGATTTTTGTATTTGTTTCCGACCACGTTTCGTGCGACTACTACGCCGATAAGACGGCGGTATCTCCTGGCGACTTCCATATTCTGGGTGCGATCTACACTCCGGATGACTCGTTGCGAGGCGAATCTTTTGAACCAACGTCGCAGATAGATATTATGCCGACACTGTTGGGCATTTTGGGCTACAATGCACCATACTTTGCTTATGGTCGCGACGCACTGCAAAAGAGTGACAATCCGCTGACTATCGTGTGCGACAATGGTGCATACAAGGCATTTTCGGCGGAGTATGTGTATGTATTCACGGACAATGCCGTTCGTGAGATTTATGATATCTCTGACACCTCTCGCAGTAATAACCTTATTGCCACACACGACTACCGGAGTGTCGAGCGCCGCATAAAGGCGTATATACAACAGTATTATCAGCACGCCGAGCGCAAATCTTACGTCGTTCCCGACAAAGATTCCTTTTAACAACAACGAGGACCATCTGCCTTCGGGCAGATGGTCCTCGTTAGATATTGTAGAATGTGTGCTATCGGATTGCGATCTTCTCCAGACGGCGCGAATGACGGCCACCCGACTCGAACTCGGTCGAGAGCCACTCGTCAAGAATCGCGATTGCAGTTTCGTTGTCGATAAAACGAGCCGGCAGAACGAGCACGTTCGAGTCGTTGTGCTGACGCGTGATGTGGGCAATCTCCGGAGTCCAACACAAACTTGCACGAATTGTCTGGTGCTTGTTGAGCGTGATGGCCATACCTTCGCCCGAACCGCAAATGCCTACGCCGCGCTCAAATTCGCCATTCTCGATTGCCTCGGCAAGCGGATGTGCATAGTCGGCATAGTCGCAACTCTCGTCCGACGAACAGCCGAAGTCGAATACCTCATAACCTTTCGAGCCGAGATAGCCCGTCAGCAACTCCTTCATTTGGTAGCCCGCGTGGTCGGCGGCAATACCTATTTTCTTACTCATATTGTGTTGGTTTTGTTTTAAGTTCGTTTTCAGTCGTACAAATATACATATTTTATTTGTATTTTGTATCTTTGTGCCCGTGAATTTATTTTTGATCATACTCGGCGGCATTGCTCTCGCGCTTGGCATCCTCGGCATCTTCCTGCCGTTGCTGCCTACCACGCCATTCCTTTTACTCGCTGCTGCATTGTGGGTTAAGGCGTCGCCGGCGCTCTACGACTGGCTGATTGCGCACCCGGTTCTCGGCGAGTATATCCGCAATTTCCGCGAACACCGTGCCATTCCGCTGCGCGTGAAGATTTGCTCCGTATCGCTCGTGTGGCTGACTATCGGTTACTGCATCTTTGCGGTGGTCGATGAGTGGTGGTGGGCACAGCTGCTGATGGCGGCACTTGCTATCGGCATCACTTGGCATATCCTCTCGTTTAAGACGCTGAAAAAATAGTCTCTTCGCATTTGGGCTCGCCTGCCGGCTCTCGAAAAGTGTGTATTACGGCTTGCTGGCCTTGTTTTTTTGTGTTTTTTTCTGCTTTTTTTCGATTTGAAATTTAACTTTTTATTCGTAACTTTGTCTTAAAAGTAAGGGAAACCAGCAGAGAACGAATATATGGGATTAAAGATTTATTCTTCGACTCTCGACTTTGGCGATTTGTCTTCGGCTCGCATTAAAGCACTATTGACTGCCACTTCGGCAGACCGAGTTTGTGGGCTTGTCTTTTGTGGCGTGAGTGAGGAGGTGGAGTATCACCATCTGCTCGCCGATATAAAATCCATTGTGTATGAATCTTTGGGGCGCATCGTTCCCGTAACCTTGATTCCGCAGTATGTGCTTCCGCACGGCGGTCTGTCGCTTGATGTGTATGTCGTTGAGGACGATGCCGAGATTCGCATCTGCGAGCAGGCGGGTGTCTGTTATGGTGTGATCGACACTCCGCAGGAGACGATGCTCTTTGTCGAGGGCATTCCGTCGGCCGACTTCTCGGCGAGCGTCAGTGAGCAGAGTCGTGAGGTGTTTGCAAAGTTGGACGCTCTGCTGACGGCTCACGACTTTGCGGTCGACGACATCGTGCGCCAGTGGAACTATATCGGTAATATCGTTGCCTATAAGAACGGCAAACAGAACTATCAGGAGTTCAACGATGCCCGTTCGAGCTACTACGCACGCGGCAGTTGGGCGAATGGCTATCCCGCAGCGACGGGTATCGGAGTCAGCTCCGAGGGTATCATCGTAGGCGGCATCGCCTTCCGTAAGAAGGGAGAACTAAATTCGGGCATCTATCCGATTGACAATCCGCTGCAGGTGGCGGCACATGTCTATTCGCGCAAGGTGCTTATCGACGATGGCGCCGATGCTGTCAAGAGTACACCGAAGTTCGAGCGTGCCAAGCTGATTGAAACCTCGCGAGGTGCTTGCTGTTTTGTCTCGGGCACGGCAGCCATCCGAGGCGAGGATAGTGTGGATGCCTCGTCGGTAGCGACGCAGACGCGAATGACGATTGAGAATATCGAACATCTTGTCTCGTCGGAGAATCTCGTGCGATACGGTTGCACGGCCTACGATTTGAAGCACGTCAAGCTGCACGTCTTCATCAAGCACGCGGAGGACTACTCCGCCGTGCGTGAGGTAGTCGAAGAGGCCTACCCGTGCGTGCCGGTGCTCTATACGGTTGCCGATGTGTGCAGGGGTGAACTTTTGGTTGAAATAGAGGGTATTTTAATATCGTAATTACAATATGAGAACAATACTGATATGTGTTGCTTGCCTGCTGTGCCATATAGCGCAGGCGGCAACCGCGGGCCAATGCCGCGATGAGGTATTTTTGAGGCGAGTCTATCTGACGGTAACGGGCGCCCAGCCATCGACGCAGGTGTGCGTGCGATTTTTGGACGATACCAACCCCAACAAGCGTCGCCAGTTGGTCGACCGACTCTTGAAAAGCGAGCTCGGTATCAAATATCTGCAGATGCGCTGGGGCGATATCCTGCGCATCAAGTCGGAATTCCCGAGCAATCTGTGGCCTAACGGCGTGCAGGCGTATAACCGCTGGGTGTACGAGCAGCTGCTCAACAACGTGCCGTACGATAAGATGGTCCGCGACCTGCTGCTCTCGGAGGGTAGCAACTTCCGCGCTCCGGCAACGAACTTCTATCGCGGTTTTCAGAAGCGTACATCTCGTAACTACTACGCCAATATCAACCTCCTCTTCCTGGGCGATCGCCACTGTGTGGATGAAGGGCACCTCTGCTTCTCGCAGATAAAGTTCAAGTCGACAAAGGAGTGGAAGGAGGAGATTGCCTACCTCGACTACTACAAAAAGGTGCCTTGGCAGGAGATCAAGATGAAGGACGGCACGGTGCTCAAGCTCGAGTCAGAGACCGATTGGCGCAAGCCGTACGTCGAGTGGCTTACGTCGCCCGACAACCGACGCTTTGCCGAGGTGTTTGTCAATCGTATGTGGTATTGGGTTTTTGGTCGCGGTATTGTGAACGAGCCCGACGATTGGCGCGAGGATAACAAGCCGTCGAATCCGAAACTGCTCAACGATCTGACGGACTACTTCCTGGAGAAGAATTTCGATATGCGTGCGCTCCTGAAGAAAATCCTGCTCTCGAAGGAGTTCAACTCGGAGATGGCTCCCGACGGATATTATGTCCCACAGCGCCTTCCGGCCGAGGTCATCGTGGATGCCATCGCCTGGTCGACCGGCATTTGGGAGAAGTATAGCAGCCGTGTGCCCGAGCCGTTCACATTCTATCCTGCTGCGACACGCGCCACCCATTTGGGCGATGCAACAGTCTCGTCCACCGAGTTGGAGCTCTTTGGCAAGGTGTCAAGAGATGTCTCTCTGGAGAGTCAGCGCAACAACGCCATCACATCGCGCCAGTTGCTCTACCTGATGAACTCCTCGGTACTTGAACGCCGCATCCGTAAGAGTCCGGTACTACGAAAGATTTGCGAGGAGCACAGCGATGTGGCGCAGGTCGCCAACGCCATTACCCTCCGCGTACTCTCCCGCAGGGCTACTCCGCAGGAGATAGAGTTCTATACGGAGTATATGCAGCGCAACAGCTTGTCGCTCTCCGAGTTGGCTTACGATGTAATGTGGGTGCAGATAAATAGTAACGAGTTCCTTTATAACCACTAACGATTACCATTATGAGAACGATATATCTGACTTTGATTCTACTGCTGGCCTGCGTGTTCGGGGCCTCGGCACAACGGGCAAAATCCGTGATTTTGGTATATCTGGATGGTGGCCCTGCACAGACCGATACGTTCGATCCTAAACCAAACGCATCGAGGGATTACTACGGCAGCTATAAGGGCGTAGCCAAGACCAACGTCGAGGGCATATACATCGGCGAGAAATTGCCGCTGCTTGCAGCGATGGCGGATAAGTATTCGCTCATCCGAAGTATGACGCACGGCAGTAATGCGCACGAGACAGGCCACTATGCGATGATTACGGGCGACACCTCGGGCGGTGCGGTCGTATACCCGTCGTTCGGCTCGGTGATATCCTATATGAAGCGCGACTCCTACAAGGGCATCCTTCCGAGCTATATCTCCGTGACGAGCGCCAACAGCCGCTTCAACGAGGGTGGCTTCCTGGGCAACGAGTATAAGTCGTTCGATACGGGCGGTCGTCCCGAGGCGAGCGCATACGAGGTCGAGGGCGTAGTGAATAAGTTTGTCGATCGTGAGCGAATGAACAACCGTATGGCCCTGCTCGACCGCTTCGAGCAGATGCCGATGGATAAGCAGCAGATCGACTCTCTGCGCGGTGTCAATATGGAGTTTATCTGGGGCGAGAGTGGCGAACTCTTCAATCTGGCAAACGAACCCGATTCAATCCGAGAGCGCTACGGTAAGTCGCGTATCGGCCAGTCGTGCCTCGTGGCGAGGAAGCTCGTCGAGGCGGGTGTTCCGTTCGTGAATGTTCGTACGACGGGTTGGGATACCCACAAAAAGCACTTCCAGAAGATGAACTCGATGCTCCCAAGCTTGGATAAGGCGCTCTCGGCACTGATTGCCGATCTGGACGCACGAGGTCTGCTCGATAGCACTATCGTCCTCTGCGGTGGCGAGTTCGGTCGCTCGCCGAAGATTCTTTGGGAGGCACCTTGGAATGGTGGTCGTGCCCACTTCGGTAAGGTGTTCAGCTATCTGGTTGCCGGTGGTGGTTTCCACGGCGGTAAGGTGGTCGGCAAGAGCGACAAGACGGGCGAGAATGTCGCCGAGCGTCCGGTCTATCCGTGCGACTTGATCGGTACGGTCTATCTGCTGATGGGTATCGATCCTTACGGCACGCTGCCACACGTCTCGGAGGGCGAACTTCCGATACTGCCATCGCTGTTGGATAAGAAACTCAGCAACGGATTATTGTATGAAATTATCGATATAAAACAGCCGTTATATGAAAAGTAAAAACATAATACTGACCATTCTCTTCACGCTTATTGCGACATCGCTCTACGCGCAGAAGCTCTCGTTGGGTTATCTCTATCCTGCCGGCGGTCAGGTTGGCGCAACGGTCGAGATCGAGGCCGGTGGTCTCAATATCAACCGTGCGACCAAGGTGCTCTTCAGCCATCCGGGCATTAGTGGCGAACTCTTGCCGTTTGTCGAGCCGGAGGCCGATAAGAAGAAGCGTAAGAGATTGAATGACCAAAGTAGTCCGCAACTTGCCGACCGCATCAAGATACGAATCACGGTTGCGAAGAGTGTGCCGTGCGGCTTGTACGATTTGCGTCTGCAAGGCCCGAAGGGTGTTTCGAATATGCTCCCGTTCGAGGTGGCATCGTACCCCAATGTTGTCGAGGGCAACAAGTCCACGCTGCGAAAGCCAAACGTGGTTGAGTCGCTCCCAGCAGTTCTCTGCGGTCAGATTATGCCGGGTACGATCGACTACTTCAAGTTCTCGGCTCGTGCCGGCGAGACGATTGTTGCTGCGGTCAAGGGCCGTCAACTTGTTCCGTATATAGCCGATGCCGTTCCGGGGTGGTTTCAGCCAGTTATGAAGATTGTCGATTCGCGTGGCCGAGAGGTCGCTTTTTCGGACGACTACTATCATAATGTCGACCCTCTCATTATCTTCTCCGTGCCAAAGGATGGCGATTATACGCTGATGATTCACGATTCCATCTATCGTGGTCGTCAGGACTTTAACTACCGAATCCAGCTCGGCGTGATTCCTTATGTTACGGCTCGCTATCCGGCGTATGGTACGGCCGGTAAGAGTGTCAAGCAGACTTTGGAGGGTGTAAATCTGGGCGAGACTACGGCTACAGTGAAGGTGAAGAAGGAGGGCTACAACCATCTGACATTTACCAACGCTACGGGCACCTCGAATGCCGTGCAGTTCTACACCGTGCCAAAGAGCAAGAAACTCCTCCATTCGCCTTCGGCTGATATGCCGCTAACGCTCTCCAACGCCTTTGCGGATTCGCTCACCTCGGAGTCGAGAATCAAACGCTATCGCATCTGTGCCGAGGCGAGAGTGCCGATCGTGGTCGAACTCATTGGTCGTCGTAACGGCTCGAGAATCGACGCTGTGATGCGCCTGCGCAACGAGTTTGGTAACATTCTCGTCGAGGTAGACGATACGGAGGATCCTACGCAGGGCCTGATGACCTTCCACGCCGATCCGGTATTGCAGTTCACGCCAAAGGGCAATGGCAATCTCGTGCTCGAGGTTGAGGATCTCCATCGCGGTTATGGCAAGGATTACCACTTCTTGTTGATGCGCCATCGTCAGTTGCCGTCGTTCAACGCCTTTGTTTCGCCGGCAAACATCACCGTCCCTGCGGGTGGAACATCGTGGTTCCGTGTGGATGTAACCGGCAAGGTCAAGAAACCGGCCCATCTGCTTGTGAAGGGCCTTCCGAGGGGCTTTACGACAAGTTGCCTGCAGTTCCACGGCAGCAAGCGATGGGATGTCTCGATTACCGCGCCAAAGGGTGCCGATGTGGGCCGTGTGCCGATTGAGGTGGCGCTGACCTATCCGGCAGGCGAAGGTCGCGGGGAGGTCGATGTGCTGCCGGTTGATAATATGATGCAGGCGTTCTACTACACGCACCACATTCGCGCAGCCGAGCTGGCTGTCGATGTTGCCGAGCCGTCGCCTTATCGTATGTCACTTGATTTCGATATTAGCGATCCGGTGTACTTCTCGTTGAACGATACCGTTATCCCGATAAAGATTTTTATCGATAAGGATCCCGGCTTTAACGAGCCGATCGAGTTGTTGCTCGGCAAGAAACACGGTCTCTTCTCGCTCGATCCTATCACCATACAGCCTGAAGAGCGGGAGAAGACCATATACCTCAAACTTAACGAAACAGCACTGAATAAGCTGCGAGGCAGGAAGGGAAAGCCGACTTGGCAGATGAACATCGTCGGTACGGTCAAGGGCGAGATTGTTCGTCAGGGCCGTCGTACATTCCAAAATGCGAAGTATAGCGAGATGACACCGTTCTTCCTCATCAAACTTCAGCGATAGGCGCAGTCGCCATAGAGCGGCTCAAACAAAAAGCGTGTCCAACCGAAATTGGACACGCTTTTGTTTTGCGATGATGGCTGATGCCTACTCGCCGAGGCCCATCTGCTCGATGAGCGCCTTGGTCTGTGGCTTGTGGCCACGGAACTCGATGTAGAGATCCATCGGATGACGCTGGCCGCCCGACGAGAGCAACTTGCGGAACTTCGCTGCGCTCTGGCTGTCGAAGATACCCTTCTCCTGGAAGAGCGAGAAACCATCGGCTGCGAGCACCTCTGCCCACTTGTAGCCGTAGTAACCAGCCGAGTAACCGCCCGAGAAGATGTGGCCGAATGCAGGAGCCATAGCCGTACCTTCGACTACCGGAGTAACCTGCGTCGAAGCCATCGACTGCTTCTCAAATGCCTCAATGTCGCCCGTGTATGGCTCTGTCAGAGTGTGCCAAGCCATATCGGTCAAACCGAACGAAAGCTGGCGTACGTTGCCGTATGCAGCGAGGTAATTCTTCGCAGCAACCACCTTCTCGATGAGCTCTGCCGGCATAGTCTCGCCCGTCTGGTAGTGCTTTGCCCAGAGGTCGAGATACTCCTTCTCGTATGCCCAGTTCTCCATAATCTGCGAAGGCAACTCTACGAAGTCGCGATATACGCTCGTGCCGTTGATCGACTCGTACTTACCCTTTGCAAGCATACCGTGCAACGAGTGGCCAAACTCGTGAAGGAATGTGGTGAGCTCGTCGAAGGTGAGCAACGATGGGGTAGTCTCGGTCGGCTTCGTGAAGTTCATCACGAGCGATACGAGCGGACGTACCTCCTCTTTGCCGTCTACGCTTGTGCCACGGAACTCGGTCATCCACGCACCCGAACGCTTCGACTCGCGTGGGAAGAAGTCGAGGTAGAGTACAGCCAAATGCTCGCCATTCTCATCCTTTACCTCGTAAGCCGTAACATCAGGGTGGTATACCGTAATGTTCTCTGCCGGCGAGAATGTGATGCCGTAGAGGCGGTTTGCAAGCATAAATACTGCGTCGATTACGTTATCGAGCTTCAGGTATGGCTTAACGAGTTCGTCGCTTACGGCGTACTTCTCGTTCTGGTACTTCTCGCTGTAGTAACCGAAGTCCCAAGGCATAAGCTGGCCCTCAAAACCGAGCGAAGCGGCATACTCGCAGATCGATGCGTAGTCCTTCTCGGCATACTCTTTGGTTGCTGCGAGCAACTCCTCGAGGAATGCCATTACGGTTGGCGTGTTCTGTGCCATACGGTTGTCTAGAACGTAGTCTGCGTGGCAGTTGTAGCCGAGCAGACGAGCGATCTGCAGACGCAGGGTAGTGATGCGGCGGATGTTGTCCGAGTTGTCGAACTCGCCACCGAGTGCGCGCGAGTTGTATGCCTTCCAGAGCTTCTCCTTAATGTCGCGCTGCGACGAGTAGGTCATAAACGGAACGTAGCTTGGCGCTTTGAGCGTTACTGTCCAACCCTTCTCTCCGCGTGCCTTTGCCTCCATTGCGAGGCCCTCCTTTACGAACGAAGGGAGCTCCTCGACCAGCTCTGCGCGAGTGATGTTGTAGGAGAATGCGTTGGTTGCAGCAAGCGAGTTCTGCGCGAACTTCAGCGTGAGCGACGAGAGCTCGGTGCTGTACTCGCGATAGAGTGCCTTGTCCTCCTCCGAGAGGTTAGCACCGCCACGAACGAAACCCTTATAGGTGTCCTCGAGCAACTTCTTGTCCTCCTTCGAGAGCAGGAAACCAGGGTGCTCGTATACCTCCTTCACGCGCTTGAAGAGCTCCGGATTGAGCGATACGTCATTATTGAGCTCGGTCAATTTCGGCTGAACCTCCATAGCGATCTTCTGCAACTCGTCCGAGGTGTCTGCCTCGTTGATGTTGAAGAATACGCCTGCGATGCGATCGAGTAATGCACCCTGCTTCTCGAGTGCGAGAATCGTGTTTGCAAATGTTGGCTTTGCAGGGTTGTTTACGATTGCATCAACCTCTGCACGCGAAACTGCGATTGCAGTCTCGAATGCCGGAGCATAGTGCTCCAACTTAATCTGGTCGAATGGCGGAGTCTGATGCGGAGTCTCCCACTCTGCAAGCAGAGGGTTTGTGGTGTCGATTTCAGGCAGCTCTACAACGGGCATCTGCTCGCCGCAGCAACCTGCCATAAGCAATGATGCTGACATAAATACTAATAGTTTTTTCATAATTTTTTTATTTTTTGGTCTCTTCATTTTGTTGTCTTTGGGTGTCTGCAAGAGGCGTTCTCCGTATGCCTACTCTTCGATTGCTTCGCTGTTGGCAGGGTTTACCTCTTCGCCTTCTTCACCCTCTGCCGGCTCCGGATCTTTCCACAGACCTCGGCCTTTGAGCATTGCGGTCTTGTCCGGCTCCGCACCACGGAATGCCTTATAGAGCTTCATACCGTCATCCGAACCGCCGCGCGAGAGAATCTCCTTGCGGAAGCGGGTTGCAATGTCGCGGTTGAATACATCGCCACTCTCGCGGAACGCTGCGAATGCGTCCTTATCGAGTACCTCGGCCCATACATAGAAGTAGTAACCTGCCGAGTAACCGCCCGAGAAGATGTGTGCGAAGTATGTGTAGTGGTAGCGTGGCTCGATTTGCGGAATCAAACCTCTGCGCTCGTAGAGAGCGTTGTACTCGAAGCCATCCACATCGATTGGCTTGTAATCGGTCGTGCAGTGGATATCCAGATCGGAGAGTGCCGAGCCGACCAATTCGGTCGTTGCGAAGCCCTGATTGAAGAGCGATGCTTCGTGAATACGCTGTATGAGCACATCACGAATAACCTCCTTCGTGCGGTAGTGTACGGCGTAGCCGCGCAACAACTCCGGCTCCAGAGCCCAGTTCTCCATAATCTGCGACGGCAACTCTACGAAGTCGCCCTCCACACTGCTCAAACCGTTGTAGCGCACGTCGGTAAAGAGGAAGTGCAGCGCGTGGCCGAACTCGTGGAAGAGAGTGAGCGTCTCGTCAATCGAGAGCAACGACGGAGTGCTCTCCGACGGGCGTGGGAAGTTGCATACGATGCTCACGATAGGAGCCGTGCGAACACCCTGCTCATCGTAACGCTGCTCGCGGAAGTAGCCGCACCACGCACCCTGGCCCTTACCGTCGCGCGGATAGAAGTCGAAGTAGAGGATGCCCAAATGACTGTTGTCGGCGTCGAGCACCTCGTAGGCCGAAATCTCCTGATGGTAGAGCGGTACGGATACCGGACGGAACGTCAGGCCGTAGAGTCGATTCGAGAGGTTGAAAACGCCCTGACGAACATTCTCGAGCGAGAAGTACGAGCGGATGATATCCTCGTTGAGCTGATATTTGTTGCGACGCACCTTATCGGCATAGTACCACCAGTCCCACGACTCGAAGTGGTAGCCCTCCTCCGAGAAGTCTACATCGAAGTGCTCCTGCATATCAGCCAACTCTGCCTTTGCGCATTCGAGTGCCGGTGCCCAAATCTCGTCGAGCAACGCATATACCGCCTTCGGACTCTTTGCCATCTGCTTCGAGATGGCATAGTCGGCATACGAAGCGTATCCGAGCAGTTTTGCCTTCTCGGTGCGCAAACGAATCATATCGTTGATAATCTGCTTATTGTCGTGCTCGTCGCCGTTATTGCCTCGGTTCAGATATGCGCGATAAATCTTCTCGCGAATTGCGCGGTCGTTCATTGCCGTCAGCAGAGGCAGCATACTTGGCTTGTGTAGCGTGAAGGCATACTTGCCATCCTCGCCCATTGCGATTGCCTTCTCGCGAGCGCTCTCGCGCACGATGTTTGGCAGCGACTCAACCTCCTTGGCGGTGAGCAACATCACAAACTTGTTGTTCTCGGCCAGCACATTGTTGCCAAAGCGTACCGAAGCGGCGGCCATCTCCTCGTTGATCTGTGCCAGACGCGCCTTCTGCTCCGGCTCGAGCAGCGCACCGCTGCGTACGAACTGGTCGTAAATCTTCTCCGTAAGACGAATCTGGTCTGGCTCGAGATCCTTGCTCAAGCGCGACTCGTAGACCGTTTTCACGCGCTCGAACAGACGATCGTTCATCAAAATAGCGTCGTTGTGCGCCGTGAGTTGCGGCATAATCTGCGCTTCGAGCTCCATCAGCTGATCGTTGGTCTCGGCAGCGCAAATCATCGAGAATACGTTCGCTACGTTCGAGAGCATCTCGCCGGCGCGGTCCATAGCCGCGACGGTATTCTCAAATGTCGGCTCCTGATCGTTCGACGTAATCGCGTCAATCTCTGCGAGATGGAGCGACATCGCACGCTCGAAAGCCGGCGCATAATGGTATGGTCTGATGCGGTCGAACGGTGGTACACCGTACGGGGTAGTCCACTCCTCAAAAAACGGATTCGGGAGATTTTCTTTCTCTTTGTTGCAAGCTGTCATTGTCAAAGCCGTCAATAAAACGGATAATACGATTAAGTAACGTCTCATTTGTGCAAAAAATTATTACCTTTGTACATCGCAAAAGTAATAATATTTTCAACGCTATGCAACTCTTTTATGCACCTGAAATAACACTTCCCGAATATACGCTCTCGGAGGAGGAGTCGCGACACGCCGTGAAGGTCTTGCGAATAACCGTCGGCGAGCACCTGCACATCACCGACGGAAGGGGTAATCTGCACCTTTGCGAGGTTATCTCCGACTCGCCGAAACATTGCACGGTGAGGGTGGTTTCGACCGAAAGCGAGTGGGAGCGTCTGCCGTACCGACTCACGATGGCCGTTGCTCCGACGAAGAATATCGACCGCTTCGAGTGGTTTTTGGAGAAGGCGACCGAGATTGGTGTTGAGGCGTTTGTGGCGTTGGAGTGCGACCATAGCGAGCGTCGCATAATCAAGCACGAGCGCGAGATGAAGGTTATCACCTCGGCTGTCAAGCAGTCGCTCAAGGCGTACCATCCGTCGCTGGAGGATATGACGCCGTTTGCCGAGTTCGTGCGACGTCCGTTCGAGGGGCGCAAGTTCATCGCTCATTGCGACGAGCCGATTGCCGAAAAGCGTTACCTCGGCTCTGCTCTGAAGCCGTGCGAGTCGGCTGTGGTGCTTATCGGTCCCGAGGGCGATTTTTCGCCGGAGGAGATACGCCTTGCCGTCGAGTGCGGCTACGAGGAGATTACCCTCGGCCGTATGCGTCTGCGTACCGAGACTGCGGCGGTCGTAGCAACGAATATCGTATCCGTAATAAATAATATGTAGCGTGCAGCATATGCTCTGGCAACTCTTCATAACCTTTTTCAAGATTGGCGGCTTCACGTTCGGAGGCGGCTATGCGATGATTCCGCTCATTGAGCGCGAGGTTATCGACCGCAAAGGATGGGTTGCGCGCGCCGATTTCCTTGATTTGCTGACACTTGCTCAATCGGCACCAGGCCCTATTGCCCTCAATACGGCGGTCTTTGTCGGCTATAAGATGCGTGGACTTGCGGGTGCTGTTACAGCGCTTGCGGGTGTGGTTATCCCTGCCTTTACGACCATTCTGCTGCTCGCTCTCTTCTTTGCCGATGTGCGCGATAATGCGATTGTCGATGCGGCCTTTAAGGCGATGCGTCCGGCGGTTGTTGCGCTGATTGTAGTGCCGGTTGTGGGCCTTGCGCGAGGTATGCGTGCGTGGATGATTGCCATCGCGGCGGCTGTTGCGCTGCTCGTGTGGGGAACGGGTGTCTCGCCCGTCTATCTGCTTTTGGCGGGCGCGGTAGCGGGTGCGGCGTGGAGTGTGTATATTGTTAGAAAGGAGGGGCGACGATGATATACCTGCAACTCTTTGTGTCGTATCTGAAGATTGGCTTTTTCGGTTTTGGCGGTGGCTATGCGATGCTGTCGCTTATTCAAAACGAGATTGTCGAGCAGCGTGGCTGGCTTACGGCGTCGCAGTTTGCCGATATTGTCGCCGTTTCGCAGATTACGCCCGGCCCGATAGCGATTAACTCGGCAACATATATCGGCTACGAGGTTGCGGGCCTATGGGGCGCTATTGTGGCTACATTTGCAGTCTGTCTGCCGGCTCTGACGGTGATGCTTGCCATCACCAAGTTCTTCTTATCGCTGAAAGAAAACCCGTACGTCAAGGGACTGATGGCGGGAATGAAGCCCGTTGTAATAGGAATGATATGTTCGGCGGCACTGATGTTGATACTCCCTGCCGATAAGGCAGACGCCAACTTCGTTGATACGTGGAGTTGGGTATTCTTCCTCGCAACGCTCTATGGCGCATACCGCAAGGTGAATCCGATACTGCTGATTCTCCTCTCGGCACTCGGCGGAGTGGTGGTCTATTGGTTGCCGTCGGTGGCCGCCACACTCTAAACGACCAACAGTCCGGCCAACGTCAATGCGAAGAGCACCAGCGATATAACCGCCAAAATCAGAATCACATTTGCAATGCAACCCCAGCGACGCTCGCCCACAGGCAGAGGGTCGGATATGAGCGTGATGATGAGTCCTACGATCGGCGTAAAGAGTGCGGAAAGGATAAATGCCCATCCGAAACCGATCGTGCGGCGCGAGCCGAGTATGCCGATAAGCACATCAATAAGTGCTCCGCTGAGCACTCCAAAGATAACCAGCAAAAGTGTCATAATTCTTCTCTATCGTTTGAACCTGTAATACGTTCCCAGAGGCAACTGTTTCGATGCGTTGTCCTCAAAGTACAACTCGCCACACTCCTCCTCACGAGGCACACCGAAGCACTGTCTGACGGCTGTTCGTGCGAGCGTCGACGAGAGCCCCATCGAGTAGAGATTCAGCACCAGAAAGGCCTCTTTGCCCTCGAGCAACGAGGCGCAACACTCGAGCATCTGCGTAATATTCTCCTCCAGCACCCACTTCTCACCATTCGCACCGCGTCCGTATGCCGGCGGGTCAAGAATGATGCCGTCGTAGCGATTTCCGCGACGCACTTCGCGCTGAACGAATTTCAGTGCATCCTCCACAATCCAGCGAATGCCCTCCAGACCGCTCGCCTCCATATTCTCGCGCGACCACGTAACGACCTGTTTCACCGAGTCGACGTGCGTAACCTCGGCCCCTGCCGCACGCGCTGCGAGCGAAGCACCGCCTGTATATGCGAAGAGATTCAGCACGCGTGCTGTGCCTTTGCGTGCGATAATCTCCTGACTGGCGTCGTAGATGAAGTTCCAGTTCGCTGCCTGCTCGGGGAAGATTCCGACGTGCTTGAACGACGTCAGGCCCAGACGCATCGAGAGATGCATCGACTTGTAGTCGTAGCGTACGCTCCAACGCGACGGCATCTTCGGCGTGAGTCGCCACTCGCCACGCTCGTCGCTTCGCCCGTCGCGCAAAAACGACGCATCGGCCGTGCGTTGCCACTCTGTCTCCGAGAGCGTTTTGTGCCAAATGGCTTGTGGCTCGGGACGGCGCAGGGTGTAGGCGCCAAATCGCTCCAGCTTCTCGCCATCGCCTGTGTCGATCAGACGGTAATCCTGAAATGAGGTTTTTATATTCATAGTGTTACGATTTATCAATCAGCGACATCCGACAGCGCGTGCAGTCGAAGGTCAGGTGGTAGCGCTTTCTGCCTCGTTCGAGGTATAGCTCGCCCTTGATGCTCGGCGACTCTTTCAGGCACTCGCCAATCTCGCGACGAATGCAGTAGTCCGAAATCATCACTCGGTACCCTTCGGTCGTCGCCCTGCAATCCAATCCCTCGGTAATCTCCTCTGCACCGTGGTCGGCGTAGAACTCACGGGCGAGCGAGTTAGTTACGTTGTCCTGCTCGGTGAGCACACTGTCGGGATAGCGAAGCTCTCGGTTTTCGACAAATGCAGAGCTGCGACGGTGTGCTTTCAGTCGCTCGTCGAGCAGAGTATCGAGCACATCGCGTCGGAGTGCAGAGAGTACCGATGCCGGAGCAAAACGCACCTCTCCGACCTCGATTTCCACAACATCGAAACAGGTATCGCCCGACTTCGATAGGGTAGTGATGACGGTCTGGCGCATCTTCTCCTCGTTCTGGGCCGGCTCGCCGGCGTATTTTGTCGAGACAGAGGCCGAGATGGCTTGCGAGTCGGTTGCCGTCAGCAAAATCTCCTCTGCACCAAATTCTATGTGCATCGTTACGGGCATTGCGCGACGGATGCGACTGCGCTCGACCGAGGTCGAGAAGAGTCGGTTGTAGTTGCGGAAAATCTCGGTGCCAACCTTCATTCCGTCCAATCTGTTTGGTGTTATGCGTCGGCCCTCGACGGCGTTGATGTTCGTGCCAATCGCCTCGCCATCGGAGATAAAGCAGATGCCGTCGCCGGTCGTGAGATTCGTGTCGCGGTCGAGCGTAAAGCCCTTATGCGTGAGCGATGCTATGCGGCCAATGCTCTCGCCGACCGATTTGGGTGTGTCGAACGAGCCCACACCGGCACGCTTTCCACAGAAGAAGTAGTCGGTCGCTCCGCGTGTGAAACTCTTTGCCGTATCCGGCTCGAACTCTATGCGCGACTCTCCGAGAGAGCTGCGTAGACAATCCTCGCGCAGAGCAATCTGCTCATCGAGCAGTCGGCGATAGTGGCTGACCGTGTTGCGCAGATATACGCGATCCTTCAAGCGGCCCTCGATTTTGAACGAGTTGATGCCCGCATCGAGCATCTGGCCGATGTGTGCCGACAGGTCGAGGTCGCGCACCGACAGCAGATGGCGTCCCTTGATGTAGGTGCGGTCTGCTCCGTTCGTCAGGTCGTATGTCAGGCGACACGGTTGAGAGCACTCGCCTCGGTTACCGCTGCGCGGGCCGACCGAGCGAGACAGAAAACAACGGCCGCTCTGGCACACACAGATTGCTCCGTGAATGAACGCCTCCAGTTCGATGTGAGTCGTGCGGCGAATCTCGCGAATATCCTCTGCCGAGAGCGAACGCTCCAGGATGGCTCGCTCGAAACCCACCTGCTCGAAGAAACGAACGCGTTCGGGCTCGGTGCAGTTGGTCTGTGTCGAGGCGTGGAGTGCTACGGGCAGTCCCATACGGCAGTAGGCGGCATCCTGCACAATCAGCGCATCAACGCCAGCATCGCATAGCGCGAGTGCCTGACGGCGCGCCTCCTCCAACTCCTCGTCGAAGAGCAGCGTGTTGCACGTCGCGTACACTTTGGCTCCGTAGCGATGGGCATACTCCGCCGCGCGGGCGATGTCCTCAATGGCATTGCCTGCGGCGTATCGTGCGCCAAATCGTGCTCCGCCGATATATACGGCATCGGCTCCGCAGTCGATGGCATCGATTGCGGAAGCGAGGTCTTTTGCCGGCGCGAGCAGCTCAATATTGCGAATAACTCCACTCATTTGCGACAAAGTTACGAAATTCTTGTCTGCGATAGAAACAATCACACAAATTTTTCATACATTTGTACTCACGAACGTAAAAATTCAAAAACATACGAAATATGCTTACATTACAACAGTTGCGTGGCGATAAGGAGGCGGCTATTGCTCGTCTTGCGAAGAAGGGTGTGGATGCTGCTCCGATTATCGCAAAAATCGAAGAGTTGGACGACCGTCGTAAGGCGGTTCAGGCAGAGTTGGATAACTGTCTTGCCCAGCAGAACAAGGCAGCAAAGGAGATTGGCGCATTGATGGGCCAGGGCAAGCGCGAGGAGGCCGAGGAGCGCAAGCAGCAGGTAGCTGCATTGAAGGCGCGTTCGGCAGAGCTCTCCGCCGAGCATGATGCAGTGAGTGCCGAGTTGCAGGCGCAGATCGTTCTGTTGCCAAACTTCCCTGCCGAGATCGTTCCGGAGGGTAAGACCGCAGAGGATAACCTCGTCGTTAAGCTCGTTGAGAACTATACGGAGTTGCCTGAAAACCCGCTTCCGCACTGGGAGTTGGCGAAGAAGTACGATATTATCGATTTCGACCTCGGTGTGAAGCTCACCGGTGCAGGTTTCCCTGTATATAAGGGTAAGGGTGCGCGTTTACAGCGTGCGCTCATCAACTACTTCCTCGACTACAACACCGCAGCGGGCTATCGCGAAATCGAGCCACCGGTGATGGTTAACGAGGATTCGGGCTTTGGTACGGGCCAGTTGCCTGACAAAGAGGGCCAGATGTACCACGCAACGGCCGACAACTTCTACCTTGTTCCTACGGCAGAGGTTCCGGTAACGAATATCTATCGAGACGTTATTCTCGACGAGAAGGAGTTCCCTGTGAAACTCACCGCCTATACACCTTGCTTCCGTCGCGAGGCGGGCTCGTATGGTAAGGATGTGCGCGGTCTGAATCGTCTGCACCAGTTCGATAAGGTCGAGATCGTTCAGCTCGCCTTGCCGGAGAACTCTTATGAGGCGTTGGATGGTATGGTAGCGCACGTTGAGGCGTTGGTTGCATCGCTCGGTCTGCCTTATCGTATCTTGCGTCTGTGCGGTGGCGATATGTCGTTCACTTCAGCTCTTACGTACGACTTCGAGGTATACTCCGAGGCACAGCAGCGCTGGTTGGAGGTATCGTCCGTGTCGAACTTCGAGTCGTTCCAGGCAAACCGTCTGAAGTTGCGTTATAAGGATGCTGCGAAGAAGACCAAGTTGGCTCACACGCTCAACGGCTCGTCGCTCGCATTGCCTCGTATCGTTGCAGCTCTGCTCGAGAACAACCAGACGCCGGAGGGTATCCGTATTCCGGAGGTGTTGCGTCCTTACACGGGCTTCGATATGATTGACTAATTCCCGAATCGGGTAGCGCAGGGCGTCGGGCCCTTCGCACAACATACAAAAAAGAGAGGATTTTCCATTTCGGAAAATCCTCTCTTTTTGCTTTGTGTCAGCCAACCACTACTTGAACGGAATAGTGATGTTTGGATGCTTGTGATCGCCAATCCACATATTGTCAACGGTTACGGTCAACTTCTTGCCCTTCTCGATTTCGTAGTAGATGGTCTGGAATGGCGAGAAGACGTGCGAAACGCCCTTGCCACGACGCAGACGGAACGTGAGCGAAGTGTTGTTGGTAACAAGTACGGTCTGCTTTTTGCCGTTAGTGCCGACAAGCTGTGCCTTTACACCTGCCAGGAAGAATGCCTTGAGCAACGACTCCTCACCTGCAACCTGGCCACCCGAGTAGCAAATCGTGCGCTGATTCTCCAACGCCTCACGAATCGATTCGAGCGACTTATCCTTTGCAAGGATGAAGGTCATATTGCGATAGTCGTCCTTCGAGCGATAGAACTCGCCGGTGGTAGGGTGGATATCGGTTGTCGAAGCCATAAACAACTTCTCGTTCACAGCACGGTCGATGATTTTCGGATAGAATTGGCTGCCATTAACAACCTCGATACCGTCAATCAGACCCTCTGCGTATGCCTTCAACTCGAAGTCGGTCTTCTCAACGCTCTTGCGCTTCCAACCCGGGTGGTTGTGCATAATCAATGCTCCCTGTGCGCGAGCATTGCGCATCGACTGCAACGGATCAGGATCGTAAAGCTTGTTGTTGTCGGTCGTAAAGAGCAGATTATAGTGGCCAATCTTTACCGGCTCACGCGTAATCTCCGCAGCCGGAATGATGAGCATACCATACTTCTTTGCCTCCTTCTGTGCCTCTCTAACCGAAAGATTCAAATCAACGAGAATACCCTCCTCGGTTGCCGGCTTGGTGATTACGTTGCGGTTGCGTGCCTTAATCACCTTGCCGCCGTTATAACCATTCAAGTACTCCAAGAAACGCTGCTCGTGACGACGATACTCAATGTGGTCAGAGATTACCATCACATCCAGGCCGTCCAACCAACCCTCGCGTACGCGATAGTCAGGTGTGCAGCTACCATCCGAGTAGATTGTGTGAACGTGCAGATCGGCCTTGTAGAGCGTATAGCCGTTTACCTCCGGAAGGATAATCTCGGTACGCTGTGCCGTTCTGGAAACATTGGTGTAGACAATGTCCGGATTGTACTGTGCTGTTGCCACGAATGGTACGATGGCGAGCAGCGATAAAATAATGCGTTTCATATCGTAATTGTGTTTATGTTATTTTGAATACTTGTCGCTAAACAGTGTATTGAGCGCCTTCGCCAAGCGATAGCCCGCATCCTGGAGCATCTTCTCGCCGACAGGCAACACCTCCTCTACCCACTTCTCGTCAAGCGTGTCGCCCTTCTTGACCGTGTGAATCATAGGTCGGATTGTACGTGCAACATCCTCAAACCACTGCTGTGGCTCGCCCTTCGTTGCGCGCTTGATCTGCTTCTTCGAGTAGCTGTCCAGTAGATCGGCGTACTTCTTGTAATCCTTGATTTTACGACCACGCGTGATGACGCCCGAATCCCAAATCTTGTGATACTGCGCCTTCTTGCCGTAGAAAATCACGTTGAACTTGCCGCTGTTGCCGTAGTCCGTAAAGCGGACGTGCGACGGACAGTGGAAATCGGGGATGATGTGTACGATGCACTTGATGGCTGCCAGTACAACCGAGTCGGCCAACTGCTCGCGGTTACGTAACTCCTTGGCGAAATGCTCCATAGCCGTTACGCCATCACGACCTTTGCGATACTGCTGACGCACTTCAGGTGTCGATTTGCAATTTACATCGGCTATTGTGGCGTGCCATCCGTCGAGCAGAGTCGTGTATGGCTCATACTTTCTTACCTCGTCCATCCAGGTCGAGTACTCTGCGAGCGGCGTACCCTTTGTGTAACGCTCGATGTTGCGTTTCGCCTCCGGAGTGAGGTTTCGCTCTGCAATTTCGGCAGCCGTTCTGTGGCCCAATCGGCCCCAACCAAACGCCTGGAATGGCAGGAGGGTGAGCGCAGCGACCGCGATTAAAATGATTCGCTTCATATCTGTTTAAAATCTTTATTTGCCAAAAATCTCGTTGATGACCTTCGCCATACGCAGACCTGCCTTGAGCATCTGCTTGTCGGCAAGCTCGCCCATCTCCTGCAGCTGCACGATGTTTAACTTCGAGAGCTCCTCCTTTGGAGTGCCCTTCGGCTTTTTAGGCGCTACGTCGTAGATCCACAAGCTGTCGTTGCACGTCTCGCACAACCAATCGTAGAGGTTGCCGGCCGTAACGTGGTCGATGTACTCCTGCGACAGGTTGTTGTCGAGCGAGTGGCCGAAATCCATATAACCGAACGTCGAGTGGAAGTGACCAACAACGAGTGTATCCCATACGGAGTGGTACGACATAACCTTGCCGTTGATAAATACCACGTCGTAGTGGGTGTTAACCTTCAAACTGCGGTCGTCGCTCAATAGATAGGTGTGGCCCGGGCAGTGGAAATCGCCGAGTGCGTGAAGCAGGTGATAGATGCGCTCTTTGAGCTCCTTCTCCGGCAGCGCTTTGTAGTTCTGCAACTTTTCGATGGTAGTGCTCAACTCGTTGTAAGCTGTACCGGTCGGCTTGTGAGTCTCCGGGTGGTAATATACCGAATGACGCCACTGCTTTACCTCGGTGCTGTGGTTGTCCATCCACGATGCGTAGTATACAATCGAACGACCGTCGATAATCGACTCGATATTCTTTTTTGCCTCAGGTGTGAGGTGTCTTTCGGCAATATATGTGATGACCGAGTGTGGTACACGACCCCAGCCCCAAGCGTTGCTCACCGCGATGACGGAGAGTACGACTGTCAGTATAGTGAGTTTAGTCTTCATCTTCTTTTCTGTGTGTTAGAGGTTATTTAATGCTCTTTTTAGGTGTCGAACCATCGAATAAACCGTTGAGCACTGCTGCCAAACGGTAGCCGGCAACGCCAATCTGGTCAGTCGCCATACCATAGCTCTTGTTGAGCCAGATGCGATAGTCGGCCTTCTTGAAACGTGTGTCAGGTGTGAGATAGGTGTATATTTCGCGATAGGTCTTTGCATTGCGTACCACCCAATCGCTGATGCTGCCTTCGGTGAGGGCTGCAACCTGCTCCGGCGAGAGGCGGTTGAGCTGATGTACGAACTCGCTCGGACGCCAATTGAACGTGCCGGCGATGGCATCGCTCTCCCAGAAACGCATATACGAACGCACCTTCTTCTCCTTGCCGTAGTAGTATTTGAGCGAACGCTGCTCCAGCAGGTCGGCAAACACATAGTGCGACGGGCAGTGGAGGTCGCCTATAATATATATAACGTATCGGATGTTGTCCTTCAGCTCCTCGGCCGAGATTGCGCCTCGATTCTCGATTGCGGCAATCGCGCGAGCCAAACCATCGAGAGCCATAGCATTCTGTATAGCTCCGCTCTTCGACTTTGCGGCCTTCTTCGCAGGGATAATCTTGTCCTTTGCCGTCAGCGGAACGTTGTGCCACTTGGTAACGTGGGTGTAACCCTCGGTCTTTGCTACGTCATCCATCCAGTGAGCGTAGTAGACGATGCTGTGATTGCCCAGCGCAGCTTCGATATTCTTGCGTGCTTCCGCCGTGAGGTTTGCATCGGCAATAGATGCTACTGCCGCGTGCAGAGGGCCATTCCACGCCTTAACTGCCGGAGCGAGGGCGAGGATGGCTACTATCGATAAGAGTAACTTCTTCATATTCAGTGTGTCGTTTTATTTGTCGAAAATAGTATTGAAAACGTGTGCCAGACGGTAGCCCGCTGCGATAATCTGTCGCTCGGCAATCGGTATGACGTTGCTCAGGAAGGTGTCGGTGATAACCTTGTCCTCCGGCAACAACTCGTACGAACGCTTTGCTGCATCGAGCGTCTCGTTGTGCCAATCGTCTGGCGTGCTTGCCTGCAGGGCTGCACGTTGTGCCTCATCCGCGCGGTCGAGCTCCTCGGCTAGTGCCAGCGGCGATGCATTCTTGTGCTTGAGGGCTACGATGTAGCAGTCGTAGAACTTGTGATACTTGATAGTCTCCTTGCCCCACTTGATTTTCATCGGACGATACTTCGCAAAGTCGACGTGTACCGGACAGTGAATATCGCCAACCAGATGTACCAGATACTTGATGTTGATGTTTACCACCGAGTCGGGCATCGAGCGGAAGTCGCCCATCTCGCTGATGATGCGCTTCACGTTGCTTACCGATTGTGGCGGCAGCGGATTACCTTCGGCATCCGTGCGCTGGTCGTCGGTCCAATAGTCTACGTGCCAGTCGTGTGTTACGTCGTATGGCGGGAATTGGCGGTTGTGGTCCATCCACGATGCGTAGTAAACGACGCTCTGTCCGTCGATGTAGTGTTCGATGTTTGCTTTGGCTCTCGGTGTCAGATGACGCTCCGCGATGCGGGCAATGGTCGAGTGGCTTCTGTTGTCCCACGCCATTGCGTAGCTTACTGCCACCAACGATAGGAAAAGTGTAATTAAGGTTCGTTTCATTTTTTTAGTAGTATGATTGATTTGTACAAAGGTAAGAAAACTCTGCAAAAAATCCCTGCCCGTACAGCGATTTTTTAGTCCGTACCTTAAAAAAACATAGTTTTTTTCTCGCCCCGCGTGGTTAGGCATAAAAAAAAAGGATGTCGAGTCCGAAAACTCCGACATCCTTTTGCGCTTATGCGATGCTTCGTGCTGCTACTCGTAGCGGCCCGACTTGATGCGATTTACCTCGTCGTTGGTGAGGAATCGCCAAGCACCTCGTTTGAGGTTTTTCTTGGTCAAACCTGCGTAATATACGCGGTCGAGCTTCGTTACCTGATAGCCCAGGTGCTCGAACATACGACGCACGATACGGTTGCGGCCCGAGTGAATCTCAACGCCGACCGACTTCTTGTCGTCGTTCAACCACGAAATCTCGTCGAAGAACGCCTCGCCATCCTCGAGCGTTACGCCATCGACCAACTGGTCGAAATCGGCACGCGTGAGCGGCTTGTCGAGCGATACCTCGTAAATCTTCTTCTTGCGAAGCGACGGATGAGTCAGGTTGCGCGTAACGTCGCCGTCGTTGGTGAAGAGCAGCAGACCGAGCGAGTTCTTGTCCAGACGACCTACCGGATAGATACGCTCCGTGCAGGCACCCTTTACCAACTCCATTACGGTCTTATCTGCGTGGTCGTCCTCCAACGTGGTAACGTAGCCCTTCGGCTTGTTAAGTACCAGATATACATTTTTTTCGCCCTGGATGCGCTCGTCGTTGAAACGTACCTCGTCGGTTGGCTTTACCTTCGTGCCGAGCTCGGTTACGATAACGCCGTTTACGCTAACCAAACCTGCCGTGATAAAGTCGTCTGCCTCACGACGCGAGCAGAGGCCCGACTGTGCCACGAAACGGTTCAGACGAATCTCGCCCGTTACCTTGTTAGGATTGTATTTCGGATACGACTTCGGACGCTCGTCGCGCTGTTTGCCGAACGACTTGCCACCAAACTTCTTGTCGCCAAATTTCTTCTCTCCGAATTTTTTGTCGCCGAACTTCTTACCCTCGGCCGACTTGCCCTCGCCGAAGCGATTGCCGCGCTCGAACGAACGCTCTCCACGATCGAATGTACGCTCGCCGCCGAACTTCTTACTGCCACCGAACTTCTTTGCGCCGAACGACTTACCCTCGCCCTCGCTACGGAATGGCTTGCTGCCATTTGTGCGACGTGGTCGCTCCTCGCCACGCTCCTGACGGAAGCCCTCCTTGAGGCGGTTATCAGAGGTGAAATTAGGGTTGAACGAACTGCGCTTCTGGCGGTCTGCACCCGCCGGACGCTCACTCTTGCGCTCGCCACGATCTACACGCTCGGTGCGTGCCGTGCGAAGACGCTTGTCCTTTGCAAAACGCGATACGGCATTGCTCGAATCGCTGTTGAAATCTTTCATCTTCTTTGTCTTGTGTTTGTCTGTAAATACTTAAAGTCTCACGACTTCGGCGGCAAAGGTACACAAATTTTGATAATTGTTTGCGCTTCCTGCCCGAAAGCGATAAAAAAAAGCCCGTTCTTCGTCGGAACGGGCTCATCGGGGTAGGCGAGGCCTACAATTTTTTTGCCTGGATGATGGTGATCTCTGCCGATTTGGTGAACGACCATACCGTGATAACGCAACGGCGCTCTATGTCGCTGTTGTTTGGCGCAATCTCTACCTCAATGCCCGAAGTCCACTCCGGAAGGTCGCGAGTCGCATCGTAATCGTTGATGATGCGAATCAGTTTGCACCAACCCTCTTTCGGGTACATATCACCGTTCTCGTCTGTATCCCACTCATCGTGTTGGTACTGATACCATACATCGAAATTATCAATGCCGGTCGAGCGTACCGGAATAACCATCACGCCACCCTCTGCCGAGACGATATACTCCTCCTGATCGACCGAAATAGCCGGAACATCCCAGTCTCGTCCGCAACCGGTTGCAAGTAGCGCCAATACGCCCGCCACCGCAAAAATCAATCGTTTCATAACACTTTTCGTTTTATTGGTTAATATGTAACCGCAAATTTACCCCCCCCATTTGGATTTTGCAAATTTTTCGACAAAAAAATCAATATCTTTGCAACGAAAATGTGAATCTTCGCCCGTTGGATAATGAATAACACACCGCGTATAAATATGAATTGCGAGATTGTCCGTCTCGCCGTGCCGAACATCATATCGAGCATCACCGTTCCGCTGATGGGTATCTTCTCGACCGCCATCGCCGGCCATTGGGGCGACTCGGCGCAGACCATCGGTGCGCTTGCGGTCGGTGTCTCGATCTTCAACTTCATCTATTGGAACTGCTCATTCGTGCGTATGGGTACGAGTGGTTTTACGGCGCAGGCCTTCGGCGCAGGCAACTTTGAGGAGACGACCGCTATGTTGCTGCGTGCCGTTGTGGTGTCGGCCCTGCTTGGTGTGGCGATTCTGCTATTGCAGTATCCGCTTGGCGAGCTGTCGCTATGGATGATGAACGGCGGCGAGATGGTTGCCGACTACTTCTATGCCCGCGTGTGGGCTGTGCCGGCGGGTATAATGCTCTTCGGCCTGAATGGTTGGTTTACGGGTATGCAGAATGCCGTGATACCGATGTGTACGTCGATAGTGGTAAACCTGCTCCACGTCTTGTGCAGTTTATGGTTTGTCTTCGGTATGGATATGGGCATTGTCGGCATCGCTTACGCCTCGGTTGTGGCGCAGTGGTGCGGTATGTTGCTCTCGGTGGCGTTGCTTCTGTTCTGCTTCCGCCATACGTTGCGACGCATCGATTGGCGACGTGCGCTCGATATGGCCCCGATGCGCGAGTTCTTCCGCGTCAATACCGATATTATAATACGCACGTTCTGCATCTGTACGGTCTACACCTTCTTTACAGCCGCATCGGCCCGTATGGAGAGTGCAACAATCCTTGCGGTGAACACAATTCTGATGGAACTCTTCACGCTCTTCTCCTATATGAACGACGGCTTTGCCTACGCGGCCGAGGCGCTCACGGGGCGCTTTATTGGCGCACGCGATGGCGAGTCGCTCCGTCGCTGCATCCGTTTGTGTACGGTCTGGACCTTTGCAACGGCACTCTTCTGCGTTGCGATTTACATAGGTTGGTGGGAGGATATTCTCTCGCTATTCTTGCGTGAGGGGACGGCCGAGTCGGGCTCGATTGTCGAGGTGGCGGGCCGCTATGTGGGTTGGGTTATTGCCATTCCGCTGGCTGCAGCGTGGCCGTTTCTGCTCGACGGCATTATGGTTGGCGCGACGCTTACGCGCGTGCTGCGTAACTCGATGCTCATCTCAACGGCCGCATATTTTGCCCTCTATTTCCTGCTGCATCCGCTCATCGGCAACGACGCTCTGTGGTTGGCCTTCACGTCGTATATGTTCTTCCGCGGAGTCGTGCAGTTCTTCCTGTCGGGCCGTCTGCGCGGAGTCTACGCCAAGGCCGATTAGTGGGTTGCCTTGTACCACGCCGTTTTACGCCACTCGTCGATGTATGCCGATTCGCTATTGCTCTCAATCGGTGCGCTGGTCGTTATGCCCGAGTAGTGGCGTATAGGGTTATCCAATCCGTTGTAGACTGAGAAGAATGTCGGCGTATGGTAGCGCGATGTAACCGCACGGTCGAGTACCTTGACAAACGCTGCAACCGCCTGCTCGTCGGCACACGACTGCAAGACGAAATCCTCCAAATCGAAGAATATGTGCGTCGGATTGTTGATGAAATGCACTCCGTCGAACGGCTGAATATCCTCTGCCGAGTACGCCTTCTGCGCAGCTGCGTTGACGCTTCGCATTGCCTCGGCAAGCTCGTCCAGCAGCTCACAATCGGTTACGGCGGCGCAAGCCGAAACGTGCGACGACATACCGCTGTTCATATAATAGTCGACAAAACAGTTTGCCGCAGCATCCAGATTGTAGTTGTCGATATCGATAAGCAGCGGTATAATGTCCGTATAAGGCAGACCGGCAGCCAACACTTCGCAGGGCGAAGCGAGGATGTAGTGCGCCGCGTGTCGCATATCGTATAGCGCCTCGACGCTCGACATATAGCAACAATCCAGAACGATAAACTCGAACTTTAAGTCCGCATCGGCAACCGCCCGTCCAAACTCGTCGGTGTTGATTTGTGTCGACGAGCCATCGCCCAGATGGCGAACGTCAGGCATTCCCGGCAGCGGAGTCCAGATACGTTTGATGCGGTCGCGACCGGCGCGAAGCATCGAAACGGAGTTCTCCTTCGGCAGCCAGCCCTTGCCGTGCGAACCGAACATAAGCGAGTATTTGTGCGCAGGTGCCACATCGGCCATTCGGCACAATATGTCGGTGAGCATCTGCGCATTGTACTGCACGGGAAGGTCGACGCTTTCGAGCGTGCGCGTAGATGCCTTACCCGTCGCCGCGTCGTATTGTGCCTCGTAAATCGTACCCGTCTGGGTTGTGTTTTGCTGGAAGATGACGATGCGCGACGAGCCGAGAATATCGGCCTCGAGCGCCTTCAAAATCATCCGCACGTTACCCTGGAAATAGGAGTTGAGAGCCGTACCCAACATATAGACCATCATCGTGTGCGGCGCTTTGTCCGGACGTTGCCACACCTCGACATTGTGCGTACACGCGCTGTTCTGCACAAGCGCTACGGCCACCTCGCCGAGCTTGACGTCCTTCCCGCTTGTGTTGTCGCTCAGGGCCGTTATCGTTATGTTGTTGCCCGACTGCGCGAGCGTGATAGCCGGCGATGTGGTTGTTGCCTTGAATTCGAACGGGGTGTCGACCGAGAGTACATACTCGGCACCCTTCGAGCCGTTAATCAACACGCGACTTTCGGTCGTGCGCAACGGCTTGTGCTGGCGCACCTCGACCGAGCCGATTTGGCGCACGCCGGCAACCTCAAACTCGACGTGGCCGATGCTTGGCTCCTCGTTCAGGAGATTGTCCTCCGTAGCGGTTACCGTAACGCGGAAACTCTTGGTTGTAATGTTGGTATTGGCTGCCTTGCAGGTGATGTCGCCCAATTCGACAACATCAAAATCGAGACTCGAACACACCACGTTAAATTGCACCTCTGCCGTTGCGTTTGCCCCTATCCACACGACACGCTCGGTATTGCGCTCGATGCTGACTTGCGGCTTTTGGTAGGCCTCGATGCCGACAAAACGAGTCTTCTCGACGATAAATGTTACTTCGCCCAGACGCACCTCGTCAAGCGTATTGTTTGCCTGGAGTGCTGTCGCCTTGATGGTCTGGTTGCTACCAGCCGGGCCGTACGATGGTTCAAAGCGAACGCCCTCACAGTGCGCCAATTCCCAATCGTATTTGGAGGTTATGGCGAATGTGGTCGAAGCGCCCTCTTTGCCGTCGATCATCAAACGATTGGAGGTTATGCCGCTGTTGATGACGAGCGAGCCCGCCGGCAGTGGGGTAACCTTGCAACCGGTGGCCAAAATGGCGGTGCAAGTGATGGCACAAAGTGCAAATATGTCGAAGAATCGTTTCATTTATGCTGTCGTCTTAAGGCACGTCGCAGCGTGCCCGAGGATTAATAGTCGCTTTTGCGTAAGCTCTTGTACTCGCGAGGTTTGAGGTTGTTGAACTGCCAAGTGCGCTCGCGCTTGAATGTGTAGTTGTCCGGTTTGTTCCAGTAGATTCGGCTGTAGTCGAAGTAGTAGCCCTTCACCTTGTCGTGCGGACGCTCGAAAGGGACAAACTCTACTGTGCGGCTGATGATTCGCCCTTTGAGGTAGTTCCAATCCTTCGAGGCGATATAGTCAAGACCGTGCGAGAACATAATGATATGCATCGGTTCCTTCTCTTTGATACCGCTGCCCGAACGCTCGATGCAGCGTAGGATGCCGTTCAGACGGTCGAAGTACTGCTTTTCGCGCACCGTGTCGCCCGATGTGCCGTAGGCGTACGCCATAATGTTGAGCAACTTCGGCGAGAACGGATCTCGCTCCATCGCCTCGCTGCCGGCCGCAATCAGCTCGTCGATATCGGCTACCGACGGGGTGTCAATCGCCAGACGCGAGATGATTGCCTGCACGCGATCCATACCCGGATTGGTGTCGAGCGGCTTATAGAGCGGCTGAAAAGCGTAGCCGTAGTAGAGGTAGTGATACTCCTCGTCAGTCAGGTCGCCGGTGGCCTCGTAACGCATCATCAGGTTGGGGTAGTAGTACTGCGATGCGGTGTTGTTTATCTCGGCAAATATCAGGTCGTTGATTGGTGTTTGTGCCGTCGCTGCTCCAAAGCCGAGGAGCGCCAATATCGCTATCAAGCTCTTTTTAAACATAGTTCTTTGTTTCGTTTTTTTGCTATAACGATACTATCTGCCCGTTTCGTATTCTGCGATGAGTCGAATCTGCTTCTCGCGCAACGATTCGCTACCCTCGGCAAGCGGTAGGCGTACGGTTGGCCCGCATACGCCCTTAATCGAGAGTGCGGTCTTGACACCGACAGGGTTGCCCTCCTCGAAGAGCGAGTTGGTAATCGGCATCAGTGCCTCGAGCAACTGCTCTGCCTCGTCGTAGCGACGCTCGTTTGCAAGGTCGGTGAGCTGCTTGACCTGTGCCGGATAGAGGTGGCCGAGTACCGATAGTACACCTACACCGCCTCTGCGCACAGCCTCGACCGTCAGTCCGTCATCGCCACTCGTGAGGAAGAAGTCGCCACCAATGCTCTCGCATATCTGCTGCATCTGCTCCACATCGCCCGATGCCTCCTTTATGCCGATGAACTTGTCGCTTGCCGCAACGAGTCGTGCAACGGTCGCCGGTGTCATATTTACGCCCGTACGGCCGGGGATATTGTAGAGCACGATCGGCAGCGGCGACACCTCGGCAATGGTCATAAAGTGGCGGAACAGTCCCTCCTGATTCGGTTTGTTATAGTATGGATTTACGCTCAAAATCGCATCGTATCCCGTAAAGTCCCAACTGCGCAAGGTGTCGATGACCGTCTGCGTGCAATTTCCTCCCACGCCGACCATTAACGCCACACGACCTGCCACGCGCTGACGAATGAACTTCATCACAGCAACGCGCTCGTCGGACGAAAGCGTAGGATTTTCGGATGTTGTGCCGAGTGCAAGCAGGTAGTCTACACCACCCTCGATAACACGCTCGATAACGCGGGCGAGGGCTGCAAAATCTACGCTGCCGTTCTCCTGCATCGGTGTTATCAGGGCAACGCCCACACCCTTGAACTTATCGGTAATCTTCATCTCTTCGTTCTTCATATCTGATATTGTGTGTTGTTTCAATTCTCCCTCCTTGGTCTGTTAAAACAGCGAGCCCTGTACCGCTTGCTCGCGGACGCTCTCCTGCTTCTGCACGATTGGCTCGCTCGACTGCTCGCTCTTGTGCTCGGTCGGACTTGTCGCGCTTTGTTCGAGCGGCTCAACCTCTGCCGATGGTGCTTGCGCAATATCTGCCACCATATCGATAAACTCCTGCTCGGAGAGTATTTTTACGCCGAGCTTTTGCGCCTTCTGCAACTTTGCCGGTCCCATATTCTCGCCCGCCACGATAAAATCCGTGTTTGCGCTTACGCCCGACTGATTCTTTCCGCCGTGTAGCTCGATGAGCTCCTTCAACTCGTCGCGCGTGTGGTCGAGGAACTTGCCCGAAATCACGACATTCTTGCCCGCAAGCAGCGACGAATGCAGCTCGCGCTTCTCCGCCTCGAACTGCAACCCTTGCGCGTGCAGACGATCGATGATCGAGAGGTTTACCTCATCGGCAAAGTACTCGATGATCGAGTCGGCAATCTTCTCGCCAACCTCCTCCGACTGCATCAGCTCCTCTCGTCCGGCACTCATCAGCGCGTCAATGTTGCGGAAGAAACCTGCAAGGTGCTTGGCTGTGGTCTCACCTACAAAACGGATTCCCAAACCAAATAGTACGCGGTGGAATGGTACGCCTCGCGAATTATCTATGCTGCGAATGATATTCTCGGCCGATTTGTCGCCCAAACGAGGTAGCGCAGCCAGGTCGATGGCTCGCAAATCGTACAGGTCGGCAATATCGCGAATGAGTCCGTTCTCGAAGAGCAACTCTATGGTTTCGGTGCCCAGACCGTCGATATCCATCGCTTTGCGGCGTATGAAGTGGATGATGCGTCCCAGAATTTGAGGACGACATCCGCTCTGATTCGGGCAGTAGTGCTTCGCCTCGCCGTCGTAACGCACGAGTGGTGTTCCGCACTCGGGGCATAGCGTAATGAACTCAAACGGTTGACTCTCGGCCGTGCGTTCTGCCGGCTCGCTACCCGTGATTTTCGGGATAATCTCGCCACCCTTCTCGACGTAGACCATATCTCCGACGCGCAGGTCGAGTGCCGCAATCTGCTCGGCATTGTGCAGCGTGGCACGTTTTACGGTCGTGCCGGCCAGCTGTACGGGTGCAAGGTTTGCAACCGGTGTAACGGCTCCCGTACGACCTACCTGGAAGGATATACTCTCCAGTCGCGTGAGTGCCTGCTCGGCCTTGAACTTGTAGGCAACGGCCCAGCGTGGCGATTTGGCCGTGAAACCGAGCGTGCGACGCAGAGCAAAGTCGTTCACCTTGATAACGACGCCATCGGTCGGGAATGGTAAAGTCTTGCGCTCCGTATCCCAATATGCTATGTAGTCGAATACCTCTTTGGCCGAGTGGCAAATCTGCATCTTGTCCGAGACCTTGAAGCCCCACGATTTGGCTGCCTGCAAGTTCTCCCAATGGTTTGCGAATGGCAGCTCGTCGCCGGCAATCTGGTACAGAACGCAATCCAGACCGCGCTTTGCAACGACGGCCGATTGTTGCTGCTTGAGCGTTCCCGCTGCGGCATTTCGCGGATTGGCAAAGAGCTGTTCGCCAGCCGCCTCGCGCTCGGCATTGATGCGGTCGAACGATGCGTACGGCATCAGGATTTCGCCGCGAATCTCGAAGTAGCTCGGATAGTTGTCGCCGGTGAGCACCAACGGCACCGAGCGTATCGTACGCACGTTTGCCGTTACGTCGTCACCCTGCACGCCGTCGCCTCTTGTTACGGCTCGCAGAAGACGACCGTTTTCGTAGGTGAGCGATATGGCTGTTCCGTCGAATTTCAGCTCGCACACGAACTCCGTAGCGGCGTTCGCCTCACGCTCGATGCGCTCGATGAATTCGCTCGCTTCGGCTGTCGAATATGTGTTCGACAGCGACAGCATAGGGTAGCGGTGCTTGACGGCTTGAAACTCCGACGTAATATCGCTACCTACGCGTGCCGACGGCGAATCGGGGTCGGCATACTCGGGGTGTGCCGCCTCCAAATCCTGCAATTGGCGCATCATTGCGTCGAAATCGAAGTCGGAAATCTCCGGTGCGTTCTCGACGTAGTATTTGTGGTTGTGGTAGTTGAGCGCACGGCGCAACTCCTCAATCTGCATTTTCGCTGTGTTCTGTGATACCATATTTACATTTGTGGCGCGCATAAAGGTACATATTTTGTTTTGAAAAGGAGAAGATTTTCAAAAAAAATCAAAAAAAAATCGCAGAAACGCCGACTTATACTTTTTTTGCTTATACTTGCGGAAAATTTTGAACAGAAGTTTATGATTACACCTAGCAACAAAAAAAGATTGGTAGTTAGTTTCAATAATCTTCCGGCAGAATTGCAGGAGGAGGTAAAGCAGTTCTATCCGGCAGGATATTTCGATGCGATGATCCGTATCGACAAGCCGAATGGCGACTTTTTCTACGCTGTTCCGTTCGAGACGGAGGAGATTAGTTATCTTGTGAAGATCGATGTGAAGATTGACGATCTCTCGGACGATGACGACGATAAGGAGTATTACGACGAGGAGATTAAGGGTGCGGACGAACTTCAGGACGACGGCTCGGACGATGAGCCGCTGGATGACGCCGTTGCCGAGTACGATGGCGCAATATAGTATTCCGACTAGTAAATAATATTCGCTGCGGAGCGAAGTGTACACCTTCCCGACCTGTGTTGCGGAAGGTGTCGCGTGTAAAACACATAATTTATGGCTTACAATCTGTTAAAAGGTAAGAGGGGTTTGATTTTCGGCGCACTCAACGAGCAGTCGATTGCCTGGAAGGTCGCCGAGCGTGCAGTAGAAGAGGGTGCACAGATTGTGTTGACCAACACGGCGGTGTCGATACGTTTGGGTACGATTGCCGAGTTGGCCGAGCGTTGCAATGCTCCGGTCATTGCGGCCGATGCTTCGTCGGTTGAGGATTTGGAGCGACTCGTCGATGAGTCGATGGCGCACTTCGGCGGTAAGTTCGATTTCGTACTTCACTCGGTCGGTATGTCGCCGAATGTCCGCAAGGGCCATCCGTATGAGGATTTGAATTACGATTTCCTCTCCAAGACGCTCGATGTGTCGGCAATCTCGTTCCATAAATTGTTGCAGACGCTCTACGCCAAGGATGCCTTACAGGAGTGGGGTTCGGTTGTGGCGTTGACCTATCTGGCAGCGCAGCGCAGCGTGTGCGGTTATGGCGATATGGCCGATGCCAAAGCACTGTTGGAGTCCATCGCTCGCAGTTTTGGCGAGGTGTATGGTCGCCATCGCAACGTGCGAATCAATACTGTGTCGCAGTCGCCGACCGCTACCACCGCAGGTATGGGCGTGTCGGGTATGCAGGGAATGTTGGCCTATGCCGATGCAATGTCGCCACTCGGGAATGCTTCGGCGGAGGATTGTGCCGATTATGTGGTAACGCTCTTCTCGGATTTAACGCGCAAGGTTACGATGCAGAATCTCTACCACGATGGCGGTTTTTCGAGTGTGGCGTTGAGCGAAAGCGTCTACAATACGTTCTTGAAGGGACGAGAGTAAATCGGTGTTGCTCAAAAATATAGACGGTCGGGGTTGATCCCGACCGTCTTTGTTTTATTTCTTGTTCTCCCAATGGAACGGTGCAAAGGCAGCGTCGGCATCGGTGCTCTTCCACGATGGTTTGCGCATCGCGTAGATGATGAACGGAATGACGATTACGATAAGACATCCGACGATGAGAATCGTTACCCAGGTGCGAGGGCTGCCGGTCGAAATCTGTGCCGGCGGTATGAAGTTCAGCACGAAGGCGAGCAGCGAACCGCAGAAGCCGAGTCCGGCAATGAGCCAAAGCATGCCGTTGCCGCCCAGTCGGAACGGACGGTCGGTATTGCGCATACGGTAGCGGAGTGTGATTGCTGCGGCAAACATCATCATATACATAATCAGGTAGAGCGAAGCGGTCATCTGCGAGAGAATCTGGTAGAACGACTGCACGGAAGGCATCACCACGAAGAGCAACGACAACAGTGTTACGATTGCGCCTTGTATGAGCAGGATGTTGCGCTGTACGCCGTTCGAGTTTGTGTGCTGCAACCATTGTGGCAGATAGCCTGCCTTACCCACCGAGAAGATACCCTTCGACGGGCCTGCTACCCAAGTCAGTACGCCGGCCAACACTCCGAACATCAGCGCGATGGCAATTATCGGCGAAGCCCACGATACGTGCAGATAGCTGAAGTAGCGGTCGAAACCGATGAGCAGCGACTGCGTGAGCGAAACGTCCTTTGCCGGAATGATGAATCCGAGCGAGAATGTGCCGAGGATGAAGATGATGACCGTGATGAGCGAGCCGATGATGATCGCTTTCGGGTAGTTGCGGCTCGGATTGTTGACATCCATAACGTGGATACCCATCATCTCCATACCCGCGTAGAAGAGGAAGATTCCGCTGGCGAGTACCAGGTTGTCGAACTTGCTCAAATCGGGGAAGAATCCGGTCGACATATCCATATTGTTGTGTCCGCCCGTCGAGATATAGGTAATGCCGAGGATGATGAGCAGCGCGGCCGGTATAATTGTGCCGATAATACCGCCCCATTTACTGATTTTACCAACCCAACTCAGACCTTTGAGCGAGATGAATGTCGCAATCCAATAGATTGCCAACACTACAGCCAGCGTAAAGCCCTTGTTTGAGGCGAGCGCCATATCGTGCGTCTGATCCATACCGATAAACGCAATCGATACGGCACCGAATGTCAGCACGGTTGGATACCAGATTGTCGACTGAATCCACTGCAACCATATTGCCAGAAAGCCGGCGCGCGCACCGAAAGCTTCTCCTACCCAGCGAAATACACCGCCCTGCTTGTCCGAGAACATCGCCGCAAGTTCGGCCGCTACGAGTGCCGTCGGGATGAGGAATACTACGGCAGCAAACAGATAGTAGAAGGCGGACGATGGTCCGTAGACCGATTCGGCAGGCAGTCCGCGCAGACTGACAACCGCCGTGACGTTCATAATGGCGAGCGTCATCACGCTCAACCTGAAAGTTGTACTCTTCTTAATCTCCATAATCTGAATATTTTTATTGTGAGAAAAGTGTTTTATCGCCCTACGTTGACGCAATAACTGCGCCAAACGGGAGCGAATGCCTCGGAGCGCGTGTTGTGTCGAGAGATATGCGGGTATGGAAATTTTTAATATCTTTGCCCTTCGATATGGGAATCTTTGCACGATACGCTTCGCACTATAAGGCCAATCTGCGGTTGGCTGCTCCGGTTGCGCTCTCGCAGCTGGGATATGTTGTCGTGCAGTTTGCCGATAACGCTATGGTGGGTGCATACGGTGGCGACGATCCGCTGCCGCTGTCGGCCGTTTCGTTCGGTGTGATGATGAGCTTCGTGCTGTTCAGTTTGGTGCTCGGTATCACGCTCGGCATAACCCCGATCATCGGCGAACACTTCGCACGAGGCGAGTATCGTCGTACGGCCCACTACCTGCAGGCGTCGCTGGTTATGAGTGCCGTGTTGGGTGTCGGATTTATGCTCTTGCAAATATGGTCCGAACCGCTGCTCTACCGGCTCGGACAACCTGTGGCAGTGGTAGATATGGCGTTGCCGTACTACCGACTGATGGGCTACTCGATGCCGGCAATTATGCTCTACGGCTGCTTCAAACAGTTTCTTGAGGGCGCGGGTAATACGGTCTCGCCGATGCTTATTGCCTTTGCTTCTAATGTGATAAACATCATCCTGAATTGGGTGTTTATTTTCGGACATTGCGGTGCCGAGCCGATGGGTGTCTATGGTGCGGGATTGGCCACGCTTATTGCCCGCTATTCGTTGCCGATAATTGCGCTCGTTTACTTTGTTTTTACGCCTAAATATCGCGACTATTTGCGCCTCTTTTCGCGTGGAATCGACTATTTCGCACACATCATCCGCCTGCTGCGTATCGGTGTGCCGGTTGCGGGGCAGATGTTTCTTGAGGGTATCGCTTTCGTTGTGACGAGTATTATGATGGGTTGGTTTGGCGCGGAGGCAATCGCTGCAAATCAGGTTGGCGGAATGTATGGAAATGCGGCATTTATGATGACGATTGCCATCGGTAGTGCTACGACAATTCGCGTGTCGCACGCCTTTGGTCGACGCGATAT
Organism: Alistipes sp.; assembly: GCA_045635325.1. Taxonomy (GTDB): domain Bacteria; phylum Bacteroidota; class Bacteroidia; order Bacteroidales; family Rikenellaceae; genus Alistipes. Next base: position 99,889 of record JAZRBZ010000001.1, read on the forward strand.
GCAGGAGTTGCGCGATGCGGTGATTTCATCCGTCCACCTCGGCTTTTTGTGGGGTGTTATAGTGCTTGTGTCGTTCGTTGCGCTGAATCAGCTTATGCCCCTTGCGTTTACTACCAATCGGGAGGTTATCGCGCTGGGTGCTAACCTGATAGTGCTTGTAGCACTCTACCAGATACCCGATGCCGTGCAGGGAACGATGGTTGGTGTGCTGCGCGGTATGCAGGATGTGAAGATTATTGCGGGGCTGTCGTTTGTGGCCTACGTCCTGCTGAATATCCCTGTCGGCTACCTGTGTGCTTATGTCTTTGATATGGGTGCCGAGGGTTTGATGGTCGGCTATATCGTCGGACTCTCGACTGCCGCCATTGCCTACTGCGCGCGCGTTTGGCGTCGTCTGCACCAAAACGCCTTGTGGTAGCACGACTTCTCTGCGAGGGGGCGTTTCTCTGAAAAATCCACTCTATTTATCCGAATTTATCTGTTGCGCTTCGCTCGGAACTAAAAAATGTTGGCAAACCACCCCGTGTTTGCTCTTTTTGCTACGCAAAATAGTGGCTAATTGAAATATTTTGTCTATCTTTACACGAAATATACAAACATTGGGATAATTATGGATTATACAAAATATACCAAACCTGAAATCGGTCGTGGATGTTGCTTCGGCGAGGATGAGTTCGGTGAGCCGTTTGCGGTTTACGCCAGCGGTTGCTTTAAGCTGCACGAGACTCCTTGGCAGAACGACTATCCGAATAATGTGCCGACCGATATTTTCGAGGTGCGTTTCAAGAATACACGCCGTTCGTTCTATCAGAACGTCAATAATCTGTCGCTCGAAGTTGGCGATATCGTCGCTGTCGAGGCGTCGCCGGGCCACGATGTGGGCGTTATCTCGCTCACGGGCGATATGGTTGCCAAGCAGATGCGACGCATCGGTTTCAATCCGTACAATGGTGAGTTTAAGAAGATCTACCGCAAGGCCAAGCCGTACGATATCGAGCGTTGGCAGGAAGCGATTGCTCTCGAGCACGAGACGATGATTCGCTCGCGCCAGATTGCTGCCGAGATGGGCCTCGATATGAAGATTGGCGATGTCGAGTATCAGGGCGATAAGATTAAGGCCATATTCTATTACATTGCCGACGGTCGCGTCGACTTCCGCGAGCTTATCAAGGTCTTTGCCGAGCAGTTCCATATCCGTATCGAGATGAAGCAGATTGGTGCACGTCAGGAGGCGGGCCGTATCGGCGGTATTGGTGCGTGTGGTCGCGAGTTGTGCTGTGCGTCGTGGATTTCGAGCTTCTCGAGTGTTACAACCTCGGCTGCTCGCGTGCAGGACTTGTCGCTCAATCCGCAGAAGTTGGCGGGCCAGTGCTCGAAGTTGAAGTGCTGCCTGATGTACGAATATGATGTCTATGCCGATGCTCGTCGCTCAATTCCGCGTTTGCGCGAGCCGCTGCAGGCAATGGATGGCGAGTACTATCCGATTAAGACCGATATTTTGGCTCGTACGATGTCGTTCAGCACGAGCAAGGATGCAATGGCTAATGTGGTAACCATTCCGATTTGGCGTGTCAAGGAGATTCTCGCCCAGAATCGTGATGGTAAGAAGGTGGAGAGCATTCTCGGCGATACGGCACCTGCCCGTACGGAGGAGCCGACATTCCGCACCGAGGAGGATAGCATCACCCGTTTCGATAAGGCGAAGCGTCGCAAGAAGCGCAACAATCGTGGTGGTCGAGGCGACCGCCAGGAGCAGCGTCAGGAGCGTGGCGATAAGCAGGAACGTCAGGGCAAGCAGGAGCGTCAGGATAAACCGGAACGCGCTGCCGATAAGCAAGAGCGTCAGGAGCGTACCGATAAACCGGAGCGCACGGAGCATAAGCAGCACGGCCAGAAGCCGGAGCACGCAGATGGTACACCAAATCAGGGCACACCGAACCAGGGTGGTGAGCGTCAGCCGGAGGGCGAGCGTCGCAATCACCAGCGAGGCCGAAATGGCCATAATCGCGGAGGTCATCGTGGCGGTCGCAATCGTCAGGGTGGCGAGCGTCGCGAGCATAAGCCAAACGGTGGTGGCGAATCGTCGGGTGGCGAACAGTAGCAGTAGGGGTTGCGTATGAGGTGGTGTCGTAACGTGTGGTTGTCGCTCGTAGCGTTTGCAGTAGCGGTGGGTTGTGTCGCTCCGCAGAGTGTGGAGATGGTCGCAGTCAACCCGCGCGAGTGGAGCGAGCCGAGCATTGTCCTCTTCGATAATGAGGATACGGTTGCTCTGCGCCGTCTGTCGGTTGCCGTGCGTTACAATCACGATTTTCAGTCGGATACACTCGCCCTGCGCATCAATGTTTCGTTGCCTGATGCCGGCCAATTCTCCGAGCGCGTAGTGCTCCGATTGATTCGGACGGGTGCGCAATCGCCTTTGGCGACATCGGAGAGTGTAGCATACCGAGAGCACGCATTGCTCTCGCAAAAGGGAAATTATATATTCACAATCTCGCCGGAGAGTGCCGTGTGCGGTATCGAGGCGGTGGGAATAGTTGTGGAGAGAGAATAGATGGGAAAAGACAAACTTAAACGATTTGCAGAAAATTTGACCTTCGAGTGCTTCGTTCAGCCGGCATTCGAGCAGATGTTCCGTTGCGACCACCCGTTGAAGGGTAATTGGCATCGCGACTTTTTTAAGAACGACCGTCCGATAGTGCTGGAGCTTGGTTGCGGTAAGGGCGAATATACGGTGGCGCTTGCCGAGCGCAATCCCGACAAGAACTTCATCGGTGTCGACATCAAGGGTGCGCGTATGTGGCGCGGCGCAAAGAGCGCGACGGAGGCAAAGATGGATAATGTGGGCTTCTTGCGTGCGCGTATCGAGTTCATCACTTCTCTCTTTGCCAAAGGCGAGGTTGCCGAGATATGGATTACGTTCCCCGATCCGCAGCTCAAAACCCGTCGTGCGAAGAAGCGTCTCACGTCGCCTATCTTCCTTAACTACTACGCCCAGATTTTGGAGGACAACGGCTGGATTAACCTGAAAACCGACTCGCAGCACCTGTTCAACTATACGTCGGAGGTTGTGCGTCGTTTTGAACTGCCGTGTGAGGTGGCGAATAACGACATCTACGGCAGCGGCTATGCCGACGAGGTGCTCTCGGTTAAGACCGCCTACGAGCAGGTCTACTTGCGTCGTGGTCTGCCGATTACCTATACGCGCTTCTCGCTGGGTGCGCGTCGCGACTTCCCGATGTTCGAGTGGGAGGGCGACGATGTGCTGGAGAAAGATGCCGAGGAGAGCCGTAACTAACCGAAAAAACAATGCTAAAACTATAAAACTATAAAACTATGTTGGAACAACTCAAACGTGAGGTGCTGGATGCCAATCTCGAATTGGTGCGTCGCAACCTCGTTATACTTACTTGGGGCAATGTCTCGGCTATCGATCGCGAGACGGGTTTGGTCGTAATCAAGCCGAGTGGTGTTGAGTATGACAATATGACGGCTGAGGATATGGTCGTTGTCGATTTGGATGGAAATGTTGTCGATGGCACGCTCCGTCCATCGTCCGACACGCCTACACACCTCGCTATCTACCGTCGTTTTCCGCAGGTTGGCGGTGTTGTGCATACCCACTCGACATACGCAACGGCTTGGGCACAGGCACTGCGTCCGATTCCGAATATCGGAACGACTCACGCCGATACGTTCTACTGCGATATCCCGTGCACCAAGGAGATGAGCCACGAGCAGATTCAGACGGCATACGAGGCCGCTACGGGCGACGTTATTGCCGACGCATTCGAGGGTATGAATCCGATGCATACGCCGGCAGTTTTGGTTGCGCATCACGGCCCGTTCACTTGGGGTAAGGATGCCCACGATGCGGTGCATAACGCCGTGATTTTGGAGGAGGTTGCCCGTATGGCGTCGATTACGGTGGCGCTGAATCCGACCGTCGAGATGAATCCCGACCTGGTCGAGAAGCACTACGAGCGTAAGCACGGTGCGAATGCCTATTATGGTCAGAAAAAATAATTAAAACCGAAAAAATAATAACGATTATGAACAAAGTAGAGAGTGCACTTCAGCGCACAACAGACACAAAAGATTTGATTATCGGTGCCGGCGTCGTTTCGCGTACGGCAGAGATGTTCGCAAAACTCTTCCCCGGTCAGACGGCTATCATCATCGCCGACAAGAACACTTGGGAGGTAGCAGGTCAGGCGGTATACGCATCGCTCGAGGCAGCAGGCCTTCCGCAGGAGCGTCCGTTTATCTTCACCGACGATGAACTTTATGCCGAGTGGCAGCACGTCGAGAAGATGTACGAGCACCTGAAGAATTTGGATGTAATCGCCATTGCAGTCGGTTCGGGTGTGATGAACGACTTGACGAAGTATGTTTCGCATATGCTCAATCGCAAGTATATGTGCGTAGGTACGGCAGCATCGATGGACGGCTATACGGCTTACGGTTCGTCGATTACGAAGGACGGCAACAAGCAGACGTTCGATTGTCCGGCTCCTCACGGTTTCGTGATGGATCCTGTCATCGCAGCAGCAGCTCCAAAGGAGTTGGCAGCGTCGGGTTATGCCGATTTGATTGCAAAGATTCCGGCAGCAGCCGATTGGCTGTTGGCTGATGTTACCGGCAACGAGCCGATCGATAAGTTTGCGTGGGATTTGGTGCAGGATGGTCTGCGTGAGTCGTTGTCGGCTCCGGCAGCTGTTCACGAGGGCGACTTGAAGATGACCGAGGCACTTGCCGAGGGCTTGTTGATGAGCGGTTTCGCTATGCAGGCAATCCAGTCGAGCCGTCCGGCTTCGGGTACCGAGCACCAGTTCTCGCACTGCTGGGATATGGAGGATTTGTGCTTCGAGGGTAAGCACGTTTCGCACGGTTTCAAGGTAGGTATCGGTACGCTGGCTTCGACCGCGTCGCTCGAGTTTCTGCTCGAGAAGGATATCGCCAACCTCGACGTTGATAAGTGCGTTGAGCAGTGGAAGTCGTGGGAGGAGCAGGAGCAGGAGATCCGCGAGGTATTCGAGGGTATGCCTGGCCACCTTGCTCGTGGTTTGAAGGAGACTCACGGCAAGTATACCGATAAGGATGGTTTGCGCAAGCAGCTGGAGCAGCTCAAAGCCGCTTGGCCAACGCTTAAGGAGCAGATTCGCGAGCAGATCATTCCGTTTGCCGAGGTGCGCGAGAACCTGCGTCTGGTAGGTGCTCCATACGAGCCGGAGCATATCGGCGTATCGCGCGAGCGTATGCGCAAGACCTTCTCGTTCATCCCTTATATGCGTAGCCGTTTTACCAATATCGACATCGTATATCGCTGCGGCTATATGCCGGAGCTTATGGAGCGTCTCTTTGGTAAGGGCGGTATCTGGGAGGTTGAGTAACCTTAGCTTGAAAGATTAGAAACCTTAAAAACTATAAAACTAATGGCAAGTAAAACTAAACTTTCGTTCGGATATTGGCAGTGGCATACGATCATCGCTACGATGATTGGCTACGCGCTCTTCTATTTCGTTCGTAAGAACTTCTCGGTAGCAATGCCGGGTTTGACAGCAGAATTTGGTATCTCGAAGGTAGAGCTCGGTCTCTTCCTTACGATGCACGGTATCGTTTATGGCCTTTCGCGCTTTGTGAATGGCTTTATCTCCGACCGTGGCAGCGCGCGCGTTGTTGCGTCGATTGGTTTGGGTATCTGCGCCCTCATCAACATCTTCTTTGCATTTAGCGAGTCGGCTGCCGAGTGGGTTGTAGCCCTTGCAGCGCAGTGCGGTACGGAGTGGGCATTTACCTCGGTATTGGTCTACCTGATGGGTATTATGTGGGTAATCAACGGCTACTTCCAGGGTATGGGTGTGCCGCCGTTTACCAAGACTCTTACACAGTGGATTGCTCCTAACGAGTTGGCTACCAAGATGTCCGTGTGGAATATGTCGCACTCGATCGGTGCCGGTCTGGTATTCGGTCTCTGCGGTTGGTATATTATGCCTCACCTCGGTATCGACGTTAGCGATAACGCCGAGATCGTTGCCAACATCACGGCTAACCTCACAACCGTAGTTGATGGTGTTGAGACGTTGCCTGATCAGGCAAAAGTGCTCCAGTTTGCACAGCACTTTGGTGCTTGGCGTTGGTGCTTCCTCTTGCCTGCTGCATTCGCTTTGGTGGGTGCGTTCGGCGTATTCTTCTTCATCAAGAACTCTCCGTCGGACTTGGGCTTCCCTGAGGTTATGGGTGGCAAGAAGAACGAGGTTAAGACCCCTGAACAGAAGGCCGAGTACAATGCTTTCGTTCGTCGTAAGGTATTTGGCAACCGCCTGATTTGGACTTTGGCACTCGCCAACTTCTTCATCTATGTGGTACGTTTCGCGGCTCTCGACTGGGGCCCGACGTTGCTCACCGAGTCGAAGGGCCTGACGCTCGCAATGGCAACTACGCTCTGTATCGTATTTGAGTTCGTGGGTGGTAATATCGGTATGGTTGTAGCAGGTTGGCTCACCGACCACCTCTTCAAGAACAAGGCGCACCGTACCTGCCTCTTCTGCTCGTTGGGTGCAGCGATTTCGATTGCTCTGTTCTGGATGATTCCTACCTCGGCTCACTGGGCTGTACAGATGATTCCGTTCACCTTCATCGGCTTCTTCGTTTACGGTCCGCAGGCATTGTTGGGTGTTGCAGCTGCTAATCAGGCAACCAACCGTGCAGCAGCTACTGCTAACGGTATCCTCGGTATCTTCGGCTATGCCAGCACAATCCTTTCGGGTGTCGGCTTCGGTTATATCGCTCAGGAGTATGGTTGGAATGGTGCGTATATTACGATTCTCGTAATGGCATTGCTTTCGGCATTGACTCTGCTGACGATGTGGGGTGCGAAGGCCAACGGCTACGAGGAGAAGGAGGCGTAAGCGCGACTCTCTCCGTCGGGAGATTATATCGGAGAGCCATCTGCGAAAAGCGGATGGCTCTCTGCTTTTTGCGTTTTGAGGCATTGGATTTGCAGTAAGCGAAAGGGTAGAATACAAATCAATCTCTCGAAATGAAAAAAGTGCTCTCGTATCTTGTCCCTATCCTGCTCTGCTTTGCAGTTGGTGTTTTGGGCTCGTATGTGCAATCCTCGGCCCTTGAGGAGTGGTATCCGACTCTGGTGCGTTCGCCACTCACGCCTCCCAATATCGTCTTTCCGATTGCGTGGAGCATTCTCTATCTGCTGATGGGCCTCTCAATCGGTGTGCTTGTCTCGCGTGGCGATATGAGTGTTGTTCGCTTGTGGCTCTTGCAGCTGCTGGTGAATTTTCTGTGGAGCGTAATGTTCTTTGCACTGCGTTCGCCACTTGCAGGACTCATTACCATCTTGATACTCGATGCGCTGGTCTTTACCTATATAATCTACGCTGCATCGCACCGCCTGCTCGCTGCGTGGCTGATGGTGCCATACTTCTTGTGGCTGATATTCGCCACCTATCTCAATGGCTATATCTATAAGAATAACCACCCGACGGTCGTTGCCGAACTCTCCGCATCGCCTCTGCAACCAAGTATAACTAAAACCGATAACGCTATGAATTACACAATGCCAAAATTGCCCTACGAGCCGGATGCGCTTGCTCCGCTGATGAGCCGCGAGACAATCGACTACCACTATGGCAAGCACCTGCAAACCTATGTCGACAATCTGAATCGCCTTGCCGTCGGCTCGCCCTGCGAGGGTATGAAGCTCGATTCGATGGTTATTCATTCCGAAGGAGCGCTCTTTAACAATGCCGCCCAAGTGTGGAATCACACGCTCTTTTTCGATGGGTTAACCCCGTCGCAACAGCCCGTGCCCGAGCGTTTGCAGCGCGCCATCGAACGCGATTTCGGCTCGATGGATAACTTCTGCGAGCAGTTTACACGAACCGCCACGTCGCTCTTTGGCTCGGGATGGGTATGGCTCGTCGAGGGCAAGGATGGTACTTTGGAGATTGTCTCTACATCGAATGCTGATAATCCGCTGCGTGTGGGCAAGAATCCGCTGCTGACGCTCGATGTTTGGGAGCACGCCTACTATATCGACCACCGTAATCGCAGGGCCGACTTTGTGCGCGATTGGTGGCGTCTGGTCGATTGGAATAAGGCGACTTCGAGAATGTCGCACTAATGTATGGGCGTTCTCTGCGCCCTTAAAAGAGAGAATCCACGTCTTGTGGAACGACTCCGTAGGCGTGGATCTCTTATTGCAACTTGCGGATAATGCTTGGTGGCAGAAGATGTATTGCGGCCGAGCGAATCAGCGCTCCCAAGCCGTTGTCGCGGTACACCATACGTTGCTTCCAACGATTGTTGTATCGGCGCTTGATGCGATAGATCCACCCGCGCAAGAAGTTGTCCGGAATACTCTTCACCTTATACTCCAACATATCATCCCACATACGCTCCACAACCGCCTTGTCGGTCGTAAGCGATGGTGCAAGCGAACGATCCATACCCAAATACTCGACGCACACCGTATTCATCGCATCGAGGAACGGGCGGAATCCGAACTCGTCGCCGAGTTGCAAAATTCGCTGCCAATCGATCTTCTTGCCATACGCTTTGAGGAATAGTGCCCAATCGAGCAGATGGCGTATCGAGATATTTTCGGCTGCGAAATGTGCTCCCGAATGGAGTGTAATGAAGAGCGCGTTCATATTAGGTGCCGGAATCAGATACGATATATCGTCGATTTTGGCTTCGATTGGCTGCTCGGTGGCGTACCACTCTTTGAGTTGTTTCTCGAGCGCGACGGACGATGCGCGACTATGTTGTTCTGTGAAGTCGTAGTGATTTTCGATGAGCGTATTTTTGATGTAGAACACCGTGTGGTGATGTCTGCCGCGAATAATCTCGACACCATGCTGCTGATGTAGCAACTCATCGCCGCGCTGCTGCTCACCGCACAGATATATATCGATATCGCTGCTTGGACGGTAGTGCGGAGTAGGGTATAGCTGCGCAAGTCCGATACCTTTGAGTATCATCATTCGTATGCCCGCTTTGGCGTATGTCTGGGCCAACAGCTTTGCGATGCGTAGCTTTTTGATATACCCCTTTTCAATTTTGTCGGTCGAAGATATAAATCGCATCTTTACCCCGCGCGGAATCTCCAACCCCAAACGCTGCAAGCCATCCATCACTATAGCGACGACACCTTGACGCACAGCGAGTTGGTGAACTGCAATCCACTCCTCCTCCGAAAGCGCATCGAGAGAGTCGCTTACGGGGCGAGTGTCGTTCTCCCAAAGCGTGCAACGCAGAATCTCTGCTATAACTCTATCGCTTGTCGGGGTTGCCATATAGCGCTATTTTATGACTCTGCCGGGATATGCTTCGAGTGCTTTTGCGAGGATGCGAATTGCCTTCTTGAGCTCCTCCTTGCCGAGAACGTATGCGATACGCACCTCGTCGTGGCCCATATTTGGCTCCGAATAGAAACCCGAAGCCGGTGCGAGCATTATGGTTGCACCCTCCCACTCGAACTCCTTCAGACACCACTCGCAGAAGCGATCGCTGTCGTCAATCGGCAGACGAGCCACCGTATAGAAGGCACCCATCGGGATTGGCGAGTATACGCCCGGAATCTTATTCAGCTCGTCAATCAGGCAGTTGCGACGCTCGATATACTCCTCGTAGGTGTGGATTGCATACGAACGCGGACAGTCGAGCGATGCTTCGGCTACAATCTGACCGAGCAACGGCGGACTCAATCTCGCCTGGCAGAACTTCATTACGGCATTGCGCAGAACCTTATTCTTGGTAACCAGCGCACCGATGCGGATACCGCACTCCGAGTAACGCTTTGAAACGGAGTCGATGAGCACCACATTCTCCTCGATGCCTTCCAGATGGCAGGCCGAGATATATGGCGAGCCGGTATAGATAAATTCGCGATAAACCTCGTCCGAGAAGAGGAACAGGTCGTATTTCTTCACCAGATCGCGAATACGATTCATCTCCTTGCGGGTATAGAGGTAACCCGTCGGGTTGTTAGGGTTGCAAATCAGAATACCGCGTGTGCGTTCGTTGATAAGTTCCTCGAAACGCTCGATTTCAGGCAGCGCAAAACCATCCTCGATGGTCGAAGTGATAGGACGGATAACGGCTCCTGCCGAGATCGCAAAGGCCATATAGTTGGCGTATGCCGGCTCCGGCACGATAATTTCATCGCCCGGATTCAGACACGACATAAAGGCAAAGAGTACCGCCTCCGAGCCACCCGATGTGATGATGATGTCGTCGGCCGAGAGTTTTATCTGGTATTGGTCGTAGTAGCCGACTAACTTCTCGCGCAACGACGCAAAACCGTCGCTCGGACTATATTCGAGAATCTTGCGGTCAATCTGTCGCAGGGCATTCAAACCCTCGACCGGCGATTCGATATCCGGCTGACCGATATTCAAATGATATACCTTTGTACCACGCTGCTTTGCTTGCTCCGCAAGCGGTGCAAGTCGCCTGATTGGCGACGATGGCATCAAACGAGCTCTCTCTGAAATGCTAACCATAACTAATCAATATTTTATGTGTTAGTGCTTGTTTTGACTTAAATTTGTGCGGTCTGAAATTAGGCCGTCTCCTTGACTTGAGCGTCAAGCTCCTCGAAACGCGAGTTTTTGCTCTTGAACTCCGGCACGACCTCCTTCATTTTTCTTACCACCTCCATAATCTCTACCTTCTCGGCAAGTGCCTTCAATTCGTCGACTGCCTGAAGCGTCTGCTTGTAGTCGTATTCACGCACCGAGGCGATACGAATCTTTTCGTGTTGCGTTGCGGTCGTATTCTCGGCATTCGATAATACCTCCTCGTAGAGCTTTTCGCCCGGACGCAGACCCGTAAACTTAATCGCAATCTCCTTGCCGACGGTGAAACCCGCAAGCTCAATCATACGCTCGGCAAGCGTTACAATCTTTACGGATTTGCCCATATCAAAGACGTAGATATGGTTGCCGACACCGATAGTAGCGGCCTCCATCACCAAACGACACGCCTCAGGAATTGTCATAAAGAAACGTGTGATTTCGGGATGAGTAACCGTTACAGGGCCACCCTTGAGAATCTGCTCGCGGAAGCGAGGAATCACCGAGCCGTTGCTGCCGAGCACGTTACCAAATCGCGTGGTGACGAACTTCGTTACGGCTCCGTCGATCTTACCGCTCTCGATATCTTTGGCAAGCGACTGTACGTATATCTCCGCAAGTCGTTTCGAGCATCCCATCACGTTCGTAGGGTTTACCGCCTTGTCGGTCGAAATCATCACCATCATCTCTACCTTATTCTTCACGCAGAAGTCGGCCACGTTTCGCGAGCCGTCTACATTGACCAGAATTGCCTCGCACGGATTCTCCTCCATCAGCGGAACGTGCTTATAGGCAGCAGCGTGGAAGACGATTTGTGGCTTGTATGTGGTAAAGAGATAGTCCAGACGTGCGCGCTGGCGAACGTCGCCGACGATTGGCACGATATCTATATCGCGGAACCTCTCCTCCAACTCCAAACGAATGTTGTGCATCGGCGTTTCGGCATTGTCGAACATAATGAGTTGCTTCACCCCGAACGAGGCCAACTGACGACACAACTCCGAGCCGATCGAGCCGGCAGCTCCTGTCACGAGAATCGACTTGTCGCTGAACTTGCGTACAATTTCCTTCATCGAAATCTTTATCTCGTCACGTCCCAGCAGGTCCTCGATTTTAATCTCTCGAATAGTGTTTTGCGGCATTCGTCCGTCTACTACCTCGTCAATCGGTGGCACGATCAGCACCTTGGTTTTGTTCGCGGTGCAGAACGAGATGAGCTTGTCGCGCTCCTCGCTGAGCGCGTCGTAGTTAGGGAACAACACACCCTCTATCAAATAGGTGTCGAACAACTGCTTGATCTTATCCTTTTCCATACCCTCGAACGAGAATACGCGCAGACCGAGCAGGCGGTTGTTCTCTTCGTGGTGGTTGCCGATAAAGCCGATAATCTTGTAGTGGGGTGAATTGTCCAGACGAACTTTCAGCGCAGTAGATTTGCTGTCAACACCATAGATAAGGACATTGATGCGCTGCTTGCTTGCAATCAAATTTTGTTTCAAGATATCGTACGTTATGACCATCGCAATACGGATGCCGATAAAACTGCAAAACAGCGCCAATGCATCAAGTATGATGAACGACGCCAGCAGTACACCACGAATATTGCCGATATAGTACAATCCGATGAAGAATAGCGCCTCCTTGATAAGTGTCGCAACGGCGAACTTCCAGATGTCGGTCAGCGTACTGTGTCGAATAATTATATGGTGTGTTTTGATTGCGAAAATTGCGAAAATCGAGGCAACGGTTGATATGATAATAACGAAGATACCACCCTTGAACGAGAAGGTGTAGCTTGGCAGGATTACACTGACGCAACTCATTACTAATGCCGATATGAATATCGACAAAATGATATCGATGAGTGCGATAACTCCCGAGTGTACATACTTATCAAAGGCATACTTCCTTATCAGGGTGCGAATATCTTCCATTACTTTTTTACGTTTTTTACGCTTATTTTTCATATCGTCATCCGTTGTTTGAAACGGAGGATCGATGCAAAAACTTTTCCAACTCCCAAAGATATAAAATATTCCTTTAAAATGGTAATTCAAACGGGCTAAATGTGGGATTTGTGGCGTTTTCTCGTCAACTAAACGCATTATTGGCGCGACCGAATGAAGTATGGGCACTCGTTTGCGGGGAAAGAGAAGCTCTGCCTATAAAAAGACAGCCGCCGACCGCAAGCGGTCGACGGCTTATCCGACTCTGAGAATTCTCTGAGATTAGAGGTTCTCGTTGATCGAGTGCCACTCCTCAATTGCAGGGATAACGCCCATTGCGATAACCTCGTCACGAAGAGCGCAGAGGTGCTTGTACGACTCTACGAGAGTAGCGTGCTCCTCCTCAGTACCGTGAACAGGAAGACACTCAACACCGTTTGCGTCGAGCTTGGTCTCCATAGCCATCATAATGTGGTTGAACTCGCCATTGTTTACATAGCAACCAGCTGGCCAACGGAATGCCTCGCCACCCATAGCAGCAGCGATCATCTGGATCGATACGAGCGATGGGCTCTGGAACGACGAACGGCCACGGAGGTCGATGATGTTCTTACCACCCTGGATTACGCGCTGACGCAGTGCATCCCAATCAGCAAGCGGCATACGCTCGGTGCCGATGATGTCGGTGAGCGGAGTACCATCAACGGTAGTAGTCGATGCAAATACTGCCATCTGCTCGCCGTGACCACCGTAAGTACGAGGGTTAACAATCTTGTCAGCCGAAACCTTGAGGTACTTTGCCAACTCCGAACGAAGACGAGTCGAGTCGAGAGCAGCCAAAGTGGTAACCTGCGATGGCTTAACACCAGCGTAGATCAAAGTGATGAGACCGGTGATGTCAGCAGGGTTGAAGATAACAACGATGTGCTTAACATCTGGGCAGTACTGCTTGATGTTCTTACCGAACTCGGCAGCGATCTCTGCGTTGCCCTTGAGCAAGTCCTCACGGGTCATACCTGCCTTACGAGCAGCGCCACCCGACGATACAACATACTTTGCATCGGTCAATGCCTCCTTGATGTCCGAGGTGAAAGTGAGGTTGATGCCGTCGAAACCGCAGTGGAACAACTCCTCTGCTACACCCTCCAATGCTGGAGCGAATGGGTCGTAAAGGCAGATGTTCGACGAAAGTTTCATCATCATAGCACACTGTGCCATGTTCGAACCGATCATACCGGCTGCGCCGACGATGGTCAATTTCTCGTTAGTAAGAAAACTCATAGCTGTTTAGTTTTAAAAAGTGATTAAAAATTATTTAATGTTTATGCTTCTGTATCAATGTTAATATACACGCACTCGATGCCGACTCTCTCCAGCAGGAGCAGTCCCTCATTCAAGCGATACTCCTCGCAATATACCACGCGCTTGATACCGGCCTGAATAATTAGCTTCGCGCACTCGATGCAGGGCGATGCCGTGATGTAGAGCGTCGCACCGTCGCAGTTGTTTGCACTCTTGGCAACCTTCGTGATGGCGTTCGCCTCGGCGTGCAGGACGTATGGCTTGGTCTGTCCCATATCATCCTCGCAGATGTTCTCGAAGCCCGATGGTGTACCGTTGTAACCGTCCGAGATAATCATCTTATCCTTGACGATGAGCGCACCCACCTGACGACGCACGCAATATGAGTTCTCTGCCCAAATTCGCGCCATCTTCAAGTAGCGAATATCCAACTGTCGCTGTTTCTCCTCTGCGTATGCACCCATAACTATTTACCGTGACAATGTTTATACTTCTTGCCGCTACCGCAAGGGCAAGGTTCGTTGCGCCCTACCTTCTTCTCGACCTGAACAGGGGCAGTGATACTGCGCTCACCCGAGCCAGCTGCTGCCGCAGCCGCCATACGCGAAGCCTGAAGCTTGTTGACATCGACCTTGGCACGATTCTGTCGTGCACGCTCGATAGACTCCTGATTTTGCTGCTGCACAGGGATATAGGACTTACAAAGTATCGACACAACCTCGCGGTTGACCTTCTCGAGCATCTTCTCGAAGAGGCCGAACGACTCAAACTTGTAGATGAGGAGCGGATCCTTCTGCTCGTAGGATGCATTCTGCACACTCTGGCGCAAATCATCCATCTCACGCAAGTGCTCACGCCAAGCATCGTCGATGGTGGTGAACATCACAACCTTCGAGAATACACGGTAGATCTCTGCGCCATCGGTATCCTTGCAACGCTGCAACTCCACAGGGACATTGTAGCCGAGGTGACCATTGGTCAATGGGAAGTACATCTTGCCCTCCAAGTTATCCTTGCGATCCTCGTAAATCTTCGACATTACAGGGCGCACGGTGTCGGCAACGGCCTTTGCTCGGCGTGCCACCAATGCCTGCAAGTCGGCAACAATCAA
>JAZRBZ010000002.1:0-55651 GCA_045635325.1 Alistipes sp.
GTTGCATACGCGTTACGCACCCGTGCGCCGGTCGCCGGCAAATTGTGCAAGCACAATTCCCGATGCCCCTCGACTTGCATGTGTTAAGCCTGCCGCTAGCGTTCATCCTGAGCCAGGATCAAACTCTCCATTGTAAAAAAAGAATTAATTAAATCTTAGCTCTAATCTCAAAGGTATTGTTTTTGAAATACTCTCTTGCGAGAGTGGAAAAACTTTTTAGCTGCTCAAATTCCTCAAAGAACGTATATCTATCTTCGGACCGGAGTCCTCGATTTTGTTTATTTTCTGTATCCGATTTTCGAAGTCGGAAAGTGGTGCAAAGGTAAGCACTATTTTCTAAACTTCCAAATCTTTTTTCAAAAATCTTTCAATTTTTTCAAGAACCTAACCGGATGCTCTCGCCTTCAAAATTTCGCGAAAGCGGTTGCAAAGGTAAGGCAAGTTTTTGTAACTTCCAAATCTTTTTCTAAAAATTTTGAAAAATTTCTCAGAACCTTTGATTTACGACTCGAATCTCTGATTGGAGGCGCAAATCGGGTGCAAAGTAACGGCAAATATTTTGAATCTGCAAATTTTCGAACGGCTTTTTCCAACATTTTTTAAGCCGTTTTCGACATAGCGCTATATGTCAATGATTTAGGCGTATAACTATTTTCTACAGCACTCTGACGGGCTTCATTATATATAAATATATATAAATATAGGTATAAATCGAATTAAGATTATTTGAGAGATTGGCTCATATTGTGATTTTTCTTTTTATCTTTGTAGAAAATACACGAATTAGGCGTTTGGCAGAGATTGTTCAACCTACGTCGCGACTAAAAACAGACCTAAAACTTATGAAAAAATTTGCTCTCGCGCTGCTTCTCCTTGCAGCATCGTTGTCGGCCAAAGCGGCAGAATTGTATCAAGACCCTAACCTTTACGAACAAAACAGGGTGGCTATGCGGTCGAGTTTTATCGTCTACCCGAACGGTAGCGAGCCGACGAGTGGCAGTTGTTACCGACAGTCGCCACTATACAAGAGCATCGAAGGTGTGTGGAAATTTAAGTGGTTTAACCATATTACCGACCCTCGTCCGGCAGATTTTTTTGCAACGACGTACGACGACTCCTCGTGGGGAGTGATGCCCGTACCCGGATTGTGGGAGCTGAACGGCTATGGCGATCCGCTCTATAACAACCATGGTTTTGCGTGGGACAACCAGTTTGAGGATTGCCCACCGGTGGTGCCTTCGTTCCAAAACCACGTCGGATTATACCGCCACACGATCGACGTGCCGGCCGAGTGGCGAGGCAAGCAGATATTTCTGCACATCGGCTCGGCAACATCCAACCTTGCGTTGTGGATCAATGGCAAGCGCGTAGGATATAGCGAGGACAGCAAGCTGGAGGCGGTGTTCGACATCACCAAGTTTGTCAAGGCGGGCAGCAAAAACCTCGTTGCGATGGAGATTCACCGCTGGTGCGACGGCACGTATCTGGAAGATCAGGACTTCTGGCGCCTGTCGGGCATTGCTCGCGACTGCTACATCTACGCTCGCGACAAGCGACACATTGCGGATGTGAAGCTCATTGCCGACCTGGAAAACGACTACAAAGATGGTGCGCTGAAGGTCGACATCCGCACAACGGCGGGCGTAGAGTGGGTAGAAGTTGCACTGACGAATGCTGACGGAAAGGCGATTTACACGCAGCGCACAACGCCAAAGGCGGGTGTGGCTACCCTATCGACAAAGGTCAAGGACGTTAAGCAGTGGAGTGCTGAGGTTCCATACTTATACCGAATGACCGTAACAACGCCGACCGAAACGACGGCATTCAACGTCGGTTTCCGCAAGGTGGAGATTCGCAACGCGCAGTTGCTCGTGAACGGCAAGCCGGTACTTGTCAAGGGTGCTAACCGCCACGAACTCAACCCTGAACGCGGATACGACGTGCGACGCGAGGATATGGTGAGGGATATCAAGATTATGAAGCAGCACAACCTCAACGCTGTGCGCACCTGCCACTACCCTAACTCGCCCGTATGGTACGACCTCTGCGATGAGTATGGTCTGTATATCGTCAACGAGGCCAACATCGAGTCGCACGGTATGGGCTACGGCGACAAGAGCTTGGCTCACCGCGAGGACTACGCTGCGGCACACCTGATACGCAACCAGCGCGTCGTGATGCGCGACTACAACCACCCGTGCGTCATTATCTGGAGCTTGGGCAACGAGGCAGGTAACGGCGTGAACTTCCACGCGTGCTACGATTGGATCAAGAGCTACGACAAGAGCCGTCCGGTACAGTACGAACAGGCGAGCCACATAACCTATGGCGACAAGCCGAAGAACTACAACTCCGATGTCGAGTGCCCGATGTACGCCTCGTACGCCAAGTGCGAGAAGTATCTCAAAAACGAGCCGACACGCCCGCTCATTCAGTGTGAGTATGCTCACGCGATGGGTAATTCGCTCGGCTCGCTGAAGGAGTATTGGGATCTCATTCGCAAATATCCGAACTATCAGGGCGGTTTCATTTGGGACTTTGTCGACCAGGCACTCGCTTGGCGCGACCCGCAAACGGGCATCACACTCTACCGATATGGCGGCTGCTACAACGCAACCGACCCGAGCGACGAGACCTTCTGCAACAACGGATTTATCGCTGCATCGCGCACACCACATCCGAGTGCACGCGAGGTATGGCACCAATATCAGAACATTTGGACGCGCGCCATCGACGCCGAGCAGGGCATCGTGGAGGTCTACAACGAGCTCTTCTTTAAGTCGTTGAGCGGCTATGCGTTGGAGTGGACGATTACGGCAAACGGCAAAAAGGCACTCAGCGGCACGATCGAAACCCTCAACGTCGAGCCACAACAGCGCGCACAGGTGGCGCTCGGCTACTCAAAAGCGGACATCGAAAAGTTGCACGGCGAGATAATTTTGACACTTCGCTATACACTCAAGGCCGACGAGCCGCTGCTCGACAAGGGCCACTGCGTCGCTTTCAACCAGATTATCGTCAAGCCATACGACACGGCGACGGAGTATGCCGAGTGCGCAAAGTCGACCGACGCGGCCGGTACGGCGCTCGTGATTAACCGCGACACGCGCGAGGTAACGGGTGCAGATTTCAAGATTCGTTTCGCAGGCGACGGCTTTTTGGAGAGCTACACGCTCCGAGGCAAGGAGCTCATTTCGCAGCCGATGCGTCCGCAATTCTATCGTGCGATGACCGAGAACGACTTCGGCGTACGCAAGCGCGCCCACAACTCGATGTACTACCACTCGTGGAAGATATTCCGCAATCCGTTGCGTTATATGGAGCTCTTCCTCGTAGAGCAAAGAGGTAATTGCGTGGAGGTTACAACGAAATACTCGTACAGCGAACTGGGTATGTGGCTGACCATTCGCTACACCATCGACCGCGAGGGTCGCGTGAGTATCAGCGAGCAGATGCAGCCGGGCAAACACAAGCTCGACATTAAGGGAATGTTGCGCTACGGCGTGGAGATGGCTATGCCGGAGCAGTTCAACCGCATAGAGTTCTATGGTGCAGGCCCGCACGAGAGCTACGCCGACCGCAAGAGCAGCGCGGCGGTGGGCATCTACCGACAGAGCGTCGGCGAGCAGTTTGCAATGAGCTACTCTCGTCCACAGGAGTCGGGCGCACACTGCGATTTGCGATATTGGAGCATTACCGACAGCGATGGCATCGGCTTCAAGGTGGTATCCGACACACTCTTCTCGGCTACGGCCATTCCGTACCCGATGGAGCAGATCGACATCCTCTCGGCGGCGTATCGCAAGCACGCGCAGTGGCTCGAGAGCGACGGCCAGACGCATATCAATATCGATATGGCGCAGTCGGGCATCGTGTGCGAAAACAGCTGGGGCGCAATTCCGCTCGAGAAGTACCGCATCCCGTATAAGGCGCACTGCTTCAAGTTTATGCTGATTCCGTTGCGATAGCGGAAAAATGAATCGGGGTTAGACAAAAAAATAGCCCCGATTCCTATAATTTTGGTTTATTTTTATTTTTATTTTTATCTTTGCAAAAAACTGCGAACTATGCAAACTATAAAACTCATTTTCGCACTCGCGTGCGCGCTGCTGCTTGCAGGCAGAGCATCGGCGCAAAGTCCCACAAGTGCGCCTGATAGTGTGGCCGGCAAGAGTACGCCGACGAAAAATCCAAGACAAAACTATACGGTGCTCGTCACTGACACCGACGGAAATCCCGTAGAGAATGTCCTCGCCTATGTCAAAAAGGGCACTACCAATGAGCGCGGAGAGTATGTATTGAAATCAACAAGATATAGCCGTCGTATCGCCATCCAAAAAGAGGGATATCAGACAATGTGGGCAAGATTATCGTGCGACTCTTTACGACGTATTACACTCTATCCGGATAACACAGACCGCAGCGACCTGATTGAAACAAAACCACTGCAAGAGAAGTTCGAGCTCCCAATATATGTTACAAATGGTCAGTATATTGCCAATTTTGGAATCAACAACTACACCCGCGAAGATTTTACTTCGATAAAGACCTCTAACAAATGGAACAAACATACAAAAGAGATTTTCAAAGGGACATCGCTTGAAAAAATTGACATTGAAAAGCGAGGTGTAGTATATCTAAAACTCAAGAATTCGATTCCGCTATATACACCAAAAGGTGTCTATTCATACACTATTGTTGTTACTGACCATACGGGAGCACCGGTAGAGAATGCCAATGTATTTATTCAGCGAGGAAATAAATCCGGAGAGGATGGCATAGTAAAGTTCAAAACAAATAAGAGTGTACGCACACTACTTTTAGGACCAAGCAAGTATGACGAGTATATATTTAAAGCTCCTGCCGACACAACCCTACAAAACATTACCTTACAACCGGCAAGACCTCAAAAAAAGGCAAAATTAAAACAGGCAAAATTCCAGGGTGGCACACTAAACGATTTCAGATGGTGGGTAAGTAGGGCGCTTAATCCCATTTATTACGATGTTTTGAAAGACGAACCATCAACAGTAACGATGTCTTTTACCGTTGGAAAAAGTGGAAAAGTTGTCGCTGTTTGGGTAGTCAATAGCAACAACGATGCATTGGCAAAAGAGGCAAAACGCATCCTCTACAACTCGCCGACCTGGGACCCCGGCGTAGTAAAAGGCAAAGCCGTACAAGTTAAATTCACTATCCCGATAAATATCAAAGCAAGTAACGACTTATAATTCCCTTGCTATAAGATGCGAGCAATAGGCGAAAACCTCCAAAAACAAGATAGACCGTCAAGTGATTGACGGTCTATCTTTGCATTGCGCCCTATTGGGCTAATACGCTGCTACTCCATCGGGAATACGCGCACGTCGGTAATGTCGGCAACGGCCGCCTTCAGAGCTTCAATATCGGTTGTCTGCTCGACCTGACCATAGTGGTACGGATAGAAAATCGCAGGGCGAATCGCCTCGATAACTCGCGCCGCCTGCGCGACGGTCATCGTATATGGCTGATTAACCGGAAGGAACGCGATATCCACGCCGCTCAACGCAAGCACATCGTCGTTATCCTCCGTATCACCCGCAACGTAGATGGTCGTGCCTCCGAGCGTAATCAGATAGCCGCAATCCTCGCGCGCCTGCGGATGGAAATCGGTATGGCCCTCGGTCGTATTATAGGCCGCAGTGGCCTTTACGACAACACCGTCAAGCGGAGCCGAGAATGCGCGCGGAAGCATCGTCACGCAGTCGTGTTCGAACGCCTCGGCCGAAGTTTTATCGCACAGAATGACACTCTTCTCGGTGCGAAGCTTCTCGATGGTTGCCATTTCGAGGTGGTCGTAGTGCGAGTGAGTAATAAGAATCATATCCGCCTTCGGCTGGCTCTCCCAATCGAACTCGCCCACCGGATCGACGTAGATGTGCAGACCGTTCCACTCGATGCCGAGCGATGCGTGGGCATAGAATGTGAAGGTAATCTGCGAACCGTCGCGCGCTGCGACCGTATCCTGCGGATATGTCGGTTGCGCCTTCTTGCAGCAACCGAACAGGGCTGAAAAAATCGACATAATCAATAACAGTTTTTTCATCGTTCTACAATATTTATACTTTACGTTTATTTACTTCTCTCACACCCCCGCTATCGCCAAAAATTTCGTTGCAAGCGTCATACATCACGACCGACAACGACCATCGCGGCAAACAATTTGAAGCCCGATTTTTGTTTCGAACGGCTCGGTGGTGGCGCGTTTCAAAAAATAAATTTATATTTGCAGTGTCAAATTTAATATTTTTTTACGACTTATGAAAAAGTTTTTGATGCTTATGATCGTCGGAATGTGTGCTTTGACGACGGTCTCGGCAAACTCCGGAAACCCTGGCGACAGGATTTTGGGTGTCTACAAAGCAGTGAAGGATGGTGCAGTGTCGAAGGTTCGCTTTACGAAGACCGGAGAAAACTCTTATCGTGCGCAGGTCATCTGGCTGGAGAACGAGAAGCATCCCGACG
This sequence comes from Alistipes sp., assembly GCA_045635325.1. Taxonomy (GTDB): domain Bacteria; phylum Bacteroidota; class Bacteroidia; order Bacteroidales; family Rikenellaceae; genus Alistipes. The sequence goes on from JAZRBZ010000002.1 coordinate 6,505, forward strand.
GAACACTCCGCCGCGATGTTAAGAATCCCGATCCGGCAAAGCGCTCGACTCCATCGAGCCAAATCGTGCTCATCGACAAGGTTGAGTATGTAGATGGCGAGTGGAAGAACGGTCAGGTTTACGACCCGACAGCAGGTAAGGTTTACAAAACTGTCGTAACGTTCGACGACGAGAAGACGCTCCGCGTGCGTGGCTTCCTGGGCCCGTTCTCGAAGAGCTTGTTCTGGCACAAAATCGAGTAATCGTTTCACTCGAAAAATATCCGACAAGGGGTTGCTACTCGGCAGAGTGGCAACCTCTTTTGTTTTCGAGAGGGGCGAAGAGTTGGATTTCACAAATGGCGCGAGAGGGAGCAAACAAAAAGTCATCGCCCGAAACTTCGGGCGATGACTTTTCGCTTACCTGCAACCGTTTAGAAGCGGACGAACGCCTGAATCGGATAGTGATCCGACGGCAGACGCACACCGCGATACTCGGCCGAAATCTCCTTCGGAGCGTCGGTCAGCGTAGAGGATGAGCCCTTCTCGTCGCTCCAATAGTGGTAGGTCAGAACGCCATAGCGCTCGACATCGAAGCCCGCAACAAAGATATGGTCGATACGACGCGACGAGTGGTTCTCCACCTTGAAGCTGTTGAACGTGCCCGACGGCGCAAACTTAACGGGTGCCAAATCGTAGGCATCCTTCAACACACCACTCTCGGCAAAAGTCTTATATGCCGGACTGCCCTGCGCCACGTTGAAGTCGCCCGTGAGAATCACGTTTGCCTTCGCACCGCACATCTTCGCAATCTTGGCGAGCACCAACTTTGCACCCTCGACACGAGCCGCCTTACCCTTATGATCCATATGCGTATTGAAGAACCAGAACTTCTTCTTCGTTACGCGATCCTTGAAATGGCCCCAACTGCAGACGCGACGGCAGGCAGCATCCCAACCGTAAGACACCTCGTCGGGCGTCTCCGACAACCAGAACGTACCGCTGTCGAGCACCTCGAAGCGATCCTTACGATAGAAGACCGGACTATACTCGCCCTTGCGAGCGCCATCGTCACGACCGACACCGATATAGCCGTAGTCGGGCAGACGCGAGAGCATATCCTCCAATTGGTCGTGGCACACCTCCTGCGCACCGAAGATGTCGAACGCCGAAAAGCCAATCAGGTCGCACAACACATCGCGGCGCGACTTCCAGCCATCGCCCTTCTTGTAATCGGCCTTCGAGTGCAGGCGAATGTTGTACGAAGCGACGTTGAGCGACTGTGCCGTAATCGATGACACGGCAACGAGCGCAATTGCAAAAATCAAAATACGTTTCATAGTTTTTCGATATGTGTAAATATATTATTGTCAAATGAGATATTCGGCCGCTCGTCGAAAATACCGAACACGGCCGAGCCCGAGCCCGACATCGAACTATATACCGCACCCGCCGAGAGCATCGTCTGCTTGATCTGCGCGATAAGCGGGTGGGCAGCGAATATGTGTGGCTCGAAGTCGTTCTTCACTGCGCCCTGCCACTGCTCAACGGGCCGCTGCAACAGCTCGGCAAGCGACACATCGGGCACAGACGGACGCACACCGCCATACGCCTCGGCTGTCGAGACGCCCTCCTCGGGTTTGGCAACGAGCAGATAACGGCCTGCGAGCGGCAGGTCTATATGCGACATCACCTCGCCACGCCCCGTACAGAGTTGTGCCGAGCAGCGAACGAAAAATGCCGTATCGCTACCTATCTCGGAAGCGAGCGAAATCAGTTCACTCTCCGAAAGCGACAACCCAAACACCTCGTTCAGCGCAACAATCACCGCCGTAGCATCGCTCGAACCACCACCGAGGCCCGCACCAAACGGCACGCGCTTGTCGAGCGTGATGCGTGCTCCGCCGATGCCGTATCTCTCGCGCAAGAGTCGATATGCTTTGACGCAGAGGTTCTTCTCGGGCGGACAATCGACCACGAGCCCCTTCGCCACAAGTTGCACATCATCGCCCTCCGAGCGCTCGACCTCCACAACATCGTACAGCTCGCGCACGGGCATCATCACTGTCTCCAGATCGTGAAAACCATCCGCACGACGGCGCAGGACATTGAGTCCGATATTTATCTTGCAGTTTGCCCTTATTTCCATACCACAAATATAACCAATATTGCCGATTCGCGCAATAAATCGCTGATGTTTCGCGAACAAAAACTACATATTTCACCGCAATCTACTAATACTATTGAAATTAGCAAGTTAAAAAACAGCCGAATAGAGTTGTGCTTCAAAGTGAAAATTATTAACTTTGTGAATCAATATAATTTTATTGTGTAAAAAAAACTGAACTATGAGAAATAAACTTATGCTGATGTTCATATCGGCGGTGTTCTGTTTAAGCCCTATCACAATGCGAGCCGATGAAATGTCATCTGATTACGCATCAATTGTCAATCCGTTTATTGGTACTCATCGAGCAAAACGCATCTCTTTGATGGGTACAACGTTCTCGGGAGTATCTATGCCTTGGGGTATGGTGCAATTCACACGCCCTGCATTTGACGAGTCTATCGGATTCGTCGTAAATCAGTTGAGCGGTACCGGTGGTTGGCATATGGGTCACTTCCCAACATACCCACTTAAAGGCACGCTTGCAAGTTCACCTGAACGTATGTGCAACGGGACCATAAAGATATCCGACGAGCAGGCTCATGCAGGCTACTATGCTGCAAAAGTACAAGACGATACATTTGTCGAACTCTCTGCAACAACTCGTACAGGCATTGCCCGCTATACATATGATGCAAGCCAAGAACGTGCAACGATTATCATCGGCTGCGGCATCGCATCTTCACCTATCAAAATTGCCTCTATGGCCATTACGGGCAAAAATCGTTGTGAGGGTTATGCCGAAGGAGGTATGTTCTGTTCGCATGATGCTCCGTATAAAATCTACTACGTCGCCGAGTTTGACTGTGATGCTATCGAGGTCGGCGTTTGGAAACACGATGAATTGTGTCGCAATGCCACATTTGCCGAAGGCGAAGGTTCTGGTGTGTATTTTACTTTCGACCTCGCAAAGAGCCGTCAAATTCAATATAAATTTGCCATATCGTATGTATCTGTCGATAATGCCAAAGAGAATTTGCGTACCGAAAATCCTGCGTGGAATTTCAATACTGTAAAACAAGCAACAGAGGAGGCGTGGAACAAAGAGTTGTCGAAAATCAAAATCGAAGGTGCCACACACGACCAAAAAGTGCAGTTCTATACTCACCTCTACCATACAATGCTCAACCCAAACGTATTTAACGACGTAAATGGCGAGTATATGGGTGCTGATTTCAAAAAGCGCAAGAGTACAAGAGTACAGTATTCGAATTTTAGTTTATGGGATACATATCGTACCCAAATTCAGTTGCAATCAATCCTGTGGCCGGATGTCGCATCGGATATAGTACAATCTCTGACCGATTTTGCCACTCAGTCCGGAGGATATCCTCGTTGGGTTATTGCCAATATCGAAACGGGTACAATGAATGGTGATTGTGCTATTCCGCTCATCGCATCGGCATACGCATTTGGTGCAAGAGATTTTGATGTCAAGAAGGCTCTCGAACTGATGAAAATCAATGCAGGCATACCGGGAATAAAGTCACAGAACGTGGAGTGTCGTCCGGGGTTGACCGAATATCTTGAAAAGGGTTATTCTCGTGGCTCACGAATGTTAGAGTACTGCATCGGAGACTTTGCGTTGAGCAGGTTTGCAGAATCTGTAACAGGCAATCCTAACGAAGGCGAGCAGTTTCGTCGCACATCCGCAAATTGGCGAAATCTCTACAACCCCGAAACAAAGTGGTTGTGTGCGCGCAAGTCGAATGGTGATTGGGATAAGCAGGATAAAGGTTGGACAGAATCGACATATACAAACTGCTTCTGGCTACTCCCTCACGATATTCCTGCACTTATAAGCCTCATTGGTAAGGATTTGGCGATGACACGTCTCGATACATTGTTTACGAAGATTAGCGGAGGTGGGTTCAAATCGTTATGGTGGTCTTCGTGTAATGAGCCGGCAATGCATATTCCGTGGGTCTATAACTATTTAGGACGTCCCGATAAAGTCAGCGATTTATTGGAACGTGTATTTTCCGAGCTGTATGCAAATCACCATAATGGTATTCCTGGTAACGACGATATGGGAACTTTGTCGGCGTGGTATGTGTTGGCTGCGTCGGGTTTGTACCCGTTTGTGCCGGGTGTGGGTGGAATGATGCTTAATACTCCTCGCTATCCCAAAATTATATGGCATACACCAAACGGAGATATTGTGATTTCAAAATCTTCCAACGGTCGCTATACAACAGATTGTAAGGTCAATGGGAAGCGACATGACTCCACTTGGTTGGATTGGTCTGTGATGCAAAACGGAGGAGAAATCGAATATAAAACGGCTGACAAACCGAAGAGTTGGGGTGCAAAACAGACTCCGCCTTCGATGCGTGAGTAGGTTTACCTTCCCCAAGACTACACTAATTGCCCAACCCTGCGATATTGAATTGCTAATATTTTTGGATTGCGTGCTAATATTCTTGAAATTAGCAAGTTAAAATAGAGCCGTGTGCCAGATAGAGGGTTGCAAACTTCTCGAATAGATAGAATTTTATTGTACACTTATGATATATTAATCAAAAAATTACTATCTTCGTAGCTTGTTAACACGATTTTAACCAAAAACAGAGATAACAAACAATGAAAAAGATTCTTTTCGCAGCATTGGCACTCGCACTGGCTGTCGGCTGCAACAATGCAAACACCGAAAACACCGCAGCAGCTGATGAGAATCAGCAGGCAACCGAGTTGAACGCAAGCGATCTCGCATACGTTCAGGTTGAGTTGGTTTTGGCCGAGAGCGACATCTTCAAGAGTGAGGGCATTGCACTCCGCGACAAGACCGAGAAGGCACAGAAGAGCTGGGCACAGAAGGAGCAGCGTCTGCAGAACGAGATCGTGCAGTTGCAGGAGAAGTATCAGAAGGGTCTGATCACTACTCGCGACGCACAGGAGAAGGAGCAGGAGTTGCAGCGTCGTGCCGCTAACTACCAGACCTCGGCACAGAACGAGGCAAAGAACCTCGAGGAGGAGAATATCGTATTCCAGAACCGTATGAACGATCTGCTCGGTCGCGCTATTCAGGAGATCAACGCCGACGGCGCGTACAAAATGATCGTAAACGCATCGGCTCTGCTCGACGCTGACGAGTCGCTCGACATCACGCAGGTGGTTCTTGCAAAGGTTAACGAGCTCTACAAGGCAGACAAAGAGGGCACTGCAAAGGCAGAGTAATCACTCGACAATCGATAACGACCTTTCGAGATGGGTTTCATTCCGTTTACACTGATAGATTTCATCGACATCTTCCTCGTGGCGCTGTTGATATATGGCATATATCGCGCTACGCGGGGAACGAGTGCGCCGTACATCTTCTTCGGCATCATCATAGTCTGCATCGTATGGGTAATCGTACGCGCGCTGAATATGGAGTTGCTCTCGACGATTCTCGGCCAGATTGTCAGCGTCGGAGTCATCGCCCTGATTATCGTCTTCCAGCCCGAAATCCGTCGCTTCCTGCAACTTATCGGAATGCGACAGAAGGAGTTCGACTTCATTTCGAGAATGTTCTCATCGTCTCGTCGCACGGACGACATCAACACCTCGCCAATCATCTCGGCCTGTCTGGATATGAGCGAGAGTCGTACGGGTGCGCTGATTGTCATCAAACAGAAGGACGATTTGCAGTTCATCATCGAAGGCGGTATCTCGATCGAGGCAAAGGTCTCGGTTTCGTTGCTGAAAAACATCTTCTTCAAGAATGCACCTCTGCACGATGGCGCTGTTGTCATTGACGGCGACCGCATCGTGGCCGCAAAGTGCATCCTGCCCGTAACGCAGAGCGACGTACCGAAGGAGTACGGCACGCGCCACCGTTCGGCTATCGGACTGAGCGAGATTACCGATTCGGTCGTTGTGGTTGTATCGGAGGAGAGTGGCAGCATTTCGATTGTGAAGAATGGTCAGATTCGCAACAATATCGACCCGCTGAAATTTGCCGGCGTACTCAAACGCACGCTGGGCCAGAAGCAGTAACGCCACAGAGCGCGCCACAACACAACAGCCGTTCCCCACACTCGGAGAACGGCTGTTTTTCTTGTACCCTATATCGGTCGCTACACCTACTTCGTTGCGACGAAGAACAGATCGAAACTCTCCTCCGTCGATGGCACTATCGAGTAGTCGTCCATCGCAATCGAATTGGTCAGCGCAGTATTCTTTTTCAGCAGCGCGCGACGATTCAGTCGATTCAGCACATCGTACGGCATCTGCAACATCCAACGTGGCAGACGATGCTGCAAGTCAAGCACATCGAAACGCGTAATACGACGCACGCTACGACGATTCTTGCGGTAATACTCCATCACCTTTTCGTTGCCGACCACACCCATCGACTCGACTGCCGAGAAGTGGCACTCCAGAAGGTTTCGCAGCTCATCGGCGTTATACTCGCGAACGTGCCAAGGGTTGCGCGTGAGCGACATCGGAGCATTCGGCGTCGTGACGATAAACTTTCCACCCGGACGCAGCAGACGAGCCACCTCGCGAACAAACTCGATATCCTGCTCGATATGCTCAATAACCTGGAACGACACGACAAAGTCGAACGAGTTGCCCTCGAAACCGATTGGCGGCACGGTCATCTCGTAGTATTCCACATTGTCGTATTGACACACATCCGACGGCTGAAATTTGTCGATGGTAATATATCGTCTGCACTTTGGAGCAAGCACCTTCACGCCGTAGCCCGTACCCGTTCCGATCTCCAACACATCGCCGCTAACCATCTCTGCCGCCTGATGATAGGCCAGCAGAGAGCGCTGAAAGACGTAGTTGTCCGATGCCTCCTGCGACACGCGTTCGGCTGTGGTAATCTTCGCCATACTTTTATCTCTTCTCTACAATCTTTATACCCGACTCGTCCACCGTAACACGATTGTGGCTGAGCAGCACACCGAGCGAACGCTTGAAGAGCTTCTTACTCATTCCGAGCACCTCGCGTACCTGCTCCGGCGAACTCTCATCGCTCAACGCAAGCACACCACCCGCTGCCACAACGGCATCGTAGAGCTGCTCGGCCGAATCCTTCACCTGCGTATAACCCTGACGCTGCAACGAGAGGTCGATACGACGATCGTCCGTAACGCGCGTAACGAACGCACGGCAACGCTCGCCCAAAGCAAGCGGACGGAATATCTGATTCTTATAGAGCATACCCCAATGGCGGTTTTCGACAATCGCACGGTAGCCGATCGGGCTCTCCGACACGACAAGCACATCCACCTCGCGGCCTCGCTCGACGGTTACGAAATCGTCATTGTTCACATACGCACGCAACTTGTTGGTCGCAACACAACGGCCCGTAACATCGTCGACATACATATACACCGGATAGCTCTTGCCTACGACGATACCACCCTGCTGGTTGCGATTAGGCAGGAACAGATCCTTACCTGCGATACCCCAATCGAGGAATGCACCGTGAATATTCTTATCCACCACCTTCAACCACGCCACGCGACCTGCCGTAATGAGCGGAGTGTCGGTCGATGCAACGATACGATCCTCCGAATCGTGATATACGAACACCTCGACGCTGTCGCCAACCTTCTGCGACAACGACACATAACGATTAGGCAACAGCACCTCGTTCTGCTCCTCATCCACAAGATAGAGGCCGTAATCGGACACTCGGCCGACCGTGAGCGTTTGAATCTCTCCTACTTTCATCTGCTTCTCTTATAATTTGCTGCGCAAAGGTACAAAAAAGTGCCGAACGAACGAATTTTTCGGGCGATTATATTATTTCGTCCGCAGCATATCACGCAGCACTCATCCGACTGCTCGGTATGGCGAGTGCTCGGAGCGCTGCGTTTTTTTGCATTTTTTGCCGCTGCGAGGGCGGTGGCGTTTGCAAAATCGAGAAATATTTCGTACTTTTGAGTTTCCAAAATTAGAGAGAGGTGATAGGGTTGGATTGGCACATAATTTTAATACTCGTCGTATCGGGTATTATCGTCGGCACGGTCAACACGTTGGCCGGTGGCGGCTCGATTGTAACCGTTACGATGTTTACTGCGTTGGGCCTGCCGATAACCGTTGCCAACGGAACAAACCGTATCGCCGTATTCCTGCAAAACTTCACCTCGACAATCACCTTCCTTCGCAAAGGAATGTTCAACCTACGGCACGGCTTTATGCTGTCGATACCGGTAATCATCGGCAACATCGTGGGCTCGCTCGTAGCGTCGAACATCGACGACCGCATATTCAAGATATGCTTCGGTGTGATTCTGGTCGTCATACTGCTATACCTGGCTTTCGACAACCGTATCAAAATCAAGGAGGGACACAACATCGAAATCAAGCCGCTGCACTATCTGTGGTTTCTGCTCATCGGCTTCTACGGCGGCTACATATATATCGGCATCGGCTATCTGATACTCGCCATAACGCTGTGGTCGATGAAGATGGATATCGTTACGGCAAACGCCATCAAGGGTTTCGTGATATTCATTGCCACGCCGTTCTCGCTGGCCGTGTTTATGATTAACGGTCAAATCGACTATCTGTTCGGTATTCCGCACGGCATCGGCAACATCATCGGTTCGCTCTTTGCAGCGCGCTATGCAGTGCATTGGGGCAAGGGTTTCATCAAGGCGTTCACGCTTATCATCGTGCTGATATGTTTTGCCGACCTGATCGGCCTCATATCGCTGCACGACCTGTTCTACTCGATGATGACCGTCTGTATGTAACGACGGAGCGCCACAAACCGGCGAAAGAGCTCACAAATAAAGAGTAACAAATGAACGACACCATAAAAATCGAAGGTGCACGAGTCCACAACCTTAAGAACGTGGATATCGAGATTCCGCGCAACGCGCTTGTCGTAGTGACAGGTCTGTCGGGCAGCGGCAAGTCGTCGCTTGCCTTCGACACAATCTACGCCGAGGGCCAGCGCCGATATATGGAGACGCTATCGACCTACGCGCGTCAATTCATCGGCTCGATGGAGCGTCCCGATGTGGACAAAATCACGGGCTTAAGCCCCGTAGTGGCTATCGAACAGAAGACCACCAACAAGAATCCGCGTTCGACGGTCGGTACGGTTACCGAGATCAACGACTTCCTGCGACTGCTCTACGCGCGCGCGTCGCGTGCATATTCGCCTGCAACGGGAGAGCCGATGACGCACTATACCGACGAGCAGATCATCGACCTCATATTCACAGAGTATGCCGACCGCAAGGTCGCCCTGCTTGCTCCGGTTGTAAAGGAGCGCAAGGGCCACTATCGCGAGCTCTTCGAGTCGCTCAGTAAGCGCGGCTATCTATATGCGCGCATCGACGGCGAGATTCGAGAGTTTCGGGCCGGCGAACGACTCGACCGCTACAAGACGCACTCCATCGAGTTGGTTATCGACCGCCTGGTGGTTGTCGACGATGCTCGCGAGCGTATGGCAAAATCCATTGCCGAAGCGATGCGTCAGGGTAAAGGAACGATGGGACTGCACGACTACTCGACGGGCGAGATGCGCTACTACTCGCGCCATCTGATGTGTCCGACAACGGGCATTGCCTTTGAAGATCCCGAGCCGTACACCTTCTCGTTCAACTCGCCAAAGGGTGCGTGTCCGCGATGCGGCGGTTTGGGCGAAGAGGCGGTATTCGATATCGAAAAGATTATCCCCGACGAGAGTCGTTCGCTGCGCGAGGGAGGCATCACGCCTCTCGGCAAGGGGCGCGACAATGCGCTATTTGCCACCATCGAAGCGCTCGGTCAGCGACACGGCTTTACGCTCGACGACCCGATTGGCTCCATCTCGGAGGAGGGACGTGGCGCTATACTCTATGGCGATCCGGAGCCGGTTATGGTCAACCTTGCCGACTTCTCGTACCAGCGCGGTATGCAGATGCGAACGTGGGAGGGACTGGCCGAGTATATCAACTCGACACTCGCGGGCGACGACGAGGAGTCGAAGCGCGGAGAAAAATGGCGCGAGCAGTTTGTCGTCTATCGCAAGTGTTCGCAGTGCGGAGGCAGCCGACTCAAGGCCGATGCGCTACACTTCCGCATCGGAGATAAAAACATAGCACAACTCTCGGCGATGTCCATCGCAACGCTTGCCGAGTGGATGTCGGGCATCGACGAGTGTTTCTCGACGCGCGAGAGAGTTGTGGCACAGGAGATTGTCAAAGAGATCAGGGAACGATTGCGCTTTTTGGTCGATGTTGGTTTGGGCTACTTGTCGCTCGACCGCGCGACGCGTTCGCTCTCGGGCGGAGAGAGTCAGCGCATCCGTCTGGCGACGCAAATCGGCTCGAAGCTCGTCAACGTACTCTACATCCTCGACGAGCCGAGCATCGGACTCCACCAGCGCGACAATCGCCGCCTGATCAACACGCTCAAAGAGCTTCGCAATGCGGGCAACTCGGTAATCGTCGTCGAGCACGACGAGGAGATGATGCGCGCGGCGGACTTCATCATAGATGTCGGGCCAAAGGCGGGCCGTCGCGGCGGACATATCGTGGCAAGCGGCACGTTCGACGACATCCTTCACGCACAGAGCATCACGGCCGACTATCTGTCGGGGCGTCGCCGTATAGAGATTCCGCAACAACTTCGCGCGGGCTCGGGCGAGCAACTGCTGCTGCGCGGTGCGCGAGGCAACAACCTCAAGGGAATTGATGTCGCCTTTCCGCTCGGAAAATTTATCTGCGTGACGGGTGTTAGCGGCTCGGGCAAATCGTCGCTCGTGAACGAAACACTCGTTCCGATACTCTCACGCGCGCTCTACCGCTCATACGACCATCCGTTGGAGTACGACAGCATCGAGGGCGTCGAACACATCGACAAGCTCGTCGTTGTCGACCAATCCCCTATCGGCCGCACACCGCGAAGCAATCCGGCAACGTACTCTAACGTATTTGCCGACATCCGCAAGCTCTTCGAGATGACGCCCGATGCACAGATTCGCGGTTTCAAGGCGGGCCGTTTCTCGTTCAACGTCAAGGGAGGCCGCTGCGAGGAGTGTCGAGGTGCGGGCGTGCAGGTTGTCGAGATGAACTTCCTGCCGGATGTATACGTCAAATGTAAGGCGTGCGGAGGCAACCGCTACAACAAGCAGACGCTCGAGGTGCGCTACAAAGGGCGCAGCATAAACGATGTGCTGAATATGACGGTAAACATTGCGGTCGAGTTCTTCGAGTCGATTCCGCACATTTATCAGAAGCTCAAGGCCATTCAGGATGTCGGTCTGGGCTATCTCACGCTCGGTCAGCCCTGCACGACGCTGTCGGGTGGCGAGAGTCAGCGCATAAAGCTCTCGTCGGAGCTATCGAAGCGCGATACAGGACGCACGCTGTACATTCTCGATGAGCCGACAACGGGCCTGCATTTCGAGGACATACGCCAGCTGCTCGGCGTGCTCAACGCCCTGGTGGACAAGGGCAACACGGTCGTAGTCATCGAGCACAACACCGACGTAATCAAGGTTGCCGACCACATTATCGACATCGGCCCCGAGGGTGGAGAAGCGGGCGGACGCATCGTAGCGGTCGGTACACCTGCCGAGATTGCCGCTAACGAGCAGAGCCACACGGGCAAGGTTTTGCGCGAATGTGTATTCGGCGAGAAGTAAAATTTCAGGGAATACGCACGTTTTTTCAAAAAAAGTCGATATATTTGTACTACCGTAAACAAATTACTAACAAATAAAAGCTATGAAAATTCAACACATTTTTAGATGTTTGACAGTCGTAATGCTGACCGCTATGCTCTGCGTTACAGCTGATGTTATGGCAAAGCCAAAGGAGAAGAAGGTAAAGGTTACCGACCCACGTCTCTTGACCGTTATGAAGATGACCAAGACCACCAAGGAGACGCAGTTCCTTTCGAAGGGCACATCGCTCAAGACCGGCCACCGTGCCGTGCAGGGTTTCGACGTAAGCAGCGACGAGGGTACGTTGTGGTTCTCGCAGCCGGGTACGTTCGGCAAGATGCAGCCGGGCCTTACGAAGTTGCACGAGAACTACATCATCCGCGTAAAGAATGGCAAGCGCGAGGTGATGACGGTTAACTACTTCGGTAACGCAAACAACGTAGCAATCGAGAGCACGCCGGAGGGCGACTATGTTTGGTTGGGCAGCTGCGGTACGAAGTGGAAGGGTGCGTATTCGCGTACTCGTGCCGTGTCGCGTTTCCTCTTCGAGCCGGGTGCTACGGTAACGGCCGGCCACGCAGGCGAGACCTACTATATGGGTGGCGAGCGCTATGTATGGGCTGCTGTTGATACAGAGAACGACCTGCTCGGCGTAACCGTTCAGAAGGCAGGTGTTGTGAGCATCTTCCTCTATTCGCTCTCGGAGGCACGTGCGTTGCCTGACACCGACATCAAGATCAAGACCGATTGGAAGGGCGAGAATATCGGCGAGGAGCAGGAGACTGTTGTTCTCACCATCAAGGGTAAGGATTTGACTACGCTCGAGCCATTGAGTTCGTTCGTTGTAGGCAAGCCGGACAAGGACAAGGGCAACCCTGCAAAGGATGTGAACTACTACACGTATCGCGGTTTCGATATCGACAAGGATTATGTTTACTTCGTAGAGGGCCGTCATAATAGCGGTAACTACAAGGGCAACGGCGAGTCGAAGGCGTTCATTACCGTATTCGACCACGCAGGTCGCGTAGCATTGCCACGTCGCCGCATCAGCGTTATTGCCGACCAGGTATTGCTCGAGTTGATGGGCATCACCACAACCGACTACGCCGACATCTGTGGCGTTAAGGTTGACGGCAACAAGGCATACATCGGTTTCTCGGCCTACAACAAGAGTGGTCAGAAGAAGGGCCACCGTGCTTGCATCGTGAAGTTCGAGTAGTCGAGCAAGAGCGCATTAGAAAAGGACGTGTCCATTCGGGCACGTCCTTTTCTAATAATACAATAGTTGAAACCTATAACTGCATTGTGCTCAAATTATCTAAAAATAGAAAGATATTTTTGCTGTTCCAAATACGCAGTTTCCAAAGTCCACATTAGCTGCAAGTGATGTGTATGGTATATCTTTATCAATTTGAGGATGAGTCTTATCAAGATCGGAAGCGTCAATCCTTTTACCATAGAACTTAAATAAAACATCATATCCGGCCTCCATACCCAAAGATATTTGTGGTCCAACAAAGAACTCCAATCCGATAAACGGCTGGAAGGCAACATCGCAACAGCGGTTTGTTTTCACCTTATCAGTTACAGTTCCTCCGCTTGTGTTGTAGTATTTATGGAGTGCTCCATAACCGCCAATTCCAAAATCGGCTCCATAATATCCAAAGAAACGATTTGAGAGCTTGTGACGATGCTCGACACCCAAGGTAATCATAACATTAGATTTACGTATTACCTCTTTTCTTGCATTAGATGAGTTAGATGAGTATCCATAATATGTATCTACATCCTCATCGGTAATATAATCAGGATCTATACCTTTGGCATAACTCACACCGAAACGCAAATTTGTACGGAGCGCCCATTTGTCTGCAACAAAATATTTAGCATAAAGACCATTCTGCCACTTTATATCCGAACGATGGAGAACAGTTGTTTGAAATCCTAATCCCCAGGTACCTTTGACTGCCTTTGCATAATCTTCCGGCACGCGATGTTTGTTTTGCGCTGAAACAACATTTACAAGAGCAAGAGCAAAAACTGCAATAATTAAAATTTTCTTCATAACAATTGATATTAAAATAGTTATTAAAACAGTCCGCAAAAGAAAGTTTACTCGGAGTTGAAGGGTATTAGACAAAATAAAAAGTGCGGACCAAATTCGTCTATTGGAAATTGAGGTCTTCGACTACCTTTGCACCCAAATACACAGAATAAAGCCCACACTGAAACACAGTGTGAGCGTCAAACTTTATTCCTTGGGTGCAATTTTGAAAGTGTCGAAGTTTCAATTTCCCAAAATAAAACTAACGCTTTTTATATCTATATGTCCCTATTTTCTTCTATTTAACCATAGGCAATTTGACTTTAATGTTTTATCGTATCACAAAGTTAAGAATTATTTTGCCATAATTACGATATTATGAGCATTTTTCGCCTTACAAAAACGTATAACAAGATAAAACGAATCCGCTCTGCCGAAATTTCGACAGAGCGGATTTTACTTTTATAGTGGAAACAATCGCCACTACTTTCAATATCTGGTATTTCTACTTTCCGAAGTACTTGTTGAGCAGATAAGCCAAACGATAACCGCCGTTACGCATCTGAAGATTAACCAGGTCGGTCGACAGCTCGACGGTCTTCGGATTGAGCTCCTCCGTACCCAGCGGATTCCACTCCATAATCTCGGCACTCTTCGCACCGCAATCCTTTGCCCAATCGAGGAAGCTACCCTTCTGAATCTTCTTAATCTCGCTCTTCGAAGCGTTGTCGATCTTCTCGGCTATCTCGTCGGCCTTGGTCTTCTTCCAAATCCACTGCGGCATCTTGTCGTAGATGCTGTGGAAGGTCTTATGCTGCTTGCCCTTGAACGTACAAGGCCACTTGTAATGCGCCTTATACGGGTAGGCGTGCGTAGGACAGTGCATGTCGCCAACGAAGTGGAGAACCATACGGAGATTGAAGACAACGGCGCTATCGGTCAGACGCTTGTAGTCGTTCAAATTGTACTCCGACACGTTGAGTGAGTGTACCACGTCGCCCTTGTAGAGGCGCGGATTAGGATCGTAATCGTGATTCTCGTAGGTGCTGTAAACGTGCCAAGCCGTCGTATAGGCGATCGCCTCGTCGTTACGGTGCTCGTCCATCCACACTGCATCCTTTTTCAGGTCGTAGGCGATATACTTTGCGATATTCGCCTTCGCCTTCTCGGTCAAGTGGCGCTCGGCAACAGCGATTACCACCTCATGACCGCGACGTCCCCAGCCGAATGCGGTCTGGCCGCAGAGCAGGGCAACAATCAAAATCAAAACTGTCTTTTTCATCTTACTTTTTGGGTTTTATACTTTTTTTTGCATTTTATTCTGCGGTAAAACCGATGCCGAGTGCGCGCACTAAATAATATCGAAGGCAATCTCCATCATATCGGTAAACGTACGCTCGCGCTGCTCCGGAGTCGTATCCTCGTGCGTAACGAGCGAGTCGGAGATCGTACAGATGCATAGCGCCTCGCCACCACTGCGTGCAGCATTCATATAGAGAGCCGATGCCTCCATCTCGACTGCCAACACACCCATACGCTGCCACTGCTTCCACGCCTGCGGATCGTCGTTATAGAATATCTCGCTGGCGAGGATGTTACCCACGCGATAGTTCACGCCCATCGACTCGGCCTTGTCGACCGCCGCACGCAACATACCGTAGTCGGCAATCGGCGCGAAGGTACCCGGCAAGCGATACTGCGCAGCATAGTTCGAGTTGTCGCACGCGCCCATTGCAATTACGATATCGCCAACGTGCAAATCAGGATGATAAGCACCTGCCGAGCCCGTACGGATGATGCGCTTAACGCCATAGAAGTTATAGAGCTCGAAGGTATAGATACCGATGGACGAAATGCCCATACCGTGGCCCATAACCGAGACACGCTTGCCCTTATATGTGCCGGTATAGCAATACATTCCGCGCACCTGATTGACAAGTACCGGATTTTCGAGATAGCGCTCTGCCATAAACTTGGCGCGAAGCGGGTCGCCCGCCATAATTACTCGCTCGGCGATTTCGCCTGCTTTTGCTCCGATATGCGGAGTAGGTGTCATATCTGCCATAATGTTTTATCTTTGATCGTTAAATGTTTCTCGTTTCGTTATCGTTACACATTCGCCTTGCGTCCATCGCACCTACTTCACATAGAACTTGTAGATGCAGGTGTGGCGATAGGTCTCGCCGGCACGCAACACAACCGACGGGAAGTGCGGATGATTCGGAGCATCGGGATAACGCTGCGTCTCGAAAACCACCGCTCCGCGATACTCTATCGGGCGACGATACTTGCCGCAATACGAGCCGTCGAAGAAGTTGCCGCTGTAGAACTGCAT
Source organism: Alistipes sp. (assembly GCA_045635325.1). Lineage (GTDB taxonomy): Bacteria > Bacteroidota > Bacteroidia > Bacteroidales > Rikenellaceae > Alistipes. The sequence continues at coordinate 22,636 of JAZRBZ010000002.1, forward strand.
TGCAATCTGGTCGCTCCACACCTCGATTCCGCGACCGCTCTTCGGCTCGTAGAGGTCGGCGAACTTCACCACCGTACCATCGTCCTCGCGGTCGATAATCCAGTTGTGGTCGTAACCCGCACCCATAGTCAGCTGCTCGTGCTTGGCGTTGATGCGCTCGCCGATGGTGTGCGGCGTACGGAAATCGAACGGCGTACCCTCGACCGGCATAATCTCGCCCGTAGGAATCAGACGGCTGTCAACCGGCGTGATGTGCGAAGCAGCAATCGTAAGTTCGTGGTCAAGAATCGTACCCGTACCCTCGCCACAGAGGTTAAAGAACGAGTGGTGCGAGAGATTCATCACGGTCGTCGTGTCGGTCGTCGCCTCGTAGCTCACGACAAACTCGTTGCGTGGGGTGAGTCGGTAGGTCATCTTTATATGGCGATTGCCCGGAAAACCATCCTGACCATCGGGTAGCGTACACTCGAAAACAATCTTGTTATGCGTATGCGACTTGACACTCCACACGATGCGATCCACGCCGAGCAGACCACCGTGCAGCGTCTGGCCGTTGTTGTTGCGCGAGAGACGATACTCCGTGCCCTCGAGCGTCATTCGTCCGTCGGCGATACGGTTAGCCACAGGGCCAACGGCAGAGCCGAGAAAGCGTTCGCCCGTATTGTTGATATAGCGGTCGAGCGACTCGTAGCCGATAACTATATCGGCAGGATCGCCACTACGGTCGGGCGCCCACAACGACACCACGCGCGCTCCGAAGTTGGTAACCTGCATCGTCAGCAAGCCCTCGGAGAGTGTATAGAGCGAAGTCGGTTTGCCGTCGACAGTCATCTCAAACTGCTCCGGCTCAATCAGTGCCACATCAAACGACGTTGTCGAGCATCCCGTCATCAACAGCGCCAGTATTGCCCACAAGGTTCTCTTCATATCGGTAGAGTGTTTAATTAGTTCGGCAAAGTCGTCACACTTTGCAACATACAAAACTAATCATTTTTTTACAAATTCACCAATTTTTACACAATATGTGGCTAACATTCCCCAAAATTTTCGCTATATTTGCTCTATAAACTATCAACCTATGAAAAAACTACTCATTCTACTATGTCTGTTTTGCGCATCGTGCGCCGTAAAAAACAACATTGCAACCTCACAGAATGATAAAATCAAAATCGAGGGCTCGATTGCCGTATCGCACCTATGCGACAGCGAGTGGGTTCATCGCTACGATAAGACCAACATCGCCACCCTGATCGAGCGAGCAAAGACTGAGGAGAAGCAGTGCGACGTGCTCTTTTTCGGCTCGTCGTCCATCCGTCTGTGGAAGAGTTTGAAGGAGGATATGGCACCTCTACGCGTGGTGAATCGCGGCTATGGCGGTGCAACGCTGCGCGACCTGCACTACAACTACCCTACCGTGATGGCCGACTACAAGCCGAAATGCTTTGTCATCTACTGCGACAACGACCTTCGCACCAAGCCGAGCATCAACATCTCGGTCGGCGAGTTGTTCGACCTCTACCGTATGCTCTTCGACCGTCTGGAGGCCGACTATCCGAATACGCCCGTATACTTCCTCGCCATCAAGCACTGCAAGCGTCGCGAGTCGATTCGCAACCGTCAAAGCGTGTTCAATGCCGTAATGAAGGAGTATGCCGAGCGAAGAGAGCAGGTAACCTTCGTCGACACCTGCACGGAGTTGCTCACCGCCGATGGACAGATCGACACGTCGCTCTTTACGAAGGACAACATCCACCTCAACGAGCAGGGATATGCCCGCTGGACAAAACTTCTTAAGCCACTGCTGTTGAAGCGTTTCCAGATGGAGGAGTAACGCTTTGCGCGGGCTGTAAAAATTCGACACCTTTACCACACATCAAACCGATACGACCACTATGAACGTACGCATTGCCGAAGATTGGAAAGAGATTCTACAAGCAGAATTTGACAAACCATATTTTACCGCGCTCACCGATTTCGTACGCGAGGAGTATGCCTCGCATCAGGTATTTCCGCGTGGTAGCAACATCTTCCGCGCATTCGACAAATGCCCGTTCGAGCAGTTGAAGGTGGTCATCATCGGTCAAGATCCCTATCACGGCGAGGGCCAGGCAAACGGCTTGTGCTTCTCGGTGAACGACGGTGTGCCGTTTCCTCCATCGCTCAAAAACATCTTCACGGAGGTCAGCAGCGACATCGGCGTACCCGTTCCGACGAGCGGCAATCTCGACCGTTGGGCAGAGCAGGGTGTGCTGCTGCTCAACGCCGTACTCACGGTGCGCGCCCACGAGGCGGCCTCACACGCAGGTCGCGGATGGGAGCAGTTTACCGATGCCGTAGTGCGCGCCATTGCCGAGCGCAAGCAGGGCGTGGTATATATGTTGTGGGGAAGCTACGCCCAGCGCAAGGGCGCTATCGCCGACCCGTCGCGCAACCTGATTCTCAAGGCCGTACATCCGTCGCCGCTCTCGGTATATCGCGGATTTTTCGGCTCGCGACACTTCTCGCAAGCCAACGCATATCTCGCCCAGCAGGGGCTGCGGCCGATCGAATGGTAGGACGGGCGAGAGCATTCGGGGCGTAAATTTGCATTTTTCAAACAAGTAATGTATCTTTGTACCCGATTTTAAGTGGAGGGATTTGTACTGATTGCAACCACGGTAAAAAAGTGCTAAAACAGTCACTTGCCATCTGTCGCGGCAACACCTAATCCCTACATCAATTTTGAATTTAACAAATTGAAAGATAAAGCTATGGGATTTTTGTTTACATCCGAATCGGTATCCGAGGGACATCCTGACAAGGTTTCCGACCAGATTTCGGACGCTATTCTTGACGAATTTTTGCGCCGCGACCCATCTTCAAAGGTCGCTTGCGAGACACTCTGCACAACCGGTTTGGTCGTTGTGGCAGGTGAGGTATGCTCCGACGCATACGTCGACATTCAGCAGACAGCACGCCGCGTAATCGACCGTATCGGTTACAACCGCAGCGAGTTGCAGTTCGACGCAGCTTCGTGCGGCATCCTCTCGGCAATCCACGAGCAGTCGTCCGACATCAATCAGGGCGTTGTTCGCGCAACCGAGGAGGAGCAGGGCGCAGGTGATCAGGGTATTATGTTCGGCTACGCAACCCGCGAGTCGCGTGAGTTGATGCCTGCAACGCTGATTCTCTCGCACGTAATTCTCAAGGAACTTGCCGACATTCGTCGCGAAGGCGAGGTGATGACCTACCTCCGTCCGGATGCCAAGAGTCAGGTTACGATCGAGTACGACGACGAGCGTCGTCCGCAGCGCGTACACACGATTGTCGTATCTACCCAGCACGACGAGGATGTCGATGCACCACAGATCAAGGAAGATGTTCGCACGATTCTCATTCCGCGTGTTAAGGCACGTCTGGAGCGCGCAAACGACGAGCTCGCAGAGCTTATCGGCGACGACTATATCCTGCACGTTAACCCAACGGGCAAGTTCGTTATCGGTGGTCCGCACGGCGACACGGGTCTTACGGGCCGTAAGATTATTGTCGACACCTATGGTGGTCGCGGAGCACACGGTGGCGGTGCCTTCTCGGGTAAGGACTCGTCGAAGGTTGACCGTTCGGCGGCCTACGCAGCGCGCCACATCGCTAAGAATATGGTTGCAGCAGGTGTTGCCGACGAGGTACTCGTGCAGTTGAGCTACGCAATCGGTATTGCACAGCCGCTCTCGATCTATGTCGATACATACGGCACCAACCACCTCTCAATCTCGGAGGGTGAGATTGCCGAGCGCATCGGTCGTCTGTTCGACCTCCGTCCGGCAAGCATCGTGCGTCGTTTCGGCCTGAAAAACCCAATCTTCGAGCCAACCGCATCGTACGGGCACTTCGGTAACCGTTCGTACGTTAAGCCGGTGAAGTTCATCGAGAACGGTGTAGAGGTTGAGCGCGAGGTTGAGTTCTTCGGTTGGGAGAAGCTCGACGCCGTAGACCAAATCAAGGTAGAGTTCGGCTTGTAGAGCATCGCGTCGCACGAGCCATCATAAAACGAGAGCGAGCAACTACCAAATCGGTGTTGCTCGCTCTTCGTTTCTATCTCAATCCGTCCGCTACAAACCTACGCGGTCGAAGATATAGTCTACATTCTTCAGATAGTACTCGAGCGTGAAGCAAGCGTCGAGCTCCTCGCGCGTGAGCAACGACGAAACCTTTGCATCGGCTGCGAGCAACTCCTGATAATCCTCTCGCTCGGCCATTGCACGCATAGCAATCGGCTGTACGGTATCGTATGCCTCCTCACGCGAAAGGCCCTTGTCGATGAGGGCGTTCATCACGCGCTGTGCGAAGATTACCTTGCGGGTGCGATAGATATTCTCCATCATCACATCCTTGAACACTACGAGGTTGTCCAGGATACCCTTGAAACGGCACAACATATAGTCGAGCAGCTCGGTTGCGTCAGGCAGGATGATACGCTCGGTTGCCGAGTGCGAAATATCACGCTCGTGCCACAAAGCAACATTCTCGCAAGCCGTAGCCATATAGCCACGCATAACGCGGGCACAACCACAGATATTCTCGCTGCTGATCGGGTTACGCTTGTGAGGCATTGCGCTCGAACCCTTCTGGCCCTTACCGAACGACTCCTCAACCTCGTGTACCTCGGTACGCTGCAAGTTACGAACCTCGAGAGCCATCTGCTCGAGCGACGAAGCGATAACGGCAAGCGTAGCGATATAGTATGCGTGGCGGTCGCGCTGGATGACCTGCGTCGAGATGTTTGCGCTCTCGATACCGAGCTTCTCGCAAACATAGTCCTGAATCATCGGCGGGATGTTGGCGAAGTTACCAACTGCACCGCTAATCTTACCAACCTCAACACCGCGTGCTGCCGTGCGGAAACGCTCCAAGTTGCGCTTCATCTCCTCATACCACAACGCCCACTTCAAACCAAAGCAGGTGATGTCGGCGTGAATACCGTGCGTACGACCGATGCACGGCGTGGTGCGGAACTCGTTGGCGCGACGCTTCAGCACCTCGAGGAACTCCTCGATGTCGCGCTCCAGGATGGTATTTGCCTGCTTGAGCAGGTAACCGTTTGCGGTATCTACCACGTCGGTCGAAGTCAGACCATAGTGTACCCACTTGCGCTCCTCGCCGAGCGTCTCGCTCACGGCGCGGGTAAACGCAACGATATCGTGGCGAGTCTGCTCCTCGATCTCCTTAATGCGGTCGATCGAGAACGATGCCTTCTCCCACAACTTTGCAACATCCTCCTTCGGCACTACGCCCAACTCGCTCCACGCCTCCGAAGCGAGAATCTCAACACGAAGATAGGCGTCGAATTTGTTTTGCTCGGTCCATACGTTACGCATAACCTCGCGGCTGTATCTTTCAATCATATTCGCTATTTTTTATTTGTTCATTCTATTCAGGAAACACTCTATCGTATTCTGCATCAGCATAGTGATAGTCATCGGGCCAACACCACCAGGAACAGGCGTAATGTGTGCCGCCTTCTCCTTCACGCCCTCGAAATCGACATCGCCGCACAACTTACCCGTCTCGGCATCGCGATTAACACCCACGTCGATAACAATCGCGCCCTCGCGCACCATATCGGCCGTAATCATACGCGCACGACCAACCGCTGCAATCAGGATATCGGCCTTGGAGGTTACCTCCGCAAGATCCTTCGTACGCGAGTGAGCAATCGTAACCGTAGCGTTGGCATCGAGCAGCAGCTTCGCCATCGGCTTGCCGACGATATTGCTACGACCGACAACCACAGCGTTGCAACCCGCAACATTGAAACCGCACTCCTCGATCATACGCATCACACCCTTCGGCGTACACGGCTTGATGCACGGCTTACCGAGCCACAGATTGGCAACATTGTCGGGGTGGAAACCGTCGACATCCTTCTCCAACGCGATGGCGTCAATCACGCGCTCCTCGTTGATATGGCGAGGCAACGGCAACTGCACAAGCACGCCATCGACCTTCTCGTCGGCATTGAGCTTTGCAATCTCAGCGAGCAACTCCTCCTCGGTTACGCTCTCCGGCATCGTCGTCAGAATGCTCTCGAAACCACACTCGGCACACGCCTTAATCTTACCGCGAACGTACGACTGCGAAGCAGGGTTCTCGCCCACCAAAATCACCGCCAGCGACGGCACGCGACCATACTGCTCCTTGAGCGCAACGACCTGCTCGGCCATCTCTGCCTTCAATTTGGCAGACAAAACTTTTCCGTCTATAATCATAATTTGTATCCTCCTATTGTTTCGCTATTTCTTAAACGCCTGATAACCAATATCGCTACGATGGAACAGATTTTCACATTCGATATGCTTGAGCTGCTCCGTCACGCAAGCATGTGCCTCGGCAAGCGTTGCCGCCTTTGCCACCACAATCATCACGCGACCGCCAGCCGTAACGAGCTCGCCATCCTTGAGTGCCGTACCCATATGGTATGCTTTGGCCTCGAGCGACTCCACGCCACGAATCGCAAAGCCCTTATCGTAACTGCCAGGATAACCCTTCGAGGCAAGCACCACGCCGAGCGTTGCATCGCTGCTCCACGTCGGCTGCGCAAACTCGTCGCCCGTCGCTATGCCCATAAACGTATCGTAGATGTCGCTATCGAAGAGCGGCAGAACGACCTCCGTCTCCGGATCGCCGAAACGCGCATTGAACTCGATAACCTTCACACCGTCCGGCGTCTTCATCAGACCACCATACAGAACGCCCGAGAGCGGACAACCCTCCGCTACCATCGCCTTGGCCGTCGGCAACATCACGCGCTCCATCGCCTCGGCAATATCCTCATCCGTAATGAACGGCATACGGGTATATGCACCCATACCGCCCGTATTCGGGCCCTTATCGCCATCGTAGGCACGCTTGTGATCCTGTGCCACAGGCATCGGCACAACCTTGTCGCCGCGCACGAAGCACATCAGCGAGAACTCCGGACCGGTGAGGAAATCCTCAACAACGACACGGCCCTTACCGAAACTCGCATCGAGCAACATATCTCGCAGAGCAGCGTCGGCCTCCTCGATGCTCATCGCAACGACAACGCCCTTACCGGCTGCCAGACCGTCGTACTTCAGCACAATCGGCGCACCCTTGCGCTCGACATACGCACGAGCTGCCTCGTAGTCGTCGAACGCCTCGTAAGCGGCAGTCGGGATATCGTAACGCACCATCAACTGCTTGGCAAACTCCTTGCTCGACTCAATGCGTGTAGCCGACTGTGTATGGCCGAAAATCTTCAGGCCCTCGGCACGGAACGCATCCACAACGCCAACGGCCAGAGCCGCCTCCGGACCTACAACCGTGAGATCGATCGAGTGCTTCAACGCAAACTGCTTCAAGCCCTCGACATCGGTATCCTTCACAGCAACACACTCGGCCTGTGCGGCAATACCCGCATTACCCGGTGCACAATATATCTTATCGACCTGTGGCGAACGGCTCAACGCATCGACAATAGCGTGCTCGCGACCACCCGAACCAATTACCAATACTTTCATAGTTTTTTTTGTTATAAATTCTTTCTTTTTCGCTTTTGATGACGAAAATTTTGGCTTTGCCCCATTAATGGCCGGAGGGAGCATACTGCGCGTATGCGACCTTCGGACAGTAATGGTAAAAGTCAAATATACCTCCCAAAACGGAAATTTTAGTGCTTGAAGTGACGCATACCCGTAAAGAGCATCGTCACACCCAACTCGTTCGCCTTCTTGATAGCATCCTCGTCACGGATACTGCCACCCGGCTGAACGATAGCGGTAACGCCATACTGCGCTGCAAGAGCAACGGTGTCGTCGAACGGAAGGAAGCCGTCCGATGCGAGTACCAAGCCCTCGGTAAAGCCGGCAGCGTGTGCCTCCTTGAGTGCAATCTCGGCCGAACCGACACGGTTCATCTGACCGGCACCTACGCCTACCGTATGGCCATCCTTTGCTACAACGATAGCGTTCGACTTGACGTGCTTCACAACGCGCCAGCCGAAGTTAAGGTCGATCATCTGCTCGGCAGTCGGCTTGGTCTCGGTTACGCACATCTCGGCTACAACCTGCTTGGTCTCGGTATCGAGATGCTGAACGAGCAGACCGCCGTTAACGCTGATGTATTGGTTAATCTTCTCGTCGGAGCGGGTCATATCGACCTGCAACAGACGCAGATTCTTCTTCGTCGAGAGGATTTCGAGCGCCTCGGCCGTGAACGACGGAGCCATAACGATCTCGAGGAAAATCGGCTTCATACCGAGTGCCACCTCCGCTGTGAGCGGACGGTTTACGGCAACGATACCGCCGTAGATGCTCACCTTGTCTGCCTCGTAAGCTGCCGACCACGCCTCCTCAATCGTAGCACCAACAGCTGCACCGCAAGGATTCATATGCTTGAGTGCCACGCAGAACGGCTCATCGAACTCGCGCACGATATTAAGCGCAGCGTTTGCATCCTGGATATTGTTGTACGAAAGTTCCTTGCCACCGAGCTGCTCGGCATACGCAAGCGAGAATGCGTGAGTCTGGTTGTCGCGATAGAAGGTTGCGCTCTGATGCGGATTCTCGCCATAACGCAGGCCCTGCTGAACGTCGAACTGCAAGAAGAGCTTCTCCGGAAGGCCCGCCTTATCGCGCATAAAGGTAGCGATGCAGGCATCGTACTCTGCCGTGTGGGTATAGGCCTTTGCCGAGAGCGAAAGACGCGTCTCAAGCGTAGTGTTGCCCTGCTCGCTGATCTCGGCGAGGATCTTTGCATAGTCGGCCGGATCGCAAACGACCGTAACGTCGCGATAGTTCTTCGCTGCGCTACGCAACATCGATGGGCCACCGATATCGATATTCTCGATAGCGTCCTCCATCGACACACCCTCCTTGGCGATAGTCTCGCGGAACGGATAGAGGTTCACGCAGACCATATCGATAAAGCTGATGCCGTTCTCGCGCAATGCAGCCAGATGGCTCTCATCGTCACGACGTGCGAGCAGACCGCCGTGCACCTTCGGATGCAAGGTCTTCACACGACCGTCGCAAATCTCCGGAAAACCGGTTACGTCGCTGATACCGATTGTCTTTATACCCTTATCCTCTAACAGACGCTGTGTACCGCCCGTTGCAATAATCTCCCAACCGAGAGACTGCAGACCGCCGACAAACTCGACCAATCCGCTCTTGTCGCTTACGCTGACTAACGCTCTTTTCATCTCTTATAATAGCTTTTTAATTGTTTCTACATAAAGTTTGTGTTCGATGAGCTGACCGATGCGATGTACCTCGTCGGCATCGCAGCCGTCATACTCGAATGCTCGTTGGGCGATAATTCGACCGCCGTCGAGCGAGGCATCCACCCAATGAATCGTGATGCCGAAGACCTTCACTCCGTACTCTATCGCCTGCTCGACAGCGCGTGCGCCGCGAAACGCTGGCAAGAGCGACGGATGGATATTGATGATTCGACCGCCATACGCCGCAAGCAGTTCGTCGCCCAAGATACGCATATAACCCGCCAGACAGACCAATTCGACACCTGCCTCGTCGAGCCGTGCAACAATCTCGCGCTCGTAGGCCGACTTCGATGCATACTCCTTTGCCGAGAAGACAAACGACGGCACGCCATAACGCTCGGCACGGGCAACTACCCCTGCACCCGGCTTATCGCACACCATAAGCGCCACCTGTGCCGGCACTTCGCCCGAAGCACAAGCTGCGGCTATCGCCTCGAAGTTGGTACCTTCGCCACTCGCGAATACAGCAATCTTCTTCATCGGCTCGTTACTCGATTACGACACCCTCCGTGTCGGTTACGCGACCGATAATCGAAGCGCGCTCGCCTGCTGCCGTGAGGATATCGATTGCCTTCTGTGCCTCGCTCTCGTCGAGAACGGCAACCATACCGATACCCATATTGAAGATGTTGAACATCTCGCGGTGCGGAATGCCACCCCACTTCTCCAAAGCGCGGAATACAGGCAGAATCTCCCACGAGCCCTCTTCGATATGCAGGCCCTGACCATCGTGCAACACGCGAGGAATATTCTCGTCGAAACCGCCACCCGTAATGTGGCAGATACCGTGTACGTCGCACTGGCGGATAACCTCCAACATCTGACGCACGTAGATCTTGGTCGGTGTGAGCAACACCTCACCGAGCTTGCGACCCTCCAACTCGTCGTACGACGCATTCAGATCGAGATTGTTGTCCGCAACAACCTTACGCACCAAGCTGAAGCCGTTCGAGTGAACACCGCTCGACGCAACGCCAACGAGCACGTCGCCAACCTTAACCTTGCTGCCATCGATCAGACGCGACTTCTCGACAACACCGCACGTGAAGCCGGCGATATCGTAATCGCCACCCTCGTACATACCCGGCATCTCGGCTGTCTCGCCACCAATCAGCGCACAACCTGCCTGACGGCAACCCTCGGCAACACCGGCAACAATCTGCTCAACCTTCTCCGGAATATTGTGGCCCAGAGCAACATAGTCGAGGAAGAACAACGGCTCGGCACCCTGTGCCAACACATCGTTCACGCACATTGCAACAGCGTCGATACCGATCGTATCGTGCTTATCCATCGCAAAAGCGAGTTTGAGTTTCGTACCCACGCCATCCGTACCGCTTACCAACACCGGCTCCTTAACGCCGAGCGATGCGAGGTCGAACATACCGCCAAATGCGCCGATGTTACCCATCACACCCTGACGCGCGGTCGATGCAACGTGTTGCTTGATGCGGCGTACCACTTCGTAGCCCGCTTCGAGGTTTACACCTGCCTTTTCGTAATTTACTGCCATAGCTATAATCTGTTTTTATTTATTTGCATCTTCAATAGATTTGTAAATCGGTGTCGGATACTTGCCATCGAAACAAGCCAGACACATATCCGTACGGCCCACCGCCGAGCGAAGAGTCGACTCGTAGGAGAGGAACGCCAGCGAATCGGCACCAATCTGCTTGCACGCCTCCTCGACCGACATTCGCGCCAACATAAGCTCGTCGAGAGTCGAGGTATCCACACCGTAGAAACAAGGGTGAGTCATCGTCGGGCTGGCGATACGGACGTGTACCTCCGTAGCACCCGCGCAGCGCAACATATCAACGATTCGACGCGAAGTGGTTCCGCGCACAATCGAGTCGTCGACCAGCACCACACGCTTGCCGTTGACAATCGAGCGAACAGGCGAGAGCTTCATTCGCACGCCCTTCTCGCGCAACTTCTGCGACGGCTGAATAAAGGTACGACCGACATATTTGTTTTTGATGAGGCCCATCTCGTAAGGCAGACCACTCGCCTCGCTGAAGCCCTGTGCGGCGCTCAAACTCGAATCGGGCACACCCACTACGATATCCGCCTCAACGGGTGCCTCCTTAAAGAGACGGCGTCCCGACTCCTTGCGGTAGGCGTGGACGTTGCAGCCCTCGATATCGCTATCCGGACGGGCAAAGTAGATATACTCCATTGCACACATCTTGCATTTGCAATCCTGCGCGTAGAACGACGAACGGATACCCTTCTTGTCGATGGTAACAACCTCGCCCGGCGCAACATCGCGCACGAACTCGGCGCCGATGGCATCGAAAACGCAAGTCTCGCTGCTCACCACATAACCGTCGCCGATCTTACCGATCGAGAGTGGGTGGAAACCATACTTATCACGGCAGGCGTAGAGTCGATTCTTCGTCATTATAAGGAATGCAAATGCGCCCTCCATCTTATTCAACGCGTAGATGATCGAGAAGATTCGCGGCTCCTCCGGATTATCCTTCTTGATAAGGTGGGCAAGCAGCTCCGCATCCGAATGCGTGTGAAACAACGAGCCACGACGCTCCAGACTATCGGTGAGCAGCTCCGCATTTACGACATTGCCGTTATGAGCGAGCGCAAAGTCGCCCGTTCCGTGGTGGAAGTAGAACGGCTGGATGTTATCCATACTGCGCGCACCCGCTCCCGTATAGAGAACGTGGCCCATACCCAGATGGCCCTCCAAATCTGCAATCTTCTGCTCGTTGAACACCTCCGTAACAAGGCCTGCACCGCGATGGCGCTTCATCTTGCCCTCGGCATTCACACATACCATTCCGCAGCCCTCCTGACCGCGATGCTGCATCGCGTGAAGTCCATAGTAGATGATGGACGACGCGTGTTCAACACCATAAACACCTAATACACTCATACCTTTATATATCCTTTCCTAACAAACCTATTTACACTGAAAATAACGCACCGCGTTCTCGAAGATATTCTGCTGCTTCTCGCCTGCAATATTCTTGAACAAGCCCTCCGTATAACGCTCCGTATGGCCCATCTTACCGAGGATGTGTCCATCGCGGCTGATGATACCCTCGATACCGTACGACGAACCGTTCGGGTTGAACGGAGCATCGGTCGTCGGTGCGCCCGCAGCATCAGCATACTGGAATGCCACCTGGCCATTCTCGAAGAGCTCGCGCGCCATCTGCTCGCTCACAACGAACTTACCCTCGCCGTGGCTAACCGCAATCGAGTGCAGGTCGCCAACCTTGAACGACGAGAGCCAAGGCGATGCCGTCGTACCGACACGCGTCGAGACAATCTGCGAGATATGACGGTGAATATCGTTATGGAACAACGTAGGCGACTCCTTGGTAACCATACCCAAACGGCCGTAAGGCAACAAGCCCGACTTGACGAGTGCCTGGAAACCGTTACAGATACCGAGCATCAGACCGCCTCGATCGAGCAGCGCGTGTACCGCACGGGTAACAGCCGCGTTATTGAGCACGCTGGCGATAAACTTACCGCTGCCATCCGGCTCGTCGCCGAGCGAGAAACCACCACTGAGCACCAGAATATGGCTCTCGTCAATCTTGCGACACAAAGTCTCGATCGAATCCATAATCGCCTCGCCCGTAAGGTTGCGGAAGACAACGATATCGGTCTTGGCACCGGCTCTCTCAAATGCGCGAGCCGTGTCGTAGTCGCAGTTCGTACCAGGGAATACCGGCAGGCAGACCTTAACCTCCTCAACCGGCTCGCCCGCATAGCACTCCGGCTCGCGGTGGCAATCACCGGCCGTTGTTACGCCGCCGGCCAAACCGCGCGACGGATAGACCTTCTCGAAGCGCTCGGCATTTGTCTTATAGAGCATCTCGACAGCCATTGCCTCGCCGTTCACGGTGAGTACGCTCTCCGCAACCGTCTCGCCCAACAGCACTGCCGAAGCGTCGTCGATAGCCGACACGCTCTCGACCACAATCGAGCCATAGTTATAGTCGAACAACTCGCTCTCCGAGAGCGTAACCGTTGCACCAATCTCGTTACCGAAGCTCATCTTTGCCAACGCCTCAGCCACGCCACCGAAACCTACGGCATAACCCGAAACGACAGCACCCGACTCAACCAACTCCGACACGAGTGTAAAGTTGCGACGCAACTGCTCGCAGTCAGGCGTATAGTCCGCCTTCGGAGTGTGCTTGATGAGGTAGAGCTTATGACCTGCCGCCTTGAACTCCGGCGAAATCACACGGCGTGCATCGACCGTCGTGATACCGAAGGCGATGAGCGTTGGCGGCACCTTAATATCGTTGAACGTACCGCTCATCGAGTCCTTACCGCCAATCGACGGCAAGCCGAGAGCTGCCTGCATACGCAACGCACCGAGCAGAGCCGACATCGGCTTGCCCCACGAGCGCGCGTCGCCCATACGCTCGAAATACTCCTGATACGAGAAGCGCATCTTATCGAAGCGAGCACCTGCAGCAACAACCTTTGCGCACGCCTCAACTACGGCGTACTGTGCGCCGTGATATGGACTCCAAGTCGAGATATACGGGTTGTAACCGAATGCCATAATGCTGGCCGTCGTCGTATGACCGTGACGAACAGGCAACGTCTGCACCGACGCCTGTGTCTCGGTGCGCTGCGAGCGACCACCGAACGGCATCAGCACCGTCGAAGCACCGATGGTCGAGTCGAACATCTCGATCAGGCCCTTCTGCGATACGACATTCCAATCCGAGAGCGTGTTCTGCATTCGCTCGGTGAGCGTCTTGCCCTCAACCGCGCGTGCAAACGGATTCTTATCCTCAACCGCACCCAGACATATCTCGGTATAGTGTTTTGCACCCGCGCTATCGATAAAGTCGCGACGCAAATCAACAATCTTCTCTCCGTGGAAGAACATTCTCATACGCGACGTATCGGTTACATCCGCAACGTGCGTTACCTCCACATTCTCCTCGGCGCACAGAGCCATCATTCGCTCCATATCGCCACGCTCGACAACCACCGCCATACGCTCCTGCGACTCGCTGATTGCAAGCTCGGTCGAATTCAGACCGCTATACTTAACCGGCACACGGTCGAGATAGATATCCAGACCGTCGGTAAGCTCGCCGATTGCAACGCTCACACCACCTGCACCAAAGTCGTTCGACTTCTTGATGAGGCGCGTAACATCTGCACGACGGAACAGGTGCTGAATCTTGCGCTCCTCCGGAGCATTACCCTTCTGCACCTCCGAGCCACACTCCTCGAGCGACGATGCGGTATGCTGCTTCGACGAACCAGTTGCTCCACCGATACCGTCGCGGCCCGTACGGCCACCCATCAACAGGACAACATCGCCCGGCGCAGGGCTCTCACGGCGAACGCTATCGGCCTTAACCGCTCCGACTACGGCACCAACCTCCAGGCGCTTGGCAACGTAGTTCTCGTGATAGATCTCGCGAACGTGCGTCGTAGCCAGACCAATCTGGTTACCATAGCTCGAATAGCCGGCAGCCGCCTTACGGCTGATGACGCGCTGCGGAAGCTTGCCCGCAAGCGTCTCCGAAATACCTTTATATATATCGCCCGCACCCGTTACGCGCATCGCCTGATAGACGTATGCACGGCCCGACAGTGGGTCACGAATAGCGCCACCCAGACAGGTCGAAGCTCCACCAAACGGCTCAATCTCGGTCGGGTGATTATGTGTCTCATTCTTGAACTGCAACAACCACTTCTCGCTCTGACCATCGACATCCACATCGACAAAGATGCTACAAGCGTTGTTCTCCTCGCTCTGCTCCATATCGTCGAGCAGGCCCTTATGACGAAGGTATCGTGCACCGATGGTTGCAATCTCCATCAGGCACAAACTCTTGTGCTCGCGGCCCAACTCGCGACGCATCACACCGAACTCCTCCAGCGCACGCTCGAACTCCTCGCGCATAAACGAGTCGTCGATGGTAACTTTCGTAATCTCGGTCGTAAAGGTCGTATGGCGGCAGTGGTCGCTCCAATACGTATCGAGGATTCGCAACTCGGTCTGTGTCGGGTTGCGATGCTCGCCACGGAAGTAGTTAACCACCTCGCGCAAGTCATCGGCATTCATCGCAAGCGAGTTGGCACGGCAATACTCGGCCAAATCCTCCTCCTGCATATCGGTAAAGCCCTCCAACACCGGAACAGGACGAATCTCCGCCTGCTCGCTATCGGCCAAACGCGACAAATCCTTCTCGCGCGACTCGACAGCATTGATGTAGTAGCGCTTGATGAGCGCCATCTGCTCGTCGGTTACGCCGTTATCAAAGATAAGCAGGCGCGACGAACGAATACGGACATCGGCCGACGGCTCCAACAGATGTACACAATCAACAGCCGACGAAGCGCGCTGGTCGAATTGGCCCGGCAGATACTCCACCGCCAGATACTTCACACCCTCGAGCGGACACTCGTCCATCACACGGTCGGTTACAATCTCACCGAATACCGCATAGCGGCAACGCTCGATGAGCTCCTCCGTAAAACCGAACAGGTCGTAGACATTCAGCACGCGCAACGTGCGAATGTCGAGCGAGAGATTTTCGTTCAACTCTCTTCGCAAGCTCTCCGCCTCGACCTGAAACTCGGCATATTTCTCAACGTAGATACGATAATTCTTCATCTCTTTCTGTTTGTTTTTTCACATTCTACAACTCCGAAGCAAGCACCGTTTCGGTCTGACGCTTGCGGAACTCAATCAGACGCTCCTCGAGCTGCTTGTCGGTGAGCGCAAAGATCGACGCAGCGATCAGTGCTGCGTTTTTCGCACCATTGATTGCAGTGGTCGAAACCGGAACACCGCCCGGCATCTGAACAATCGAGAGCAACGAATCAAGGCCACCGAGAGCCGACGTTTTGATCGGCACACCGATAACCGGCACGGTAGTCAAACCTGCCGTTACACCTGCAACGTGAGCCGCACCGCCCGCTCCGGCAATAATAGCGCCGATACCGCGCTCGCGAGCCGTCGTAGCATACTCAAACATCAAATGCGGAGTACGATGTGCGCTGATGACGCGCTTCTCGTATTCGATACCCAACTCCTCGAGCGTCTCGACCGCAGCCGACATTACACCCCAATCACTCGTAGAGCCCATAATAACTGCAACTTTCATAATCTTCGTTGTTTTATAGCGTTTTACAATTTACAAAAAACAAAAGCCACCGCAACACACAAGTTGCAGTGGTCTCATATCACGGCGCACACTTCCCTAACCTGCTGTGCCACACACTTTATGCTATGGGAGTCTTGCTGACGGAATTTTCGGCGACGTACGCACCCCGATTTTGCCATTCGAGAGTCAACCCCCGAACCTGCCAAAAAGAAGAAATGTACCATCAACCGTTCCATAGCGCAAAGATACGCAAACGCGCGCAAAAGAGCAAAAATACGACCATCTTTTTTATCAACACTTTTTCATCAATCAACACCTTTTCACCATTGCAAAAAAAGGTTCGTTTTTTAGCTATAAAAAGTTGCAAGAATTAAAAAATATTGCTTACCTTTGCACAATTAATTTTCAGCATTCGACAAAATGATGAGCATTTCCGCCACAAATTTACAGCGACGACACTGCTACGCGATGCGATGTGTCGACTCCTCGACGGCGGGCGTGTGTCGAATCGACAGAAAAATAGTGCGATAAAATGAAAGGAGTGAGGTGCGTGTGCGCCTCGCTCCTTTCGGTTTTTAAGCGTAGAAAATGTTTAACAAAAAATAGAGTAAAATTATGTCGTTCCTAACAGAAAGAGTTCAGCAAGAGGGTTTGACCTTTGATGACGTGCTGCTCGTACCGTCCTACTCGGAGGTACTGCCACGCGAAGTGAGCGTTAAGAGCCATTTTTCGCGCAACATTACGCTCAATATCCCAATCGTTTCTGCCGCTATGGACACCGTAACCGAGGCACCGATGGCTATCGCCATTGCACGCGAGGGCGGTATCGGTGTGATTCACAAAAATATGTCGATTGCCGAGCAGGCAGCGCAGGTGCGTCGCGTGAAGCGTGCCGAGAACGGTATGATTTACGATCCGGTAACCATCACCAAGGAGCAGACCGTAGGCGATGCGTTGGCATTGATGCGCGAGAACAAGATCGGCGGTATTCCGGTAGTTGACGCAGAGCGTATGTTGGTCGGTATCGTTACAAACCGCGACCTTCGTTTCCAGAAGGATCACTCGCGTCTGATTGCCGAGGTTATGACATCGGAGAACCTCGTAACGATCACCGAGGCAGAGCGCGACAGCGAGGATGTAACGGAGGTATTGCTCCGCAACAAGATCGAGAAGTTGCCGGTTGTCGACAAGCAGGGCCGCCTTGCAGGTCTGATCACCTACAAGGACATCACCAAGGTTCAGGACCATCCGAACGCTTGCAAGGACAGCAAGGGCCGTCTGCGTGTAGCGGCAGGTGTAGGTGTTACGGGCGACTCGATGGAGCGTGTTGACGCGCTGGTAGCAGAGAGCGTTGACGCGGTAGTTCTCGACTCGGCACACGGCCACTCGAAGAACATCGTATCGTTGCTCAAGGCAATCAAGGAGAAGTATCCTTCGCTCGACGTTGTGGTGGGCAACATCGCAACCGCCGAGGCAGCTAAATACTTGGCAGAGAACGGTGCCGACGGTATCAAGGTAGGTATCGGTCCGGGCTCGATCTGCACGACACGAATCATTGCCGGCGTAGGTGTTCCGCAGCTCACGGCCATCTTCGACGTTGCAAACGCAGTAAAGGGCACCGGCGTAGCGGTAATCGCTGACGGTGGTTTGCGCTACTCGGGCGACATCGTAAAGGCACTCGCCGCAGGTGGCGACTGCGTGATGTGTGGCTCGATGTTTGCCGGTACGGAAGAGGCTCCGGGCGAGACCATCATCTACAACGGTCGTAAGTTCAAGACGTATCGCGGTATGGGTTCGATCGACGCAATGAAGGCGGGCTCGAAGGATCGCTACTTCCAGGACAACGAGTCGAACATCAACAAGCTCGTTCCAGAGGGTATCGTTGGTCGCGTTCCGTTCAAGGGCTCACTCAACGAGACTGTATACCAGCTCGTTGGCGGTATCCGCTCGGGTATGGGTTACTGCGGTGCGCGCACCATCGGCGAGTTGCAGACGGCGCGTTTCGTACGAATCACGGCAAGCGGCGTAGTGGAGAATCACCCACACGACATTACGATCACCCGCGAGACACCTAACTACTCGCGTGGCGAATAATTCACACAAAGCAAAAGCAACACAAGCAATACAAAAAAACGTAGAGATATGAAACAAGATATGATTGTTATTTTGGACTTGGGCAGCCACGAGAATACGGTGCTTGCCCGTGCCATTCGCGCCCTCGGCGTATATAGCGAAATCTATCCGCACGACATCACCGCAGGCGAGTTGCAGGCGATGGAGAACGTGAAGGGTATCATCATCAACGGTGGTCCGAACAACGTAATCGACGGCGAGCCGATCGACGTTCGCGAGGAGATCTACTCGCTCGGTCTGCCTGTTATGGCTGCCGGCCACGACAAGGCGTTGTGTGAGGTTAAGTTGGAGCAGTTTACCGACGATATCGAGGCAATCAAGGCGGCTGTAAAGTCGTTCGTATTCGACACCTGCAAGGCAGAGGCAAACTGGAATATGACCAACTTCGTAAACGACCAAATCGAGCTCGTACGCCGTCAGGTTGGCGACCGCAAGGTGTTGCTCGCACTCTCGGGCGGTGTCGATTCATCGGTTGTAGCAGCTCTGTTACTCAAGGCCATTGGCGAGAATCTCGTCTGCGTACACGTTAACCACGGCTTGATGCGCAAGGGAGAGTCGGAGGCAGTTGTGGAGGTATTCCGCAACCAGCTCTGCGCCAACCTCGTATACGTTGACGCTACGGAGCGTTTCTTGACAAAGTTGGAGAACGTAGCAGATCCGGAGCAGAAGCGTAAGATCATCGGTGGCGAGTTCATCCGCGTATTCGAGGAGGAGGCACGCAAGTTGGACGGCATCGACTTCCTCGGTCAGGGTACAATCTATCCGGACATTGTGGAGAGCGGCACAAAGACTGCGAAGATGGTCAAGTCGCACCACAACGTGGGCGGTCTGCCGGAGGATTTGCAGTTCGAGCTCGTTGAGCCGCTTCGCCAGCTCTTCAAGGACGAGGTACGCGCTTGCGGTTTGGAGTTGGGTCTGCCATACGATATGGTTTATCGTCAGCCATTCCCGGGTCCGGGCTTGGGCGTACGCTGTCTGGGCGCAATCACCCGCGACCGTCTGGAGGCAGTTCGCGAGTCGGATGCCATTCTGCGTGAGGAGTTTGCAGCAGCAGGCCTCGACAAGACCGTTTGGCAGTATTTCACCGTTGTGCCTGACTTCAAGTCGGTAGGCGTACGCGACAATGCTCGTTCGTTCGACTGGCCGGTAATCGTTCGCGCGGTGAACACCGTCGACGCTATGACGGCAACCATCGAGCCACTCGACTGGGCACTGCTGGATCGCATCACCCGTCGAATCCTCGCAGAGGTAAAGGGCGTAAACCGTGTATGTTACGACGTTTCGCCGAAGCCAAACGCAACCATCGAGTGGGAGTAATCCTCAAGTGATAACACAGCACGAAAAATCGGACGATGCGAGGTTGCATCGTTCGGTTTTTCTTTTATACGGCACAAATATTTGGCAATTCAAAAAAAAGATACTACTTTTGCACTCGGAAAGATGGCAGAGTGGTCGATTGCGGCGGTCTTGAAAACCGTTGAACTGAGAGGTTCCGGGGGTTCGAATCCCTCTCTTTCCGCCAAAGAAGTTGGATAACGCGACAGAGTAAGAACTCTGTCGCTTTTTTGTTTTGCGGAAGTTGCGTCTGTGTGCAAGCCCACACGCCCCACAAAACAAAAAATGCCCCGCACTGCGTGGCATTATCCAACAGCGGAAAGAGCGGGTTTCTCACTTAATGGCGGGGGTTGCGAGGATAAGGGTGTTTACTGCTCGCCTACGGCTGCGCATTAGGCATCCTCGCGAGGGCTTCGCCCTTCAAATCCCTCTCTTTCCGCAAGACTCAGCAAGGCAAGAGGTATCACAAGATACCTCTTGTTTTTTATGCTCACCTGCAAACTTGTTTGGATAGGTGGAGCGTAAAAAATAAGAATACTGCGTCTGCAGTCTTGCCGAGCGAAGAGTCTTGCAGGGGCCTCTGCGGCGAGCAGGAGGGAAAACGGAGCGTAGCGACGTAATCCCTCTCTTTTTTTATTTTAAGGTCGAGTAAGGTCAAATAAGGTCAAATAAGGTCGCGCAACCTGCGGTTGCTTTAAGGATGTTTTGCAGAGCAAAAATCCTAATTTTTATTTTTACATATCCCCCAAACCCCCTTTTGACCTGCGGTCTTCCTCCTTCGCGCCTCGGCATAGTCTGCAAGCCGCCTCTGCTCTCGGCTTGGCGTCGGTTGAAAAAAGGGGGCTTTGTCGCTGCGCTCCGAGTGGGATGTAGCAAACTTATCACAACTCCTTTTTTGTAAGGTCGAGTAATGTTTGTTGTCGAGGACGTTACTTGACCTTAATTGACCTTACTTGACCTTAAAAAACTGTGGCAACAAATGGCATTTGCAGTCTGGCGACTGCTTAATGGCAGAGAATAACAGTATCTCCAGCCGACCTTACTCGACCTTAAAGCAACCGCAGGTTGCGCGACCTTACTCAAGATTCGCAGGCAGGGAAGCGCACTTAAATCACTATTTTATAAAACAACAGACAGAAAATAAACGAAATACAACTTTTTTTAGTACCTTTGCGGGATTCTATACGCGCGTGAGCGCGGAACGCTCGCGCGTAGAGGGGTAGTGCAAACAATGGTAAATAATTGAAATACAAAACAATAAAACACAAAACACTATGAGCAAACTTTATTTTTTCGGGGGGGGGAAATCTGAGTACCTCGCGCCAAACATTAGGATTACCGATGTTCGCATAGAACACGGTTTCAGCGTATCACTGCCATCACTCGATACCGAGGAGGGCGAGTCGTGGGAAACTGTATCTTGCAAATCGAATAATTAACAAAATAGTCAAACGTAAAAAAATTACAGTACAATGAAGAAGTTATTTGTTATTTTGAGTTTGGCTATTGCCACTCTCGCAGCATCTTGTTCGGAAGACAAAACGACAGACGAACTCCCAACCATCGGTGGCGGTAACGGCACAACTGATTCGACGGTTGACGGCGACCAGCCAATGAAGTATATCACCGTTGGCATCAACAACGGCACCCGTATCTCGCTCGGTGAGGAGGAGAACGGCATCGTGCCTATCTACTGGAGCACCGGCGACCAGCTGTTGGTCAACAAGACCACGAAATCATCCACAGTTGCAGCCGAGTACGACGGCAAGGAGAGTGCCGTTATCGGTGTACCGGAGGATACGACCTACCCTATGACGCTCGTCTACCCTGCGGCTGTCAGCAAGGGTGCAAAGTGGTGCTACATTGCATCGAATCAGGCGTATGACGCCGAGCGCATCGCAAACGGCTACGGCATCTTGATGGGTGTAGCCGAGAAGGCAGACGATATGGTTATGTTGGAGCACAAGTGCGGCTATATGAAGGTGTCGCTCACGGGTGGTGTAACGGTTAAGACCGTAATCCTCCGCTCCATCGGCCACGAGCCACTCTCGGGCTACTTCCGCTACCCTACGACAAGTGCAACCGACGGCAAGATCGATCTCGTAAACTTCAACGGTACAAACGCTCTTGCAAACGGTTACTTCGACTCGCCGGTTATCTTTACCGACTGCGGTGATGGCGTTATGCTCTCGGGCGAGGCAACCGACTTCTATTTCGCACTCCCTGCACGCACATACAGCAAGGGTTTTGCGCTCACCATTATCGATATTAACGGCAAGCAGCACCGCGCACAGGCGTACACCACTTCGGGCAAGGAGGTTAAGGCAGGTGCGCTTATCAAGATGCCGACGTTGGCAGTAAACTGCACTGAGGATGCCGGTATCTACAACGGTAACGAGTTTGCCGGCTACGTTCGCACGCTCGAGAAGAACCTCTGGCTCAACGGCGGCACGGAGCTCCACCTTCGTGGCAATATCGACCTCTCGCAGGAGAATTTCTCCGACATCGCGGCTACGCTTGATGGCTCGCGTACGAATGGCGAGTTGCTCTTCTTCCGCACGGAAGAGGGCGACACCTACAACTGCGGTGCTATCACCTTGATTGATGGTCACAACAACGCTATCACGGGCTACAAGAGCACAGTAGCAGCGGGTACTCGTACAGCATTACTTATCCAGACCATCCCTACAACGCTTACCATCCAGAACCTCTCGCTCGGTAATACGGCAGACGATCCTGCAACTCAGGCAGACGAGGCCGATTGTTCGCTGACGGTTACAACTGCCGGTACGAAGAACAACTATACGGCTACCGTTTCCGCATTCTGCAGCGTCGCAGAGGGCTCTATCATCAACTGTAAGAACTACGCAACGGTTAAGGCAATCGCCGGCGGTTTGGGTGCAGTTCGCGTCGGTGCTTTCAATGGCGGTTTGGCTGCCGGTACAGGTGCGATTACAAACTCGACCAACTATGGACATATCTACTTCGACGGTTCGGGCATCACTGATGGAGACACTCACAGAATCGGTGGTATTACTCCACTCAACTACGGCCCACTCACGAACTGCGAGAACGCAGGCCCTGTAACATTAGTGGGCACAAATGAATCGGTACGTCTGGGTGGTGTTGTCGGTCAGGCCAACACCGCATTGACCGGCTGTCTCAACAGCGGTGCAGTTACCGCTACCGGCATAGAGGCAGGTAGCCGTATCGGTGGTGTAGCAGGTCACGCAGACGACCTCGTTACGAACTGTACCAACACAGGTAATATTACTGTTACAACCGCAGCAACCGTTCACGTCGGAGGTGTTCTCGGAACAAATGTTTCTGAAGCACAGACTTTGGATGGTTGTGTAAATGGCGTTAGAATAAAGGATGGTGACAGCAATGGCACAGGCGACACGACCAAGGGTGTTATCACGGTAAAACAGACCGCGTCAGCAAATCTCTACATTGGTGGTATTTGCGGTTTTACAAATACAGCCAATGTTGCTGTTGCAAACGTTAACAACTATGCGCCAATCACAGCAACAGGTAAGGCAAGCGTATTCATCGGAGGCGTTATTGGCCGTAACGAGACTAACGCAATGACAATAAAAACGGCTCACAACTATGGTAATATAACCTTGAGCGGTGGTAATTCTACATTCGTAGGAGGTATTGGTGGCGATATCTTAGTTGCTGGAAGTGGAACGCAGTACAACACTTGCCAGAACTGGGGCCACATTGATATTTCGGGTGTAGAGCCTGATGGCAGTAACTCTTGGCACTACCTTGGTGGTGTATTCGGTCGTATCGATTCCGGTACAACATCTGCAACTTTCAGAAACTATGGTAACATCACCATTGATGGTACAGCGAAAATGCGCGTTGGTGGCGTATGCGGTTACCTCAGCAAAACCAATAAGTGTGTAACAAGAGGTAATATCACGATCAACGGTATTGGCTCGGAGTCGTCAATCGGTGGCTTGGGTGGTTATATCCCTGCAAAGATAATTTATGGTACCAGCCACGTTCAGGGTGTTATTACCAACAATGTGAACGACGCAACGGTATGTATCGGCGGTCTGTTCGGTACAGCAAATGGTCCTACCGTATACAACACAACCATCACTAAACTTGAGCTGGTAAATAATGGTACGGCTCGTTGCGGTTTGATTACAACTTATGCTCTCGGCTCGGGCAAAACTCTGACACTCGGTAAGGATGCAGACAATCCGTTTAAGATTGCAAAATCGACCAAATTCCTTGGCATAACCGTAACAGGAGAGGATGTACTTTCGGACAATCCGGCTGCGGGCAAAGTAAACCTTGTGAACGATACTGACGCTACGTATCAGCACACTATCAACAAGGTAGCAATCTCAATCGTAGATTAATTTCAAGCTCTAAATACGGAACGACTCTCCCCGGCCTAATAAGGCGTAGGGAGGGTTGTTGCCGGTATGTGTGGTTATACCTATGTATAATAGGTACAATCTTATTCAAAAAAACACTATTCGGGGCAGAGAACGTGGTACGCAGACAGAGCAATACGAGCCGTCGGCACTCCACCCCGACAAGAAACCCACAGAGGAAATGTTCAGAAAAGAGAACGAGTACTATAAACCGGAATTGGAGCTATACGAAACGCCTATTGAGATAGGTTTTTCGGCATCTGATCCGGAGGCAGATAACGATTTCGAGTATGGCGACGGCGACGACGCTTGGTAAAATAATAGAGAGTATGAAGAAGCATATATTATTTTCAGCAGTTATCGCCCTCGTAGCAACGGCGTGTACGTTCACGAACGAAGAGATTGAAATCGTTATAGGGCGAAAAATAGAGAGTTTTACCGGCCGTATCGACAACGAGGATGGTCGTACGACATCGGTACCAAACGGAAACAAAATTCAGATGTTGTGGCACGCCGACGACCAAATCGCCGTGACCGACCGCGTACATATCGCAAAGTATGACCTGATCGATGGCGAAGAGACCATCGTGGGCCAATTTGAGTTGAGCAACGAATCGGCAGGCGTAACATTCAATGAGGGCGCAACTCTCTACGGCGTTGTGCCGTATATGGCGGCCTACCACGAGGGCAACCCGCAGTTGCCGGAGTTGGATGCCGAGCAGGGCGACGAATGGGAGGAGACCTCGCGTGCGAACGTACATCTGAAAGGCAGATTGAACATCGTAATCCCAACCGTGCAGACGCACTCGGGCGAGCAGGGTGGCAACGACTACGACCGAAATATTATGGTCGGCAAGATTGCGGACAACGGTACAGACTTCGCCTTCAAGCAGATTGGCTCGCTCGTGCGATTCTCAATCACGCTGCCGACGGCGCAGACCATCTACAGCGCAAAGATCATTGCAGAGGATATGCACATTGCCGGTCGATGCATCGTCGACACGGACGCAGAGAGAGTTGCAATCCTGGAGGCGACACACAACGAGCTGACGCTGCACTACTCGAATCCTACCGAGAAGAACACCACAACCGACGGTTGGGCAATCATCGCTCCGGTCGATTGGACGAGCAGCGAGGGCAAGGTATATTACGAAATCGCAACGAGCGAGGGCGTTTACACCTTCTGCAAGCGACCTGCAAAGGCGTTTGAGGTGGGTAAGATCTACAATCTCCCGCTCAATGCAGCCAAATTTAAGGAGGTTGCGAGCGTAGCCGAGTTGGAGGATGGCGACTACACCTTCTCGAAAAACGCGTTCTCGATGGCTGTGGTAAATACCACCGACTCGACTGCAACCATTGCGTGGACCATTACGGCAACGAATACGGAGATAGGCACACCGGCGGTAAACGCCAACAACGACTTTACGGAGGACTACTCCAAGAGCTATAAGGTGGCACTCTATCGCGATGCGGCGTGCTCGGATTTGGTTGTAAGCGTCGATGGCATTGCGGGTACGACATTTGGTACCTATGCACCACGCTTCGTCTTCCCTGCGTTGCAGCCACAGACAACCTACTATGCAAAGGTTTGGAACGTGACCGACTCTGTCGAGAGCCGTCCGTTGAAGGTTGCAACTGTGGCTTCGGTCGCTTCGGCTGCCAATGTGGTGACCGAGAATGCCAAGGCGGGCGATATGATTCTCTACGAGAACTTCGACAAGTTGGTCTATGCCGGAGATGTTGCATTCAGTGCAGCGGGCGTGTCGTATAAGTCGCCTAAAAATCTAACCACAATTCACCCTGTCGCGGGCGAAATCGTCAACAGCAACAATCAATACTATGTTGTTCCAGGCAATCAGGAGCACGGTCTGTTCAATAACTTTGCAAAGTCAATCGACGACCTCGGCCTGGCGGGCTGGGGCTGGATAGGCGGTAAGGTAGATGCAAACGGTGGCTCGGTTTGTATGCGTTCGGGTTATCTCAAAGTTGGTACGGGTAGCAACTGCTCGTTTGTCTGCACTCCTGCGCTGACAGCAATTCCGGAAGGCAAGTATGCGCGTGTCAAAGTGTACTTCAAAGCTGCTCCTATTGAGAAGGCGGTGGCTGTAAAGGCACTTTCGGCGGCCGAGCTCAACGCCGACTACTCGATGAGCTACTCGGCAGAGTGCGATGTGAAGACGCTGGCGCTTTCGGGCTCGCATTACTACGATTGGGAAGAGTATGAAGTAACGCTCAACGACCTGCCACACGGTGGTTGCGTGGCTATTGGCGGTAATGCCGGCCCAACCACAACGTGCCGTTTACAGATTGACGACCTTCGCATCGTGGTAGAGGACGTTTATGAGTTGGATAACATCATAACGGGTACGGTAAGCGACCAGAACGGCTCTCCGATAGCGGGCGTTGCAGTCAGCGACGGATTCTCGGTGGCTCGCACCGACTCGAATGGTCACTACTCGCTCCAAACGTGCGAGGACACCTATTATATCTACTACTCGACACCTGCCGACTGCGTTGTTTCGCAGAACACATATAATCAGCCGGCATTCTACACCAAGTACAGCGCCGAGCAGACGGTTTACGACTTTACGCTGACGAAGATGGATGGCGGTGCAGAGTCGCAGTTCTCGCTCTTCGTGATGGCCGATCCGCAGGTGCGCGACACAAAGGAGATTGGATACTTCCGCAACGAGACCGTGCCGGCAGTCAATACTCACGTAACCACAAAGGCGAGAGAGGGCGTGCCTTGCTATGGTGTAACGCTTGGCGATATTGTATATTCGGAGTATGGTGGTCGTTATGGTGATGCGGATACATCGGATTTGATGGAGCCAATGCGCGACGAGATGAAAAACTTCTCGATACCTGTATTCCAGACAATCGGTAACCACGACTATACCTATTTCGGTCCTGATAACAAGACTAACATCAATCAGTGGCCGGGATCGAGCTTCCAAATCAAGACACAGCGTGCGTTTGAGGATATGTTCGGCCCGATCAACTACTCGTGGAACAGAGGCGATGCGCATATTATCCATATGCGAAACATCTACTTTAAGGATGAGGCCGAAACAGATCTCGATTCCGGCAAATATGTAATGGGCTTTACCGACGAGCAGTATGCGTGGTTGAAGCAGGATTTGCAGTTTGTTCCGGTCGACAAGCTCATCATCCTCTGCGTTCATATTCCGGTGTGGAACAGAGTAGGAGATAGTTATCCGAACGGAGCGAATGTCGTAAACCTCTTGCGCCGATACCCTAACCTCCGCATCCTCTCGGGCCACAACCACTATATGCGCTACCGCGAGTGCTACACGAATGTCAAGGAGCACACGATTGCGGCAGTGTGCGGTGCTTGGTGGTCGTCGAAGACCAACGGCGATGGTGCGCCGAACGGTTACGGCGTGTTCGACATCAATGGTACGACGGTGGAGAATCAGTACTATATGAGCGTAAATCAGGCCGACGACGCAGCTAACCGCGACCACCAGATTCGCATCTATCGTGGCGACTTGAAGTGCGGTAACACCTCGACGGGTAACTACTTCGAGCTCAAACACGGCAGCAATGTAATTCTGGCTAACGTCTTCAACGCTTGTAGGGATGCAGGTTGGACGGTGAAGATTTACGAGAACGATACGGCCTACGATATGACCTACGTTACCGAAAAGATATATCAGCCGGGTGGCGATAACAGTATCAGTGCGCCATCAGGCTTCCTTAATTGGTACAATCCGGTGAATGCGCCGACCGACTCTAATCAGGACTGGTGGGCAATCGGCTATCGCGTATGTATGGCAGGATTGACCGGTTCGGCATCGTTCTTAAACTGTTTCCATATGTATAAGCACACCATTCAGAATACGAATGCTACGATTCGTGTCGAGGCGACCGACCCGTATGGCAGAACATACACACAAACCGACATTATCGAAAACGGCGAGGATATCTACGCTTCGATTGAACGATAGCTGTACGGTAGATAGTTTGAAAACGGGTGGCAACTTTCGCGGGTTGCCACCTATTTTTTATGGGCAAAGGCGAACAACCAAACGAAAAAAATTCTAAATTTGTAGAGTATATTGCGCGGAGCAGTGGCTCGGCGCAGACGAAAATGCGTAACAACTAAAAGAAAACTACGATATGAAGAGTGTAAATTACGAAAAGCGGTTGGAGGTTCGTGCCGAGTACGATGTCATCGTGGCAGGCGCAGGCCCTGCGGGAATTTGTGCTGCCGTTGCGGCTGCACGCGAGGGGGCGAAGGTGGCTCTCGTCGAGCGATACGGCATCGTGGGCGGTAACCTCACGACGGGATACGTTGGTCCGATTCTCGGAATGGTCAGCAAGGGAACGATGCGCAACGAGATTGTCGAGTTGCTCGGTGTGCCGGAGAACGATATGATTGGCGAGACGGGCCGCGCACACGACTTTGAGCAGGCGAAATGCGCTCTGGCAGAGTTTGTCTGCCATCCGAATATCGACGTCTATCTGCAGTGTGCCGTATGCGACGTCATCAAGCACGAAGGCACGATTACAGGCGTAGTTATCGCCGGTGGCGAGGGCACATTCGTACTCTCGTCGAAGGTGGTTATCGACTCGACGGGCGACGGTTTGGTGTCGTACCTGGCAGGTGCACCGACCGAAAAGGGCCGCGACGACGGTCTGATGCAGCCGGTAACTCTGGAGTTCACGATTGACGACGTGGACGAGAGTCGCGGCGTGATATGCATCGGCGATGTGGATGATGTGCGTCTGGGCGACGAGCGTTTTCTCGACTACTGCAAGCGTTGCGCCGACGAGGGTAAGCTGCCACAGCACCTTGCGGCCGTACGCCTGCACCCTACTACCCGTGCCGGACAGCGTCAGGTGAACACCACGCAGGCCAACGGCGTAGATATGACCAAGCCCGAGCAGATATTCCCTGCCGAGCACGAGTTGCGCCGTCAGATACAGCTGCTCGTAGGTTTCCTCCGCGAGAATGTGCCCGGCTACGAGAAGTGTCGCTGCACATCGAGCGGAACGACAACCGGCGTGCGCGAGACGCGTCGCGTGATGGGCGACTACGTAATCACAGCCGAGGAGATGGCCGTAGGTTGTCGCTTTGAGGATGCCATCGTGCATCGCGCCGAGTTTATCGTCGACATTCACAATCCGGCCGGAGCAGGTCAGGCCGAGGATCATATCCAATACTGCGACCCATACGATTTGCCATACCGCTGTTTCACGCCGCGCGAGGTAGAGAACCTCTATGTTGCAGGTCGCTGCATATCGGGAACACACCGCGCACACGCATCGTATCGCGTGATGTCGATATGTATGGCGATGGGCGAAGCGGTCGGCATTGCGGCAGCAATGTGTGCCGAGCAGGGTTGCACGACGCGCCAACTCGACGTGAAGGCGTTGCAGCAGCGTATGACGAAAAAAGGAATCGAATTGTTTGACTAATCCACGAAAAACGATAGAGACGTATGGCAATGGAGGATATCTTGTTGCAGGGCAAATTTCGCCCGCTACGCAGCATATTGAGTTACGATATATTCGATCGAGGTTTCAACGGCTGGATGGTACTGATGCCGAACTTCACCGAGGGCCCCGACTTTGATGTTCCGCCGACGAAGGTCAACAAAGACCAATGGCCACCTGTGATGCTCTCGTCGGCAACGTACCGCTTTCCGGGTACGCACGGTGCGATGTCTGGTACTTACAGCTTGAAGCTCTCTACCCGCCCCGTAGCCAATCCGTACAATATGCCGCCGGCACCCGGCTCGATGGGCCACGCCATCAAGCGACTCTCGTTCTTCGACCCGACGTGTCAGTATCTGCAACTCGAGTGTTGGTTTGCCTACACCGCCGAGCAGGACATCGTAGACGGCAACGGCCCGCAACCGGGCCTGCACGAGAACTCGATTCGTGCATTTGGTATCGGCTCGGACACGCAGGACGACGGCAACCGCTTCTTCTGGGGCATTCGCTACCTGAACTCCGTCGATGGCAAGCCGATGCGTAAGTGGCAGTATATCAGCGCAACGCCCGGCACAGACAAGGATTGGGCATTTGGTCAGGATGGCGACTGGTGCAAGTGGGGCGTCGACTGCTGGTGGTTTGGCGAGAGGCGTTCGGACGGCTATCACGCCGGCTACAAGGATGTGCCCGGTGGCGAGCAGCAGCTCATCTACAACGAGACCGACTGCAAGATAAATTGGCAGTATCTGCGCCTGAAAATCGACTTCAAGCGCCACGAATATGTAGAGATGCAGTGCCAGAACAAGGTTTTCGACCTGCGCGGCACTCCAATCACGACGGTCGATAAGTATCGTCGCATCGACGGACTCATCAATCCGGTGATTTGGCTCGAGACGGACACCAACCGTCGCGTATTCCTATACATCGACTCGTTTGTCGTATCACAAGAGTAGTTACAGCGAAACACAAAGCGATATGAAACAGTTTTATGCAGCACATTTAGAGGTAAAACGCAGCTTCGCGGAGCCATTCGAGACACACCCTTACGAGTGCGGATGGGCCGATGAGGCGATATTCTATATTCTTGTTCTCGGTGTCGAGGGCGATGAGGCGCAGATGCGTGCGCGGGTGCAGATTTCGCTCGACGGCGTACATTGGGCCGACGAGGGCACGGCATTCGAGCCAATCAGCGAGCCGGGACTCTACTTCGTGAAGGTTAGCCACTTCGGCAACTACCTGCGTCTGGCAGTCGATGTCGAGGGCGGAGAGTTCAACGCACAGGTGCAGATTGCCTGCAAGGGATAGCGGCGTGTGAATAATGCAAGGGAACAGCAATCAAAAAAGTCGAGGTTTACGCCCCGACTTTTTTTGATAGTTAGGACAAAATATATTACTTTTGCACCCCGAAAAAGGTTATTAGAGAATATTTTCCAAACTTTTATAAATAAAGATTCTATTATGGATTTTCGTCACACTATCGATTTCCGTCCGAAACTCTTTTCGACGCTTCGTGGTTATAATCGCGAGAAGGCGGCAAAGGACTTTATGGCGGGTATCATTGTCGGCATCGTAGCCATTCCGTTGGCTATTGCATTCGGTATCGCTTCGGGTGTAGGCCCGACCGAAGGTCTCATCACGGCCATCATCGCAGGTCTGCTTATCTCGGCATTTGGCGGCTCGAAGGTGCAGATCGGCGGACCGACGGGTGCGTTTATCGTCATCATCTACGGCATTATCCAGCAGTTCGGTGTCGGTGGTCTTGCCATCGCAACCATTATGGCGGGTATTATGCTGGTGCTGATGGGCGTGTTCCGTATGGGTAGCGTAATCAAGTTTATGCCCTACCCTATCATCGTCGGCTTTACGGGCGGTATTGCCGTAACCATCTTCTCGACACAGATGAACGACCTCTTCGGTATGGGCATCGAGAATGTGCCGGCAAACTTTATCGATAAATGGGTATGCTACTTCCAGCACCTGAGCGACATCAACTGGTGGGCGTTCGGTGTCGGTATCATCAGCATCCTGATTATCGCCTACACACCGCGATTCTCGAAGAAGATTCCGGGCTCACTGCTCGCCATTGTGGTTATGACGGCCGTATGTTGGGCTCTGCGCGAGTGGGCAGGCATCACCTCAATCAAGACCATTGGCGACCTGTATGAGTTGCCGTCGGGTCTGCCGGAGTGGCGTATGCCGGCTCTGCCTGAGGGTGCATCGTTCTTCTCTACGGTGCAGTCGCTCCTGCCTGTTGCGTTCACGATTGCAATGCTCGGCGCAATCGAGTCGTTGCTCTCGGCTATGGTGGCAGACGGTGTGATTGGCGATCGCCACAACTCGAATACCGAGCTTATCGGTCAGGGTATCGCCAACATCGTCGTTCCGTTCTTCGGCGGTATCCCTGCAACGGGCGCAATCGCCCGCACGATGGCCAACATCAACAACGGTGGTCGCACACCGATTGCCGGCATCGTACACACGGTTGTACTGTTGCTCGTATTGTTGTTGCTCGGCGGTTTAGTCGGTGCGATTCCTATGCCGTGTCTGGCGGGTGTGCTGATTGTCGTATCGTACAATATGAGCGGTTGGCGCACGATTCGTTCGATGTGCCGTCAGTCGCGTTCGGATATTCTGGTGCTCTTCGCTACGCTGTTGCTCACCGTAATCTTCGACCTCACGATCGCTATCGAGGTAGGTCTGGTATTGGCCGTTGTACTCTTTATGCGTCGAATTATGGAGAACACCAATATCTCGGTTATCCGCAACGAGATGGAGGTACACCACGACGGCGAGGCGGACGATGAGCGTCTGGCAATTCCGTCGAATACGGAGGTTTACGAGATTGAGGGTCCGTTCTTCTTCGGTGTGGCAAACAAGTTCGAGGAGATGGCCCGCACACGCTCCAAGGCGCAGATTCGTGTGATTCGTATGCGTAAGGTGTCGTTCATCGACGCTACGGGCCTGCACAACCTCGAGATCTTCATCGCTTCGGCTCTCGACGAGGGACGTACGGTGATTCTTTCGGGTGTGAACGAGCAGGTACACAACGCCATTTCGCGCGCCGGCATCGTAAAGATGGTTGGCGAGGAGAATGTTCTCGACCACATCCACAAGGCACTCCAGCGTGCCGAACAGGTGGCTCAAAGCCTTGAGGCGAAATAAGCAGTCTCACGCACAGAGAGGCGCACAACGAAAAATCCCGGTATTGCAATCGCAATATCGGGATTTCTTATTGGTATGGTTATCGCGCCGCATTAGCACGCTTTGTGGGAGGGGGGGGGCGA
>JAZRBZ010000003.1:0-227923 GCA_045635325.1 Alistipes sp.
GCCAATGCAGTAAATGCTACAAAGGGAGGTATGGGAATGCAGTATGTCGTGCAGACCATAGCCCACACACTGTCCGAACTGCGTGGTGAGAAGAGCCCTGCCAAGCTGTCGGAGTTGGTAACTATTGAGAATCGCTATAACCCCACGCTCAACTACCGCCACTATATGATTCCCGCGTTGATGATCATTCTCTTTATCTTGATTTGCGGTTTTCTGCCGGCATTGAGTATCGTGGGCGAGAAGGAGAGCGGTACCATTGAACAGATAAATGTAACGCCTATCTCACGTTTTATGTTTATCCTCTCGAAACTTGTGCCGTATTGGATTATAGGATTGTTTGTCGTAACGGTGGCTATGCTGGTGGCTCGATTGGTCTATGGTCTTGCGCCCGTAGGCTCTATCGGAGCAATATATTTCGGAGCGTTGCTCTTTATCCTTACGATTTCGGGTTTCAGCCTGACCATCGCCAATTTCTCGGAGACGATGCAGCAGGCGATGTTCGTAATGTTCTTCTTTATTATGACATTTATGCTGATGAGTGGCCTGCTCACGCCCGTTGATTCGATGCCTGTGTGGGCGCAACGCTTCACGCTAATACTACCTCCACGGTACTTCGTTGAGATTCTGCGCTCGGTCTATCTGAAGGGTACAACCGTGGCCGAGTTGTGGACAAACTACGCCGCCCTTGGCATCTTTGTCATCATCTTCAACACCCTCGCCGCCCTCACCTACAAAAAGCAGGCGTAGAAGTATCTGCCAAATAAGGGGTACCCAATACTGGTACCCCTTGTTATTTTGCTTCAACCTCGGCAACAAAACGCTTAACCGTATCGAGGCTATCGACCTTCACGATGCGACCATCACACTCCAAATAACCGCTCACAACCTTTTGGGTCGAGGCTGGCTTGAATAGCTCCGAAACCCCAACGCCCAATATCTCCGCCACCTCGGTAAGTCGAGAGAGGGTCGGATTTCCGTTGAGGCTATTCGATAAGTTCACACGACTGATGCCGACCTTTTTGGCAATGTCTGACATCGTTAGCCCTCGCTGGTGTGCTAATTCAACTACTCGTAGTTCCATAGAAGTAATATATTTCTCACAAAGGTAATGAAAATATCAATATATCATTAAAAAATCCATAAAATCACAATAAAACATTACAAAAACTTGCGTATATCAAAATAAAGTATTACATTTGTATCAGAAATAAACAGTAAACCATTACAAATATGACACAGGTAGTAGCAATGAACGGTATGACGGCTCACAGAGCAAATGTAATCGCGCGACGCACAGGCTCGGAGGCGATGGGTATAATCAAGGCGCAGATGATTGACTTGTTGAAGGCAAAGTTGCAGAGCGGCGTGACACACTTTATCTATATGAAGAAGGATGGCACTCTGCGTGAGGCGTGGGGAACTTGCGCTGGTAATCTGATGCGTGCAACCCAGAATGGTCGTGGCTTGTCTGGCGATGCGGTAAACACGGTCAAATATTACGATGTGATGGCTGGCGGTTACCGTAGCCTACGCTACGAAAATCTGGTGCAAGTATTCTAACGGCGTATCAAAAATTGATACCTAAATAGTATCCCGAAATGACACAAAGAGCAATTATTTACGCAAGAGTTAGTAGCACTGGCGAGAGGCAATCAACCTCTCGTCAGGTTGCCGACCTGACCGACTATGCCAGCCGTAACAGTTTGGAGGTCGTTAAGGTCTATGAGGAGCATATCAGCGGTGCCAAGCGCAACGAAGAGCGTGCAGTGCTGACCGAGTGTATCGACTACGCAGTTACCAACTGTGTTGAGGTGGTGTTGTTCTCGGAACTGAGCCGTTGCGGTCGTGCTGTTTGGGAGGTGCTGGACACTATCCGAACATTGAAGGACAATGGTATCAACGCCTATTTCCAGAAGGAGGGTCTGTCGTTGTTTGGTGCTGATGGCAAGGAAAATCCATATTTGGCGGTGATGGTGTCGGTGCTTGGGGTTTGCGCCCAGCTTGAAAGAGAGAACATTACCTACCGCCTCAACAGTGGTCGTGCCAAGTACATTGCTGATGGTGGCAAGCTTGGGCGTAAAGTTGGCTCGGTAAAGAGCAAGGAGCGCAAGCAAGAGGAGTACGGAAAGGTCATTCGCTCGTTGAAAGCTGGCAAGTCAATTCGTGATACAGCGGCGATTTGTGGAGTGTCAGTATCGACAGTTCAACGAGTTAAGAAGGAGTTTGCCATATAAGATGTCTAATTTTTCAGGGGCGAAAATTTTCGGAAAAAATTTTTTGACCCAACAGCTTGAACGGGGGTGTTAGGGGACACAAATTTCATTTTTAAGGCGAGGGACACTTTTGAAAACACACACACTCCACCCCCCCCCTCCAAGCCCCTAAATTTTACAAAAAAATATCCATGTAAACTTACATGGTAAAAATAGTATAATCGTCAATAAGTCTGAATGTTATGGATATATAGAAATAATCGTGTTTGGGCTTACTTGTAATAGGAGCAAGTCGCAATCAAGATAGATATGTATAATTTGAATTTGGAATTCTCGTTTTTTATTTGTATATTTGTAATACTTCGGTTCCTTCGCAAGAACTGATGTCCTTCCAAATAAATCAATAATATATACGCCGATGAAGTAACATAGGATAACTGCGCTCAGAGTGCAAGGGTTCTACGCATATCCCTGCCGACCAGAAGTCTTTCCGAGAATGGAGAGAGGCACAAAAGCAAATAACCCCTTCGGGGGATTGAAAAGTCAAAGTATAAATGACTAAATATAAAAATTTTGAAAATTATTTTAACACATTTAACATCAGAGAAGATGAAGGAATAATCTTAACAAACTATTTCGAGGCATTAGCCTTAATCGGTATTGAATACCTTAATAATAAGAAGATAAACGAATTTAATTATGACGAAAAATTGTTTTATATGGAGTAGAGTAAGTACAAAGCACCAGGAGGAGAATGGTGGCAGCCTCGATGACCAGAAGTGCCGCTGTGAAAGGTTTGCCCGTGAAAACGACTATACTATCAAGGGCTATTTTGGAGGCACTCACGAGAGTGCCAAGACCCCAGGTAAACTAATCAAGGAGATGATTTCGGCGGTCAAGAAGGATAGGAGCGTCAAGTATATCATCGTCAATCAGGCAGACCGATTTAGTCGTAACGCTGGTCAGGCCATTAACATCATCAATGACCTCAAAGCCCAAGGTGTTACCATCGTTGAGGCCTCAACGGGTACTGATACAAGCACTCCAGAGGGTGTAATGATGATGCAGTTCAAGCTCTCATTGGCGCAATGGGATAACACCAATCGTACCAATAAGTTTGTAGCGGGTCGCAAACATTGTATGGAGTCGGGCGTTTGGTGTGGCAAGCGACCTATGGGCTACAATAAAGACGGCAAAAGCATCAATGCTCAATTCACAATTAACGCTACGGGTAAACTTATCCAGAAGGCGTTTAA
The DNA here is from genome assembly GCA_045635325.1 of Alistipes sp. GTDB lineage: Bacteria > Bacteroidota > Bacteroidia > Bacteroidales > Rikenellaceae > Alistipes. Next base: position 3,470 of record JAZRBZ010000003.1, read on the forward strand.
GTGGAAGTTGCAAGGCGTGGATAATTTCCGAATTATGGACAGATTGTCGGCAATGGGATTGAATGTGAGCAAGCAGAAATTACACAAGATACTCACCAACCCATTCTATGCGGGCAAAATTCAGAGTAAGTTCACCGATGGGGAGATTATCGACGGCAAGCATCCCGCAATCATTTCGTGGGTGGAGTTTTTGCAAGTACAAGAGATATTAAGCGGTAGAACGGGTGTTTACAAAGTTAAGGCGGAAACACCCCGTTTCCCCTTAAAGCGTCATATCCGTTGTGCCGAAGATGGTCTGCCCTTAACGGCATATACCGTCAAGCGTAAAAACATCGACTACTATAAGTGCAACCAGGTCGGTTGTAAGAACAATGTATCAGCAAAGAAGGTGCACCGCCTTTACGCCGAGTTATTGGATACCTATACTATCCCCGCTGTGTTGTTGGAGTGGTTCAGCGATGTGGTGTCGGGCATCATATACGAAGAGGACAGCGAGCATAAGGAGCAGTTGTCTATTTTGAAGAAGCAGAAGAGCGAGTTGGAGAATAAACTCAAAAAGTGCAAGGTTAGCCGTGGAATGGGCGATATTGACGAAGATATTTACATAACCACAGTGGAGGTTATCCAGGAAAAACTCGCCAAAATTGAGGTAGAAATCGCAAAGGTCAAAAAGAATTTATCGAACCTTACCTCAACAGCAGATGAAGTAGTGGCAACTTGCTGTAAACTAGGTAGTTTGTGGAATGATGCAGAGTTGGAATTATGTCAAAAAATCCAAGATTTGTTGTTTCCGAGCGGAATTTTTTGGGATAAGGAAATTGAGAATTATCGAACCATAGACGAAAACTATGCCCTCAATATAATTCACAATATATCAATCAGTTATGAAAATAAAAAAGAGGGAGAACTTGAAAATTCTCCCTCGAAAGTAAAATTGTGCGGATAAAGGGACTCGAACCCCCACGCCTCTCGGCATCAGATCCTAAGTCTGACGTGGCTACCAATTACACCATATCCGCGTTGATGCGACTGCAAAGTTAGGCAAAATTTTATAAATAGCAACGATCGCGACAGCTATTTGACAAAAATATAGTACCTTTGCGCTACACTAAAATCAGCAAATCGTATGCCTGCAACCGTTACTCTTTCGCTCACGCCGCGTCAGGCGGCCGATATTCCGATGCACGCCACGCTTGTGGCGCGAGAGTTGCGTGTGCGAGAGCAAGATATCGCGCTCCTGCGCCTGGTAAAGCGCTCGGTGGATGCGCGTCGCGCGACGTTGAAGGTCAATCTGACTTGGGAGGTCTTCATCGACAACGAGCCGATGCCTGCACCGCTGCATTTCGACTATCCGTCAGTGGCGGGTCGTCCGGAGGTTGTGGTCGTGGGTGCAGGTCCGGCTGGCCTGTTTGCTGCACTGCGACTGATTGAGAACGGGATGCGTCCGATACTGCTCGAACGCGGTAAGGACGTTGTCGAGCGTGGCAAGGATATTGCTCAGATACAGAGGGGTAACGGTGTCAATCCCGACTCGAACTACGCCTTTGGCGAGGGTGGTGCCGGTACGTTCTCGGACGGTAAGCTCTTCACGCGCAGCAAGAAGCGTGGCGACTACAATCGTGCGCTGCAACGCCTTGTGCTTCACGGTGCTTCGGAGGAGATTCTCTACGAGGCGCATCCGCATATCGGCTCCGACCGTCTGCCGCGAATCATCGCCGACATACGCCGTCAGATTGTCGAGTGCGGTGGCGAGATTCACTTCTCGAAACGCGTTTCACGCCTGCTGGTTAAGGATGGCAGGGTGATGGGTGTCGAGGCGGGTGGCGACCGAATCGAGGCGTGCGCTGTGGTGCTTGCTACGGGCCATTCGGCTCGCGATATATACGAGACGCTCCACGAGAGTGGTGTGCGTGTCGAGGCAAAGCCGTTTGCGATGGGCGTACGAATCGAACATCCGCAGGCGCTCATCGACCGCATACAGTATCACGGCTCGCGCGAGGCGGAGTTCCTGCCGGCAGCGTCGTATTCGCTTGTGGCGCAGGTCGGTGGTCGAGGCGTATATTCGTTCTGTATGTGTCCCGGAGGCTTTATTGTGCCGGCGATGACCGATGATAGTGAGGCGGTGGTTAACGGTATGTCGCCGTCGCGACGTAACTCGCCGTACGCCAATTCGGGTTTCGTAACCGAGATTCGATTGTCTGATTTTGAACATTTGCGAGGCGAGCACGGCGAACTTGCCGGTCTGGCTTTCCAGCGCGAGTTGGAGCAGGCGGCACGCGCCAATGCGGCAGGCGGAGCAACTGCACCAGCGCAGCGAGTTTCGGACTTCGTATCGGGCCGGGCGTCGTCTTCGTTGCCGTCGTGTTCGTACGTTCCGGGTATCGTCCCTTCGCGTCTGGACGAGTGGATGCCGCACTTTATGTCGTCGCGTCTGCGCGAGGCGATACGCGTCTTTGACAAGCGTATGCACGGATATCTGACCGGCGAGGCGGTAGTCGTGGGTGTCGAGTCGCGAACGTCGACACCGGTGCGTATTCCGCGCGATAGGGAGACGCTGATGCACCCCGACATCGAGGGCCTCTTCCCTGCAGGCGAGGGTGCGGGTTATGCCGGCGGCATCATCTCGGCAGCGCTCGATGGCGAGCGTATTGCGGAGGCGGTGGTTGCGTATGCAAAATAGATAGTTAGGTAAATAGTTGAAATATAGGTGAATAAGTGTAGGGTTAAGGTCGTTGTCCCGATCTATGCCGAACTCCTATCCGAGAAGGAGCACAAGTCGCTCTGCCGTACCGTCGAGGTGCTTGGCAGATACCCGATTGTGTTGCTTGCGCCCGAGGGGATGGATATCGCGGCACTCACTGCCGAGTTCCCGTCGTGCGACGTTGTGCGCGTCACGGAGGAGTGGCTCGGACGGAAGAACGGCATCGACGGCTACAATCGGATGATGCTCTCGCGCGAGTTCTACGAGATGTTTGCCGACTGCGAGTATATGCTCATCTGCCAGACCGATGCGTGGATTTTCCGCGACGAGCTGGAGTTGTGGTGCGACCGCGCGTACGACTATATCGGTGCGCCGTGGCCCAAACGCAAGGTCTATGATAATCCTCTCATTAAGTGTTATTTAAAGTTGCGTAAGTGGCTCTTCAGTACGCCGACTCACATTCTGCGTCAGGAGGGCTTCGATAGGGTGGGCAACGGAGGCCTGTCGTTGCGTCGTGTCGCGTCGTTTATGGCTGCCTGCGACCGCTATGCCGATATTATCGACTTCTTCAAGAGCCATCACGGCGTGCGTTATAACGAGGATTGGTTTTGGGCCATCGTGCCGAAGGAGTTTGTCTATCCGACCGTGAGTGAGGCGTTGCGATTCTCGTTCGATATCAAGCCCGAGCTCTGCTTCGAACTTGCTGGTGGCGAGCTGCCGTTCGGTTGCCACGGGTGGTACAAGCGGCGAATGTATGGCTTTTGGCGGCCAATCATAGAGCCGGAGCGGTAATGTGCAGCTAGATAGATAAGTATATAAAAAGAGCGTGTCCCGAATTACTCGTTGGACACGCCCTTGTTTTTTATGCTAATTGCGCTTTTTGGTCGCCATCTGCGGCGGGAATGGATGCGGACGGACGAGCGAATCCTCGAACGTGCGACCGAACGGATCGGTCGTGCGGATACGGATGGTGGTGGCGGTCGAGTCGGTCTTTGCACGGAACATATGCAGGGCGTTGTTCTTGCCGAAGGTCATCTTGCGACCGCGACCATTGCGGAAGCGTACCACCGACGAGGAGACCGTAAAGAGCGGATCGTCCTGCCAGATGTGTTGCACCTTCAGTTTGCGATCTCCCTCAAAGACCTCGATTTTCGACTTTGGCTCTTCGCACCAGTAGTTGATATAGACGTAGCCCGCGAATGACGGTGCGCCGTAGTTGATGCGCGTCGTGTAGTTGCGCGTGAAGTTCTGCACATCGGCATTTGTGCGATAGTACTCGCCGACGCAGTTCATATCGTAGGCGCGGAATGTGCGCTGCGGATTCTGTTGCGAGACGAACTCCCACGAGAGTTTGCGACCCTCGAACGAGAATACCTCGAAGCCGGCATCCATACCGTCGGAGCAGATGTGCGGATAGCCGTTGTAGTTGCTTTCCCAGTTGTTGCCGCTTGCGGCCGTAATGTTATGCTCGACGATGTTCGGCAACTCCTTGCTCACCGACACACGGCGACGATGGGAGTGGCCCGTCAGGAAGCGCACGTTGGCAAAGTCGCGCAGGCAGGCCACGAGCGAATCGGTATCCTCCGGTCGGGAGAGCGCCTTGATGAGCTTGCCCTTGCTTGCGGTGCGGAAGACGTTGTGGTGCATACATACGACAATCGGGGTTTGCTTGTCCTCGACGAACGACAAATCGCGTCGCAGCCACGCAAGCTGGTCGGCACTCACGCGACGCTCGTAGTTGCGCTTGCCGACAATCTCGGTCGGGTACTTGCCATCGCCCGGCTCGTTGAGAAAGACCGTATTGTCGAGTACGACGTAGTGTACCTCGCCGATGTTCATCGAGTAGAATCGTGGTCCGCACGAGCGAACGTAGAGTTGTTCGGCCTTATAGTCGGTCATCGGCGATGCGGCCACCGCGCCGTCGTAATCTTGCTCGCCCATAACCGTATAAAGCGGTGTCGGATAACCACTTGAGGCGATGGCGTGGATGGCGTCGCTGACATCAAATTCGGCCGAATACCACGAGCCGCATACGCTCAAGTCGCCCAGGATAATCGAGTATACGGCCATCGTGTCGCGCTTGGCCTGCTCGGCTACGCGTCGCACGGCAGGGATGTATGTCTTCTTGAGTTGCAGCAGATCCTCGTTACGGTTTGCAAGGTGCATATCGGCCGAGACGATCATTCGATGGCGGCGATTGTCGACCTTGCGCAGCGAGAAGTCGTGCTGCTCGATTTTGGTCGGTTTGCGGTTGTTGAGCGGTGCCCAGAACTGTGGCAGAACACCCTTCTTGCAGGTCGGCTCGTAGCCCGACGGGGTGATGATGAATACCGAGCCGTAGTATTTGAGCGACGAGAGCGAGTATCGGCCGAGCGAGTCGGTCTTGGTGAATACGGCGCCGTCCGAGACAATCACATCCGCGAGAGGTGCACCGTCGCAAGTAACCGTGCCGAAGATGTTACCCGAACCGGCATTGAGTGGTGCGGGTGCAACCTTGGCCGAGAGTGTCGAAACGGGGGCTGCGACGAGTATGCAGAGTGCAGCCACGCAGGCGAGTATGTGTTGATTAATGCTCATAGTCGGAATCAGATTTTAGGGGTATAGACAACCTCCTTGGTCTCGAAAAACTCCTCCGCGAAGAAGTCGCTGATCGGCGTGCGTTGCCACTGGCGATGAGTTGCGGCGAGCTCTGCCGTCAGGTCGCCACCCTTCAGATAGAGGATGCCGTTGGGTAGCGTGCCGTTTGCTCCGCGATGAATCTTTTTCCACACCCATCCAACGAAGGTCGCCATATCGGTTACGGCTCGCGAAACGACGTAGTCGAACGTCCCCTCGACGCTCTCGATGCGGGCGTTTACGGGGTGCAGATTGGTGAGTTGCAGGGCGTTGCACACACCCTCGACAACGGTTATCTTCTTGCGGATAGAGTCTACGGCCGTGAACTCAACATTGGGGAAGAGTATGGCGAGCGGAACGCTCGGGAAGCCGCCTCCGCAGCCGACATCCACCACGCGCGCGCCATCGGCGAACGTGCAGACGCGGGCAATGGCGAGCGAGTGCAGAACGTGGTGCAGGTAGAGCGAGTCGAAATCCTTGCGCGAGATGACGTTTATCTTGGCATTCCAATCGGCGTAGACCTCGTGTAGGGCAGCAAACTGTCTGCGCTGCTCGGGCGAAAGCGTCGGAAAATATTTTTCGATAAGTTCTACGGAGTGCTCCATAACTTCTTAATGTTTTTTTGCAGGTTGTGTGTGTTATATCACTTCGCCACCCTCGACAATCAGGCGGCACATCATCGCCCTCACGCGGAAGATGCGCGTCTTGACCGTGCCGAGCTTCATATTGAGCGTCTCGGCAATCTCCTCGTAGGTGTATTCGTCGATGAATCGCAGCGTGAAGAGTCGGCGATAATCCTCCGGCAGAAGCGCGATGTAGCGGTCGATTTGCGCACGTCGCTGGTCGTTGATGATGCTCTCCTCGGGCGTTGGCGTTGGTGCCTGCGCCGAGTCGTAGCGGCCGTCGAGTGGCAGGTTGTTGTCGGGGTTGAGCGCATTCGAGCGGCGCGAGCGGTTGAAATCGACAAACGTGTTCTTGGCTATGGTGCATATCCACGCGCCGAAGTCGTAGGCCGGATTGTAGCGGTTGATATTAAGGAAGGCCTTCATAAATGCCTCTTGCAGAAGGTCGTTCACATCGTCCGTATTGCCCGAACGCTTTACGAGCATAGCGAATATCGTGTCGCGATGGCGCGCAAACAGGGTGTCGAAGGCGCGCGAGTCGCCATCGACCACCATACGGGTTAGCGTGCTGTCGTCAAAACGAGTATAATCGACTATCTCCATTCGTTGTCGGCTCTTCTGTGTCGGGTAGTGCGTAAGATGGCGCGTGCAGCGGGCTCGATAAGGTCGAAGAGTATGCCCCAAGGCGCAATCGACTGCTCGCCGATGCGGTTGGCAGCTCTCATCAGCGAGAACGATACTATCGTGTAGCGCAACACGAGCAGCGCTGCGGCAAAAATCTTCAATTCGGTAGGCATCAGCACGAGCGTCGCCACGGCCGAGAGCAGGAACACGAAGCGCGAACAGAGCTCCGAGTTGGTGTAGGTGCGGGCGTAGGAGGAGTAGAACTTGCGTGTCTGCGCGATGGATCTCACGCGGTCGGCGTGCCACGACCATCCGCCCCAGCAGCGCTCGGCACAACGGGCGCGAGGCGAGAGGACGACGCTGACGTTCTCGTCAGTGGAGATGCTCTCGATGAAGAGATCGTCCTCGCCGGCATTAAGACTCAGATAGTTAAAGCCGCGCACCGAGAAGTAGAGCGACTTGGTGAAGCCGTAGTTGTGGCGCGTTGCGCCGTAGGTTGCGCCATCGATGCTCGACGCAATCCACGCGAGCGACTCGGTGAAGCTGTACTTGCGGAAGAATAGGTTAGCGAGCCCCGGTTTGCGCTCCACGTTGCTGTAGCCCAGCACGATGTCGCCATACATAAAACCCTTTGCCATCAGCGACAACCAACGCTCCGATGCCGGATGTGCCTCGGTCGAGGTGATGAGTACGCACTCGTTGTGTGCGCTCTTGATGCCGACGTTGAGTGCCGTCTTGTTGGAGATAGGGTAGCGTGGCGAGAACTTTATCTGCGTGGTTGTCAGGTGCGGATAGCCGTTGTGCAGATGCTTCAGGTCGGCATAGAAGTTGTCGTCGTTACCGATATAGACGGCGACGACCTCGAAGTCGTAATACTCCTGTGTGAGCAGTGAAATGAGACCGCTGTCGAGATAGTCGACATCCTCCGAGAAGATAGGCACGATGACCGATACGGGCGGCTCTTGCTCGCGAATCTTCGTGCGACGCGAGAGGCGGAAACCCGCAACGCGGGCATATACGATGTAGCGGCAAATCTGGGCGATGAATGCACCGAGCATCAGCACTACGAGAGCGATGCCGGCCCAGCCGTAGTGGGCGGTGAGAGTTGTTATGATAGAGGTCAAAAATTCCATAAAAATTACACGGGTATATAACAAGGCAAAGTTACGAATTAAAATCGAGATTTCGCCCCATTCTGCGAAAAGATTTACGGCGAATTGTGTAATCGGCTCCGAAAAAGTGTCGTTTTTTATAAAAAAACGGTTAAAACGGGCGAGGGGTGCCGAAATCTCAATTAAAAATGCTATCTTTGCCCACTATGAAGTTTGTATTACAACATAAGGACAGCGAAACGAATGCGCGTGCCGGCGAAATCACGACCGACCACGGCGTCATTCAGACTCCGATTTTTATGCCGGTCGGAACGGCTGCGGCGATGAAGGGTATCTTCCATCGCGATTTGGAGTCGGAGGCAAAGGCGCAGATTATCCTTGCCAATACGTACCACCTCTACCTGCGTCCCGGAATGAAGATTATCGAGGAGGCGGGCGGCGTGCATCGCTTCTCGACGTGGGATAAGCCGATGCTTACCGACAGCGGCGGTTTTCAGGTCTTCTCGCTTGCGGCGTGCCGTAAGCTCAAGGAGGATGGCTGCCACTTCCAGTCGCATATCGACGGCTCGCGCCATGTCTTTACGCCGGAGAGCGTCATCGACACCGAGCGTACGATTGGTGCCGATATTATGATGGCCTTCGACGAGTGCCCGCCGGGTGATGCGCCGAAGGAGTATGCCGCAAAGTCGTTGGCGCTCACGGAGCGCTGGCTCGATCGCTGTTTCAACCAGTATCACAAGACCTCGCCCAAGTACGGCCACTATCAGTCGCTCTTCCCGATCGTGCAGGGTTGTTCGTATCCCGACCTGCGTACTAAAGCGGCGGAGAATGTCCTGCAGTACAATGCCGACGGTTATGCCATAGGCGGTCTGGCCGTTGGTGAGCCGACCGATGTTATGTACTCGATGATCGAGGTTGTCAATGCCGTGCTTCCGCAGGATAAGCCGCGCTATCTGATGGGCGTGGGTACACCGGTGAATATCCTCGAGGGTATTGCTCGCGGTGTGGATATGTTTGACTGCGTGATGCCTACCCGCAACGGCCGCAACGGCCAGCTCTTTACGAGCGAGGGTGTTATCAATATCCGCAACAAAAAGTGGGAGAACGACTTTTCGCCAATCGACCCTGCGGGAACGACCTTCGTCGATACGCAGTACTCGAAGGCCTATCTCCACCACCTGGTGGTTTGTGGCGAGATGCTCGCTGCGCAGATTGCGTCGCTGCACAACATCGGCTTCTATCTGTGGCTGGTGGGCGAAGCGCGTCGCCATATCGTGGCAGGCGACTTCGCTGCGTGGAAGACGATGATGGTCGAGCGACTCTCGCGCCGATTGTAGAATAACGAGAAACGAAAGAGAAAAAGTGCAGGATGGAACCTCAATACGATAACCGCCGAAGCTGGTTTCCGGGTTTTAAGATACTCGACCGCTACATTCTGGGTAAGTTTATCGGAACGTACCTCTTTGCGATTGCGATGATCATCGTGGTCATCGTGGTCTTTGACTATGTGGAGAAGATTGACGACTTCACGGAGACTCACGCTCCGGTCTCGTCGGTCATCTTCGACTACTACTTCAAGTTTGTGCCCTACTTCATCAATCAGTTCTCGGCACTCTTTACCTTCATTGCCGTAATCTTCTTTACGTCGAAGCTGGCCTACCAGACCGAGATTGTCGCGATGCTCTCGGGCGGTATGAGTTTCCGCCGACTGATGTGGCCATATTTCCTGGGTGCAACCTTCATTACGGCCCTCTCGCTGGTGATGAGTTTATGGCTGATTCCGATTTCGCAGCGCGACTGCGTGGCCTTCGAGCAGAAGCATATCCGCAAGCGTACGCGCGACCAATACGACCGCCATATCTACCGCCAGATTGAGCCGGGCACGTTCGCCTACATTCGCGGTTTCAGCAAGAATACCTCGGTGGCATCGTTCTTCGCGCTCGAGCAGTATGAGGGTAGCGAGATGGTGCGTGCGTTGGAGTCGTCGGATGTGAGGTTCGATCCCGAGACCAAGCGCTGGAGCAGTAACCGCTACGTCGTGCGCACGTTCGATGCGGACGGGCTCGAGACCTTTACGCAGCATCGCAACCTCGATACGCTCATCAACCTCGATGTCGTGGAGCTGGGCCGACTCAACGAGCTGCTCAAGACGATGAATATCGTCGAGCTCAACGAGTTTATGGATCAACAACGGGCCAAGGGCTCCGATTCGTTGCGTCAAATCGAGGTCGAGCACCACGCCCGATACTCCTATCCGTTTGGTACGTTTATCCTGACGCTTATCGGTGTGTCGCTCTCGTCGCGCAAGGTGCGAGGCGGTACAGGCCTGCATATCGGTATGGGTATCGCGCTCTGCTTCTCGTACATTATGCTCACGCGCGTATTCGAGGAGTTTGCCAAGGGTGGCTCGCTGCCTACGCTGCTTGCAGTGTGGGTGCCGAATATCATATTCCTCCTCATCGGAATCTATCTCTATCGCAAAGCACCGAAATAGTATGGGACGCAGTGTTGAAGATATCGCAGCGCTCGTGCGCCAAGGGGAGCGCCTGTCGGGCGAGGATGCGCTGACGCTGTGGCGCGAAGCACCGCTGTGGCTGCTCGGAGAGCTGGCTACGGAGCGCAAACGCCGAGTGAGTGGCGATAAGGTCTACTATAACCGTAACTTCCATCTCGAGCCGACGAATGTCTGTCTGTTCGAGTGCAAGTTCTGCTCGTACCGTCGTGCAGCGGGCGAGGAGGGTGCGTGGGATCACTCGATGGAGGAGATTGTTGCCCTTGCCGAGGCGCGTCGCGACAGCGGAGCAACGGAGGTGCATATCGTGGGCGGAGTTCATCCCGTGCACGATTTGTACTACTATGTGGAGATGATTCGCCGCATCAAGCAGGTGCTGCCGAAGGTCTGCATCAAGGCCTTTACGGCGGTCGAACTCGGTTATATGATACGTCGTGCAGGGCTTTCGACGGAGGAGGGCCTGCGCCTGCTCAAAGAGGCGGGTATGGAGTCGATTCCGGGAGGCGGAGCTGAGATTTTCGATGCGGAGATTCGCACGCGTATATGCCCGCAGAAGGGCACGGCCGAGGAGTGGCTTGCGTTGCACGGTGCGGCCCACCGTATGGGTATCGACACCAACGCAACGATGCTCTACGGCCATATCGAGAGCATCGAACACCGCATCGACCACATCCTTCGCGTGCGCTCACAGCAGGACGAGACGGGTGGCTTCAATGCCTTCATCCCGCTCAAGTTCCGTGCGGCGCATAATGCGATGTCGGAGTTGGGCGAGACGTCGGTTGTCGACGATCTGCGTACGCTGGCGATGAGCCGACTGCTGCTCGACAATGTGCCTCACATCAAGGCCTATTGGGTGATGTACGGCAAGCAGACGGCCGAACTCGCGCTCTCGTTCGGAGCCGACGATATCGACGGAACGATTGACGATTCGACAAAGATATACTCGATGGCGGGTGCCGAGGAGCGTCGCCCAACGATGAACATCGAGGAGATTGAGCGAATGTGCGCTGCGGCGGGCCTGAGGGCTGTCGAGCGCGATACGCACTATAACGAAATTGGGTAAAAGCAGACAAGAAGAGTATGAAGAGAGGAAATGCAGTAAAAGGATATTGGGCGCGACTCAGGGAGCATCCGTTGCTCTATAATGCCGTGTTGATACTGATGGTATTTGTGGGTGTGGCCGTTGTTGCGTATGTGGCGATGGCGCTCGGTACGCGCCACGGAATGAAGCGCACGGTGCCCGACTTTACGGGGTTGCTGCTCTCCGATGCCGAGTATTACGGCTCGCGTCGCGGTCTGGAACTGATTGTCAACGACTCGCTCTACGTTCCGGCCTATCCGGGCGGAATCGTCCTCGACCAACTCCCGAAGGGTGGCGTGGATGTTAAGTCGGGCCGAAAGATATACGTTACGATCAACTCGTTCCGCCAGAAGCAGGTCGCACTGCCTTACGTTGCAGGTCGCTCGCTGCGTCAGGCGAAGAATATGCTGGAGAATGTCGGTTTGGAGATAAAGGAGCTTATCTATGTCGACGATATTGCGACAAACTATGTGCTCGCGCAGTTCTGCGGTGGCGAGGAGATTCTGCCGACCACCTCGAAGAAGGTCGAGAAGGGTAGCGGCGTAACGTTGCGTGTCGGCGTTACGGGTGGCTACGGTACGGCCGTTGTGCCACGCGTCGTGGGTCGCCAGCTCTTCGAGGCGAAGGGCAAGCTCTGGGAGATGGGCCTCAATGTGGGCGAGGTACACTACGACGAGGGTATCACGATGCTCAACCGTAACGATGCCCGCGTCTATCGTCAGTCGATTGCGCAGGGTAGCGAGGCGGCGCTCGGTGCGCGTGTGGCGTTGCATCTGACGCTCGATGCCGAACTCGTTGCCAAGAGCGAGGCGGAGAGTGAGCGTGCGGCACGCGCTGCGTTGAAGGCGCGCGAGTTGCAGGATTCGTTGCGTCAGGCGGCTCTGCTCGATTCGCTTGCGTCGATTGGCTCACAGCCGACCGAAGGTACACCTGCCGAGTCGCAACCGGCAGCAGAAGATGAATTTTTCTTATGATGGAGTATATAGAAGATATGGAACTCAAGCCGTCGGAGCCGACTCTCGATGAGGAGTTGGATCTCGACGATGAGGATATGGAGGAGGGTGTCGGCCATCCTCCGAAACGCTTTTTGACCGATCAGCAGCCCGACGAGCACGGCCTCTACGAGCACTACTCGATAACGGTCGATAAGGGGCAGTCGATGATGCGCCTGGATAAGTATCTGGCGACGCATATCGAAAACTGCTCGCGCAACCGCATCCAGACGGCTGTCGACGAGGGCGGTGTCTTCGTGAACGACCGTCCGCAGAAGGCGTCGTATAAAATTAAGCCGTATGATCGTATCTCGCTGCGAATGACCTATCCGAAGTACGAGTGCCAACTCACGCCGCAGGATATTCCGATCGACATTATGTACGAGGACGACGATGTGATTGTCGTAAACAAGGAGGCGGGCATGTGTGTCCATCCGGGCCACGGCAACTACGACTCGACGCTGGTCAATGCACTCACATTCCACCTGAAGGATAACCCGATGTTCCAGCAGGGCGACGAGCGCGCCGGTCTGGTGCATCGAATCGATAAAAATACCTCGGGTATCTTGGTCGTGGGCAAGAACGAGCGCGCCTGCAACCTGCTCTCGAAGCAGTTCGCCGCGCATACTACCCAGCGCCGATATATCGCCCTCGTGTGGGGTAACTTCGACGAGGACGAGGGTACGATTACGGGCCACATCGGCCGCAACCCGCGCAACCGCCACCAGATGTATGTCTTTCCAGATGGCTCGGAGGGTAAGCACGCCGTGACGCACTATAAGGTGTTGAAGCGCTACGGATATGTTACCCTGGTGGAGTGCCGCCTCGAAACGGGCCGTACACATCAGATTCGTGTGCATATGCAGTATATCGGCCATCCGCTCTTCAACGACGAGCGCTACGGTGGCGATAAGATACTCAAGGGTACGACCTTCTCGAAGTATAAGCAGTTTATCGAAAACTGCTTCGAGACTATGCCGCGCCACGCTCTGCATGCACGAATGCTCGGCTTTGTCCACCCGTCGACGGGCGAGGAGCTTATCTTCGAGTCAGCCACGCCGGCCGATTTTGCCGCGGTGCTTGAGAGGTGGGATACATATGCCAAAGCAGCCCAAAACGTATATCAAGAGTAACTAAAGAGCGAATTTCTACGTTATACCCGCCCTCAAAATCCTCACATACGCCATAGTATGCTGCGGTTTTTCGGGCTCGCGGGCCTTGAACTTCATCATTTTACTTACTTATTAGTGTCGCCTTAAATAAATTATCGCCTCGCAGAGCAACTGCGAGGCGATATATTTTCTTTGTTATTTTCCCTGTCTTTCATATGTCATTATATGACATCGAATGGCTGGCGTTCGCTTATCGCTCACTGAATGGCTATAAATAGAGCCGACTTGCTATTAAGCAGTCGCAGACTGCGTTTGCCATTGTATGCCATTCAGGGCGAAGCCCGAATGTCATTAGATGACATTATTATTTTTGTCGGCACAACTTTTAATTTTTATTTTTAATTTTTACCTTTGTGTTTTACAAATACAGTATATGGGCTTTCAGCCACCTCCCCTAACTTAGGGGAGGAATATGAGGAACCCTCCAACTATTGTCCCCCGAAGTTAGGGGGCGTAGCGTAGGGGGGCTGTAAGTTTAATACAAAGATTAACAAATGGGATTTCTGCCGACAACCGTTAAGGAGATGCGCGCGCTGGGTTGGGACTATGTCGATATAGTCCTCTTCACGGGCGATGCCTATATCGACCATCCGTCGTTCGGCGCGGCGGTCGTTTCGCGTCTGTTCGAGGCGGAGGGCTATCGCGTGGCAGTTGTTCCACAGCCTAATTGGCGCGACGATAAGCGCGACTTCAAGAAGTTCGGTACACCGCGTCTATGCTTCTGCGTCTCGGCTGGAGCGATGGACTCGATGGTCAACCACTATACGGCCAACCTGCGTCTGCGCAGCAACGATGCCTATACGGCAGGCGGTGCGGCAGGTTTTCGTCCCGACTATACGGTGACGACCTACACGAAAATTCTCAAGGAGCTATATCCGAACGTGCCGGTGCTTATCGGCGGTATCGAGGCGTCGCTACGCCGACTCACCCACTACGACTATTGGCAGAATCGTCTGTTGCCGTCGATCCTCATCGAGAGCGGTGCCGATTTCCTGCTCTACGGTATGGGCGAGCGTACGGTGCGCGATGTGGCGCGTGCAATGCGCAATGGCTTCAATGCCAAGCGTCTGCGTGCGATTCGTCAGGTGGGCTTCGTGGCCGATCGCGACTATGTCGATCGTCTGCCCAATGCCATCCGTCTCCACTCGTACGAGAAGTGCGTGGCGGACCGCGTGGCCTTTGGCGAAAACTTTGTTACGGTCGAGACGCAGAGCAATCTGCTCGAGGCCGAGGCGGTGCTGGTCGAGCAGACCGGCGACCGATATGTCGTTATCAATCCGATGAACGCCACGCTCTCGACCGAGGAGCTCGATGCGGCGTTCGATCTTCCGTATATGCGAGCACCCCATCCGCGCTACGACGGTCGTGGCGATATTCCGGCGTGGGATATGATACGCCACTCGATAAATATCCATCGCGGATGTTTCGGCGGTTGCTCGTTCTGCACCATCTCGGCACATCAGGGCAAGTTCATCTCGTCGCGCAGCGAGCAGTCTATTCTGCGCGAGGTGGAGCGCGTCGTTGCGATGCCCGATTTCCGAGGCACGATTACCGATGTGGGTGGCCCGTCGGCAAATATGTACCGTCTGGGCGGTCGCGATAGGGCGTTGTGCGCCAAGTGTCGCCGTCCGTCGTGTCTGCATCCGACGCCGTGTCCGAATCTCGACCGCGACCACTCGCCACTCATTGCGCTCTATCGCAAGGTGCGCGCCGTGAAGGGCGTAAAGCACGCCTATATTGGCAGCGGCATCCGTTACGATCTGTTCCAGGGTGAGGAGTATCTGCGCGAGGTGGTTGTGCACCACACGTCGGGCCGACTGAAGGTTGCGCCCGAGCATACGGAGGATGGCGTGCTGGCGCTGATGCGTAAGCCGTCGTTCGCACTCTTCGAGCAACTCAACCGCGACTTCAACCGCATCTGCCGTGAGCAGGGCCTGCGCTATCAGCTTATACCTTATTTTATATCGTCGCATCCGGGTTGTCGCGAGTCGGATATGCAGCAACTCTCGGCCAAAGTGCTGGGACGTCTGCACTTTACGCTCGAGCAGGTGCAGGATTTGACGCCTACGCCGATGACTCTCTCGTCGGTGATGTTCTACACGGGCGAGAATCCGTATACGGGCAAAAAGGTCTACGTCGCCCGTTCGCAGGAGGAGAAGCGTCGTCAGAAACAGTATTTCTTCAAGAAGAAAAACAACCGAAAATAGTGGCGCGATGCGAGCGCGCGTGGCTCGCAAGGGAGGGCTGCGCAGAGTTGTCAGTCGTGGGGATTAGTTTGCCGAAAGAATCGAGCGAACGAAGATGTCGGTTGCGCCCTGATGTTTCGAGGTGTAGAGCTTTGCTGCCGAGCCGGCGCGGGTGAGAGCATCTGCATCGTCGCGCAGCGGCTCGAACCACTCCTTCAACCCCTCGTAATCGTTTAACGAACAGGCCGCGCCGAGCGAAATCATATCGCGCGCCTCCTTGAATTTTGCATAGTTCGGACCGAAGGCAATCGGCAGACCGAAGGTCGCCGCCTCGAGCGTGTTGTGGATGCCAACACCGAAGCCGCCACCGATGTATGCCCACGTGGCGTAGCCGTAGACCGACGAGAGCATTCCCATCGTGTCGAGAATCAGCACCTGCATCTGCTCCAAATCCCTGCCCTCTGCCTGCGTGTAGCGCACCGCACCGCCATTGACCGAGGCGATGATGTGCTCCATACGCTCCGTCTCCATCTCGTGTGGCGCGATGACGAACTTTATACCCGGATTGTCGTTTGCCAGGCGTATGATATGCTCCTCGTCGGGGCCCCATGTCGAGCCGGCAACAAAGAGGCGGTTCTCGCCCTTGAAGCGCTCGATGAGCTCGATGCGCTTGGCTGCCGCAGCGATTTTTGCCACGCGATCGAAACGCGTATCGCCGGCCACAACCGCATTGTCGTAACCCAGCTCGGAGAGCAGTTTGCGCGAGTTCTCGTCCTGCACGAAGATCGTCTCGAACGTGCCGAGTGCTCTGCGCCACGCTTCACCGTACGAGCGGAAGAATATCGAGTTGCGACGGAAGATGGCCGAGACGATGTATGTGCGCACCTTGCGTGCACGCAACTCGGCGAGCATATTGAGCCAAAATTCGTATTTCACGAAGATTGCAATCTCGGGATGCACGGCGTCGAGGAATCGGCGCACGTTCTTCGGGCGATCCGACGGCAGATAGAAGATGTAGTCTGCGCCCGCGTAGTTCTTTCTGATTTCGTAGCCCGAAGGCGAGAAGAAGGTCAGCAGGATTTTATATTCGGGATGCTCCTCGCGAATCTTCTCGATGATGGGACGTCCCTGCTCGAACTCGCCGAGCGAGGCGACGTGTACCCATACGATGCGGTCGTCGGGACGCACGCTCTGGCGAATGCGCTCCTCCCAACCACGACGACCCTCGCTCCAAAGTTTTGCCTTCGGATTCCAGCACGCCGCGAATTTAATCGCCGCCTCGTAGGTCGCCATCGCTATGTCGTATAACCACATCATCTCTTGCGGAAGCAAATGCTGCTCAATAAAATCGTGCAAAGGTATGCTTTTTTTTGTGCAAATGCAACATCACCAGCCGTATTCGATAGCATTTTCTATATATCGAACAGCGTAGCTGCCGTCGGGTAGCTGATCGACTGCCGCCAAATCTATCTGCACCTGCCCGCGTAGTCGGTGGGAGGTAACGTACGAGGATATGGCACGATGCAGCGCACGACGCTTGCTCTCGGTGATGGCCTCCTCGGGCGAGGTGAGCGAGCCGAGTCGTCGTGTCTTGACCTCGATAAAGTGTGTCGTATCCCAGCGTGAAGCGATGATGTCGATTTCGTAGCGGCCGTAGCGCACATTGCGATCGACGATCATAAAGCCGTTTGCGCGCAGCCAATCGACTGCCGCATCCTCGCCTGCCGCACCTTGCAGGAGTGTCTGTTGCATACCGTGAAGGTTAAACGCCCCGCTCCGCCACCGCTTGGATAGGGCCGTGGAGTGGGGCGTGAGTTGTGTTTAGAGCAGGAATGAAAGATCGTCGCCGGCAACCACTTCGCGTGGTGCACAACCCTTCTTGAAGATGCGCATCGGACGGCTGCCGATGAGCGAGAGCTTGCCACCCTCGAGCAGCAACATACAACCCTCGCGCAGACCTACAACGTAGCGACGCGGATTGGCCTCGATATACTCCTCGATGCGTTGCTCGCGAGTCTCGCCGGCGTGGCCCTCCGGATTGGCATCCAGATAGTGTGGGTTGATCTGGAATGGTACGGCACCGATGGCGCGGAACGACTCCGGCTCGACAATCGGCATATCGTTGGTCGTGCAGATCGTCGGGCAACACACATTGCTGCCGGCCGACCAGCCAACGTATGGCGTACCCTCCTTGACCTTGCGCAGAATGGCACGCATCAGGCCCTGTGCCTGCATCTTCTTGGTGAGAGCAAAGGTGTTACCGCCACCGACGCAGATTGCCTGTGCCGTGCGGATTGCCTTGAGCGGATTCTTCTCGCGATGAATCGAACGTACGCGCACGCCAATCTCGTTGAAACGCTCCTGAACCTTGCGCTCATACTCGGCATAGGAGAAGGTAACGGCAGCGTAAGGGATGAAGATAACCTCGCTCACGCCCTTCAAATGCTCGCCAATACGCTGGATCGGGTATTTGAGATACGCTTCGCCTGCGTTTGTCGAGTTAGAAATCATCAAAAGTCTCATCTTTTCCATCTATTGTACTGATTTTAAGATTGTTTAATCGTGTAAAAAAGTATATTTGCATTAAAATATTTGCTTTCCTATGCCAAAGATAATAAAAAAGTGTTATCTTTGCACGACTTTGTGTTGATAAACTGCAAATTGATTTGCTTCAATTTCGCAGAATCAGGCCGGTCGGGCAGCGTTTTTTCGGTGTCTGGGCCGCGCGAGGCGCAAGGGGTGGCATCGGTAGGCGGTGTCGGGAAAAAGGGCATTACCGAGCGGTGTCGAGAAATGAAGGGGCATCGGTAGGCGGTGTCGGGAAATGAAGGGGCATTACCGAGCGGTGTCGAGAGAAAAGCATCGGATAGTGGTGCCGGAGAGAAAAAGAAAAAATTGATACAAAAAATAAATTTGTTTAACTAAAATTTGAAAGTTATGTCTGAAATTCAATCGAAAGTCGTAAAGATCATCGTTGACAAGTTGGGTGTTAATGCATCGGAGGTTACTCCTGAGGCAACCTTTACCGGCCACCTTGGCGCAGATTCGTTGGATACCGTTGAGCTCATTATGGAGTTCGAGAAGGAGTTTGGTATTCAGATTCCTGACGAGGCAGCAGAGAAGATCGCTACTGTAGGTGATGTTATCAAGTTGCTCGAAGAGAACGTAAAATAGTCTTCCGTAAGGATAGGTTCTGTATAGTACGCATACATTAAAACATACGACGCGAGACAGAGAAGATGGAGCAGAGACGAGTTGTTGTTACCGGCATAGGTACGATAAACCCTATCGGAAACAATATTGAAGAGTATTTTCGCAATCTCGAAAACGGAGTGAGCGGAGGTGCAACAATCGCCGCCTTTGATGCAACCAACTTTAAGTCGCGTATCGCTTGCGAGGTTAAGGGGTTCGATCCTTCGGTACATTTCGACCGCAAGGAGCTCCGTAAGTACGACCGCTACGCGCAGTTTGCGCTCGTGGCAGCAAGCGAGGCCGTGGAGGATGCCGCAATCGATTTCGAGAGCGTGAATCTCGAGCGAGTAGGTGTCATCTGGGCGTCGGGTGTTGGCGGAATGCAGACATTTTATGATGAAATGATGGGTTGGGCCGAGGGAGGAGGAATCCCCCGGTTCAGCCCTTTTTTCGTTCCGAAGATGATTTCCGACCTCGCTGCGGGCCATATCTCCATCAAGTATGGCTTTATGGGCCCGAACTATAGCGTCGTGTCGGCTTGTGCTTCGTCGAACCACGCGATGATCGACGCGCTGAACCTCATCCGCTGGGGTAAGGCCGATATGATTGTTACGGGTGGCTCGGAGGCGCCGGTCATCATCCCTTCGGTTGGCGGTTTTTCGTCGATGCAGGCCCTTTCGACCCGTAACGACGATCCGCAGCACGCTTCGCGTCCGTTCGATAAGGATCGTGACGGCTTTGTCATTGCGGAGGGTGCAGGTGCGCTCATCTTCGAGGAGTATGAGCACGCTGTGGCTCGTGGAGCCAAAATTTATTGCGAGGTGGCAGGTAGCGGTATGTCTGCCGATGCCCACCATATGACGGCACCTTGCCCCGACGGCAAGGGTGCGATAATGTCGATGCGTCTTGCTCTGGAGGATGCCGAATTGGCTCCGGATGCAGTCGACTACCTCAATGCACACGGAACCAGCACCCCGCTGGGCGATATTGCGGAGCTTACTGCGGTGCAGTCGCTCTTTGGCGAGCACGCATATCGTATGAATATATCTTCGACCAAGTCGATGACGGGCCACCTGTTGGGTGCGACGGCGGCTGTCGAGGCGCTTGCGTGTGTGTTTGCAATCGTGAAGGGTGTAGTTCCGCCGACGATTAACGTCGAGGAGCTCGATCCTCAAATTGATCCGAATTTGAATCTTACAATCGGGAAGGCACAGCACCGCGACGTCAAGGTTGCGATGAGCAACACGTTCGGTTTCGGTGGTCATAACTCGACTGTGGTTTTCCGTAAGTTATAAAATCTTTTAGCCGTGTTCGATTTCATTATTCGTCCGATAAAACGCAATATCGGACGCGACAAAATCTACTATCGAATGATTGACGATATGTTCGGCTTCCTGCCGCACAATATCGAACTCTATAAACTCGCGCTCATCCATAAGTCTGCCTCGGTGGTGGTCGACGGACAGAGCATCAACAACGAGCGTCTCGAATTTTTGGGTGATGCCGTCATCGAGAGCATTACCTCCGATTACCTTTTCATCGAGTACCCCGACTATAACGAGGGTATGCTGACGCAGCTGCGCTCGAAGATCGTTTCGCGCCAGTCGCTCAATTCGATTGCCAAGCAGATTGGGCTGGATACCTGTGTCATCTGCGGCTCGACGGTCAACGCCACGCAGAAGCATATCTTCGGCGATGCGTTCGAGGCGATGATGGGTGCGATCTATCTCGATCAGGGTTACGACTTTGTTAACCGTCTGCTTATCAACGATATCTATGCGCGATTGCTGTCGCTCGAATCGCTTGCCGAGTCGGAGACCGACTTCAAGAGCCGCCTTATCGAGTGGGGCCAGAAGCACCACCATACGGTGCAGTTCCGTACCGAGGGCAAGAGTGGCTCGACGGTCGGTGCGCACAACTTCCGTTGCGTGGTGATGATAGACGGTCTGGAGGTTGGCCACGGTGCCGGCGAGTCGAAGAAGGAGGCCGAGCAGCGCGCTGCCGAGTCGGTGTCGCAGGAGATGAGCGACGAGATGTGCGCCCGTCTGCTCGATCGTCTGGATAAGATCGATGCGCGTCGTTAGTGCGCGCTTGCAATAACTGCTGAAAATGAAACAGATACGCGATAAAATTGCACTGCGCGGAGTTGGCTCGCTGAGCGATGCCGAACTGCTTGCCGTGGTGATTGGCGATGTGGAGCTTGCCGAGCGATTGCTCGATCGGGTGGGCTCGCTCGCTGCGTTGTCGCGTATGGAGCTCTCGCGTCTGCGTATGGCGGAGGGGTTGGGCTTGTCGCGCGCCGAAAAGGTGGCCTCGGCTGCCGAGCTCGGTAGGCGATTCGCTCGTGCCGAGTCGCAACAGGTCGAGAGCATCCTCTCGAGTGACGATGCACTGCGCGTGTTGCGCCCTCACTTCGAGGGTCTTTCGCGCGAGGAGTGCAGGGTGCTGTTCCTCACCTCGTCGAATCGCGTGGTGGAGTGTATGTTGCTCAGCCAGGGCGGTGTGCAGGCAACCGTCGTGGATCATCGACTTATTGTAAAACGCGCTCTCGAACTGCTTGCTACTCAAATCATTGTGGCTCATAACCACCCTTCGGGCAGTGCCTCGCCCAGTGAGCCGGATGTGGCACTCACGCGTCGCATAAAGGAGTCGGCGGCGCTGTTTGATATCGTGCTACTCGATCATATCATTATCGCCTCGTCGGGCGAAACATTCTCATTCAAAGGGGCCGGAATGCTCTAATCGGTGCGTCCGTTGGGTACGTTGCCGAACGGCTCAGGCGCCTCAAAAAAATCTTTGCATAGCGAAAATTCACGGTTGATAGTTATACTATCAATACTTTTTCGTACCTTTGCCCGAAAGATCGTGTTTCGAACAAAATAAAAATAAAAAATATACCGAAATGACACAGGAAGAATTGTTTAAGAAGTTGATTGCTCACTGCAAGGAGTATGGTTTCATATTCCCGTCGAGCGAGATTTATGACGGTCTTGGTGCTGTCTATGATTATGGCCAGAATGGTGTTGAGTTGAAGAACAACATCAAGCGTTATTGGTGGGACTCGATGGTGAAGCTCCACGAGAACATCGTCGGTATCGACGCTGCAATCTTTATGCACCCAAAGACTTGGGAGGCTTCGGGCCACGTTGCTGCCTTCAACGATCCGCTTATCGACAATAAGGACTCGAAGAAGCGTTATCGTGCCGATGTGCTCATCGAGGAGTGGATGGCAAAGCAGGACGAGAAGATTCAGAAGGAGGTCGAGAAGGCGCGCAAGCGTTTTGGCGAGTCGTTCGACGAGCAGCAGTACCTCGCAACTTCGCCACGCGTGGCAGATATCGCTGCAAAGCGCGACGCCGTACACGCACGCTTTGTTGAGGCGCTCGAGAAGAACGACCTCGCAGAGTTGCGTCAGATTATCGTCGACTGCGAGGTTGCCTGCCCTATCTCGGGTACGCGCAACTGGACCGATGTTCGTCAGTTCAACCTGATGTTCTCGACGCAGATGGGCTCGACGGCCGATGGCGCAAGCACCATCTACCTCCGTCCGGAGACGGCACAGGGTATCTTCGTGAACTTCCTCAATGTGCAGAAGACCGGCCGTATGAAACTTCCGTTCGGTATCGCGCAGATCGGTAAGGCGTTCCGTAACGAGATCGTAGCTCGCCAGTTCATCTTCCGTATGAGAGAGTTCGAGCAGATGGAGATGCAGTTCTTCGTTCAGCCGGGTACCGAGATGCAGTGGTGGAACGAGTGGAAGAATACGCGTATGGCTTGGCACCGCGCGTTGGGCTTCGGCGACGATATGTACCGCTTCCACGACCACGACAAGCTCGCACACTATGCAAACGCAGCAACCGATATCGAGTTCAACTTCCCATTCGGTTTCAAGGAGGTTGAGGGTATCCACTCGCGTACGGATTTCGACCTCGGTCGTCATCAGGAGTACTCGGGTAAGAAGATTCAGTACTTCGATCCGGAGCGTGGCGAGAACTATGTTCCGTACGTTGTCGAGACCTCGATCGGTGTTGACCGTATGTTCTTGCAGATTATGTCGGCAGCATACTGCGAGGAGAAGTTGGAGGGTGGCGACGAGCGCGTAGTATTGCGCATTCCGGCTTGCCTCGCACCAACGAAGGTTGCCGTTATGCCGCTCGTTAAGAAGGATGGTCTTCCGGAGTTGGCTCGCCAGATTATCGACGACCTGAAGTTCGACTACAACGTGGCATACGACGAGAAGGATTCGATCGGTAAGCGCTACCGCCGTCAGGATGCAGTCGGTACGCCACTCTGCGTGACGGTTGACCACCAGTCGTTGGAGGATGGCACGGTAACGATTCGCCACCGCGACACGATGCAGCAGGAGCGTATCGCGATTGCCGACCTTCGCCGTATCGTGGACGAGCAGGTATCGTTCCGTCCGCTCTATAAGAAGATTAAGGAGTAAGGCGTGCAATGGGGCGAATCTTGGCGATAGACTACGGTGTGCGTCGTACGGGGTTGGCGGTGAGCGATCCGTTGCGAATTATTGCCGGCGCGCTCGAAACCGTCGATACCAAGTCGCTCGAACGCTACGTCGCGGAGTATTGTGCCAGGGAGGATGTCTCGACCATCGTGGTCGGCAAGCCGTCGCAGATGAACGGCGAGCCCTCCGAGACGATGCGATACATCGAGCCGCTGGTTGGTCGCCTGCGACACAATTTTCCGGATAAGGAGGTCGTTCTTTACGACGAGCGCTTTACCTCGGTGTTGGCGCAGCGCACGATTCGCGAGAGCGGTATCGGCAAGATGGCACGTCGCGATAAGGCGATTGTCGACCGAGTTGCAGCAACGATAATTTTACAGTCCTATATGGACGCAAATTTGAAATAAGAGAGAGTATGATTTATCCTATCGTGATATATGGTTCGCAGGTGTTGCGAAACAAGTCGGTGGAGATTGATAGTTCGTATCCCGACTTTAAGAAGCTTATCGACGATATGTGGTTGACGCTTGGCGAGGCGAGCGGTGTCGGTTTGGCAGCGCCGCAGATTGGCAAGAATATCCGCCTGTTCATCGTCGACTGTACGCCGTGGGCGGAGGAGGTGCCGGAGTTGGCCGATTTCCGTCGCGTGTTTGTGAATCCGGAGATTTACGAGCGCAGCGAGCAGACGGGGCTCTTTGAGGAGGGTTGTCTCTCGTTGCCGGGTATCCACGAGAATGTGAGCCGTCCGTTGCGTATCCGTATGCGCTACCTCGACGAGAACTTCGTGGAGCACGACGAGGAGTTCGAGGGCTATCCTGCGCGTGTCATTCAGCACGAGTACGACCATATCGAGGGTAAGGTCTTTACGGACCATCTCTCGCCTCTGCGTCGTAACCTGCTCAAGAGCAAGATTCTGAAGCTTGCCAAGGGGCAGTATCGCTGTGCCTACAAGACCAAGTAGCGGGGGGGTACCTTATATAATAATAGCGAGTCGGCCCGATGAGGAGCGACTCGCTATTGTTTTGCTTGCTACCGCAGACGGTAAGGTGGCTACAACACCTCGGCCACGACGAATGTCGAGCCGCCGATGAAGAGCATATCCTGCTCCGCGAGCATCGCCTTTGCACGCTCGACGGCTGCCGCAACACCATCCACCCACTCGAAATCGAGCCCTACGGCGGTAGCGGCCTCGGCAACCTTCTCGGCCGATGCAGCTCGCGGCATATCGGCGCGCGTGAAGACGAAGTGCGCATCGGAAGGCATCAATTCGAGCATCTGTCGGATGTTCTTATCCTCGCAGAAGCCCATCACACATACGAGCTTGCCCTCCGCTTTGCGACGGGCGAGCTGCTCGGCCACGCGGGCAATGCCGTGCGCATTGTGGCCCGTGTCGCAGACTATGTACGGACGCTCGGAGAGCACCTGCCAACGTCCCTTGAACGAAGTGAGCTGCACCACATCGCGCAGACCGTCGATAAAGGCACGACGGCTGATTGAGAGCGGTGTATTCTCGTGCAGATAGTCGGCCGCAGCGCTTACGATGGCAACATTCTGGCGCTGGTACTCGCCCAGCAGGCCCACGCGCAGGGCGTAGTGCTGGCCGTCGCGCGTACGAATCATATCGAATAGCTGCTTGTCGCCCTCGATTGATGTACCGCGACACTCGAAGGCGTCCTCGGCGTAGATGACCGTCGAGCGCATATCGTTTGCAATCTCCTCGATTACGAGGTTGTAGGCCTTGTTGCGCTCGCCGACGATGACCGGAATGCTCTTCTTGATGATGCCGCCCTTCTCGCGTGCAATCTTCGGCAGTGAGTCGCCGAGCAACGCCGTGTGCTCCATACCGACGTTGGTGATGATGCTCAGCGCCGGAATTATGATGTTCGTGGCATCCAATCGTCCGCCCAGACCTGTCTCGATAATTGCCACCTCGACATCGCACTGCGCGAAGTAGTCGAACGCCAACGCGGTGGTCATCTCGAAGAACGAGAGTTCGCACTTCTCCATATCCTGGCGGTGCTTGTTCACGAAGTTCACGACCTTCTGCTTGGCAATCATCTCGCCATTTACGCGGATGCGCTCGCGGAAGTCGGTCAGGTGAGGCGAGGTGTAGAGTCCCGTCTGATAGCCCGCCTGCTGCAATACGGCAGCGAGCATATTTGCTACCGAGCCCTTGCCGTTGGTGCCGGCGATGTGGATGACGAAGTAGTTGCGCTGCGGGTTGCCTATCTTGCGGCAGAACTCTGCAACGCGCTCCAATCCCGGTTTATATGCCGAAGCGCCCTGCGCCTGGAATGTCGGTAGTGATGTGAATAGGTAGTTGATGGTCTCCGAATAGTTCATACCGTAGGTGTTTTAGTCTACCAGATAAAATCGTTTCTTGGCGTTGTAGGCCACGCAGTAGAGCAGGCAGAGCAACGCGATGTAGAGTGATATGCGTCCAAGGTAGTCGCCGTGGAGCGTATAGAATGTGAGCTGATTGTTGGTGCGAAGGTCTGCCGTCAGCACGCCACGCTCGTCCCATCCCATCTTCGTGACGTCGTCGCCACGCGAGGTGATGAAGCCCGAGATGCCGGTATTTGCGCTGCGGGCGATGTCGCGTCGGTGCTCGATTGCACGCAGACGGCAGAACGAGAAGAGGTAGCGATAGCCGGGGGTGTCGCCCCACCAACCATCGTTCGATACGACGCCGATAACCTCGGCACCGTTGCGCACGAACTCGCCGATTGTGTTGCCATAGAGGCCCTCGTAGCAGATTGCCGGTGCGATGCGGATATCGTTGTGCGAGAACGGACGCGCCGTCTTGCCTATGCCGAGCTGACCGACTGTGCCACCGAGGTCGATGGCGAATATGCCACCCTCGCGCAACCACGCAGGGATGGTCTCAACGCCCACGACGAGCTTCGCCTTATGGTGTACGGGCAGGGCCTGTGCCGCAGCGTCGATGCCTATCGAGGCGTTGTATATATCATAATAGGTGCCACCCGAACGACGAGCCGTCTCCGAGCCGCGTTCCGTACCATAGATGCGTACCGTCTCGCAACCCGTAATGATCATTGCGTCGGAGTTGTGTGCCGCCAGCTCGTCGGCAAAGCGTCGCACGACTGGTTCGGATGCGATGTGCCCCTCGTGGAGCATCACGCCGAGTGCGGTCTCAGGCATCAGCACGAATTGCGCCGAATCGGGAGTCTCGCGGAGCAGCGAGAGGAGATTCTCCTGCTGTGCACCTGCGTCCGAATCGAACTTTTCGTAACAATCGACATTTGGTTGAACGACCGATATGCAGACCTCCTCGCGCGAGGTGTAGCGGTCGCGCTCCGGCGAGTTGATTTCGTACAAGACGAGCGA
Organism: Alistipes sp.; assembly: GCA_045635325.1. GTDB lineage: Bacteria > Bacteroidota > Bacteroidia > Bacteroidales > Rikenellaceae > Alistipes. The sequence continues at coordinate 30,094 of JAZRBZ010000003.1, forward strand.
TACGACCATCGGTGCAACGAGTGCGAGTGTCGTAACCGTCCAATCGCGCTTGCGCATCGTCAGCAACGACTGCGTGGCGAGGACGTTGAGCGTCAGCACCCACAGCGAGCCACCGAGTACGCCCGTGTATTCGTACCACTGCACCGCCCAGGTGTCGTTCGAGAAGCCGTTACCCAGCACCAACCACGGAAACGAGAGCGCAGGTGCCTGGATGTAGAGGTATTCGCCCGCAATCCAAGCAACGACGAAGAAGACGTAGGCGAGCCCCTTTGGCGCGTGTTTCGACACGATGTGGTAGAGCACGAAGGCCGCCAAGCTCCACCACGTCGAGAATACGGTGGCTGCAATCGGGCCGATAGGCGTTGCGTTCCATATCCACCATATCGTTGCGACGTTCCACACGACGAACGTAAGCAGAGCCCAGCCCGTCATTCGCAGCGTATCGCGCCACGATGCGGAGTATTGTGCGCTGATGAGCAGTAGCGGCACGAGGGCTACAACGAGTGGCAAACCGCCCGCTCCAACCCATCCGCTCGTAAGCAGCAGAGCCGAGAGCAGCGCAAGAGTCAGGCGCAATTTGGTGGACATATGTCGGTTGAAATGTATCATATGCGTAAGTTCTTATTTGCAAATATACGCAATTTGTGCGGAATTTTGTTATTTATAACAAAAAAACACCGCTTTCCACGCGGGAAAGCGGTGTAGATTGAGTGTTTGACTACCCGATTAGAAGTAGTAAACGCACGAAACGCCGAAGTCTGCAAGAGCCATAGCGTTGAATGCGATCTCGGATGTCAAATCATTGTGGTACATAACCGGACCAAACGCCGGAGTCCAATCTACAGCAAACTTGAGTGGGAGCTTATTCAAAGTGAAACCGAGCTTAACACCACCGGCAACACCACAGTAGAACAAAGGGCCCTTTGTCTCTGCGATATAACCAACGCGTGGATTGCCACCTACGTTAACACCGACACCTGCGTCGAGCGACCACTGACCTGCCTTTGGTGTCCAATCCATATTGAGGACATTCCACTGATAGAGAGCAGTGAAGTCTGCCGAAATAACAGTTTTATAGCCATACTTCGACTTCAAACCCAAACCGAAACGTGCTTCGATATAGTTGCCGTTATCAAATTTGCACTCGCCAACTGCCTGCAAGCCCGAACCTACACGACCACCGACACCCCAAGTCTGAGCCGATGCGCTAACAGCTACAAACAAAACTGCCAATGTGAGGATAATTTTCTTCATACGCTAAAATTTTTTAGGATTAATAATTGATAAAAATTCGTTGCAACAAAATTAACAAAAAAAGGGAATAAAAACAAGTTTATTCCCCAAAATTTAGAATCGATATCCGATATTTATTTGTGGTACTATGGGATTCCGCAGGTAGGTATGGTCGGCGGTTTGGATCATATACCGAACCGTTGCCGAAAGTACCCAGTTATGCGTAATGTCCCAATCGTAACCGACTCCCAGGTTGATTGACATCGACCAACGATTTATCTCGTTTATGCCCACACCGACAATCGGGTAAAACCACATATTGCGATGCTGCTTGCTCAAACAAATCGTATAGTGAATGTCTGCCGAGATATCGACCGAGCAACCATTGCCGCAAACCGCCGAAACCGATGGCTCGATGCGTAGACCATCGATAAAATTGTAGCGCGCATAGAGACCGACTCCGTACTTTGCCCCGTGGCCCGTGTGGGTGTAGAGCGAGTTACGCAGGCCGAGTCCCCAATCTCGCTTCTCTTGTGCGGCCGCCTCACGGGAGACCGCACAGAGGAGCAGGATTGCTAACGCCACTATCGATAAAAGTCGCTTCATCGTTGCGGTGTCAGATTGCTTGCGTTTATTACTTCTGCTTGAGAGCTGCGTGAGCTGCTGCCAAACGTGCGATAGGCACGCGGAATGGCGAACAACTTACGTAGTTCAAACCTGCATAGTGGCAGAACTCTACCGACGATGGCTCACCACCGTGCTCACCGCAGATACCGCACTTGAGGTCAAGACGGGTCGAACGGCCCTTCATAACTGCCTCACGAACGAGCTGGCCTACACCGTTGCGGTCGAGTACCTTGAATGGGTCTGCCTTCAAGATGTTCTTGTCGAGATATACAGGGAGGAACTTCGCGATATCGTCACGCGAGAAACCGAGCGTCATCTGCGTAAGGTCGTTAGTACCGAACGAGAAGAACTCTGCAACCTCAGCGATCTGGTTAGCGGTTACAGCTGCGCGTGGAACCTCGATCATCGTACCTACCAAGTAGTCGATCTTGTCGTTGCGCTCTGCGAATACCTCGTTAGCAACGCGGTCGATGATGTTCTTCTGGTAGCGCAACTCCTTGTGGTTACCTACGAGCGGAACCATAATCTCAACCTTAACAGGGGTGCCGGTTGCCTTTACGTTCATAGCTGCCTCGAGGATAGCGCGTGCCTGCATCTCGGTAATCTCCGGATAGGTGTTACCCAGACGGCAACCACGGTGGCCGAGCATTGGGTTAACCTCGTGCAATGCCTCTTCCTTCGCTACAACCTTCTCGTAAGAGATGCCCATAACCTCTGCCATCTCGCGCTGATCCTTCTCCGTGTTAGGAGCGAACTCGTGCAATGGTGGGTCGAGCAGACGTACGATCACAGGATAGCCGTTCATAACCTTGAACAGACCCTCGAAGTCGCCACGCTGCATAGGGAGCAACTTTGCGAGTGCTACGCGGCGGCCATTCTCGTCGTCCGAGGGAATCATCTCGCGGATTGCCTTGATACGATCACCCTCGAAGAACATATGCTCCGTACGGCAAAGACCAATACCCTCTGCACCGAAAGCGAATGCCTGCTGTGCGTCGCGTGGAGTATCTGCGTTTGCGCGAACCTTCAATACTGCGTACTTGCCTGCGAGATCCATCAACTTACCGAAGTCGCCATCGAGCGATGCCTCCTTGGTTGCAACCTGGCCGAGGTAAACCTCACCGGTCGAACCGTTGAGCGAAATCCAGTCGCCCTCCTTAATGGTGAGGCCGTTGATCTGGATGGTGCGTGCCTTGTAGTCGATATCCAACTCACCTGCACCCGATACGCAGCACTTACCCATACCACGAGCAACAACGGCTGCGTGCGAGGTCATACCACCACGAGCGGTGAGGATACCTGCTGCATCGAGCATACCCTTCAAGTCCTCTGGCGAAGTCTCGATACGAACGAGGATTGCCTTCTGGCCGGTCTCTGCGAGAACCTTCTCTGCATCGTCAGCGAAGAATACTACCGGACCGGTAGCTGCACCCGGCGATGCTGGCAAGCCCTTAACTACAACCTTTGCGTTCTTGATAGCCGCCTTGTCGAATACAGGGTGGAGCAACTCGTCGAGCTTCTCAGGCTCGCAACGCAAAACTGCGGTCTTCTCGTCGATCAGACCCTCTGCCAACATATCCATAGCGATCTTCACCATCGCAGCACCGGTACGCTTACCGTTACGGCACTGCAACATCCACAACTTACCGTCCTGGATGGTGAACTCGATGTCCTGCATATCTGTGAAGTACTCCTCCAAGTGGTGCTGAATCTCGTCGAGCTCCTTGTATACCTCCGGCATAACCTCCTCGAGCGAAGGGTACTTCGAAGCACGCTCCTCCTCCGAGATGTTCTGTGCCTTTGCCCAACGACGCGAACCCTCGATAGTAATCTGCTGTGGGGTACGGATACCTGCCACAACGTCCTCACCCTGTGCGTTGATGAGGTACTCACCGTTGAAGATGTTCTCACCGGTTGCAGCGTCACGCGAGAAAGCAACACCGGTAGCCGAGCTATCGCCCATATTACCGAATACCATTGCCTGTACGTTTACTGCGGTTCCCCACTCTGCAGGGATGTTGTTCAGCTTACGATAGAGGATAGCACGCTCGTTCATCCACGAACCAAATACGGCGCAGATTGCACCCCAGAGCTGATCCCAAGGGTTTACCGGGAAGTCCGAACCGGTCTGCTCCTTAACGGCTGCCTTGAACTTCGCAACCAAAACCTTCAGGTCGTCGGTCGTGAGGTCGGTATCCATCTGCACACCGCGCTCCTCCTTCATCTCCTCGATGATAACCTCGAACGGATCCTGATCCTCCTTCGATACCGGCTTCATACCGAGTACAACGTCACCGTACATCTGTACGAAACGACGGTACGAGTCCCAAGCGAAACGTGGGTTGCCCGACAACTGTGCTACTGCCTCAACTGCCTCGTCGTTCATACCGAGGTTGAGGATGGTGTCCATCATACCAGGCATCGACGCACGTGCACCCGAACGTACCGATACGAGCAATGGCAACTCCTTGTCGCCGAACTTGCGGCCGGTGAGTGCCTCAACACGCTTGATAGCTGCCTCAACCTCCGGACGGAGCATCTCGATAACTGCCTGCTGACCGTGCTGGTAGTACTCTGTACAAACATCAGTAGTGATGGTGAATCCCGGAGGAACCGGAATACCGATAAGGTTCATCTCGGCGAGGTTTGCACCCTTACCACCGAGCAACTCTCTCATCTTGCCATTACCCTCGGCCTCTTTGTTACCGAAGAAATAGACGCGCTTTACATTTGCCATAATTCTTTGTTTTTTGTGTTTATTAAAATTTATTTTAATATGTTTCTGTTTTGCTTTCTCTGTTTCGGGTATACTCCGAACTACAAAAGTAGAAAAAAAATTGCAAATAGAAGCAAATCGGAACACAAAATGTGCCGATTTACGCGATTTTACCCCTATAGGGGGTGTTTCGTTGCTGTTTTGGATGATTTTAGCCGACGATTACGCCCGAGCCGACCACTCGTTCGCCGTCGTACCACGCAGCGAATTGTCCGGCAGCTATGCCGCGTTGTGGCTCGTCGAAGAGCAGGAATGTACCCTCTTCGGTCGTGTGCAGCGTCGCCTTCTGCAGCGGTTGGCGGTAGCGTATGCGGACATCGAACGAGCGGCTCTCGCCCGTGTGCAGCTGCTCCTGCGGATCGACCCAGTGCAGGTGCTTCTCGTCGAGGCGCAGAGCCCTGCGGTAGAGTCCCGGATGGGAGTCGCCCTCGCCGACGTATATCGTGTTGGTTTCCACGTCGGTACCGATGATGAAAAGCGACTCTTTGCGGCCGCCGATTCCCAGACCTTTGCGCTGGCCGATCGTGTAGAAATGGGCACCGTTGTGCTCGCCTATCTTTTTGCCGTCGCGCACGGTGTATCGGTACGGCTCGGCCATCTCGGCGAGCGTGGTGCGTTCGGCATATTTTGCATATCGAGGCCACGAGGCGACAATCTCGTGGATGTTGCCCTTGCGGGCGGCGAGTTTCTGTTGCAGAAAGACCGGCAGATCGACCTTGCCGACGAAGCAGATGCCTTGCGAATCCTTGCGCTTGGCGGTGGCCAGATGGTACTGCTCGGCTATGCGGCGAACGTCGGCTTTGAGCAGCTCACCGACCGGAAACAGAGCGCGTTGCAGCTGCTCCTGCGAGAGTTGGCAGAGGAAGTAGCTCTGATCCTTGTTTGGGTCGGCACCGGCAAGTAGCGAGTAGACGGTCTTGCCGTTTTCGGCGTGCTCCGCCTTGCGGCAGTAGTGGCCCGTAGCGACGAAGTCCGCACCGAGCTTGAGTGCCTCCTTGAGAAAGACATCGAACTTTATCTCGCGGTTGCAGAGCACGTCAGGATTTGGCGTGCGCCCCTGCTCATACTCGGCAAACATATAGTCGACGACTCTGCGGCGATACTCCTCCGAGAGGTCGACGTAGTGAAACGCAATGTCGAGACGCTTGGCAACCAGCTCGGCGAATACCTGATCGTCGTGCCACGGGCAGTCGCCCTCGAGCGTACCGGTCGTGTCGTGCCAATTACGCATAAACAGACCGATAACCTCGTGCCCCTGCTCTTTGAGCAGAGCCGCTGCTACCGACGAATCTACACCTCCCGACAGACCGACCACTACCTTTGCCATCTCTCTCTATTGCTTGTTTTTAGGGTTTGCTATCATATTTTGCCCACAAAAGTAGCGAAATTTCTTCGGATTTGGAAATTTGCGTGCTTGTGCGACTATATTTTTCGCAATTTTGGTAAAATGTGTTATCTTTGTGAAATATTCGCCTACAATAGGTGATTTTTGCAGCGGCTGTTTTATGGCAACACCATCCGTAAAGAAGAACTTTTTGTACAAGAGTGCGCTGACACTCTCGACATACCTGATCAGCTTCGTGACCTTCCCGTATGTGTCGCGAGTGCTCGGTGTGGAGAATATCGGTCTGGTGGGCTTTGTCGACAATACGGTCGGCTACTTCCTGCTCTTCGCCACGCTCGGTATCAACATCCTCGGTACGCGCGAGATTGCGATGAGCGGCGGCGACGAGGAACGTCGTTCGCGTGTGTTTGCCAATCTGTTGGGTGTCAATCTCTTGTTTACGGCCCTGACAGCTGTTGCCTACCTTGTGGCGGTGGCCTTTGTGCCGCGTCTGCACGAGAATGCCGACCTGTTCTATATCGGCATCTCGAAACTCATCTCGACGGCATTTTTGGTTGAGTGGTTCTTCTCGGGAGTCGAGAATTTCCGCTACATAACGCTCCGCAGCGTCGCGGTCAAACTGCTCTATGTTGTCGGTGTATTTGTCTTCGTGCGCGAGGAGTGCGACTACCGACTCTACTTCGTGATGACGATGGGCGTGGTGGTGCTCAACGCCGTGATAAACATTATCTACGCAAGCCGTCATATACGTTTTCGCATTCGCGACCTCTTCTCGCTACGCTACGTCAAGGAGAATATGATGCTGGGTATCTACGGCATTATGACCTCGATGTATATGACCTTCAATGTGATGTATCTCGGTCTGACGGCCGATAACGAACAGGTGGGTTACTATACGACGGCCTTCAAACTCTATACGATTATTCTGGGCCTGTTTGCCGCCTTCGCCAATGTGATGATGCCGCGAATGAGTGCGCTCTACTCGGAGGGCGACAAGGAGCAGTTCTATGGCTATATCGAGCGCTCGTTTGCGCTGGTTATCAAGTTTATCGTGCCGCTTATTCTGTGCAGCATAGTGATGGCTCCGCAGATTGTGGGCTGTCTCTCGGGCCAGGGTTACGAGGGTGCGGTTATGCCTATGCGAATCATTATGCCGGCGGCGCTTGCCGTCTGCGTGGCACAGGTGCTGTCGTTGCAGGTGATTATGCCGATGAAGCACGACCGCATTTTGCTGCGTGCCTCGCTCGGTGGTGCGGTGGTCAGCTTGCTTATCAATCTGTCGGTTGTACCCCATCTGCAGAGTGTCGGCTCGGCTGTAGTGTTGCTCTGCTCGGAGTTTGTTGTGACGGCAACCTATGTGGTATATGTCGTGCGTAAGAAGTTGGTGCGTATGCCTTACAAATTGTTGTGGCAGAATGTGCTTGTCTCGCTGCCGACGGTGGCTGTATGCTATCTGTGTGCGACGTTTATCCCGATTCCGTATATTGCGGTTTTGGTCGCTCTCGGCGCAGGTGGCGGTGTGTGGGTGCTGATCAATTGGCGCTACATCAAGCAGCTCGTCTCGAAGATGTAGCCCGCGGCAGTGCAGGGGCGTTTCTCGCCAAAGCGAATGGCTGATAAGCCGATAAGATAGAAGGGACTCTCACCTGTGGTGGGAGTTTTTTTTGTTTTGATAAGGTCAAATAAGGTCAGGTAAGGTCAAGTAAGGTCAGGTAAGGTCAAGTAACGTCAAGTAATGTTTTTCGATGATGTTGCTAGATCTTGATAACATAGATCATATAAAACAGAATTGCTATAAGATTGCCACAACCCACTCGGAGCGCAGCGACCAAGTCCCCCTTTTTCAACCGACGCCAAGCCGAGGGCAGAGGCGGCTTGCCGACTATGCCGAGGCGCGAAGGAGGAAGACCGCAGGTCAAAGGGGGATTTAGGGGGAATGTAAATATGAATCGGGATTTTTGCAAAGCAAAATATCCTTAAAGCAACCGCAGGTTGCGCGACCTTACTTGACCTTATCTTGACCTTACTCGACCTTATCTCAAAACCTTAACTTAACCTAACCTTGCCCTAATTTACCCCCCCTCCCATAAACAAAAAAACCTGTCCGGCCATCGGCCGGACAGGTCTCTGTTTTAAGGCGTGTGCCGCTCTAACTATTCTACAGCACCATCCTCGCCGTAAGCGTCGCGCTTCATCTTCCACATAGGAACGAAGATGAGCAGACCGATGATTGCCATAACGACCATCGCAACGAATACACCGTCCCAGCCCCACTTCGAGTCGGCGATCATACCGAAACCGAGGCCCGAGATCGAAACCGAAATATAGCTTACGAAGCCGATTACGCCGTTTGCAGTCGATGCTGCCTTACGCGTAGCGTGGTTCGATGCGATAACACCGATGAGCGCCTGCGGGCCATAGATGAATGCACCTGCAAGAGCCAAAACGAGCAACAGCACGAGTGCGCTTGCGCCCGCCTTCTGCAGACCGATGAAACCGAGTACTGCGAGCAACGCACCGAGCATACAGAACAGACAGGTACGAGTACCGCGACCTGCGAAGATCTTATCCGTAGCCCAACCTGCGAGCAACATACCTACCACACCGAATGCCTCGAAGATGATAACGGTCATACCTGCCAACTCCGGCGTCATACCGCAATGCTCACGCAAGAAGGTCGGACCCCAGTCGAGCACCGAGAAACGAATCACGTATACGAAGAAGTCAGCCAATGCCAAAGCCCAGATAACAGGGTTCTGCCAAACGTGCTTGCGGATGAATGCGCTGATTTCGGCCTGCGACTCCGTGTGCTGCTCCTCGCTCTTCTTTGCACTCTCGCCGAGCTCAGGCAGACCTACGCTCTTCGGAGTGTCGCGCAGAATCCAAGTCTGGAAGAGTACGCCAAATACGCCGATTGCAGCCGGAATGAGGAAGGCGAGCTTCCACGCGCCTACGTTGTGCGCTGCGGTTGCAACTGCCGGATCGGTAACATCCTTACCGAGGTTCTCGGCGATGCGGGCCATCATCTCCGGATTGCCCGACATATCGACACCCATCGTACCCATAATAACTACACCGCAGAGCAGACCTGCAAGACCTGCACCGATCGAGTGCGACGTGTTCCAGAGCGACATCTTCGTTGCCAACTCCGACGATGGTACCCAACGTGTGAGGAGTCGGTTGCAAGGAGGGAAACCGCAACCCTGGAAGATGTTGTTGATGATCCACAGCACGGAGAAGATGAGGATGAGTACGCGCGAGAAGTCTGCGCCGTAGCTCTCACCCGTTACATACTCCGCAATCTCGGCACCAAAACCGAAGAAGATGGAGGTCAGCGTACAGATAGCCAAACCCGATACCATATGCCAACGAGCATTGATGCGGTCGGCAAGCATACCGTTCACGAGCTTCGATACGCCGTAGATGATACCGGCAATCGAGAGGATTGCACCCAAGCTTGTCTTCGAGATACCGTACTCGGCCGTCAGACCGGGCATCGCGAACGAGAAGTTCTTACGAATCAGGTAGAAGAAGATGTATCCGACAATCGTACCGATGATCGTTCTCCACTGCCAATAGCTGAATTTTTTCTGTTGTTCTACTGTCATATTGGTTAGTTTTTAGTTGTTTTTCTTACTTCAAAATCTGCTCAATCTCGTCGTATGCCTTAACAATCGCGTCGAGGATTGGAGCATCCGCCTCGAGCGATGCCATCTCCGCAACGGCTGCGCGCAGACCGCGCTCGGCGATGAGCTGCTGTGCCTGTACGCTCTGTGCATCCTCTGCATTGTTGTAGTGGAGCGCAGCACCGATACCGAGCAACAGGTTAGGCGTCTCAACGCCCGCCTTCTGTGCCGTGAGCGTCGGGTTGATGAGGCGATCCGAAGCCGAGAGCTTACGCAACGGCTCGCGGCCCACGCGGGTTACATCATCCTTCAGATATGGGTTCTTGAAGCGGCCGATAATCTTCTCGATGTACTTGAAGTGCTGCTCCTTGTCAAAGCCGTGCTTTGCAACCAATCCCAAACCGCTCTCCTGCATCGCTGCCTTAACGATAGCGTAGATCTGCTCGTCGGCAATCGACTCGTCGATGGTCTTCAAGCCCTTCATACAACCGAGGTATGCCGTGATGGCGTGGCCCGTATTGAGCGTGAAGAGTTTGCGCTCGATGTAGGCGATGAGGTTGTCGGCGAGGTTCATTCCGGCAATCTGCGGAATCTCGCCCACGAACGATGCCTGCTCGACATTCCACTCGTAGAACGCCTCTACGACAACGTCGATAGGGTTCTCGCTGCGTACCGGTGGCACGATGCGGTCAACCGAACAGTCTGGGAAACCAACCCACTTGTCGCAGTATGCGCGCTCCTCGTCCGACAGGTGCGAGAGGACGTGCTCCTTGAGCTGCGACGATGCACGAACGGCGTTCTCGCAGGCGATGATGTTGAGCGGCTGCTCGATGCCTGCGGCCTTGCGTGCGATGATGCCCTTTGCGATGGCAGGGGCGATGCGTGGCAGGATAACTACGCCTACGGCGGTGGTGATGATATCCGCCTTGACAATCTCGTCAATCACAGCGTCGGTCGTCGAGTTAACGCCCGAGACGTTGGTAATCTTCTGCTCGACGCACTCCACGTCCATAACGTGTACCGTATAGGCGTGGTCTTCGTTGATTTTGTCGATTACAGCGGCATTTACATCAGCGAATACGACGTGGTAGCCCGCTTGTTCGAGCACCGCACCGATAAATCCGCGGCCGATGTTGCCTGCTCCGAATTGAATTGCTTGTTTCATAGTGCTATAATGTGTTTAATCTAATTTTTTTCGATCCCGTAAAAAAGGTTAATTTGGCCGTTTTTATGCGTCGTGCACAGCGGTTTGGTACTACAATTGCATAGCACGACGACAACAATTTACAAAAATATGATTTTTTTATCGGTTTATCAAGAAAAACGAGTGATATTTTTTGTCCGATTCATATTGCGTAGTTTTCGGAGGAGTATGTGAATAAGAAATTTACAACTTTTTTGCTTCGCTTTGCAATAAACCTACGACTCGGGGCGTTAGTGTAGCAGAACAAAAAAACGATAAAAAACATAAGTCTATGAAAAAGGGAATATTTGTATTTTCATTGCTCTGTGCGGCATCGGCTATGGTTGGCGCTTTGGCCGCTTCGTATGTTGTGGAGCGTCGCCTGTCGGATGTAGGCGAGCAGCAGGTTGAGCGTAGTTTCGAACAGCCGCAGATGGCTACGGCACAGTTTGCGGCCTATGCGCCGGAGAACTATCCCGACCTGACCTATGCGGCCGAGAATGCCGTACGCGCGGTGGTTAATATCGAGGCGATTACCGAGGTGGATGTCCTCTCGCCCAACCACTTCAATCCGTTCTTCGAGTTCTTCGGTTTTCCGCAGGGCCATCCGCAGGGTGGTGCACCGCAGAAGCGTGAGCAGCGTTCGGGCGGCTCGGGTGTGATTCTCACGCCGGACGGCTACATCGTAACCAACAACCACGTCATCGAGCGTGCCACGAAGTTGCGCGTGAAGCTCAACGACGGCCGCAAGTTCGACGCCCGCACGATTGGTCGCGATCCGGCAACCGACGTTGCGCTGATAAAGATTGATGCAGAGGGCCTTCCGACTCTGCCGTTCGGTAGCTCGGACGACCTGCGTCTGGGTGAATGGGTGCTGGCTATCGGCTCGCCGTTCGACCTGCAGTCGACCATTACGGCGGGTATCGTGAGCGCCAAGGCGCGTGCGCTCGATGTCATCCCGAGCGAGTTCCGTATCGAGTCCTTCATCCAGACCGATGCGGCGGTGAATCCGGGTAATTCGGGTGGTGCGCTGGTCAATACGCGTGGCGAGTTGGTCGGTATCAACACCGTCATCAAATCCTCGACGGGCAGCTACGTCGGCTACTCGTTTGCCGTGCCGGAGAGTATCGTCCGCAAGGTGGTTGTTGACCTTAAGGAGTATGGTTTGGTACAGCGCGCTCTGCTGGGTATTACCTACACGTATATCGATCAGGATTTCATCGACAATATGGGCAAGGACGCAGGCGTCAGCGAGGTTGGCGGTGTGTATGTCGCATCGGTTGTCGAGGGCGGTGCCGCTTCGGAGGCGGGCCTTCGCAAGGGCGACGTGATTACGGAGATTGACGGTGTGCGAATTGAGTCGGAGACAACCCTCCGAGAGCAGATTGGCAAGCATCGTCCGAACGATAAGATAAAATTATCGGTAAAAAGAGGCGAAAATGTGAAACATTTTGACGTAGTTTTGCGTAATAAAGCCGGAAAAGCAGAATTGCTCACTCGCGAATCGGTCGATGTGGTCGAGGTTCTCGGTGCTCGTTTTGTCGAGCCGGATGCTAAACTCTGCAAGCGTCTCGACATACGAGGCGGCGTGCAGGTGGCTGCGGTGAATGCCGGTGGTTTGCTCGCAAAGGCAAGAGTCAGAGAGGGTTTCGTGATTACGCATATCAACGACAAGCAGGTGCGTACGCTCTCCGACCTGAATGCGATGACCGATAAGGTGCGCTCGATCGACGGCGTCTATCCTGATGGCCGTGCGGCAAGTTACGTCATCGTGGAGTAGGCCGAGGCGATAGGTGCGCGGCAGAGCCGTCAGCGAATTGTCGGGAGTGGTGAGTTTTGTTTTTCGGTGAGAGGAGATACGCTTTCGATGGTGCGCTGACGGTTGTTTTATGTCCGTGCAAAACCGCCCAGAGAGGGGAGAGGGTGCTCCGAAGCAGAGTGACGAAAATATTGTAGAAAAGATATAAAAGTAGAAAAATGCGTCAATTAAAAATTACGAAGTCCATTACCAACCGTGAGAGTGCGTCGTTGGATAAGTACTTGCAGGAGATTGGTAAGGAGGATTTGATTACCGTTGAAGAGGAGGTTGAACTCGCCCAACGAATCAGAAAGGGCGATCAAGAGGCGTTGGAGAAGCTCACGAAAGCCAATCTGCGTTTCGTTGTCTCGGTTGCAAAGCAGTACCAGAATCAGGGTTTGAGTTTGCCCGATTTGATTAACGAGGGTAACCTCGGTCTGATTAAGGCGGCAGAGAAGTTCGACGAGACTCGCGGTTTTAAGTTTATCTCGTACGCCGTATGGTGGATTCGTCAGTCGATTTTGCAGGCGCTCGCCGAGCAGTCGCGTATCGTGCGCCTGCCACTCAACCAGGTGGGCTCGCTCAACAAGATAAACAAGGCGTTGGCTCGCTTCGAGCAGGAGCACGAACGTGCCCCATCGCCCGAGGAGTTGGCCAACGAGTTGGAGTTGCCGAAGGAGAAGGTTACCGACACGATGCGTGTTGCCGGTCGCCATATCTCGGTGGATGCTCCGTTTGCCGATGGCGAGGATAACTCGTTGCTCGACGTGCTCGTTAACCCCGATTCGCCGAATGCCGATCGTGGCCTGATTAACGAGTCGCTTGCTACGGAGGTTGACCGCGCTCTTGAGACGCTGACCGACCGCGAACGCGATATTATCAAATACTTCTTCGGTATCGGTTGCTCGGAGATGACTCTGGAGGAGATCGGCGAGAAGTTCGACCTTACGCGCGAGCGTGTGCGTCAGATTAAGGAGAAGGCGATTCGTCGTTTGCGTCATTCGTCAAGAAGTAAGTTGCTCAAATCTTACCTTGGTTAATATTGAGCCAATAAATAAACGGGTTGTTCACGACGAACAACCCGTTTTGTTTTTGTAGTTTATTGGTGGTAATTATCACTCACACGCGCCGACCAAACGCTCCACAGCGCGTCGGCCCTCGTCGCCGAGCGAGATGGTAAAGTCGTTCACAAATAGCGCGATGTGCTTGTCGATGACCTCGTCCTCCAACTCCTGGGCGTGTTGCTTGACGAATGCTCGCGAGTCGCTCGGATGCTCCATTGCATAGCGCACGCTGCGGGCGAGCAACTGCTCGAACTGCTCGCGCACTTCGGCGGGCAGGTCGCGTCGCGCGACAATCGCACCAAGCGGCAACGGCAGGCCCGTCTCCTGCTCCCACAACTGTCCCAGGTCGGCCACCAGCGTCAACCGGCGACGCTCGTAGACAAATCGTCCCTCGTGAATCAGCACACCTGCATCCACATCGCCACGCTCGACCGCTGCGGCAATCTCCGAAAAGAGCATCGGGACAATCTCCTCCACATCGGGGAAATACCTCACAAGCAGGGCATTTGCCGTCGTGTTGAGCCCCGGCGATGCTACGCGCCTGATGGGCGCACTCTCGCCCATGCGACGCACGAGCAGCTGGCCGTTTCCGCGACCGAGAGCCGAGCCGCTGTCGAGCAGTGCGTAACGGTCGGCAATCTGCGGATAGACCGCATAGCTAATCTTCGATATGTCGGGCTCGCCGCGCAAAACCCCTTCGTTGAGCTGTTCGATATCGAGATACTTAACCTCGAAGTCGGCAAACTCGCTCTCGATGCGTCGGTTGATGATGGCATCGAAGGCGAAGGTGTCGTTCGGACAGGGGGATATGTGTAGTGAAAGTGGTTTCATCTCGTCTAAAAGAGTTTTGAGAGTGTGGCTGTGAGCGACTCGATGGCGCGCGGGATGTCCCACTCGCCGTACGGTGCGCCCACGCGGTTGGATATCGAGCGAATCTCGGCGCACTCGATGCCCGCATCCTCGCACAGCGCGAAGAGCATCGCCCCCTCCATATTCTCGATGGTTGCTCCTTCGGCCGGCTCGTTTACTCGCGCAACGGTGTTCCCCGCAACCTCCGCAAGCCCCTCGAAGCGCAGCGTCGTGCGATACTCGCGAGCATACTGCGCGGGCGTTCCCGCCATACGCTCCACCACCACCTGCACGACCTTGCCGATCGGGGTGTCGTCGTACGCACCTGCAATGCCGCAGAGCACGATGCGCGATGGGTGCTCCTCGCGGAGCAGACGAGCCACATAACGGGCCGTCTCGACCACACCGACACCACATTCGCGGATGTCCAGATCGGGGCGCAACTGCCGCAGTGCGGCGGCCTCCATCGAGGTTGGGAACAGGAGCGTGGTATGCATCGCGTGTAGGTTATTTTGCTACGATCTGCTCCAACTCCTCGACCGTTACCGGAATCTTCTTTTCGCCACCGATTCTGCGGCCACCCTCGTCGGTTACGATGATGTCGTCCTCGATACGGATGCCGCCGAAGTCGCGGTACGCATCGAGCGCGTCGTAGTTCACGATTCCTTTATAGAGTCCTTCGGCACGCGACTTGTCGATGAGCGCAGGGATGAAGTACAAGCCCGGCTCGTCGCTCATCACCGTTCCGGCACGCAAGCGCCACGTTGCACGATGTACGCATGTGGCCGACGCCTTGGCGCGGTCGAGCAGCTCTGCAAAGTCGAAACTGCGCTCGCCGATTGCCTCGCAGTCGTGAACATCCATACCCATACCGTGCGAGAGGCCGTGCGGCATAAACAGATACATCGCACCCGCCGCTACGGCATCCTCTGCCGAGCCGTGAATCAGACCGATGTCGTGCAGACCCTCGGCCAGCGACAGCAGTGCGCGGCGATGCACCTCCTCCATATACATTGCACCGGTACGCATATGCTGTGGTGCCTCGTCGTGGGCACGCAAGACGATGTTGTAGATATCGCGCTGACGGTCGGTGAAGCGACCGCTTACAGGGTAGGTTCGTGTGTGGTCCGAGCAGTAGTTGGCAATCGACTCCGCACCGGCATCAACCAGTAGCAGACGTCCGTTCTCCAACACACCGTCGCAGTTGAGGTTGTGCAGCGTCTCGCCGTGCTGCGATACGATTGGCGGGAACGACACCGCCAGGCCCTGCGACTTGGCAACGCCCTCGATTGCGCCCGCAATTTCGCGTTCGACAACCCCTGCGCGACACATTCGCATCGCTGTCAGGTGCATATCGTAGCCGATGTGGAACGCGCGCTCGAGCTCGACAATCTCCTCATCGCTCTTCACCTCGCGCATCTCCGCCACGGCAAACATCAGCTCGGCCGATTTGCCTGCGTGCAGCGCATCGATGCTCACGCCCAGCAACTTTGAGAGCTCAATCTTCGTCTCGCCACGATATGGCGGCAGGTAGTGAATCGTGCGACCGCTCTTTTGTGCCGCCGCGATGTGGTCGGCAAGTGCCGCTGCCGGCAGACACTTTTCGACGCCCACCTGTGCGCCCAGCTCGACGAGTGTCGGCTGCGGGCCGGTCCAGATGATGTCGTCGACCGTGAAGTCGTCGCCAAAGAGCACCGCCTCGCCTGTCTGCGTGTCGAGCAGCGCGGAGAGCGACGGCAGATTCAGACCGAAGTAGTAGAGGAAGGTCGAATCCTGTCGGAACGAGTAGTGGTTGTTCGGATAGTTGAACGGCGAGTTGCCGTTGCCCGGCAGGAGAATCACTCCCTCGGCTACGCGTCGGCACAACTCGGCACGACGAGCTATGTAGGTATTTGCACTAAACATACTGTTTTG
Source organism: Alistipes sp. (assembly GCA_045635325.1). Taxonomy (GTDB): domain Bacteria; phylum Bacteroidota; class Bacteroidia; order Bacteroidales; family Rikenellaceae; genus Alistipes. Next base: position 46,509 of record JAZRBZ010000003.1, read on the forward strand.
GTTTTATCTCGTTTTAAGGTGTTTCTTTGTTACACTCGGCTTACCTCCTTGTAGAGTTTATCGCCACGACGGCACTCGCCGCCCTCGACCTTGATTGAGCAGAGGTCGCCCTGCTTGACGCTCTGTACGGCGCTCTCGTCAAGGCGAATCTCGCCGACCACCTGCTCGACTACGCCCGTCTTTTCGCCCATCCACAGCACCTCATCGCCAACCTGCAGAGTCGATGCCTCGACGAGCACCTCTGCCACCGACAGACGCTTGAAAAAGTTGGTTACCTTGCCGACATACTCCTTGCGGCGCGTTGCCGACGAGCCGTACGACGAAGTCTGCTCCGCTACGGGAGCTCCGGCATAGTAGCCGCCCCAGAAGCCGCGATTGAATACCTTGCCGAGCGTTACTTTCAACTCCTCGGCCATCTCGCGCGAGTAGCTGCCCTGCTCGATTGCGCGCAACGCCTTGTCGTAGCACTCCACCACGCGCTTGACATACTCGCCACCGCGAGCACGTCCCTCGATCTTCAGCACGCTGACGCCCGCCTCGATAAATTTGTCGAGGAAGTCGATCGTGCAGAGATCCTTCGGCGAGAGGATGTAACGACCGTCAGTGTCGAGCTGCTCGCCCGTTTCGCGGTCGGTTAGCGTATACTTGCGACGGCATATCTGACGGCACGCGCCACGATTTGCCGAACAACCCGTTTCGTGCTGACTCAGGTAGCACTTGCCCGATATGGACATACAGAGCGCGCCGTGTGCAAACATCTCGATTTTGAGCAGTTCGCCTCGCGGGCCACGAATATCCTGCTCGACGATTGCGCGGCGCACCATCGCAATCTGTTCGAGCGAGAGCTCGCGTGCCAATACAACCACATCGGCCCACTGCGCGAAGTAGCGCGCCGCCTCGCTGTTCGAGATGTTGCATTGGGTTGAGATATGCACCTCGACACCCACCGAGTGGGCATAGAGGATGACCGCCATATCGGATGCGATGACCGCATCGACACCCTCGGCCTTGGCGCGGTCGATGACGCGGTGCATCAGTTCGAGCTCCGTGTCGTAGATTATCGTGTTGACCGTCAGGTAGGTTTTCACACCGTGCGCGTGGGCTATGGCGTTAATCTCCGCCATATCGTCGGCCGTAAAGTTGGCTGCCGATGCCGCACGCATATTGAGCGCACCGATACCGAAATAGATCGAGTTCGCTCCTGCGTTTATTGCCGCCCACAACGACTCGTACGAGCCGACGGGCGCCATTATCTCTATATCGCTTCTTCTTATCATCTGCTTTCCTTGCGTATGGGGTGTTTATTTGTTTCTGCCGACCAAGCTCTCGAAGTAGCTCTTCAGCACGGCAGTTCGCTCGCTCGGCACGTCGAGCGTGTCGAGTATTGCCGTTGCGCGAGCGATGCGGATGGCAATCTGCTGCTCGGTCGTTGCCGGCACGTCGAGTGCGTCGTATAGTGCGCGGATGGTGGCAATCTTCTCCTCGGCCGAGATATCTTCGCGAAGGTGCGTCTTGCGCAATACCTCGCGCTGCGACTCGTCGGCACGCGACATTGCGGTAATCATCAGATAGGTCTTCTTGCCTTCCAGAATGTCGCCGCCAATCTTCTTGCCCAGACGTTCGTCGCCGTAGCTGTCGAGCAGGTCGTCCTGCAACTGGAACGCCAAACCCACCTCGGTCGCTGCGCGGTAGAGCTTACGCACATCCTCCTCCGAGGCCCCTGCCAGCGTCGCACCGATGCAGACCGAGCCCGAGAGCAGGGCTGCGGTTTTAAGCTCGATCATCGTCGTGTAGTCGGTTACCGACACCTTGCCGCGCGTCTCGAAATCCATATCGTACTGCTGGCCCTCGCACACCTGCGCAGCCATCGTGCCGAAGTAGTCGAGCACCTGTGGCAAACGGTCGGCAGGCAACCCCTGCAGGTGGCGATACGCCTCGATGAGCATCGCGTCGCCCGACAGAATGGCCACATTCGCACCCCACTTGGCATAGACCGACTTGCGACCTCTGCGCCACTCGGCATTGTCCATAATGTCGTCGTGCAGCAGCGTGAAGTTGTGGAAAATCTCGACCGCCATAGCTGCCGGCATCGCCTGCTGAACATCGTCGGCAAACATATTGTATGCCATCAGTGCAAGTATCGGGCGCATACGCTTTCCGCCCTCGGCGAGCGCATATCTTATCGGTGCGTAGAGCATCTCCGGATCGTCCGGCAGGGCGAGTTGCGAGAGGTGTCGCTCGAAGAGCTCGGCGAGCTCCGCATTGGTGTATATCTTTGTCATAGTCGTAGTGTTTTTTCGTGTGGTTTGTGGAGCGTATCGGTGCTGATACCCCAAATCAACCCCAAATATACGAATTTTTCCGATTTTCTCAAAAAAATCCCGACTTGCTACGCAAAGCAGGTCGGGATATGTAGGGTTTTCGGGAGCGAAGCGCCGACTATTGCGCGCTATCGCCCAACACTACGCCATTTGCAACGGCATAGTCATAGTCGGCATCGGTGATGGTAAATATGTAGCGAGGGTTGCCATTCTCCTCCTCTTGCATTACTACTTGCTCCACAAACGGCAAACCTTCATCATTATAACAAACTTGGTATTTGACATCAAAGAAGACGTATGGACTACGCTCACTAATACAGCGTAGGAAGTTTCGCGATTTCCATAATGTGAGCGTAAATTCAAACTGCTCACCGGTGGCAAGTATAGCATTTGGTGTAATTAATTTTTCATCTACACCTTCTTCGGGAAGAAAATCTGCGAGTACAACCGTATGACTACTTTGGTTATTAATTTCAATCATTGCCGAATGCTGGTAGTACTCATCGCTACACGCTGTCAAAAGCGTGGCAAAAAACAGCATAAACAGATACTTTTTCATAAGCGCAGAGATTAAAAGGTTATAATTATGGTGTATGTTTGAAATCTTCTACTGCACGCGGTCGGGCGCCGGCCCCGAATACTGCTCAATTAACCTACCGCAAATATACGAAATATTTTGTATTGTTGTTCACGCAATTAACTAATTTTTTAGGTGCTTTGCGGATGAAAATTTGTAACTACCGCGTTTTTTGTTTATCTTTACTTGTCGAAGTGTGATTTGGCGCGAATTGTGCCGCCACGCAGACGACGTTACAATACGGAGTATGAACCTAAAAAACGAATAAAACGATGAAAAAATTGGCTTTTGGTGTCGATATCGGCGGTATCAACACAGCATTTGGTTTGGTGGACGAGAAGGGCGAACTCTACGGCGAGTCGGTAATCTCGACACGCGCATATCCCGCTTACAAGGACTATCCGCGCTACGTTGCAGATTTGTGCGAGGCGATGCAGTTGTTGGTCAAGGGGGTGAGCTTCGAGTTCGAATTGATCGGTATCGGTATCGGTGCACCGAACGCAAACTACTATAATGGTACAATCGAGACGCCGGCAAACCTTTGGAAGTTTACGGCCGAGGATGAGGTGCAGGACGAGGCGCTGCGCGTGTTCAACTTCGCGGGCGACGTGGGCAAGCACTTCCCCGGCGTGCCTATCTACGTTACGAACGATGCCAATGCGGCAACCATCGGCGAGATGGTGTACGGTAACGCCAAGGGAATGAAGGACTTTATAATGGTAACGCTCGGCACGGGTGTCGGCTCGGGCTTCGTGGCGAACGGCCAGATGATCTATGGCCACGACGGTTTCGCGGGCGAGTTCGGCCACGTAATCGTCGAGCGCGGTGGTCGCGAGTGCGGTTGCGGTCGCAAGGGTTGCTTGGAGGCATACACCTCGGCAATCGGCATCAAGCGTACGGCCTTCGAGTTGATGGCAACGATGAACGCACCTTCGCCGTTGCGCTCCATTGCCTTCGACGACCTCGACTCGGCACAGCTCTCGCAGGCGGCAGTCAAGGGCGACCCGATTGCTCTGGAGGCGTTCCGTGTGACGGGCCAGCGTCTGGGTTATGCGTTGGCCGATGCGGTAACCATCACCTCGCCGGAGGCGATATTCCTCTTTGGCGGTCTGGCCAAGGCGGGCGATCTGTTGCTCGACCCGATCAAGCACTATATGGAGGAGAATATGCTCTTCGCCTTCAAGAACAAGGTGAAGGTGCTCCCGTCGGGCTTGCAGAGCAAGAACGCTGCGATTTTGGGTGCATCGGCTTTGGTATGGCAAAATATGTAAAAGAAGCCGGAAAATTGAAAAAGCGTGTCCTAACCACTCGGTCGGGACACGCTTTTGTTTTGCACCGATTAGTGCGTAAAGACCTTACCCATTTGGCGTTCGCGCTTCTCGTAGGCGAGGCGCGAGGTGGTAGGGTATTTCAGCTTATCGAACTCGGCCACGGCGTTGGCGATGTCCGTGAGCAACATATCGGCCATATCGCGCGTCATACCCTGGCGTACAACCACACGCATCACGACCATATCCTCGATTGCCTTCGGCATCGTGTAGGCCGGAACCATCCAACCGCTCTGTTGCAGAGCCGCTTGTAGGTCATAGAGCGTCCACTTTGCACTCTTGTCGTACTCCGGATTCATATACCAGATAAAGAGCGGATTGTCGACCGTCTTCGAGTAGTTGCAGAAGCACTTCATCTCGCCGATGCGCTTGTGGCAGTAGGTGGCGATATCCATCGACGCCTGTTGCACCTCGCGGTAGCCCTCGAAGCCGTAGCGGATAAAGTTGTAGTATTGGCCGAGAATCTGCGCTGCCGGACGCGAGAAGTTGAGGCCGACCTGCGTGATATTTGCACCCAGGTAGTTGACGCTGAACGACATCTCCTTCGGCAGATACTTCTTATCGCGCCATACAACCCAACCCAAACCCGGATAAACCAAGCCGTACTTGTGGCCCGAAGTGGAGATCGAGTATACCCACTTGAGGCGGAAATCCCACTTGAAATCGGGCTTGATAAACGGCAGTATGAAGCCACCCGAAGCGGCGTCGACGTGAATCGGAATGTCGTAGCCGGTCTTCTTGTTGTAGGCGTCGAGGGCCGCATCGAGTGCCTCGATGTTGTCGTTCAGGCCCGTCCACGTTACGCCGGCAATCGGCACGATGCAGATGGTGTTCTCGTCGCAGGCAGCGATGGCATCCTTCGCGTCGAGCGTCGGCTTTTCGAGCGATATGGGCACCTGTCGCAGCTCGATTTGCCACAGCTGGCAGAACTTCTCCCATACCACCTGAAAGGCGGTGCTGACCACCAGATTCGGCTTGTCGCACGGCTTGCCCTGCGCCTTGCGTCGTTCCTTCCAGCGCAACCACGCCGCTACGCCACCCAGCATACACGCCTCCGACGAGCCGATGCCGACCGCACCGGTCTTCCACTCGCCCTGCTCGGGCGTGTTCCACAAATTGGCGATGATGTTGATGCAGCGACCGCACATAACCGCCACACGCGGATACTCGGTCTCGTCGATGTAGTTGACGTTGATGGCCTCGTTCATCAGCTTCGTCGCATAGTCGTCCATATAGGTTGTGACGAAGGTCGCAAGATTCAGGCGTGGCTGTGTCTGCGGATAGGTCTCGTCCTTGACCATCTGGTAGGCTTGCTCGGGCGGAGTCGAGTGGCGGGGGATAAATTCGGATGGTGCAGGTTCGAGTGAGCACTTTGCCGCCGATACGGAGGCGTCGGTTTTGCAGGTGTGTTGTTGATTCATAATAGTAAAAGTTTTAAGATTAACACCCTCTCTCCGTTTCATAAACCGTACCAAAAAGAGCGTCGGCACACTCCGCCTCAAGGGCCAAGTGTGCCGAACGTGTAGTGTGTGCTTCGACGGGAAGCGCCTAATGCGTGGTTGCAATCTCCTTCAGCCACTCGCTTGCAATGGCATCGGACGGCATACGCCAATCGCCTCGTGATGAGAGCGATACCGAGCCGACCTTCGGGCCGTCGGGCGCTGCCGAGCGTTTGAATTGCTGCGAGAAGAAGCGACGCAGGAAGACCTCCAACCAGTGACGAATCTCCTCGTTCGAGTATCGCCCGTCGAAGGCGCGCTCGGCGAGGGCTACGATCTTGCGCGGTGCGAAGCCGTTGCGGATGAAGTGGTAGATGTAGAAGTCGTGCAGTTCGTAAGGGCCTACGACATCCTCGGTCTTTTGTGCAATTTCGCCCTGCTCGGTTGCCGGCAGCAACTCGGGTGATACGGGCGTTGCAACTATATCCTTGAGCGTAGCACGCACACTCTCGTTCGAGTCGTGGTCGGCCGACCACTCGACCAACGCACGCACCAGCGTCTTCGGTATCGAGCAGTTGACGTTGTACATCGACATATGGTCGCCGTTGTAGGTTGCCCAGCCGAGAGCCGACTCGCTCAGGTCGCCCGTGCCGATGACGATTCCGCCGACGGCATTGGCTATGTCCATCAATATCTGTGTGCGCTCGCGTGCCTGCGAGTTCTCGTACGCCGCACCTCGGTCGTCGGCCGAGAGACCGATGTCGCGGAAGTGCTGCTCGCACGCTGCTCGAATCGAGATTTCGCGTATCGTTACGCCCAGCTCGCGCATCAGCGTCTGCGCGTTGGTGTAGGTGCGGTCGGTTGTGCCGAAGCCCGGCATCGTAACGGCAACGATATCCTTGCGCTCAAGACCGAGCATATCGAACGTCGCAACGGTCGCCAGCAGGGCGAGTGTCGAGTCCAATCCGCCCGAGATGCCGATTACGGCCTTCGTGCAACGCGTGTGCGTGAGGCGCTGGGCAAGACCTGCGGTCTGGATGCTGAACACCTCGCGACAACCTGCGTCGAGGTCGCTCGGGATGAACGGCGACGGCGAGATTTCGCGCTCGATAGGGCTCTCTGCCATCGGGATAGGCAGCTTTATGATATCGTAACGACCATCGAGATTGATAAACGATGTGTGGCGACGACGCTCGTTGAAGATATGCTCGACATCGATGTCGGCAACCGTCAGGCGTGCATCGCGAACGAAGCGCTCGCGTGTGGCAATGATCTTGCCGTTCTCCGCGATGATGCCGTTGCCCGTAAAGACAAGGTCGGTAGAGGATTCGCCCACGCCAGACGAGGCGTAGATATAGCCACACAGCGCGCGTGCCGACTGCTGCTTGATGAGCGAACGCAGATAGGCGTGCTTACCCAAAATTTCAGGCGTTGCCGAGAGGTTGAAGATGAGCGTTGCACCCGCCAGAGCCATATCCGACGATGGCGGTGTCGGTACCCACAAATCCTCGCAAATCTCCACACCGAAACGCGTGCCGTGGATGTCGAACAGCAGATCCGTACCGAAGCGCACACGCTGACCGCAGATGGTGATGTGCGTGTCGCGAATGTCGCGTCCCTCGGTAAACCAGCGGCTCTCGTAGAACTCCGAGTAGTTCGGGATGTAGCTCTTCGGAACGATTCCCTCAATCTTGCCGTTGGCAATTACGACAGCGCAGTTGTAGAGGTTGTTTTTGTAGTATATCGGCATACCCACAATCGAGCATATCGGGCGTGGTGTTGCGAGCAATATCGCCAAAGCCTCGTCGCCCGCCTCGATGATGCGCGACTGCAAGAACAGATCGCCACAGGTGTATCCCGTAATCGATAGTTCGGGGAATACCACCACACTCACGCCGCGCTCCAACGCCTCGGCCGTCATCGCATCGATTGCCTGCGCGTTGGCGTGGCAATCGGCAATCTTCACCAGAGGGGTTGCTGCGGCTACCTTAATAAAACCAAATCGGTTATTCATCTCTTTGTTTATTTGCTTTTAGTTTTTTATTCTTATGGCATTCAATGGCATTCGGGCTACGCCCTTAATGGCAGGCGCAATCAGAGATTGCTGAATGGCGCTGAATGACAAAATTAATATTTTTTCTTCTTCTCAATACGAGCCCGTGTTAGCGATTCTCGAAAACCTCCTTCATCAACAAATCGGGCAATCTGCTTCTCGATATGTTTGCGTAACAGCACATCCTCTTGATGTAGTAATACGATTACCATATTGGCAATCACCTCATCGCACCTCTTCTCTGCCAACTCCAAAAAGAATTTCGGATTATCGTGTGATAAGCCAAGTTCGCGCATTGCCTTGACCTCTTTTGACTCGGTTTCCCATACTTTCAACTTGCGAGTACGCAAATAGTCAGTAAAGTCCTCTAATAACTCTTGAAAACTTGACCTTGCAACTCCTAAAAGTTTGAGATGCGTTTCGGCAGATGTAAGCGAGGCCGCTTTACCCTCTACGATATTCTGCTTGCCAGAGCGGGCTGCTTGTATCATTTGGTCTTTGGTGCGGTCACCGATGGCAATAAATCTCTCGCAAAAATGGTAGGTTAAATCATAGATAACCATCGCCTTGCGATAAGCAATAAGATTGCGAAAGATATTGTTGCTTTGCCTGATTATGTCCATCTCTTTTCTGCCATTAATGCCATTGAAGTGAGCGCAAGCGAACGAGTGCCATTCGTTGCCATTAAAAAAAATAACTGAATGCAAAATTAAAAATTTTTGCCGACAATACCGCAATAATCAAAAATATATTCCTAAATTTGTAGTACAGTTAAACAAGAAATAGAAATTTTGCCTATGAAACATAGCGTATAACTTGGTACTCACATTTTAGACATATTAGAAAAAGCGTTTTAGCTTTATTCTGTCATTTCGAAAGTTTGGCGACTAATGAATACCGACAAGAATACTGCAAAAATGCTCGCACTTAACGGTGCGGGCTTTTGGTTGTTCAATCGGTAGGTTACGCCAAACACCTCGAAATGAGAATACACTGGAAGTTCCGCGCTTTTTTTGTGCGTATTATCCAATTAAAAGGGAACAACGGAGTATCCGAAATGCCGTTAAATGAGTAGGGAATAAAAGAGATTAATGTTTAAAACAATGAGAAAAATATTATTCGTTTTGGCTGCGTGCCTTACATTTGTTAGTTGCGAATCAGAATTGGGAAACTTTAAAAAAGTAACATTACAAGGAAAAGATGTTTCGGGATACTGGATCTTAGTTCAAGAAATAAAAGCAGATGGGAGTGAATTTCCTACAATGGAAGTAGAACCAGAAATGTATTGTTTTGATGGAGATATTGTTACTTATTTTCGAGCACACTCTGTGAATGATGGTTGGTCCTTTAAGGATGGATATGTGTATGGTTGCACTTTTGATGATTTTAATAAGTCTGCTTCCTATACATTCGAAATAAGGGGCAATGAACTATATGTTGCGGGAATGTTGTTTGGTAAGGCAACACTTCGCGATAATAATACCGTAGTCATAGAAAGAAAAACATTAGATGACGGTTTTTATACTTATAAAAGGGTTAAAGGATTCAAATAGATACAAAGAATAACAATGCCAAATCGCCGAGCAAAAGAAAATCTGCTCGGCGATTTGGTATTCTATTTTTTTATTACACTTGCGGTGGGTGTCGAAAACGATACCCGACCGATAGAGGGGTGTTTAGTGACATGTGGGCTGTACCCTGAATGGCAACACTGATTTCTGTTATTAAATGCCATTGAAGTGAGCGCAAGCGAACGAGTGCCATTCGTTGCCATCAAAAACCAACTTCTCTAAAAACCTACTCGGCCCACTTGCGTGCCAGGTTGACGATCACCTTTACGGCCTTCTCCATCGAGTTCAGAGAGCAGTACTCGAACTTACCGTGAAAGTTCATACCGCCGGCAAAGATGTTCGGACACGGCAATCCCATAAACGAGAGTCGCGCGCCGTCCGTACCGCCGCGAATCGGGCGAACAATCGGCTGAACATCCGCCTCGAGCATTGCCGCCTTGGCGTTCTCGATAACCTGCGGATGCGGCTCGACCATCTTGCGCATATTGTAGTATTGATCCTTCAGGGCGAGTGTCAGAACTCCCTCGCCATACTTCTTGTTGAGCATATCTACGGCGCTCCACATCCATACCTTCTTGCGCTCGAACAGGTCGGCGTCGTGGTCGCGGATGATGTACGAGATGTTTGCCTGCTCGACCGAACCGCCCAGACCTACCAGGTGGTAGAAGCCCTCGTAACCCTCGGTGTATTGCGGACGCTCGGTTGCCGGAATGAGCGCGTTGAGCTCGCACGCAACCTCCAGAGCGTTAATCATCTTGCCCTTTGCGTAGCCCGGGTGTACGTTGCGTCCCTGGATGCTCACCTTGGCCGATGCGGCGTTGAAGTTCTCGTACTCCAACTCGCCCTCGTAGCCACCGTCCATCGTGTAGGCGAAGTCCGCGCCAAAGGCCTTCACGTCGAAGAAGTCGACACCGCGACCAATCTCCTCGTCAGGCGTGAAGCCGATGCGGATTTTGCCGTGCTCCACCTCCGGATGGGCCATCAGGTACTCGGCTGCGGTCATAATCTCCGCAACGCCCGCCTTATCGTCCGCGCCGAGCAGCGTCGTGCCGTCGGTGTGGATGAGCGTGTGGCCTACGAAGCGCGTCAGCTCCGGAAAGTCGGCCACGCGCATCGTAAGCGACGGGTTGAGCATAATATCGCCACCGTCGTAGCTCTCGATAATGCGCGGACGAACATTCTCACCACTCATATCGGGCGACGTGTCGACGTGCGCCAAAAAGCCGATTACCGGTACATTCTCCTTGCCCTTCGTGGCAGGAATCGTACCCATAGCGTAGCCGTATTTGTCGATCGAAACATCCTCCAAACCGAGCAGATGCATCTCCTCAACGAGCGCGTTGAGCAGGTTCCACTGCTTGTCGGTCGATGGGAACGACTCGCTGTTCTCGTCGCTTCGCGTGTCGATAGCGACATATTTCAAGAATCTCTCTTTCAATTCCATAGTTCTACTCCTCCTTTTTTGCTTTCATTGTGTGAATGGTAAAGTATACGATAATTGCGATGTACATCGCCAATGCCAGATACTCGGCGCTGCTCGATGCAGCCCAATCTGCCATATAGAGGTCGAGGCCCGCAAATTTCAAAATTGCCGAAACGACGCCCATCAGTGCGCCACCTGCGATGAAGCCCGATGCGATAAGCGTACCGCGATCGAAACGCGCCTTGTTGAGCTGCTCGTCCTTCGAGCGCGACGAAACGTACCACGCAATCAAACCGCCGACAACCAGCGGTGCATTGAGCGACATTGGGATAAACATACCCAGCGAGAATGCCAGTGCCGGCACGCCGATCCAAGTCAGCACGAGCGACAGCACAGCACCTGCGAAGTAGAGAATCCACGGCGTCTCGCCACCCTCCATAAGCGGTTTGATGACGGCTGCCATAGCGTTTGCCTGTGGTGCGGTGAGTGCGTTCTCGCCCACGAAGCCGTAGGTCTTGTTGAGGATTATCATCACGCCCGCAACGGTGGCTGCCGATACGATGGTACCGAGGAACTTCCAACGCTCCTGAACCGATGGGGTAGTGCCGAGCCAGTAACCGATCTTGAGGTCGGTGATGAAGCCGCCCGCCATCGAGAGTGCCGTACATACCACACCACCGATAATCAGCGCTGCGGTCATACCCGTTGTGCCGTTCAGGCCGATGCTCACGAGTACGAGCGAGCTCAAGATGAGCGTCATCAGCGTCATACCCGACACAGGGTTGCTGCCGACGATGGCGATAGCGTTTGCGGCAACGGTCGTGAAGAGGAATGCGATGACGAATACGATGAGCAGAGCCACGATCGTCTGCAACCAGTTGCCCAGCACGCCGAAGTGGAAGAATACGAGCGTTGCAACGAGTGCCGCGATGACGATGGCGAGGATGCTGCGCATCGGCATATCGCGCTCCGTGCGTGCCTCTGCTGCGCCCTGCTTCTTACCGCCCAACTCGTTCACGGCCAGCTTTGCAGCGTCCTTGATGATGCCCGCCTGACGGATGATGCCGATAAGGCCCGCCATAGCGATACCGCCGATACCGATCGGACGGCCATAGGTGAGGAACAGCTCCTGTGCGCTCTGCGTTGCAGCGTCGGCCGAGGCGTAGCCAATCAGCGGAACGAGCACAAACCATACGAGGCACGAGCCGGCGGTGATGATTACCGCATATTTCAGACCGATGATATAGCCCAGACCGAGCAGCGTTGCGCCCGTGTTGAGCGACAACTCTACCTTAAAGCGCGAAGCGATATCTGCGCCCCACGCACCCATCTTCGTCGAGATATTCTCGGCCCACGCGCCGAAGGTCGAAACCGCGAAGTCGTAAGCACCACCAATCAAACCCGCCAAGGCGAGTACGATGGTCTGCTTGCCGCCCTTCTCGCCCGACACGAGCACCTCGGTCGTAGCGGTTGCCTCCGGGAATGGATACTTGCCGTGCATCTGCTTGACGAAGTACTTGCGGAACGGAATCAGCAACACGATACCCAGCACGCCGCCGAGCAGCGACGAGAGGAATACCTGATAGAATTGTGCCTCCAGACCGAGGATGTAGAGCGCCGGTAGGGTGAAGATGGCACCTGCCACGATTACGCCCGACGTTGCACCGATGGACTGGATGATGACATTCTCGCCGAGCATACTCTTGCCCTTGCGCAGACCGCCCAGACCAACTGCGATGATGGCAATCGGAATTGCCGCCTCGAATACCTGTCCAACCTTCAGGCCGAGGAATGCTGCTGCAGCCGAGAAGATGATAGCCATAATGACACCCATCGTTACCGAGTAGGGTGTTGCCTCGGCAGGAGTTACGTCCGACGACATAATCGGACGGTACTCTTCGCCCGCTTTCAGTTCGCGATACGCGTTTTCGGGCAGTGAGGTTTTCTTGTTGTTTTCCATTGTTGAGTCTCTCTATTTTTTATTCGTTTCTATCTCTTTCTCTACTCGATTTTGAAGATGGCGACGCTCACGGGCTGCATCGTCAGTGAGAGCCCCTCGGACGAGCACTTGCACTTGGCTTTGCTGCGGTCGTTGCCATACACCCACTTCGCCTTTTTGCCCATCGGAGCGGTCGTTCCGCTTACGGTGCGGTCGCTCGGATTGAGTACGACGATGTACTTCTCATCCGCCGTACGACGTGCGTATATCATTGGATATGGGTTGTTTACATCGCCGACGTACTCCCAATCGCCCTCGACACCGAGTGCCGGTGTTGCGTTACGCAGTGCAATCAGACCGCGCACGAACGAGAGCACCGATTTCGGGTCGTTCAGCTGCTCGGCCACATTCGGGAACGAAGGAGCGTTGTCGACCGGCAGATAGAGCTTTGCAGGGTTTGCAACGCTCGAGAAACCGGCATTTGCCGTCGTGTCCCACTGCATCGGGGTACGGCACACCGAGCGGTTGCGGCTCGAGAAGCTGCCCTCCTTCGGTGGGGCGTATTCGAGGTTGCGCATACCGATCTCCTCGCCGTAGTAGACTATCGGCGGAGTCGGCAGGGTGAGGAACCAGGTGAGAACCACCTTCTGCTCCTCGACTCCCGTGCGGTTCATTCGCGTAAGTCGCCAAATATCGTGGCTGCAGGTCGGCATCGAAGCGTAGCCGCCCAGCTTGCGATAGGTCTTGTATACCTCGCCATAGATGCGCATCGGCTCGGCAATGCTGCCCTTGCCCGCGCGGTTGAAGTAGCAGACGGTAGGGGCCATCTTGTCGGTGGTCTCGCACACGAGCGGACGGTAAATCTTGCCGCCTACACCGTTGTGAATCAGCAGGTCGATGTTAAAGCCGGACGAGAGCGACTGCTCGGGATTCGACCACTCGGAGAGCATAATGTTCTCCGGAAATTCGGCATTGTACCACTCGAAAATCTCCTGCCACAAGCGACGCACGCCGTCCCTGTTCGAGTTGTCGCTCTTGACGAGCGATTTTGCCATATCGACACGGAAACCGTCGGCACCCTTCGCGCTCCACCAGCCGATGATGCGTTTCAGCTCGCGGCGTACGGCGGTCGGGCCTTCGGCCTCGTATGGCTGTTCCCACTCGTGGTTTGGTTTCGGGGAGTAGTAGCCGTAGTTGAGTGCCGGCTGAATATCGAAGAAGTTGCGGATATAGTAGCCGTTGCGCGGATGGTCGTTATCGACGAACTTCGGGCCCGGCTTGCGCTCTGGCTTACCCTCGGTCCAGATGTAGTAGTCGGAGTAGGCGTTGCGCTCCGCCTTGCACGACTCGCGGAACCACGGATGTTTGTCCGAGGTGTGGCCCGCAACCAGGTCGAGCAACACCTTGATACCCTTGTAGTGTGCCTCGGCAATGAGTGCCTCGAGGTCTTCGTTCGTGCCGAAACGCGGATCGACCTTGTAGTAGTCGGTGATGTCGTAGCCGCCATCCTCCCACGCGCTCTCGAAGCAAGGCGAGAGCCAGATGCAGTTGAAACCGACCGATTTGATGTAGTCGAGGCGCTGTCGTATGCCGTTTAGGTCGCCAATGCCGTCGCCGTTCGAGTCCATATAGGTCGACGGGTAGATGTGGTAGATGACGGCGCTCTTCAACCACTTGGGTTGTTCTTTGGCCTGCGAAGTGCCGACTGCGAGTAGCACGGCTATAAGTGTCGTTAGTTTGAATAAGTGTTTCATTATCAGGTGTGTTGAGTGAGGTTTTACAACAAATTTATAACTCTCTCGAGCGCAATGCCGCGCGACGCTTTGAGCAGGATGGTCGATCCCTTTGGCGGATTCTCCTGCAGATACTCGCCGAGTGATTCGGTCGAGGCGAAGTGCATAATCTCTATATCCGCATCATCTTCCACCTCCTCCAGCGCGTATGCGAAGTTTCCGCCCACGAGCATAATCTTCTCGCACGAAGTGGTCAGCGCCAGACGGAGTATATTGCAGTGCTCGGCCGTCGACCACTCGCCCAACTCGAGCATATCGCCAAGAATCAGCACCTTGCGTTCGGCCTCCATCTCCTCGATATTCTCGATTGCGGCAGTCATACTCGACGGGTTTGCGTTATAGCAGTCGACGATGAGGCGGTTTTCGCGCTCGGTGGTCATCTCCTGCGAGCGGTTGTTGTCGGGCGTGTAGCCGGCAATGGCGGTTGTGATGCGCTCGGGGTCGATGTCAAAGTAGCGACCGACCTCGACTGCTACCGCGATGTTTGCACGGTTGTATTTTCCCACCAGATGGCTCTCGTAGCCGTCGGCAATGTTGCGCGAGTAGAACTCTACGGCCATATTTTCGCGCTCGGAGGCCATCTCCACAAGTACCTCGTCCTCCTGTGGCACGAATGCGCGACCACCGTTTGCCTCCAGATAGTCGAACAACTCGCCCTTGCCGCGTCGGATGCCCTCGACACCGCCGAAGCCCTCCAGATGCGAACGGCCGATATTGGTAATCAGACCATAGGTCGGACGGGCGATGTCGCACAGCGTAGCAATCTCGCCACCACTGCTTGCGCCCATCTCTACCACACCGAACTGCGTGTCGCGCGTCATTGCGAGCAACGTCAGCGGAACGCCGATGTGGTTGTTGAGGTTGCCGTGTGTGGCGTAGGTCTCGAACTGTTCGGCGAGCACTCGCGAAACGAGCTCCTTGGTTGTGGTCTTGCCGTTGCTGCCCACGATAGCAATGATCGGCAGTGCCAGACGCTCGCGATGCTCACCGGCCAACTGTTGCAGGGCCGTGAGCGAATCCTCGACACGAAGCAGTCGCTCGGCGAGGTCGGGACGCTCCTGCTCGGGCTCGTCGGAGTCCACCACCGCATAGGCGGCACCTGCGTCGAGTGCGCTGCAGGCAAAGCGATTGCCGTCGAACGATGCGCCGCGCAGGGCGACGAACATCGCACCCTTGGTAACGGCGCGCGAGTCGGTTGTAACGCACGCACACTCCTCGAAAGCGGCGTAGAGGTCGTCTATATTGTCAATATGTGCCATATTGTTAGATGTGTTTGTCGCCGTTGTTGAACTTAACCTCGTCGATATATTTCTTGATGTTCTGCTCCTCGGAGCGCGGGCATATCATCAGCACGTCGTCGGTGTCGACTACGATGTAGTCGCGCAGACCGTTGATGACGGCTACCTTGCCCTGTGGCAGCGAGATTATTGTGTTGCGTGTGTCGTAGGTGTAGCACCCCTCGGCAGGTTTTACGTTGGCGTACTTGTCCTTGCGCGAGTGCTGGTAGAGCGAGCCCCACGTGCCCACGTCGCTCCAGCCGAAGTCGCCGCAACGCACAAAGACGTTGTCGGCCTTCTCCATCACGCCGTAGTCGATCGAGATGGCACGACACTCGGCAAACACGCCCGCAATGGCGCGCTCCTGCTCGGGTGTGCCGTACGCCTCGTCGATGCCGTCGAAGAGCGCGTGGTGCTCCGGCAGATACTTCTCTACGGCCTCGATTATATCGCTGATCTTCCAGATGAAGATGCCCGAATTCCAGAAAAATTCGCCACACTGCACAAAGGTCTGCGCCAACTCGAGATTCGGCTTCTCGGTGAAGCACTTCACGCGCGAGATGGTCTGATCCTCGGCTCGCTGAATGTAGCCGTAGCCCGTCTCGGGGCGCGACGGCGTGATGCCGATGGTCATCAGCGCGTGGTACTTGTCGACGAAGTCGACCGCGTCGCTGATAATCTCGCCGAATGCCGGCTCGTCGAGCACGAGGTGGTCGGATGGCGTAACAACCATCATCGCATCCGGATCCTTCTTTCGCAGATAGTACGCAGCGTAGCAGATGCAGGGTGCCGTGTTGCGGCCAATCGGCTCGCAGAGCACCTGCTGCTCGGAGAGTTCGGGCAGATGTTCGAGTACGAGCGATTTATAGAGCGCGTTGGTCACGACAATAAAATTCTCGGCAGGGATTGTTCTTGCAAAACGCTCGTAGGTCATACGGATAAACGATTTGCCCGTGCCGAATATGTCGAGGAACTGTTTCGGCATATTTTTACGGCTCTTTGGCCAGAAACGTGTGCCGACTCCACCCGCCATAATTACGCAATAGATGCTTCTTTTCGTACTCATAAGTGTATGGTTATGTTACATTGTTTACGGTTTATTGCCCGTTCTGCTTACAAAGATAAAAATATTTTATAACTTTGTCGGGTTAAAAGTAACTAAAAATGAAAATTAAGTTGTTTACAATCCCTAACATCATCACCCTCGCAAACCTTTTGTGTGGTTGTTGTTCGATTGTTGCTTCGCTTGTTTGGGGCGATTTGACGCTCGCTTTTGTGCTGATTATGGCGGCTGCCGTGTGCGATTTTCTCGATGGTGCAACGGCGCGATTGCTCAAGGCCTACTCCGCAATCGGTGTGCAGCTCGACTCGCTGGCCGATATGGTTTCGTTCGGCACGGCTCCGTCGGTAGCGCTCTATGCGCTTGCAAGTCAGGGTGTTTCGATTTTGGGGTTGAGCGAAATGTGGGTGAATGTGCTCTGTTTCGTGCCTTTCATTATGGCGGCTTTCTCGGCTCTGCGTCTTGCGAAGTTTAACATTGACGATACGCAGCACGAGGAGTTCTGCGGTCTGCCGACTCCTGCAAATGCTATCCTTTGCGTGTCGCTGGCGATGCTTGCCGAGCGCGATGGCGTAACGGTGGCAGTCGAGTGGGTGGCATTGGTATCGGTGGTGTTGGCGATGCTGCTCATCAGTCCGGTGCGAATGTTCTCGTTTAAGTTCAAATCGCTCGCTTTGCGCCAAAATTTGGTGCGCTACCTCTTCGCAGCGTATGCGCTCATCATAATTTTTGTGCTCGGCATATACGCTTTGCCGCTTATTATCGTTACTTATATTGTCGTTTCGACTCTGTTGTGGATGTTCGTTCGTACGAAGTAGTTAGAGAATGAAGGTTTTGGCTTACAGATTCATATCGCTTCTCGCCTCGGCACTTGTGGTGTCGATGCTGTGTGGTCGTGCGGCTGCGCAGATCGATGCAAACGCCATAATGCGAGCGCAGAGGGCGCAGACGAGCACCAACTCGCTTGCGGGTATGAATCAGCAGCAGGGCAACAATCCGCTCGGTGCGTATGGCCAGAATCCGTACAATCAGGAGGGACAGGAGGGACAAGAGGGCCAGACGGAAAATGCCGACTCGACCAAGAAGGAGCGCATCCGCAAACCGCTCGAATCGTACTTCTTTACCGACTCGATTCGCGCCCTTCGCAACTTCCAGTGGAACATTTCCCGCAACAAGAACGAGGTGAAGGTTCACCCGATAGATACGACGCTGACGCTGTGGCGATTGGACTATCCGCACTATCATAAACGCCTGGGTAACAACTCGGTGGGTGGTCTGGGCCAGGCATCGCAGGAGGTGAACTTCTTCGAGCGCACCGCGTCGCGCGAGTTTACCTTTGCCCAGCCGTACGATGCCTACAGCTATACGTTGGAGAACGCTCCGTTCTACAATATGAAGCACCCGTACATCTGGATGACATATCTGGAGTCGGGACAGAAGCGCTACCGCGAGGAGCACTTCGAGATTACCGCTTCGCAGAATATCTCGCCGTCGACCTCGGTGAGCTTGAACTATAAGGCACGCGGCTCGCGAGGCAAGTACGATCGTGCGCGAGTTCGTAACCATAACTTTGCCGGCACGGTGGCCCATACGGGCCGTCGCTACTCGGTACACGCCGGCTATCTGAACAACCTCATCGAGCAGCAGGAGAATGGTGGTGTCGTGGGCGAGTGGGCCATCAGCGATACGACCTTCGAGATGCCGTCGGGTGTGCCTATGAAACTCGCCGGAGCGGAGGCACGCAACGTCTACCGCAACAACGCCTTCTTCATCAAGCAGTCGATCGGTATTCCGTTGCAGCGAATGACCGACCGCGACTTCTCGATGGCGGATCTCTCGGCCGTATATATCGGCCATACGTTCGAGTATAACGCGTGGAGCAAAATCTACCACGACAAGTATTCGACCTACATCAACGAGCGTGGCGAGCGTAATCCGAACGGAACGTATACCTCGACGCAGGATACCTACTACAAGAATTGGTACTACAACCCTGTCGAATCGCGCGACTCGACCTACGAACAGCTCATTACCAACCGCTTCTTCGTTCAGGTGCAGCCGTGGGATCGTAACGGTGTGGTGGGTACAATCGACGGCGGTATCGGTCTCGACCACCATACCTACTCGCAGTTTACGCCTTCCGACTATGCTACGGGCAAGGTAGGCGCAGTGAAGAAGATGGCCTGGTTTGCGTATGCCGGCATCGAGGGTAAGATTCGTAAGTATGTGAGCTACGGTGCCGACTTCAAGCTCTATCCGTCGGGCTATCGCGGTGGCGATTACTCGATAAATGCCCGCGCGGCCTTCACCGCCTTTATTCACGGCAAGCCGTTCACTCTCTCGGGCTCGTTTACCGAGTCGAGTACCTCGCCGGGCTATTGGACCGAGAATTGGGCTTCGAACCACTATATCTGGTCGAACGATTTTTCGAAGGAGGGCGAGACGCGATTCAATGTCGCCTTCACGGTGCCGGATCACGGCATAGAGGTCGGCTTCTGGCAGAGCATTCTCCGCAATAAGATATACTACGGCCCAGACTGTCTGCCGACGCAGCACGACGGTACGGTCAGCGTGACGAGCATCTACGCGCAGAAGAACTTCCATATCAAGGGCCTGCATCTCGACCACCGAGTGCTGGTGCAGCTGACGTCGAATCGCGATGTGGTGCCACTGCCGCTCGTCTCGGCGTTCCTATCCTACTACTACGAGTTTTGGGTCAAGCGCGACGTGTTGCGTATGCAGGTGGGTATCGACGGCCGCTTCAATACGAAGTATTATGCAACGGGTTACAATCCTGCGCTCTCGGTATTCTATAACCAAAACGAGGTCGAGGTGGGCGACTATCCGTATCTCGATGCCTTCATTTCGGCGAAGTGGAAGCGTATGCGAATCCTGCTGAAGTATCAGCACTGGAATCAGGGCTTGTTCGGCAATGGCCGCTACTTTGCGGTGGCCAAGCATCCGCTCAATCCGGGTATGTTCAAGCTCGGTATCTCGTGGGCGTTCTACGATTAGCGATGTGGGGTGCGGAATGGTGCCGCATATACCATAATATATAATAGAAGAAACCTATATCTCCGAAATATTGAAAAACCTACTGAAAATACTCCTTCCGCCACTGCTCTATGTTCTGCTTGCGGGCTCGATCGTGTGTGTCGTGCCATTGCAGAGCGCGCAGCCGACGAAGAGCGCAGAGGTTACGGACGAGGAGTCGCTCTCGGAGGGTTTGCTCGCCGAGGGCGAGTATCTCTTCTCGCCGTACGACAGATTGTTCCGTCGCGTATGCCGTCGCCATAATGTCGATTGGGTGTTGATGTCGGCCATCGCCTATGGCGAGTCGAACTTCCGCCACGATGCCGTCTCGCCGCGAGGTGCGGTCGGACTGATGCAGGTGATGCCGCGCATAGCCCGCAGCTATGGTGTCGAGCGCGAGATGTTGTTCGATCCCGAGACGAATATCGACGTTGCGGCCCGCCTCTTCAAGTCGATGGAGAAGATTCTGCGTCTGCCATCGTCCGTCTCGAAGCGCGACCGTATAGCGATGACTCTTGCAAGCTATAACTGTGGTTGCTCGCACATACTCGATGCTCGTAGTCTGGCGATGTACTATGGCGACGATGCCGATTCGTGGGAGGTCGTAACCGAGTATCTCGCATTGCTATCCGAGGATGAGTTCTCGACTCACGAGGCAGTCGACTATGGCGAGTTTATCGAGTCGGATATAACGATTGCCTATGTGGATAAGGTGTTGCGCCGATACGACCGCTATCGCGATATAAAGAAGCGCTCGAAGCGAATATAGCCCGAGTATGGGCCGGCGAAGGTAAGTGGGGCAGGGTAGCCGACTGCAGCAAAGGAAAATGGGATGTTCGACCGAAAAGGTCAGTACATCCCATTCTTGTTTCTTGCAACCTTGCGCGCGGCCGTGCGTGCTACCTCAACAACCTCTCCTTCTCGCGCAGTCGGCGCACCTCGCGGATGAGCAGGATGGTTGCCAGCAATACCGAGCCGCAATCGGCAATCGGCATAGAGATCCATACGCCCGTTGCACCCAACCATCGTGGCAGAGTCCACAACAGCGGCAAGAGGAAGAGTAGCTGACGAGTCATCGAGACGAATATCGCGAGCTTTGCGTGGCCGATATACTGGAAGAATGCCGCAGCGACAATCTGGAAACCGACGAGCGGGAAGAGTATCACGACGAGTCGCATACCCTGCGTGGCGGCAGCAATCATCTGCAACTCGTTGCCTCCGCGCGACGAGTCGACAAAGGCGCGAGCGATGGCATCGGGCGCAATCTGACACAGCAGGAAGCCGAGTGTTGAGATGGCCGTGCCGCAGGCGATGGTCGTGTAGAGTGCACGTCGTACGCGGTCGAACTGCTTTGCGCCGTAGTTGAAGCCGACAATCGGCTGCATACCCTGATTCAGTCCCTGGATGACCATAATGAGCAGCATCACCACGCGGTTGATGATGCCGTACGCACCGACATAGATGTCGCCCGAGCGCTCGGCCGCAGGCAGAACATCGTGTACGCCCGTACCTCCGTAGCGCAACAGAGCCGAGTTGACGAATGCCGCAACCATCGAGGCGCAGATGTTGACCATAAACGGAGCCAGACCGATGGATATGATGGCAAAGACAATCTTCTTGTCGAAGCGGAATGCCTGACGGCGGAAGCGCACGAAACTGCTCTTCGAGCAGAAGTGCGAGAAGGTTATCAGGAAGGCGATTGCCTGCGAGATGACCGTAGCCGAAGCCGAACCCTTGATGCCCCAGCCGAACTTGAAGATAAAGAGCGGGTTGAGGATGAGGTTTATACCGACAGCCGTAAGGATGATGCGCATCGACTTCTGCGGATAGCCCGATGCGCGAATCTGCTCGTTGAGGCCAAGGTACATATGCTGCGTCATATTGCCGAGCAGGATGATCTTCATAAAGTCGCGTGCGTACTGCAACGTCTCGGGCGATGCGTTACCGCCGCTGAAGAGTACGAGGATAGGGTCGAGGAAGGTGAGCATCACCACCATCAGCACCAGACCTATCACGATGTTGAGCATCACGGCATTGGCGAGCGTCTTTTCGGCCGCCATCATATTGCCCTCGCCCAAGCGGATGGACATACGCGCTGCTGCACCGACGCCGACCATTGCGCCAAACGCCGCTGCTATGTTCATAATCGGCATAGTGATTGCCATACCTGCGATGGCGGCACCACCCACGCCGTGGCCGACGAATATGCTGTCGATAATGTGGTAGAGCGACGACGAGGCCATCGCGATGATGGCGGGCGCCGCATAGCGGAACAACAGTTTGCCGATGTTGTCCGTACCGAGTGAAAGTGTATTTGAACGAGTTGCCATTCTCCCCGTAAAAAAGTCGTTTTTGTATCTCTTGTCTTCGCTCCGACTCGCCGTTACTCGCCGAGCGTTACTATTCTGTATTCTCCTTCGCTGCGGAGGCGCATCGTGAGCACCTCGCCTCCGAGTATGTGGCCGCGAATCTCGCCACGCGGAATGTCTACCGCCGTCAGTCGCACATCGCGCAGGAAGTCGACTCCGCCTCGACGGTGGTACTTGTAGAGCGTCTCCTTCGCACACCACGCAACGGCCATCAGGTCGGGATGCGTGCAGAGTCGTCGCTCGTCGTCGGTCATATACCTCGATGCTACGCGCTCGAAGTTGCGGCCTGCATCCTCGATGTCGATGGCGCACGGTCGGCGGCTGATAATCAGCGCCACCATTTGCTTCGAGTGCGATACTCCGATATGCCAATCGCTCCCCTCGATGACGGGGCCTCCCCACTCGTCATAGCCGATGCGGATATCGCGCCCGAGTTCCCTGCGCAGCAATGCACGCCACGCGAGATACTCCGCCCTGCGGTGTGCCGCGCCGAGTCGTTCGGCCTCGAGTCGCTCCTGCTCGGTGCAGAGTGCGGTGAGTTGCTCGAGCTCGGTAATTGGCTCTATGAGGACGATGCTATCCATTGGTCGGCAGGATGATTTTTATCTTGTCGATGCGGTGGCCGTCCATCGCCGTAACGATGAAGCGTATGTTGTGCGAGGTGAGCTCGTCGCCCTTGCGCAAAAAGTTGCGATTGAGTTCGAGCAGCAGGCCCGCTATAGTCTCGGCGCGCCCCTGCACATCCTCGAAGAGTTGGTCGTCGAGCTGCAACACACGCAGCATATCGACGATGTGAGTCTTGCCCTCGAAGACGTATGTATTCTCGTTTAAGCGGTGGTAGAACGACTCCTCGACATCGCTCTCGTCCGAGATTTCGCCTACGACCTCCTCCAAAATATCCTCCAGCGTCAGCAAACCCTGCGTTGCGCCATACTCGTCAACCACCACCGCCATATGAATCTTGTCGGTACGGAAGTCGTCGAGCATCGAGTTGACCTTCTTGTGCATCGGCACGATGTACGGCTCGCGGATGAGCCCCTGCCAACCGAAGTCGTCGCTACGATTGACATACGGCAGGAGATCCTTGACGAAGAGCGTACCCTTGATGTTGTCGATACTCTCCGAGTAGACCGGCAGACGCGAGTAGCCCGACGTGGTGATGACGCGCTTTACCTCTTCGAAGCTCATTGTCAGCTCGACGGCTACGATATCCATTCGCGGACGCATAATCTCCTCCACCTCGCGCGATGCGAAGTTGACGATGCCCGAGAGTATCTTCTGCTCCTCGGAGGATGAAGCGGTGGTCATATCGACCGCGTCGGCCAAATCCTCAATCGAGAGTTCGTTGCCCTGCTGCGAGAGTCGCTCGCCGATGCGGTTGCTCGTGCGTATCAGGATGAACGAAAGCGGATATACCAACCATCGCAGGATGGCAAGCGGCTGGGCAAATGCGGTTGCGACCGCTACGTTTGCCCCCTGCGCAAAGACCTTCGGCAGAATCTCGCCAAAGAGCAGGAGCAGGAACGTAACGAGTATGCCCGTGAAGAGGAACTCGAAACGCTGGAAGGCGAACATCGAGTCGATGATGTCGGTCGCCAGCACGACGATACCGATATTGACCAGATTGTTCACGACGAGTATCGTCGCAAGCAACTCCTCGGGTTTGGCGAGCAGACGCACCGCCTGCTCGGAGGTCATCGAGCCGCTATGTTTCAGCCGTCGCACATCGGCAGGCGAGAGCGAGAAGTAGGCAACCTCCGATGCCGACATCATAGCCGACACCATCAGAAGCGCCACCTCTGCCACCATCTTAAAACCGACGGGCAGCGAAAAGCCGAGATAGGTTACAAAGCTCATTATTAGTCGCAAAAGAGTTGAGGTGGATTGTTATTCGTATTCTCCTGCTCGACCTCCATCTCCTCCTTGCCTACGACACGTTTGCCCTTGCCCGATATCTGTGTGATGAACTGCACGTTGCGGGTGAGGTATGCCGGCACGCTCTTGCGGTGCTGCACCTCCGAGTAGATGCGCGTCGAGCGACTGATGGTCGTCGGTCCGTTCGAGCTTGGCGGTGTTATCGCTGGCGAGGTAGACGGTATTGGCGGCTGTTGCGTCAACGTCGATGTTACCTTATCCGTCGTAGTCGGTTCTGTTGTAAGGATGTCTGTTTTAGGAGGCGTAATCGTCTGCACATCCTGCTGTAACGAGATAGGCTTGCTGTAATGATCCGACGGGAAGCCCGTAACGACGAGCACTACCTCCAACTTGTCGCCCAGCTCCGGCTTTATGCTCGTACCCCAGATGACGTTCGTCAGCTGCACCTTGCCATCCTCGTCCTTCACTGCCGCATACTCCTGCACGCGTGCAATGGCGCGATTGACCTCGTTGAGCGTCAGTGCGCTGGATGACGAAATACCAAAGTTGACGAGAGCGTTCTTCGCTCCGGCAATTGACGCTCCGCCAAAGAGTGGCGACGAGAGCGAATTGTCGACCGCCTCGACAGCACGATTGTCGCCCGATGCGGCCGAAACACCCATCACGGCGCAACCGCTGTCGCGAATCACCTTGCATACATCGGCAAAGTCGACGCTCACCAGATCGCTCTTGGTCATCACAATCTCGGAGATACCCTTCGCGGCGAAGGCCACGATGTCGTTTGCCTTGTTGAAGGCATCCGTAACCGAGAGCGAGCCGTAGAGCTCGATGATCGACTCGTTGCTCAATACGATAAGCGAGTCGACATACTCGCGCAGCTTCTCGACACCCTCCTGCGCCTGCTTCATACGCTCCGGGCCCTCGATGATTGGCGGCATCGTAACGATGGCAACCGTCAGGATGCCCATCTCGTGAGCAAGACGCGCGATGATTGGCGACGCACCCGTACCTGTACCACCGCCCATACCGGCAGTGATGAAGAGCATCTTCGTGTTGTGCGACTCCAGGTAGTTGCGCATCTCGTCGAGCGACGACTTGGTCTTGCGAGCGCCCTCCTCGGCCACGTTACCTGCACCCAGACCATCGCCCAGGCATATCTTTTGCGAATCGGGCAGCGGACTCTTTTTGAGTGCCTTGGCGTCGGTATTGCATACCACGAGGTTCACTCCGTTGATACCCATCTCCCACATATGATCGACGGCATTGCCACCGGCACCGCCGATACCTGCAACCATTATCAGCGCAGGGATACCCGACATTTCGGGCATATCGTCCATTATATTGTCTATCTCTCCCATATTCTACAATACATCATCTTTATCGTTACCTAATACTGCATCCAGCAACTTCGACATTCCGTTGAAGAAGCCGCCGAGTTTCTTGCCACTCTTCTTCTCCTGCTTTTGTGGCGCATCGACAGACTTCGTTGTGTCGACCTCTTTCGTCGTATCGCTCTGCGTCGGTGTGTCGCTCTCCGTCTTCGGCGTTGTCGAACCGACTGCAGATGGAGTGGTTGTGCTGCCGATTGGAGGCGTAGGGCGTGTTATCGTTGGTTGAGGAGGTGTCGGAGGCGTAGGGAAGCCCGGGCTGACAGCTCCGCGCGAGTTTACCTCTACGACATCACACTTGCGGTGCGATGCACCTCTCAACATTACCGCTACGGCAGTCGACTGGTTGTATGTGCTGATCATATCCTTCGTGTCGGCACTGATGCCGCTCTCGATGGTGCTCAAACGTGTCGGCGCGTTTGTCTCGCGCTGGAAGAGTTCGTCGATATGCTCGAGCACGGTCGAGCCACCCGTCAGTACTACGCCGCACGGAATCTTTGAGGACATCTTGGCGTGCTTGATCTCTGCCCAGGCAAACTCGATAATATCCTTCAGGCGCGCCTCGATGATTGCCACGATGTTGCGGTGCGGAAGGTCTTTCTTCGACTGCTGGCCCGCCTTCTGGATAGGTATGGTGCTGTCGACCGGAATCTTATCGGCGATTGCCGAGCCGTACTTACGCTTGGTGTCCTCGGTCTTGCGCTCCGGAATACCGAACGAGCGCATATCGTTGTTGATGGTCTGCGCTCCGATAGGCACCGAGCCGATATAACGCAGCTTGCCGCCACGCACGATGGCAACGTCGGTCGTACCGCCACCGATGTCGACTACCGCTACACCCTCGTCTTTCTCCTCCTCGGTGAGTACGAGCGATGGCAGAACGGTCGGGTTGACGTAGGTGCCGAGCAGCTTGAGTCCTCCGGCATTGAAGAATGCCATCTTGACGCGCTCCAGCTGGCTGTTCTGGCAGAGGATGAACATAAATGTCGAGGTAATCGTCTGACCGAACGAACCGATCGGGTTGTCGATCTCGCGATTGTTGTCGATGATATAGTTTTGAGGTATGCGCTCCAAAATCACCTCGTTGTGATCTGAAGGCACCACGTTGTTCATTCGCTCGTGCAGTGCCGTCATATCCTCCTTCGAGATACAGCCCGCCTCACGGTCGCGCACAAAGACGTGATCGGTGTGGTAGGCGCAACGCACGAACTCGCCCGATATGCCGGCGTATGCCTCGTTGATGCGTATGCCCAACTCCTTCTCCAACTCCTCTTTTGCGCTACTGATAGCGGCACCTACCGAATTGACATTGTCAATGCGGCCGGCTGTTACGCCACTCTCGATAGGTCGCGAAATGACCTCCTCAATGTTTATCGGTCCGTCGCCGATACGCGAACCGACTGCCATAACTACGTTCGATGTTCCTATATCGACACCGACAAAATAACTCTTCCTTTCCATACTTGTCCTATTCCGTGCAAACCACTTGGTTGTTATATCGTAAATTTATTGTTTTGTATCTGTTCCAGCCCGTATGATTGAGTCCGTTGCGATAGAAACTCATCAGACGGTCAAGTTTCTGCTGTGGCGCATCCAGCTCGCCAAGCAGAATCTTAAAGTCGCCGCTACGCGGTATGAGCGTTACGTCGATGGTGCCGAACGACGTTGTTCCGGCAACGATTTGTACAATCTCCGCGCTCCAGAAGTCGTCGCCTCTCAACCACTCGACAAACTCCACGAGTCGCAGAAAGTCGTTGTGCAACGCCTCCGTGTGGCCGAATCGTTCGCGCTCGGCGTTCTGGCGGGCGGTAACGGCATCGATGGCTCGACTCGTATCGCGCAGCAGACCGTCGTAGTAGCGCAGGTTGCGTTTGCGCTCTGCATTGTGTCGCTCGGTGCGCGCGCGAAAGTCGCTCTTACTCTCGAACCAACCCTTCTTTATGTGCGAGTTGCGAATGTCGCGGCGAATGAGTCGCAGCGAATCCTCGCGCTTGTAGAGAGCGTTCTTCTCCTTGCCGATCTGCTTCACGCGCTCGGCAGATGCCGCACGCAGCGAGTCGATGAACAGCGAAACATCGCCCTCGAAGTTCGGCCCGAAGAGCGGTCGGTAGCTGCCCGTTACAATCGGCGTGTAGTGTGCCGAGGCCTCCGGTGCTGCGAAGATGAAACGCTCCTCCGTGATGTAGAGGTTGTAGCCGTCGACGAGCAGTCGCATCATCGGCTTTCGTTCGCGAACGTCGATGTGCATCGTGCCGCTATGGGCGACGTATATATCCGTATCGTCGATAAAGCCGTTACGCATTATCATACGCCTGATTCTGCGAATATCGACGCTGTCAATCGGTGCGCCGATGGTCTCCACGCCGTCGGCAACAAGCCATTGGCGAATATGGCTCTCGTCGGTCGGTGCTCCGCGCTCGGTTGTGCCCTCAACGTGGATCTCCACACGCTCGACGAGCTTCTCTCGGTGGTGACGAACCGACAACACGGCAGCGCCGATGGTGTAGGCGAGTATCAATGCCCACAGCACCACGACAGCCACTATTTTTGCGATTCGTCTTCCCATATCTTTTTGCGCTCGTACCTCTTTTACTCCTTTATGCCTTTTGTGCCAGCACCTTTGCCAGCGCCTCGCAGCAGGCGTCGATATTGCCCGCACCGAACGAAATCACAACGTCGGTATGCTTCGCTGCGATGTGCTCCACCAACAGTTCGCGCTCGACAATCGAGCACGGAACGCTTACGCGCTCGGCGATGAGTTGCGATGTGATGCCCTCGATCGGCTCCTCGCGTGCCGGATATATCGGCAGCAGCACAACTTCGTCGGCCTCGCTCAGCGACTCGGCAAACTCCTCGTAGAGATCCCTCGTGCGCGTGTAGAGGTGCGGCTGGAAGATGGCCGTAACGTGGCGCGACGGGAACATACGCTTGACCGATGTCAGCGTTGCTGCCAACTCGCGCGGATGGTGGGCGTAGTCGTCCATATATACCTGCTTCGGCGTGTTCACATATATCTCGAAGCGGCGCTTCACGCCCGAGAACTCCTCCAGCGCCTCGCGCAGAGCATCCTCGTGGAGCTGCTTGCCCTCGCCACGCGCTGCGCAC
Organism: Alistipes sp.; assembly: GCA_045635325.1. Classification (GTDB taxonomy): domain Bacteria; phylum Bacteroidota; class Bacteroidia; order Bacteroidales; family Rikenellaceae; genus Alistipes. The sequence continues at coordinate 75,060 of JAZRBZ010000003.1, forward strand.
CAATAGAGAGCAACGGCAGCCACCGCATTCTCCACATTTACCCAGCCCGGAATGCCGAGTGTGCACTCCTCCACCACGCCGTCAGGCGTTACGACATCGAAGCGGTAGTAGCCGCCATCGAGCAGCGTGACGTGTGCTGCGTAGAAGTCGCACGGCTCATCGAACGAGTAGCGATAGACGTCGATGTCGTGGTTGCGAATCTCGACATCCACCCCCTGCTTGATGACGAGTGCGCCACCCGGTTTGATGCGGTCGATGAACTGCGAGAAGGCCTCCTTCACCTGCTCGTGTGTGCCGTAGATGTCGAGGTGGTCGGCATCGGCCGAGGTTACCACCGCCACATCGGGCGAGAGTCGCAGGAACGAACGGTCGAACTCGTCGGCCTCGACTGCCAGGCGTCGGCCCACGCCGAGCACCATATTGTTTGCAAAGTTTTTCGATATACCGCCCAGAAAGGCACTGCCCTCGCCTGCGGCGCGCGAGTTGATCCACGCCACGAGTGTCGAGGTGGTCGTCTTGCCGTGCGTACCCGCTACAGCCATCACGAACTTGCCCTCCGAGAGAACACCAAGCATCTGCGAGCGCTTCAGGCACTCGTAGCCCTGCTCGCGGAACATACACAACTCCGAGTGCTCCTCCGGCACGGCGGGCGTGTAGACAACGACGGTGCTCTCCGGTGCGAGAAACTCCGCAGGGATCAGTCGCACGTCGTCCTCGTAGTGAATCTGTGCACCCTCTCCCGCGAGTGCGCGCGTGAGAGGTGTCTCGGTACGGTCGTAGCCGGCAACGGCACAACCCTCGTGCATAAAGAATCGGGCGAGTGCGCTCATTCCGATGCCGCCGATTCCGATGAAGTATATCTTTCTCTGTTGTTCCATCTCTTGGCCCCTCTCTATTTGCAGTGTTTGAGAATCTCGTCAGCCACGCGGTCGGCCGAGTCGGCAATCGCAAGTCGCGCGATGTTTGTCGAGAGCATCGTGAGCTCGCGCTTGTCGGCAATCATTCGCAGAGCGGTCGAGATACCGCAGTCCACCGCGTCGCGATCGGCCACCATACGTGCCGCCTTGACATCGACCAGCGCCTGTGCGTTCTTGGTCTGGTGATCCTCCGCCACGTTTGGCGACGGAACGAAGAGTGTCGGTTTGGCTGCGAGGCACAACTCCGAGACGGTACACGCACCGCTGCGCGAGATGACTACGTCGGCAATCTCGTAGGCGAAGTCCATTCGGTCGATGAACGCACCCTGCCAGATGTTTGCCGTAGGGTAGTCGCGCAGGAAGTTCTTCATCTCGGTCTCGTAGATGCGGCCCGTCTGCCAGATGACCTGTACGGGAGCTTTGCCGCCGAGCGTCATAATCCACGAGCGCATCATATTGTTGAGCGTTCGTGTGCCGAGCGAGCCACCCACGACGAGCAGCACCGGCAGCGATGCGTCGAAGCCGTAGTAGGCGAGTGCCTCCTCACGCGAGACGCTTCCCTTGGCGAATGCCGCACGCAGAGGGTTACCCGTCTTGACGATCTTCTCTGCGTCGAAGAAACGCTCCATACCGTCGTATGCCACGCAGACGCTCTTTGCCGAGCCGCCGACAATCTTGTTGACCAGACCGGCATACGAGTTTTGCTCCTGAATGACGGTCGGGATGCCCATTCGCTGAGCCATCCAAAGGATTGGTGCGCTGGCATAGCCGCCAAAGCCGGCAACGATGTCGGGTTGGAAGCCCTTCAGTATCTTGCGTGCCTGCCCCAGACTGCGAATGATGCGCGCCGGCAGAGCGAGGTTGCTCCACGAGAGTCGACGTTGCAGGCCGGCAATCGGCACACCGACGATGCGGTAGCCGAGCTTAGGGATGAGTGTCATCTCCATCTTGCCCTCTGCACCCACAAAGAGGATTTCGACCTCTTCGCCCAAACGGCGTCGAAGTGCCTCTGCGACCGATACAGCAGGGTAGATATGCCCGCCTGTGCCGCCACCTGAAAGTATGATTCGTTTCATAAAAAATAGTTTCGTCCGAATGTATCCACAAAAGTAGAGATTATTCTGCGAACTTCAAAGCATAAAAGCCATAAACGAGTAATAAAATTACTCGCTAATCGAAATAGTTATGAAAAACGGAGTCTCCGACCGCCGGAAACGGACGTGTCGGATGAATTTTTGATGCGTTTGTAGGTGAAACGCGACGACCTGGTGATGGTTTAGTCGGTCGCAGCAGCGCTGCGCGTGTGTCTATCGGCCCCAATTATCGCGGTCGAGGGTGCGATAGTTGATCGCCTCGGCGATGTGTGCCGTCGAGATGTCGTCGGCACCCTCCAGATCGGCAATCGTGCGCGCCACCTTGATTATGCGGTCGAAAGCGCGTGCCGAGAGGTTGAGTCGCTCCATTGCGCGCTCGAGCAGCGAACGCACCTGCTCGGTGAGCGGGCAGAACTCGCGCAACATACGGCTGTTCATCATCGCATTCGAGTGGATGCCGAGCCCTGCAAAACGTGCCTCCTGACGCGAGCGGGCCGCAATCACACGGCGGCGAATCTCGGCACTCGACTCCTCCTTGCGGTCGGAGGTCATCTCGCCGATTGCAACGGGTGCCACCTCGATATGCATATCGATACGGTCGAGCAGCGGGCCCGAAATGCGCGAGAAGTAGCGGTGGATCGAGAACGGTGCGCAGGTACACTCCTTGGTCGGATGGTTGTAGAATCCGCACGGGCAAGGATTCATTGCCGCCACCAGCGTGAAGTTGGCGGGGTACTCGATGCTGTATTTTGCACGCGAAACGGTAATGGTTTTATCTTCAAGTGGTTGGCGAAGCACCTCAAGGACGTTGCGACCAAACTCCGGAAGCTCGTCCAGGAACAGAACGCCGTTGTGCGCCAAGCTAACTTCGCCCGGTTGCGGCGATTGTCCGCCACCGACGAGTGCCACCTGCGAAGTGAGGTGGTGCGGTGCGCGAAACGGTCGTGTGCGGAGTAGTCCGGGAGTCTCGCCGAGCTTGCCGGCTACGGAGTGAATCTTCGTCGCCTCGACCGCCTCTTCGAGCGTCATCGGCGGGAGAATGGTCGGCAGTCGTCGGGCGAGCATCGTCTTGCCCGAGCCGGGCGCTCCGATCATCAGTACGTTGTGTCCGCCGGCTGCGGCAATCTCCAATGCACGCTTGATATGGGGCTGGCCCTTTACGTCGGCAAAATCTTCCGCAAAGCGACCTTCGGCCGAAGTGTCGAGCGCGAATTGTGGAGCAGAAGTCGGGGCAATCAGCGTCTCGCCGCGCAGGTAGCCAACGACCTGCGTAAGTGTCTCGGCAGCAATAACCTCCACGCCATCGACTATGGCCGCTTCGGCTGCATTTTCGAGTGGTACGATCATCCTCCGTATGCCCTGCTCTTTGGCCATCACGGCAAGCGGCAGAACGCCACGCACTCCCTTGATTCCGCCATCGAGCGAGAGCTCTCCGACGAGCATCGTGTCGCCCACCGCAGCGGCATCAATCTGATCCGTTGCGGCGAGTATTCCGATGGCAATCGGCAGGTCGAATCCCGACCCCTCTTTGCGCAGGTCGGCAGGTGCGAGATTGACCACCACCTTCTTGCCCGTCATCCGCAGTTGCGAGTTCTCGAATGCGGCGCGGATGCGCTGTTCGCTCTCCTTGACGGCGTTGTCGGGCAGGCCCACCATATAGAGACCTATACCGCCACCCGCCACGTTAACCTCGACGGTTACCTGGACGGCGCGGATGCCTACGATTGCTCCTGCGTAACACTTTACAAACATAGCTTCTTCGGGTTTGGTGGGTTGGTTAGTTAGTTAGTGTTGTATGGTTGGTCGGTTAGAACGGCACTTCGTCGCTTACGGGACGGGTGCCGGGGATGTCGAACTCGGTTGCGCCGATATTCTGCATTGGCGAGCCGGCCGACGCTCCGAACGACGAGTCGTAGGTGTCGTACTGCTCTGCCTGCATCGACTGTGCGGTCGGCGATATGGTGTCGAAATCGGCAAATCGTGCCTGATCCTTGATGAATTTCAGACGTACGTCCGTAACCTCACCATTACGGTGCTTGGCGAGGATAAGCTCTGCCAGACCGAGCGTCGACTGACCATCTTCGGTCTGTGTAAAGCCGTAATATTCAGGACGGTGGATGAATGCTACAACGTCGGCATCCTGCTCGATTGCACCCGACTCACGCAGGTCGCTCAGCTGTGGACGCTTCGAGCCGCCTCGCGACTCGGTCGTACGGTTGAGCTGCGAAAGGGCGATAATCGGGATGTTCAACTCCTTGGCGATGGCCTTGAGCGTACGCGAGATGAATGCCACCTCCTGCTCACGGTTGCCGTTGTTGCTCTGTGCGCCGCCGGTCATCAGCTGCAAGTAGTCGATGATGATGAGCTTGATGCCGTTGTGGGCATACATACGGCGAGCCTTCGAGCGGAACTCGAAGATCGAGAGTGCCGGCGTATCGTCGATATAGAGCGGAGCCATACCGAGCGGTTTGGTTGCGATGTGGAGGTTGTTCCAATCCTCGGGCGAGAGCTTACCGCTGCGGACGAGTTTGCTGTCCAAGCCCGTCTCGGCAACGATCAGACGCGTCATCAGCTGCGTCGAGGACATCTCGAGCGAGAAGATTGCCACCGGAGTCTCGTAGGTTACCGCCATATTGCGGGCCATCGAGAGCACGAATGCGGTTTTACCCATCGAAGGACGTGCTGCGACGATAATCAGGTCGGATGGTTGCCAACCGAGCGTGATGTTATCGAGCGCGTTGAAGCCCGAGCACACACCGCTGTAACGCGAATCGCTTTTGCCGGCCTCGGCAATCTGCAACAGCGTGCGGTGAAGGATGTCGGCCGAGTTCTGCACCGAGCGCTTGACGTGGCCCTCGGTAATCTTCAGAATCTCCGACTCGGCAAAGCCGATAAGCTCCGTAACGTCGGTTGCGCTGTCGTACGAACGACGCTGAATCTCGACCGACGAGCGGATGAGCTCGCGCTGGATGTATTTCTGGGCGATGATGCGGGCGTGGAACTCAACATTCGCAGCCGCACCGACCTTCTGCGTCAGGCGTGCGAGATATACCGCACCGCCGACCTTCGTCAGCTCGCGCTTGGACTTGAGTTGCTCGGTTACGGTGTAGAGGTCAATCGGCTTGCGCTCCTGCGAGAGCTCGTTTATGGCGCGATAGATGAGTCGGTGCTCCTCGGTGTAGAACGAGTTTTCGGTCAGATACTCCTGCACGATGGTTATCGAGTCGCTCTCGAGCATCAGCGCACCGAGCACAGCCTCCTCAATCTCGATTGCCTGAGGTGGTACGTTGCTGATTTCGGCCGCCTCCGGAGCGAGCGTGTTGTATGCATTTTTATTGCGTTGCGATTGTTGAAATTCTTTTGCCATTGCTATCGAAAAATAAAACCAAACAAAGGTATGAATTTTTCTTGACGCGACAAAACCCGAAAATTGTTAAGATGTTGAAAACTCTGTTTACAACAGAGGGCAAAGCCGTATCTGTGTGTCGGAAAGGCGGGCGCCGTCTGTTGATATTTTTCTGCAAAAACTCTGTTGCGGCTTACGAAAATAGTTGCAGAGAGGTTGCTATGGGGTAATTAGTAGTCTCCCATTGCGTGCTTTGATACGGCAAGTGCCGCAACGCTGATGCGCACATCGCCCTCGCACGCCTCGATTATCGCCTCGGCACACGAACTGATTGTTGCACCCGTCGTAAAGACATCGTCGACGAGCAGTACGTGATGCGACCGCAGCCGTTCGGGACGGGCGACCGTGAATATGTTCTCGACATTCTCCCAACGCTCGTTGCGCGAACGCTGTGCCTGACTCGGATTGTTGCGCGAGCGACGTACGCAGCGCGTATCTACCTCGATGCCGGAGGCGTGGGATATGCCCATTGCGATATACTCCGATTGGTTGTAGCGTCGTGCCAGCCGTTTGCGCCAATGCAGCGGAATCGGGACAATCAGGTCGATGCCCTCCAACGCACCGTCGCGCATCATCTCCGCGCCGTACCACTCGCCCATACGCTGTGCGGCAAGCCATCCGCCACGATACTTGAAGGTGTGAATCAGCTCTCGCCAATGACTCTCCTCGATAAACCAGATGAATGCCGAGGCGCGCTCGATGGGGAGCAAACCCCAGAACTTGCGTGCCATCGGGTTGTCCGGCTCGCGCCAAAAGTTGGTTATCGGAGCGCGGTAGCGACACGCCGTGCAGACGAAGCGCTCCTCCTCGATGAGCGGCTCTCCGCAGACGGGGCAGTGGGGCGGAATGAGTAGCGAGCCGATGTCGCTCACTATGCGTTTGAGGAAGTTATACAAAATCGACATCGCAGATTATGGTTGTTTTGCGACTCTCGGCCGAGCGGTGCAGCGAGTCGATGCACTCGCGCAGAATCTGCTTGGCGCGAGCGAACGATGCTTCGACCTCGATTTTGAGCATTATCTCCAGAATTTGTTCGCCTCGCAGACGGTCGAGTAGTGGCGATACCGGTCCGAATACGCGCGACGCAAACCGTTCGCGCAGAGCATCGCCGAGTCGTGTAGCCGAGGCGACGAGTCGTGCCGTGTCGCTGTCGCGTAACGTGATGCGAATCAGGCGTGTATAAGGCGGATAGGAGAACTGCTTGCGCTCGGCGAGCAGTTTGGTTGCCATCTGTTCGTACAGGTTTTCGGAGCTCAGTTCGAGCAACGCGTGTTGCGGGTCGGCACTCTGAATTATCACCTCGCCGCGACCGTCGCGTCGGCCACAACGGCCCGACATCTGCACGATGGTCTGCCAGGCCTGCTCGCCGGCTCTGAAGTCGGGGGCATTGAGCAGATTGTCGGCATTGAGGATGCCGATAAGCGTTACGCGCTCGAAATCCAAACCTTTGGCCAGGATGCGCGTGCCGACCAGAATGTCGGCTTCGTGGCGCGCAAAGCCCGATATGATGCGTTCGTAGGCGGCATCGGAGGTTGCCGTGTCGCTATCGAGTCGCATAACGCGTGCCGTTGGGAAGAGGCGCGAAATCTCCTCCTCGACGCGCTCCGTACCGAAACCCATCGGTCGCAATTCGGCGCGATGACAGCCCGGACAGCGCGACGGCATCGGTGTTGAGTAGCCGCAGTAGTGGCAGCGCAGAGCTGCGCCGGCGGAGTGTTGCGAGAGCGTTACGTTGCAGTGTGGACAGCGTGCTGTCCAACCGCACTCGGGGCACTCGACGTAGGGCGCATAACCGCGTCGGTTTTGGAAGAGAATGGTCTGCTCGCCACGCTCCAATCGCTCCTCGATTTTGTCGAGCAGTATCTTGTTGAAGTGCGACTTACGCTCGCCTCGCTTGGCGGCGCGTATGGTGTCCGAAATGATAATCTGCGGAGGTGTAGCATCGCCGTATCGCTCTGTGAGCGAGATGTATCCGTACTTGCCCGAGAGCGTGTTGGCGTAGGTCTTCAGCGCGGGTGTTGCGCTGCCGAGTATGCATTTGGCTCCGTGCAGCGCGGCGAGCATTACGGCCGCATCGCGACCATTGTAGCGCGGTGCCGGCTCACTCTGTTTGTAGCTCGAATCGTGCTCCTCGTCGACCACCACAAGTCCTAAACGTGCGAATGGCAGGAAGAGTGCCGAACGCGCACCGATTACGAAGTTGCCGGCCGGTGCGCGAAGCAGGTCGGTGTAGATGCGTGTGCGGCGTTGAGGCGTGAGTTTCGAGTGGTATGCCGTGACGCGGTCGCCAAACATTTGGCGCATTCGCGCAACGAGTTGTTGCGTGAGCGATATCTCCGGAACGAGGTAGAGTACATCCTCGCCGCGAGCAAGCACTTCGGCTATGCAGTGGGCGTAGATTTCGGTCTTGCCCGAACCTGTTACGCCGTGCAGCAGTACGACATTATGCTCGGCGGATTGTTCGTGCAGTCGGGCGAGCGCCTCGGTTTGCGGTGCAGAGAGCGTCGGCAGGAGTGCCGAGTGTATCGGTGCAAACGACGGCTCGCACTCGCGCTCGAAGCTGGTTATTTCTCCCGAACGGATGAGTGCCGCGATGACTGCCGCATCGGCCTCTGTCGAGCTTCGGGGCATCTCTCCACCCGCTTGTCGGAGCTCCTCGATGAGTGCTGCACGACGCGGAGCACGTCGGCGCATACGTTCGAGTGTCTCGTCATTCGGCGCGTCGGCCGAGAGTTTCAGGATGCGTTCGCGGCGTGGTTCGTAGGGCTCGAACTCCGAAGCGTTGCGTGCGTGGGGCTTGATGGTCGATGGCAAAGCCATTCGCATCACCTCGCCGATGGTACACATATAGTACTCGGCCATCCACTCCCAAAAGCGGAGTTGGGCGGGCGAGAGCAACGGTCGGTGGTAGAGTCGTGCGATGATGTTCTTGGTGCGGCCTCCTGCCGGTGGCGTGTCGTGCAGTCGGGCGATGATGCCCGTATAGACGGCCTGCTTGCCGAACTGTACGGCGACGGCATCGCCTACGCACAAACCCTCGATGCCGGCTGTGGCAAAGGTGTAGGTCGGTTGTGCCAGGGGCAGTATTATGTCGGCAAATGCGCTCATCGACTCTCGTAAAACGGGTTATAATTTTCCGTAAAGGTAGGAATAATTTGCGAAAAACGGATAGGTTGGGCGATAAAACGTGTCGAAACGAAAAAGTGCCGACCATTTGCGAGTGGTCAGGCACTTTTCGGTATCTGTTGCGGGATGTGCGACGTACGCACTCTGCCGCGCGCTTAAATCTTGCTCAATGCATCGAAGCCCTTGCCGTAGACACCCATTACCGAGCCGACGGTGATAAAGGCATCGGGATCGACCTCCTTGATAATCTTCAGTACGACCGAGGTGTCGCGCTTGCGACAAACGACCATCACGATATTGTGCTGATTTTTCGAGTACCAACCCTTGGCCTCGATTACCGTTGCACCACGCTGGGCTGTGTTGTTCATCGCGTCGGCCATCTGCTGGTAGTCCTTGCAGACGATCATAATCTGGTTCGACTGCTGGTTACCCGTCATCAGCATATCGACCGTATAGCTCAATACGGCAGTCATCACGAAACCGTAGACCACTGCGTCGATACCGATGTTTGCCGCTGCGGGCAGGAATATCGAGCTGCCGATGATAACGGAGTCGATTGCGCGAACGATCTTACCGTAAGATACGGTGTGATATTTATTGATGATCATCGCTACGATATCCACACCACCCGTCGAGCCGCCCTGAGCAAAGCACATCGCAACACCAACGCCGGAGAAGATACCGCCGATGATGGTCGAGAGCAGACGGTTGTCGAGATTGAAGAAGTCCATAATCGTGCCGTCGGGCAGCGTGAAAATCTCCTGCAGAGTGGACATAGCAATCGAGAGTACGCAGATACAGAAGATGGTCTTGATGCCGAACTTCCAGCCCACGATAAAGCCGGCAATAAGCAGCAGGATGGCGTTGATTACGAACACCATAACACCTATGCTGAGCGTCTGGCCGGTAAAGTAGTAAATGAGCAACGAGAGGCCCGTCGCACCACCACCGACGCACTTTGCAGGCAGAATACAACCAATCCATCCGAATGCGTAGCAGAACATTCCGACGGTCATCAACACATACTCTTTGACTGCTGTCAAGAGACCACTTTTCTTAATTTGCATAGTCAAATATCCTATTTGTGCGACAAAGTTATGAATTTTTCGCCTTGATACGCACATTTTTCGTGTAATCTTTTTTCAAGCATTGCCCAAAGTGTCTCGTTGCGGACGAGTCCCCAACCGGTGGTGTGGTGGAAACGAGGGGGTGCTTCGCTGGCAAAACGCTCGACGACAAGGTCGGGGCGCAAACGGCGTAAAATCTCGACTATCAGGTCGATATACTCCTCCATCGTCCAAAAACGAAACCTCTCCGGCGAGCGGTCGTACTCCTCGGCGAGCTTCGTTCCGCGAAAGATTTGCAGCTGATGAAATTTTACGGTCGTAAGGGGCAGCGCATTGATTTTTTCGGTCTGTGCGATAAGCATCTCGTCGCTCTCGCCCGGCAGACCGAGTATGAAGTGTGCGCCGACGTGCAGTCCGCGCTCGGCACTCATCCGCACGGCGCGTTCGGCGGTGGCGAAGTCGTGGCCGCGATTGACGGCTTGCAGCGTGGCGTCGCAGGTCGACTCTATGCCGTACTCGATGGCGACGTAGTGGTGCTTGGCCAGCGAGGCGAAGTAGTCCAGTTTCTCGGCATCCACGCAGTCGGGACGCGTGCCGATAACGACACCCGCCACGAGCGGATGCGAGAGCGCCTCGTCGTAGAGTCGCTGCAGGTGGTCGAGCGTGCCGTAAGTGTTGGAAAACGACTGAAAATAGGCCAGATAGCGCGTTGCGCGGCGATAGCGTCGCGTGTGAAATTCGATGCCCTCCTCGATCTGTTGCGTGATGCTCTTTGTGGGTTGGCAGTACGAGGGAGTGAAGGCTGCATTGTTGCAAAAGGTGCAACCGCCGCTCGAGAGCGTTCCGTCGTGATTCGGGCACGAGAAACCCGCATTGACGGCCACCTTCTGTATGCGCTCGCCAAACAGACGCCGAAAATATCCGGCGTAGCTATTATACGGTCTGTCGTCTCCCCACAAAAACATAGTGCAAATGTAGGAAAAAGATTGGTTTGGAACACAAATTTTTCGTATCTTTGTATTAGTATTAACCTAAAAACTATCCTACGATGAGTTACTCTCCATCGCTAAAACCCAACACCCGTATTGATGTAGCAGATGTTTTGCGCGGCATTGCCATAGGCGGCATTGTGCTTATCCACTTTATCGAACATCTTAACTTCTACCTCTTTCCCGAGCCGTCGAGCGAGTTTATGGCAAAGCTCAACCAATGTGTTTGGGATTCGACGTTCTTTCTGCTTGCGGGTAAAATGTATGCTATATTCTCAATGCTTTTCGGCTTGAGTTTCTTTATTCAGCACGACAATCAGGCCCAGCAGGGCAGCGACTTCCGCCCGCGTTTTTTGTGGCGTTTGGTGCTGCTCTTCCTATTCGGTCTGTTCGATCTGCTCTTCTACAATGGCGACATCCTTACCGTATATGCAGTCTGCGGTCTTGCCGTCGTGCCGTTTATCCGTGCAAATAATAAGGTGTTGACGGCTGCGGCGCTGTTCTTCGCTCTGCAACCTATCGAGATGGTATATATCGTCTTGGGCCTTATCAACCCCGACACTCCGCCACTCAATCTGGGCTCCGGCGAGCTGTTCGACGCCATATTGCCGGCGCAGGCAGAGGGTTCGTGGTTTGATGTTGCTGTAATGGGTATCCTCAAAGGATTCCCCGTAAACTTTACCTGGTCCATCGAGTTTGGTCGCATTATGCAGACGATATTCCTCTTCTTGTTCGGAATTATTATCGGTCGTCGCCGACTCCTGTACGATGAGGGTGGTAATGTGCAGATTTGGAAGCGGGTGCTTGTATGGGCCTTGTGCGCAACGGTGGTGTTGATTCCGCTCTACAAGTATGTGCCCGATATGGTCGACGTCCCTTGCATCAAGCAGAGTCTCGGCGTGCAGTTCAAGATGTGGAGAAACTTCGCAATGATGCTCGTCATAGTCTCGTCGGTGGTTATCCTCTTCTATCGTACGACGGCTCGCAACTTCCTGATTAAGATTGCGCCATACGGTAAGATGAGTCTTACGAACTATCTTACGCAATCGATCATCGGCGGTTTCGTGTTCTATCATTGGGGCCTCGGTCTGTATCGCTATTCGGGCCACACGACGAGTCTTTTGTTGGGCGTAGCGTGTGTTGCTTTGCAGTATGTATTCTGCCGCTGGTGGTTGTCGCGCCACTCGCACGGCCCATTCGAGTTGCTGTGGCGTAGATTGACCTGGATAGGAAAAGCGTACAAGAGATAGGGTATATCGCGTATAGATTAATCCAATTTTTTGCGTGATTTCGCGCTGTGGTGTACGGTTATTGCAATAATTTTGTATATTTGCGTGATTTAAAAGATAAATTAAATATAGAGCTATGGAGAAGAGTTTGGAGATTCGCTATCTGCACGTCGATTCGCTCGATCAACTTCCGGCCGACGATCGTGCTCTTGTTGCCGAGGCGGAGAAGGCGCTAGCCAAGGCATATCCTAAATATTCGCATTTCAGCGTTGGTGCGGCTGTTCGCTTGCGCAGCGGTGTGGTGTTACACGGTGCCAATAGCGAGAGCGAGGTATTCCCGTCGGGCATCTGTGCCGAGCGTTCGGTGCTCTACTATGCGGAGGCAAACCACGCCGACGATCCGATCGAGGCGATTGCCATCACATCTTCCCCGTCGGAGCGCGAGTGCTATCCGTGCGGTGCGTGCCGTCAGGTGATTCTCGATGTCCAGCGTCGTCAGCAGCTTCCGATGCGTGTCATTATGAGCGGCGGCGGTACGGCTTCGGTGGTCGATAATGCCGAACTCCTTCTGCCATTTACCTTCCAACTCTAAAGAGCGATGTTTGTAGGCGAAGATATTCTTTGGGAGGATAACCATCTGCTGCTCGTCAACAAGCGATGCGGCGATTTGGTGCAGCCCGACCCCAACGGCACATCGGCGTTGGAGAACGAGATAAAGCAGTACATCAAGATCCGAGATAATAAGCCGGGGGAGGTATTCCTTGGTGTTGTCCACCGTATCGACCGTCCGGTGAGCGGTGTGGTGCTTTTTGCCAAGACATCGAAGGCCCTTTCGCGCCTGAACGAGATGTTGCGTCGTGGCGAGATGCACAAACGCTATTGGGCCGTTGTCGAGTCGCGTCCGGAGGAGGAGCGTGGCGAGTTGAAGCACTACATTCTGCGCGATGGCCGCTCCAATCGTTCGTTCTGCTACGCCTCGCCAAAGGGTGATGCCAAGCTGGCACGCCTGCGCTACGAGGTGCTCGGTTGCAGCGACCGCTATACGCTCGTCGAGGTGGAGCTTCTCACGGGACGTCATCATCAGATTCGTGCCCAACTCTCGAAGATCGGTTGCCCGATTAAGGGCGACCTGAAGTATGGCGCAAAACGCTCGAATGCGGGTGGCGGTATCTCGCTCCATTCACGCGAGATCGTCTTCGACCATCCGGTGCGTCACGAGCAGGTGCGCGTTGTGGCTCCCGTGCCGAAGGATGATGCGCTGTGGCGTTTCTTCGAGGATTCTGTCCGATAACATAACAATCACAATATGAGAGCAGTTATACAGCGAGTGCGCGAGTGTGAGGTTACGATCGACGGCGAGTCGGTCGGCCGCATCGGTCGCGGAATGCTCGTTTTGCTGGGCGTGGAGGCCGCCGATACGGATGCCGATGCAGAGTGGCTGTGCGGTAAGATCGCGCGCCTGCGCATCTTCGACGACGAGCAGGGTGTTATGAATCTCGATGTGGGCCAGACGGGTGGCCGCGTGTTGGTTGTGAGCCAGTTCACGCTCTACGCCTCGACCAAGAAGGGCAACCGTCCGTCGTATATACGTTCGGCACCCGAGCCGGTGTCGCGCCCGATGTACGAGCGCTTTGTCGAGATGCTCTCCCAAACGCTCGGCGAGAGTGTCGAGACGGGCCGTTTCGGTGCAGATATGCAGGTGCGCCTGGTGAACGATGGCCCGGTAACCATCTGCATCGATACGAAAAATCGTGAATAATAACTTAAAACCAAATAACAAGAGATGAAGAGAATTTTAATCTTCGCAGTAGTAGCGATGCTTTCGCTCTCTGCATTGCAAAGTGTTCGCGCGTGGAACAACGTCGGGCATATGTCGATTGCGGTCATTGCCGAGCGCAATATGACTCCGAAGGCGTTGAAGAAGAGTCGCGGCTATCTGAAACATACGTTGGCCTACCACGCTTCGTGGATGGACTATTGGCGAAACTGTAAGGGTTTCGAGGAGACGAGCCACTGGCACGGTTTTCCGGTCGATGAGAACAACGAGCAGATTGCCGGTGAAACGCGTAACGCAGCGCTCCAAATCAAGCGCATCTGCAAGCAGATGAAGAAGTACAACCGCTTGAAGGACTCGATCGTGTGCGACAACCTTAAATACCTTACCCATATGGTGGGCGATATGCACTGTCCGGTACACGTTAAGTATGTCAACGAGCCAAAATTAAAACAGCGTTCGCTCCTGAACAACGGCAAAAAGCTCGGCTACCACTCGTTCTGGGATTCGGCTATCGGCTACTACAACAAGGGCTTGACGGCTGATGCGATTGCGGCGAAGTACGACACGCTCTCGGCCGAGGAGATTGCGGCAATCTGCGCCGGTACGCCTGACGATTGGGCAAAGCAGAGCGCTGTGGAGATGCGCGAGATCTACGAGTTGCTGCCTATGGGCTCCGAACTCAAAGATGTGCCCGAGCAGACGCACGAGCGCCTGAAGGAGATCACCACGCGACAACTGCTTCGTGGTGGTTACCGCTTGGCGCACGTAATGAATACGATTTTCAGTAAATAGTGGAGGAACAGATTATGAAGAGATACGTTATTTTACTTGCAACCCTGCTGTGCGTTTCGAGCGCATCGGCTTGGAACAAGTTGGCACAGGAGAGCATCGCAACCCTTGCCGAGCAGAACCTTACGCCGAAGGCAAAGGCGCAGTGCGAGCAGATTCTCGGTGGTTCGCTTGCCTCGGGTGCGTGGTGGTTGCAGACCATCGCAAAGAATGAGCAGACGAAGTATACCGGTGCGTGGCACTTTATCTCGGTAGCGGACGATATGCGTTCGATTACCACCTCCGAGAAGGATGGTGTGGTGCAGATTGAGCGTTGCGCCAAGCTCTTGCGCGAGCGTGCCGAGCATAACGACTCGACCGTCGTGGCAACACTCAAGACGCTGATTCACCTGGTGGGCGATATGCACAATGTCTCGCACGTCCGCATCGGCGGTATTCCGAATTCGCGCAAGAACTTCAACCTCAACCTCTCGAACGGCAAGCTCGGTAAGAAGGAGGTGGTTGCACCGTACAGCTGGCGCAGATTCTGGGATTCTGCACTCGTCAATCGTCGCGGCTGCTTCTCGCCGGAGATGTACGCACTCGATTTGACGCTCTGTTACGAGGAGCATAAGGAGAATTTCAGCAAAGGCGATGTGCGCCATTGGGCTGCGGATATGGGTAGCTTCTGCGCTCCGCTCTACGATTGGGCAAAGCAGGATGTTTATATGTCGCGCGAGCAGCAGAATCGTCTGGAGCTCATCAACGACAAGTGTATGGCGCGTGCCGGCTATCGTTTGGCGGCGCTGTTGAACGATATATTTAAATAGCAATAGGAATACCCCTTCCGCACCGCATCTCCGAGTAGTCGGAGTTAGGCGGTGAGCGAAGCGAGGGTGTGTGGCGGACGACTGCTCTTTTACGGGCGGTCGTCCGTCGCTGTTTTTTATGGCCGTCGGGAGTGCAAATGGGATGAAATTTGCAAGAGCGTACGGAGTGTGGAACTCGTAAATCGAAACGGAGTATGAAGAGTGTGCGCTCGTGGTCGCTTGTTGCGGCAGTTTTATGTATGACGGTGGGTTTTGTCGCAGGTGGCAGCGCAGGGCGCGTATCGGCCCAGGTGCCCGCGCAGACGATGACCTTCGACGAGGCCCTACAAATGATGCTTGACGAGAATCCCACGCTGCGGGCTCTGCACTTCGAGGAGCAGGCGGCCCGTCGCAATCGTCAGGCGGCCATCGGCCTCTTTATGCCGCGCGTGAATCTGCGTGGCGGCTATCTGTATATGAATAAGGATATAGCCATCGGCTTCGATGGGGGCTTGGGCTCGGTGCTCGGCTTCGACCTCTCGTATACGCTCCAACGGCGCAATGTCGCCTTTCTGGGTGGCGATGTGTCGCTGCCGCTCTTTACGGGCGGAAAGATTCTCGCGGCCTCGCGTGCGGCGGCCATCGAGCAGCGACTCGTGTCGCTCTCGGCCCGCAGGCAACGCTATGCGCTGATAACGGAGCTCGTTACGCGCTACTTTGGTTACAGCTTCGCGCAGACGGTTGTCGGTGTGCGCAGGATGGTTGTCGCGGGTGTTCGTCGCCATCTCTACGATGTGCAGGCGCTGGAGCGCAACGGTATGGCATCGCGCAGCGAGCGACTCTATGTCGAGTATAAACTCGCCGAGGCCGAACGTCAGGCCGAGGATGCCGAACTGATGCTTCGCACGACGGCCTCGGCCCTGCGTACGACGCTGGGTGCGGGCGAACTCGACGTGCTGCCCCTCACGCCTATATTCATGCTCGAGCGGCTGGAGTCGCTTGACCACTATCGGGAATTGGCTCTCGCACACAACGCACAGCTTGGCGAGGTCGGGGCGCAACGCGATCTGGCTCGGCAGAATCTCAACGCCAAACGTGCGGAGTTTATGCCCGAGATCGTGGCGATGGGTAGTGCAACGCTGTGGGAGCACCAATTCTCGGATATGCTGCCACGTTGGGCGGTCGGTGTGGGGGTGCGGTTGAAGCTCTTCGACGGCCTGCGTCGTGAGTATGACTACTCGGCGGCTCGCAACACGGTGCGTCGTGTGGAGATGTTGCAGACGAAAGCCGAGCAGGATGTGCCGCTGCTCGTGGAGTCGATTTACAATCGGCTCGTAAACCTCCACAATCGCATCAAGGCCATTGAGCAGGCGGTCGCCTTTGCCGACGAGTATCTGCGCTCGTGCCGTGTCGGCTTTGCCGAGGGGGTTGTCTCCTCGACGCAGGTGGTCGATGCGGAGTTGGATAGAGCGAGGGTGCGTGTGGAGCGTATGGAGGCGGCCTACGGCTTCGATGTGGCGCTGGCCGAACTGCTCGAGGCGGCGGGTGTGGCGGAGGATTTTCCATCGTATGTGCGCAGCAGCGAGGCGCGCGTGGTGAACTGTGATCTGCAATAAGGGAGATAGCGATATGAAACGTGTAAATCTATTGATTTTGGCGCTGATGCTCTGCACGGCCATTGTGCTGACGGCGCTCGTCGGGCGGGAGATGGTCTTGCGCCGACCGATGCTCTTGCAGGGCAGGGTAGAGTGTACGACCTATCGTGCTGCCTCGAAAATTCCGGGGCGCATTGCACAGATGCTGGTCCGCGAGGGACAACGCGTCGAGCAGGGCGAGGTGCTCTATATGCTGACCACACCCGAACTCGATGCCCGCCTTGCGCAGACCGACGCCCTGCGAAGTGCGGCCGAGGCACTCGACGAGCAGGTTGTGGCGGGTGCGCGCCGTCAGCAAATCGAGGCGGCGCGGGCTTTGTGGCAACGGGCAAAGGCGGCAAGCACGGTGGCGGAGCGAACCTATGCGCGAGTGCAGAATCTCTACGCAGAGGGTGTGGCGACGGCACAGCAGCGAGACGATGCCGAGGCGCAAGCCAAAGCGATGGCTGCGGGCGAACGTGCGGCCGCGGCCGAGTATTCGTTGGCGCTGGCAGGTGCTACGCGTGAGGAGCGTTCGGCGGCCGCCGCCAAGGTGCGTCAGGCGCAGGGTGCGGTTGATGAGGTCGAGTCCTATATCCGCGATGCGACCGTTACGGCACCCGTTGCGGGCGAGGTCGCCACCATCGCGGCCGAGGCGGGGGAGCTTGTCGGCGAGGGTGTTCCAGTGGTAAGCATCCTTGCGACGGACGATGTGTGGGTTACGTTCAACATCCGCGAGACGTTGCTTCCGAAGATTCGTTTGGGCGAGCGGCTTTGGGCGCAGATTCCTGCGCTGGGCAGGGAGGTCGAGTTGGAGGTGGAGTACATAGCTCCGCAGGCCGATTTTGCCACCTGGAATGCCACGCGTGCGGAGGGTGGCTTCGATGTGCGCACGTTCGAGGTGCGACTGCGCCCGATGGAAGGCGAGGAGGGGCTGCGTGCGGGTATGAGCGCCATTGTCGACTATAAACAACTGTTGTAGGATGGGCCGCCTTGCCGATATATTGGATGTTGCGTGCCGAGAGGTCGGGCGTATGCGTCGCGATGCAATCTATGTCGCGTTGCTTGCGCTGTTGCCGACGGTGGCGTTCGGCTTTTTTGCGCTATTCTTCTCGAATAATGCGGTCGAAAATCTGCCCGTTGCGGTGCTCGACCGTGATCGCACTCCGCTCTCGCGCAAGATGGTTTCGATGCTCGATGCTACGGCGGCGGTCGAGGTGCGTTTCGAGCCCTCCGACGAATGGATGGGCAGGCGTCTGATGGACGAGGGCGAGGCGTATGCCGTAGTGCTGATTCCGCAGGGCTTTGGCGCGGCGGTGGGCGGCGGTCGTTCGGCCCGCGTCGAGCTCTACGATTCGGGGCTTAATATTTCGGCTAACGGATTCATTGCCAAGGATGTGCAGACGGTGGTGGCGACCTTTGCCGGCGGTGTGGAGTTGCAACTCTTGCAGTCGCTCGGCGAGTCGCGCACGCAAGCGATGGCGCAGACGCTTCCTCTGCAATTTGCGCCCCACATACTATTCAATCCGACGCTCGATTACGGCGGCTACCTCGCACCCTGCTTTATGGCGATGATGCTGATGATATTCTCGCTCCTTGCGACGGTCTATGCCATCGGCTCGGAGCTGCGCCTTGCAACGGCCGACGAGTGGCTGCGACTCTCGCGTGGCTCGATGGGGGTGGCGCTTGCGGGTAAACTGCTACCCGTGTGGCTGGTGCTGGTGTGGTGGGCGGTGGTGATGCTGTTTCTGCTGTTTGCTCTGCTCGGCGTGGTGCAACACGGCTCGTGGGTGGTGCTTGTCGCGGCGACACTGCTGCTCGTAGTGTGCTATCAGGCGGTGGCGATGGTGGTGGTTGCGCTGACGGCAAATATGCGACTCGCCCTCTCGCTCGGTGGCGGATACTGCGTCTTGGCCTTCACGTTTTCGGGGTTGACATTCCCCGAGATGGCGATGGCCGAGCCGTTGCGGTGGCTGACGCATCTGTTTCCATTCACCTACTACGTTCGCATATTCATTGACCAGGCCGTGCGCGGTGCGCCGATTGGCTACGCATTGGTGGATATGAGCCGTATGGCGCTCTTTTGTGTGGTTCCGTTATTGGTGGTCGGACGCCTGCGACACATCTGTTGCGAGCGCGCTTATTGGGGGAGGAGGTAGGTGATGCGTCTGCTGAAATGGTTGTTGGCTTGTCTGCGCGAAACGCTTGCCGTGATGCTCCACGAGGTGCGACTGCTGCGCCACGATGCGGGGGTGTTGCTCGTTGTGGTCTTCGCGCTGCTCATCTACGGTACGCTCTACGCGCTTGCTTATGGCCGTCAGGTGCTGCGCGATGTGCCGATTGCGGTGGTCGACTGCTCGCACACGCCGTCGAGTCGCTCGTTGCGTACGCTGCTCGATGCCTCGCCCGATGTTGCGGAGGCGTACGATTGTGCGGATATGGCCGAGGCCGAGCGGTTGTTCTATGCCCGCAAGGTCTATGGGGTGGTCTACATCCCGAGCGATTTCGAGCGAGCGCTGATGGCGGGCGAGCGTCCGAGCGTCGCGGTCTATTGCGATGCCGGCTATTTTTTGATGTATCGCGCCCTGTTTAAAGGGGCTGCGGAGGTGGTTGGAGAGTTCGGTGCAAAGGTTGCCGTCGAGCGGTTGTTGGCGGCAGGAGTCGATGCCGGTCGGGTGCAGTCGGTGGCGCAACCGGTTATCTATGAGTCGTATACGCTCTATAATCCCTATCTGGGTTATGCTACCTTCATAATGCCGGCCATCATACTGATTATCATTCAGCAGACGGCGCTCATCGGAATCGGTATGGTTGGTGGAACGTGGCACGAGGAGGGGCACTATCGTCTGCCGATGGTGAGCGGTCGCAAGCGACTCTCTGCGCTTGCGGTGGTCGTGGGACGTACGGTGGTCTATGCAGCAATATATGCGCTGACGGCTACCTATATGCTGGTGGTACACTATCGTCTGTTCGGCTACCCGATGAACGGCCGTACGGCAGACTGCCTGGCGGTGGTCGTGCCCTATGTGCTGGCCTCGGTGTTGATGGGTATCACGTTGTCGCTGCTCTTCACGCGACGCGAGAGCTCGCTTGTATGGCTGTTGTGGAGTTCGGTGCCCGTGCTGCTGCTCAGCGGAGCATCGCTCCCGAAGGAGGCGTTTCCGGAGTGGATGTACCTCGCAGGGCAGATTCTGCCGAGCAGTAGTGCTGTGGCTGCCTATGTGCGTGTGCAGACGGCAGGAGCACCGCTCTCGGCGGTGGCGGTAGAGGTCGCTCGGTTGTGGATGTTGGTCTTGGCCTACGGAGTGTCGGCCATCGTGGGCACTTATGCCGTCATACGCCGTCAGGCGTCTACAGTCGGTCGAGACAACGACGGATGATGGCTGCGCTATCGCGAATCTCCTCCTCGCTGATTACCAGCGGTGGCGATATGCGGAATGCCGTGTCGCAGAAGAGGAACCAGTCGCTCATAATGCCCTCCGTGGCGAACATCTCCATCATACGGAACATCTTATCCGATGAGCCGAGTTCGACGGCAAGCAGTAGTCCGCTGCGACGAATCTCGCACACCTGCGGATGGCCCTCGAGCAGCTGCTCGTAGAGCGCGCCCTTGCTCTCGACGTCGGCAATCACGTTGTTCTGCGTGAGATAGCGCAGGGCTGCAAGACCTGCCGCACAGCATACGGGATGGCCGCCAAAGGTGGTTATGTGGCCGAGTACGGGGTTGTGTGTCAGTGTGTTCATTATCTCGTGCGAGGCGACGAACGCGCCGAGCGGCATACCTCCGCCAAAGGCCTTGCCCAGACAGACGATGTCGGGCGTAACGCCATATTTGCACATTGCGAACGGCTCTCCCGTGCGGCCCATTCCGGTCTGTATCTCGTCGAAAATGAGCAGCGCACCCACCTCCGTACAGCGCTTGCGAGGCGCCTGCAGATAACCCTCCTTCGGTGGTCGTACGCCGGCCTCGCCCTGCACCGGCTCGCAGAGCACGCAAGCGGTCTTTTCGGTGATTTGCTGCAGCGCGTCGAAGTCGTTGAACTCTATCGATCGGGTAGCGGGCAGCAACGGACGGAACGGACTCTTCCACTCCTCGCCTTCGGGCGTGCCCATCATCGACATCGCTCCGTGAGTCGAGCCGTGGTATGCGCGACGCATCGATATCATCTCGGGACGTGCCGTATAGCGCTTGGCGAGTTTAAGTGCACCCTCGACCGCCTCGGCTCCCGAATTTACGAAATATACGCTCTCAAGCGGTGCGGGTAGCAGCGCCGCAATCTCGGTGGCATACTCCACCTGCGGACGCTCCAGCAGCTCGCCGTAGACCATAACGTGCATATACCGCTCGGTCTGTCGTTTGACGGCCTCGACCACTGCGGGATTCGAGTGGCCGACGTTGCTCACCGACACGCCGGCAACGAGGTCGTAGTAGGGTTTACCCTCGGGCGTGTAGAAAAATACACCTTCGGCACGCTCGACGGCAATCATCATTGGCGAGGGTGAGGTCTGACCGACGTGCGCCAGAAAACGGCGGCGCAGGATATCGTGGTTTTGCATATTATTTTTGCGTTTTCGTAAATTAACACTACCTTTACTGCGTCGAAGTGATTCGACTGCAGTATGCAAAAATAGTAAAATCTCCGCGAAAGCAAACATTGTGAGAGAGAAAAAGTGCAGAGAGATTATGTCAAATTTTAAGGAGAAACGTGTGCTTATAACCGGCGGAGCGTCGGGTATAGGCAAAATCGTGGGACGCATGTCCCTCGAGAAGGGCGCTTCGGCGCTGATTATCTGGGATATTAACCAGCAGAGTATTGATGCTGCCGTGGCGGAACTTTCGGCCTATGGCAAGGTTTTCGCCTATCGGGTGGATGTGTCGAGCGAGAGCTCGGTCGTGCAGACCTACGAGCGTGTGCGTGAGGAGGCAGGCGCGGTGGATATCCTCGTCAATTGTGCCGGCATCGTTACCGGAAACGGCTACTTCGATTCGGTTTCGACGACCGATATTCATCGCACGATGGATATCAACGCTACGGCACCGATGATTATCACCTCACAGATACTGCCCGAGATGGTGGCGCGCGACAGCGGCCATATCTGCAATATCGCCTCGGCGGGTGGTCTGATATCGAATCCGCGTATGGCGGTCTATGCCGCGAGCAAATGGGCTATCATCGGATGGTCGGACTCGGTGCGTATCGAGTTGCACGAGCGCAAGAGCAGGGTAAAGGTAACAACCATCGCACCGTACTACACCAAGACCGGAATGTTCGACGGTGTGCGTTCGCGTCTGTTGCCGCTGCTCGAGCCGGAGTATGTTGCACGTAAGATTGTGCGCGCCATCGAGCGCGATACGGTCTTCAAGTGCATTATGAACTTCATCGTGCCGCTTTCGATGCACTTCGTGCGAACGATGCAGGGATTGCTGCCAATGAGGGTGTTCGATTGGCTCTTTGGCGAGGTGGTCGGCATCTACCACACGATGGATAACTTCACGGGACGAATCAAGCCGCAGTCGGCAAGTAAAAAATAGGTACACTATGGTGGAAAATACATCACAACACTACATCTCGAATACCGTTGCGGAACAGCGTGCCTACTTCCGTAGCGGTGCAACTCTCGATTTGGCGTTCCGTCGCGAGAAGTTGCGTCGTTTGCAGGCCGCAATCATCAAGTGGGAGCGTCCGCTGACCGAAGCCCTGCGCCACGACCTGCACAAGTCGTACGAGGAGGCCTATCTGACCGAGATAAGCATCGTGCTGGGCGAAATCCGCAACCATATCAAGCATCTCGACCGTTGGGCCGCTCCGAAGAGTGTCTCGACACCGCTCAAGATGTTCCCGTCGAGGAGCAAGGTGGTGAGCGAGCCGCTCGGAACGACGCTCATCATTGCGCCGTGGAACTATCCCGTGCAACTGCTGCTCAACCCGCTCGTGGGTGCAATTTCGGCCGGCTGTACCGCCGTGCTCAAACCGTCGCCCTACACGCCGACCGTAGCGTCGGTGCTCGAGCAGATGATTGACGATGCCTTCGAGGATAAGTATGTGGCTATCGTTCAGGGTAATCGCGATGTGAATACGATGCTCCTGGCCGAGCGTTGGGATTTGATATTCTTTACGGGCAGTCCGTCGCTGGGCCGTATGGTGATGCAGGCCGCTGCACGTCATTTGACGCCGGTGGTATTGGAGTTGGGCGGCAAGAGTCCGTGCATTGTCGATTGCGATGCCGACCTGAAAATTGCGGCTCGCCGCATCGCGTGGGGCAAGAGCATAAATGCTGGTCAGACCTGCATCGCGCCCGACTACCTGATGGTACACAGCGCAATCAAGGAGCAGTTCATTGAGTTGCTTCGCAAGGAGTTCCGCTCGCTGCTCGGTCGCAAACCGCACAAGACGAAGCACTTCGCGCGCATCGTCAACGAGCGTGCGTTCGACCGTCTGGAGGACTATCTGCAAGACGCCGAGATTCTCATCGGTGGTGCGCGCGACCGCTCGGAGCGCTACATCGAGCCGACGGTTGTGGGTGGCATCACGCCCGACTCGCCGATTATGCAGGAGGAGATTTTCGGCCCTATATTCCCGCTGCTGACATTCGAGACGACGGACGAGGCGATAGATTTCGTCGTGCAGCGCGAGAAGCCGCTTGCGCTCTACTATTTTGGCTCGGTTGCTACGGGCGAGCGTGTGATTCGCCATACGTCGGCCGGCGGAACGTGCATCAACGATACGATTGTTCACATTGCCAACGAAAATCTGCCGTTTGGCGGCGTCGGCAATTCGGGCGTGTCGTCCTATCACGGTCGCGAGTCGTTCGATGTTTTCTCGCATCGTCGCGCTGTGGTTGTTACTCCGACGTGGCTCGATCTGCCGTTCAGATATATGCCGTACAGATTGTTCTCGCTCGTAAAGAAGATTCTCTAAAACGAGTGTCCGCTTAAAAACAGCACGCCCGCCGAGTTGCAATTCGGCGGGCGTACTGTTTAAATTAAGTTGGTTCGGAGGGCTTACTGCATCCTCACCATCTTATACTTCTCGACGAGCAGCTCTACGACTGCGTCGGTTGCCTTCGGGAATACCTTGCGCAGGTCGATTTCGTCCGTCGTGGTAAGAATTGCCTTGAGGTTACGCATAAACGTATCCTTGATTTCGGTAGCCAGATTGACCTTCACCACACCCTCGGCAATGGCTTGCTGCACCATCTCGTGCGGAATACCCGAACTGCCGTGCAGAACGAGTCCTACGGGGGTTGCGGCGTGGATTTCGCGCAGGCGGTCGATATCGAGCTTCGGTGGCTGCTTGTAGAAGCCGTGAGCCGAGCCGATAGCTACGGCGAGTGCATCAACACCCGTCTGCTCGACAAACGTGCGTGCCTCCTCGGCTGTGGTAAAGCCGCCTCCCTGCTCCTGACCGAGTTTTGCGACGTAGCCCAACTCTGCCTCGACATTCACGCCGTACGGACAAGCCAGCTCCACTACGCGACGTGTCGTTGCGACATTCTCCTCGAACGGGCGCTCGCTGGCGTCGATCATCACCGAGTCGAAACCCTCGTCAAGACAGCGCTCGACCAGCTCCACCGAGCCACCGTGGTCGAGGTGAATCCATCCGCGCACGCCATAGTCGGCAATCGCACGGCGAGCCATCGCTACGGCCTGCTTCAAACCCATATAGTCGATCGACGAGCGCGTGAGCTGCAACAGTACGGGCGAATCGGTCGCCTGTGCCGCACGCATCACGCCCGAAAGCGTCTCGAAATTGTAGAAATTGGTTGCGAGTACCGCCTCGCGACGCTCGGCGCACTCTTTGAGTAACTCCTTTACATTCATCTCTTTTGGTGTGTTACGAGTCGAGGGCGGACGCATTGCGCTCCACCCTCGGCCGATATTGTTCACTTATTTTTTCGTATCTCTTAAAAAGAGGTGTTCCAGCAGCAGTATCACGATGATACCCATTACGAATCCGTTGCCCGCAATAGGCCGCAACAGCGACGGGATGGCAGCGAGTGCCGTCTGCGGAGCAAACGAGAGGATGATGGTGGTCATAATCGGGATGCCGAGCACCATACCGTCCTTGAACGAGGAGCTGGCACGACTCTCGTGCATCAGGTGGAAACCCGCCGCAAGCTGTGTCGCCATAAGGTACAGCAGCACCACACCCATCACAGGGCTCGGAATGGTGAGCAGTACGGCTACCAGATCGGGCAGCAGTGCGATTACGAGCATCGCCACAGCTGCAGGAATCACGGTGTAGCGCGAGCCGCACGATGTCGAAGCCACAACACCCGGCGAGAGCGAGTAGTCGACCGGACCGATAACGCCGCACACGCCGCTGACGATGTTCATCACACCGGTCAGGAGCATACCTCGCTTTTGGCGTCCCTCCATACCCTGCGCCTCGATAAATTCGCCGAGCGACTGCACCGAGCCAATCTCGTTGATGAGCAGCGCGATGTAGCAGAAGATGAACGCCACGACCACGCCGGCATCGATATGGAACTCATTGAGCAACAGCTGCGGAGCGACGCTGTCGCGAACGAACTCCGTCGGGAACTCCGTCATCGCATAGTAGGCGAGCGAGCCGACAATCATCGCTACAATTACGACCATCGTCTTCCATACGCCACGCAGCAGATTGTTGGCCGTAGCCATCGCAATCACGCAGATGAGCGTAAAGAGAATCGATGTGCCCTGGTGTGCTGTGTCTGCAAAGATCATCCCCACGATAGGTTTTGCCATCGTAAAGGAGATGAGCAGCAGGATGGAGACCACGATACGCGGTGTGAAGATGCGCTGGACGTGTTTGAGCGCTCCGCACGCAGCCAGAATGCCGATGAGAAGGCCACCGATGACAATCGACGGGTAGATCGAACTGCTGGTGTGTCCCTGACTCATTGCGGCCAACACACCCATAAGCAGCACAGCCGCAGGGCCTGCCACAAGTGGCAGACGGTGGCCCCACAACGCTTGCACGATCATCGTAATACCCATCAAGGCAAAGAGCTTCTGGGTGAAGAATACGGTCTCGCCGGCCGGTGCCACAAATGTACTCGTCAGCACCACCGGAATACATATCATCAACCATTGCAGACCGTAGAGCAGCATTGCTCCTGCCGACGGACGCTCATCGACTCCGATTCGTAATTTCATTGCCGGTTTATTTTGTACACATCTCGGCAATCAACTTCTTTGCCAATACCGGATCGTCGGTGGTAATATAGTCGACACCCTGCTCGATTACCCAGCGCAGATCCTCCTCCTTGTTCACCGTCCATACGTTTACGGTGAGGCCGAGCTTCTGGCTCTGCTTGATCCACTTCGGATGCTTCTTCAGCACGTCGAGCTTATAGTCGATACCCGACAAGCCCATACCCTTTACGTAATCCGGCTTGTAGTCGCCGTTCAGGTAGGCGATAGCGGTGCCCTTCGGAGCAAAGCGCTTCAACTCGAAGCATACCCACGGACGGAAGGCGATGTACTCTACGCGCTCCTGCAAGCCGTACTTGGCAACGAGCTTAACGGTCTGCTTCACGATCTTGGTCTCCTGCTCAGGCGTAGCGTGGCTCTTGATCTCGATGATGAGCTTGGTGTACGGATCCTTCTGTGTCTGTACGAGGTACTCCTCGAGTGTCGGCATAGTCTCGCCGTTCTCGAGCGGAATCTCCTGAATCTTCACGAGCTTCGACTTCTGGATGTCTACACGCTTGAGATTCTTATCCTTGTAGACGCTCTTGTCGGGGTGCATACCGCCGTGAGCAACGACAATCTTGCCATCCTTGGTGAGGTTGATGTCGCACTCCGAGCCATAGATGCCCAACTCCTGCGCCTTCTGCATAGCGGCAATCGAGTTGCGGCACGAGCCCTCCGTTGCGTGGAAACCACGATGTGCAATAACCTTTGGCTGAGCGACTACGGCAATCGACACGCAGAGTGCAACTGCCAGAACGAGTAACTTTTTCATAAAAAATTCAGATATTTTGGGTTTAACTTAAAATTTCGTTCTCTCCTTGCCCCGTGCCGAAACGCAGGGCTTACACACAACAAATGTAGCAAAGATTTCACGAAAATACAATTTTGTGCGATAATTTTTGTCCGACGGTTGTTTCATTCGGCAGAAAATGTTATCTTTGCGTGGCGGGGTGTGATACGCCGCAACTATTAACGACAGAGTTAAAACGTAAAAGATAACAAAAAATTATACTACTATGGCAAACAAGATTTCTGTATCGGTGATGTGCTCGGATTTGATGAACCTCGAGCGCGACATCAAAACTTTGGAGCAAAACGGCATCGACTGGTTGCATATCGATGTTATGGACGGCCACTTTGTGCCTAATATGACCTTTGGTCCAGATTTTCCGAACGCAATGCACCGCGTAACAAACCTTCCGCTCGACATCCACTTGATGTGCGAGGAGCCGGAGTTCATCTGCTCGAAGATCGACGTTCACGCCGGCGATATCGTGTCGACGCACGTCGAGCTCAATAAGGATTTGAGCGAGTTCGCTGCCGAGATTCACGGCAAGGGAGCAATGTTCGGTGTGGTTGTAAATCCTGACACGCCGGTTGATTCGGTAGCTCCGCATATGGCTTATACCGATATGGTTACGCTGATGTTGGTATATCCGGGTTTCTCGGGCGCAAAGCTCGTGGATGGTATCTTGGATAAGGTTGCCGAGATGCGTAAGTGGCTCGATGAGCACGGCTATGCACACGTTCTTATCAGCGTTGACGGTAGCGTAAGTTGTGAGCGCGCGAAGCTGATGACCGAGATGGGTGCAAACGTATTCGTTGGCGGTACGGCAGGCGTATATCGCAAGGGTATGACGCTCGAGGAGTCGATTCCGCAGTTGCGTGCCGCAATTGCAAAATAGGGATACGATGGAACGTCGCAATAAGGTATTCGATTTTCTGCGCTCGCAGGGAATCGAATACTCTTTTTATGAGCATCCCGAGGCGCCGACCATCGAGATTGCGCGCGAATATTGGCGTGCCGACGGCTCGAAGCACTGCAAGAACCTCTTTTTCCGCAACCATAAGGGCAATCGCCACTATCTGGTGGTATTCGATAGCGAACGTTCGCTGGCGATTCACGACTTGGAGCATCGTCTGCATCAGGGCAAACTCTCCTTCGCCTCCGAGCAGCGTATGGAGCGCTACCTCGGCCTTCGCCCCGGCTCGGTGTCGCCTTTCGGGCTTATCAACGATGTGGAGAATCACGTCCATCTGTTTCTCGATCGGACGCTTCTCGACTATCCCGCGCTGAGCTTCCACCCGAACGATAACCGCGCTACGGTCGTCATTTCGCAAGCCGAGTTTGCGCGTTATTTGGTAGCGGTGGGGAATACGTTTGAGTATTTGGAGTTATACTGACAAAAGTCGTATAACGCGGCTAATTATTTTGTCGTTTTTCTTCTTTTTGGTAAGGGTATTGTCTCCCAAAAATGCAACAAAAAACTACTGCAATCGTTGCAGTAGTTTTTTGTTTTATGCAGAGCTCTAACTCTTTGTTTTAAAAGCGGTTGAATGCCGAGGCGAAGGTTTCGGCCGCTTGGTCGAGGCCCTTTTGCAGCTTGCCGCCAATCATCATACGCATCATCATATTCAGGTCGGCGTGCAACACCATTCGCATACGCGTGTCGGAAGGCGATACCTCGTGCAACTGAATCCAGAACGAGAAGTCGATCGGCAGACCGCCGTCGTCGCCCGTAATCTTGACGTGCTTGCACTCGACCTTATCGACCATACGCAACTTGACGGTAAAGCCCTTCACCTTGAACGAGCAGGTGTCGGCCGTTGCCTGCCACTCCTCGACCTTGTCCGCCACGGCAGGCGTGAGCAGCGAGAAGTCGGAGATGAGCGGGTAGATTTGTGCCGCCGATTTGAAAATCTGTTGCTGTTTCGATTCGTACTTTTCCATTCGGTTGTAATATTGTGTTGCTTGCGGTTAAACTTTTTTGTGGGCGCAAAGATACACAGATTTTTATTTCTGCCCACGTTTTTGTCGGCTTTTTATCGGCTTTTTTGCATTGCGGGGTAGTGGTTGTCGGCTTGTCGGCGGAAAAGCGTTGGCGAATATCTAGATTTAGACTTTTTTTATATTGAAAATACCCCCCCCCTATGGCATAAATATTTGGAAATATAAAATATATTTTATACCTTTGTTGAGAGAGAGTATGATTGCGGTATGTTTACCGCAGTGTGGTGCAGAGAGATAAATTTTAAAAAAAACCAATCAAAATATTAACCTAAAACAAAAACCAGTATGAGAAAACTGCTACACATTTCGGCAAGATTATCGATGGTAATTCTTGCTTGCTGTTTCAGTTTGACCGCTTTTGCTCAAAAGCTCTCCGTAACGGGTGTGGTCGTGGACGACACGAACGCTCCGCTGCCGGGTGCAACGGTGGTCATTTTGGATGGCGCCTCGCTTGTTGCGGGTGGGGGTACGGTTACCGGCTCCAAAGGTGAATTTACGTTGTCGGTTAAGCCGGGACAGACGCTCGAAGTCTCGTTCGTCGGCTACACGACAAAGACTGTTGCGGTACAGGCGCACCAGTCGCACTACGAAATTGTTCTTGCTTCCGATAGCAAGACGATGGACGAGGTCGTTGTCGTAGGTTATGGTACGGAGAAGAAGGTAAACCTTACGGGTGCCGTATCGTCAATCTCGACCGAGGAGTTCTCAAGCCGTCCTATCACGCAGCTCTCGACTGCATTGCAGGGTATCGCTCCGGGTGTTACCGTAACGACTGCAGGTGGTGCTCCGGGTGCTGACACAGGTAACATTCAGATTCGTGGTATCGGTTCGTTCGGTGGATCGGACTCTTCGCCGCTGATTCTGATCGACGGTGTCGAGGGCGATATGAACGCTGTCGACGCTTCGCAGATCGACCAGATTTCGGTCTTGAAGGATGCAGCTTCGGCTGCCATCTATGGTTCGCGTGCAGCGAATGGTGTGATCCTCATCACCACCAAGCGTGCCGACAAGAGCAAGTTCGCGGTTACCTATCGCGGTTATGTTGGTTGGCAGCAGCCGGTTGTCTATCCGAATGTTGTGAATGCCGAGGAGTATATGACTCTCTCGCGTCAGGCATCCGACAACGACGGTACGCCTACCATCTACACGGATGAGTATATCGCCAACTATCGTCGTAACAACTATCTCGATCCGGATGCATTCCCGATTATCGACTGGCAGAAGCGCCTGATGACCGGCAACGGTTTCACGCACGGCCATAACGTATCGATGAGCGCCGGCTCGAAGCGCGTGCGCGCGATGACCTCGTTCGGCTATCTCGATCAGAACGGTATCATTAAGGATGCAAAGTTCCGTCGTTTCAACCTGCGTAACAACCTCGACGTGCAGTTGCACAAGAAGTTGCACCTGAAACTCGATATCTCGGGTACCTACTCGAAGCGCGACGTGAACCCTTACCAGAGCACCGTATTCGGCTTTATGAACTCGAAGGATCCGTTGATGCTTGCACAGTGGTCGGATGGCAGCTATGCAACCTTTACGGGTGGTACGACCAACCCGCTGCCGATGATCGAGCAGGGCTTGGGCGGTAACTACAACGTACAGCGCCTCAACCTCAAGGCAGCAGCCGTTCTCGAGTACAAGCCGTTGAAGTGGCTGACCATCGAGGGTAAGGTTGCTCCGCAGTTTACAGCGTCGAAGAGCCATAAGTTCATCGACCTTGTGGAGTACCACACCGACCCTTACGGTACGATTTCGAAGATTAGCAATGCCGAGTTCAACTCGCTCAACGAGAGCATCTCGACCAACTACAACGGTTACTATCATGGTATGATTACTGCGGCTCACAGCTTCGGTAAGCACAATCTGAAGCTCCTCGTGGGTGCTTCGTACGAGGAGTACGACATCCTTTCGTTGAGCGCATATCGTCAGAACTTCGGTTATCCGCAGTACGATGTAATCGACGCGGGTGGCGACAACGAGTTTAAGGACAACGGCGGTAGCCATTCGCAGCTCGCGTTGGCTTCAATTTTCGGCCGTATTAACTATAACTACGACGACCGTTACCTCTTCGAGGCAAACTTGCGTTACGACGGCTCATCGCGTTTCGCTCGCAAGAACCGTTGGGGCTTGTTCCCATCCTTCTCGGCTGCTTGGCGTCTGTCGGAGGAGTCGTTTATGGATCCTGTCCGTCACGTTATCTCCGAGTTTAAGGTGCGTGCATCGTACGGTATGTTGGGTAACCAGAACATCGGTAGCTACTATCCTACGGCACAGATGCTCACCATCAGCTCGATTGCTGCCGGTGGTAACATCTATCCTATCGTGGCTCAAACTTCGTTGGCAAACGAGGATATCACTTGGGAGACTACCTATATGGCTGACGTGGGTATCGACGTTACTTTGTGGAACAAGTTCACAATCACGGCCGACTACTACCACAAGAAGACCGACGGTATCTTGATGCAGCTCGATATTCCGGCAACGATTGGTCTCAACGCACCTTATCAGAATGCGGGTATCGTAGTGAATAACGGTTGGGAGTTGGCTTTGGGCTACAACAACCGTTGGGGCGACTTCACGTTCGGCGTTCAGGCGAATGTTTCGGATGTTATCAACAAGATCGTCGATATGAAGGGTACTTCCAGCTCGAGCGGCGTAATCCGCAACCAGGAGGGTTCGTCTATCAACTCGCTCTATCTGCTCAAGGCGCTCGGTATCGTTCAGACGCAGGAGCAGGCCGACTGGATCAACGCCAACTGTCCGCAGTTCAACCAGATTACCCGTCCGGGCGACTTGGTTTACGAGGACTACAACAAGGATGATAAGATCGACGCCGCAGATAAGCAGATTCTCGGCTCGCTCATCCCTCGCTACACCTATGGTTTGACGCTCAACTTCGGTTGGAAGGGCATTAACATCAGCGCACAGTTCCAGGGCGTAGGTAAGGCGAATGCATACATCAGCGGTGCTTATACGCAGCCGGCTGTCAGCGGTGGTACGTTCCAGAAGAGTCATCTCGACAGCTGGACCGAGACCAATCAGGATGCGAAGTTCCCACGTTTGTCGTACACCAGCTCGCTCAATACGCAGGTGTCGTCGTTCTGGATGGCAAACGGTGCATATTGCCGTTTGAAGAACTTGCAGGTTAGCTACAGCTTCCAGAAGCGTGAGCTCGAAAAGATGCGAATCAAGGGCCTGATGTTCTACGTGAACGCAACCAACCTCTTTACAATCAGCAACTACTACGAGGGTTATGATCCGGAGACTGCATACCAGAGCGGTGCACAGGGTGCAACGACCGGTAGCATCGGTAACAACTATCCGCTTGTAAGTACGTACACCTTTGGTGCAGAGATTAAATTCTAATAAAACGACACAACTATGAAAAAGTATATCATTTCCATACTTCTGTCGACAGTCTTGTTGAGCACCGGATGTTCGCTTGACCGCGACCCACTGACGGGTCCTTCGACGGGAACCTTCCCGGCAAGTGCCGAAGAGGCGCAGGCAGGTGTGCTTGCTGCCTATAAGAGTCTTGCCAATAATATCGAACAGTATGTTCCATTCCCAAATTGTATTTTGGACCAGCTCACCGATGTCGGTACGATGCGTACCCAACTCTCGAAGTGGCCTGATTTCCGCCAGTCGATCATCACATCGGAGTATGGCGCAGTAGAGGATGTCTACGCGCGTATATATAAAGGTGTGGGCCGTGTACACCTCGTACTCGACAACCTCGATCGTCTGCGTGGCGTAATCTCCGAGGAGGAGTATTACCAGTTTAAGGCGGAGTTGCTCTGTCTGCGTGCCTACTTCTACGATATGGGCTGTAAGCTCTATGGCGATATCCCGTTCGTGGATCACTGCCTGACGCTCGAGGATAACGCCTATGCTCGTACACCACGCGCAGAGGTTGTTCGCCGTATAATCGACGATTTGGACGATGAGTTGCTCGAGCACCTCCCAATCGCTTGGGATCGTGCAACGTGGGGTACTTGCCGTATCGGTCGCGTGGGTGCATTTGCGCTCAAGGCGCGTATCTGCCTCGAGTGGGGTTTCTACGAGGAGGCAGCTGCCGCTTCGCGTCACGCATTGGACTTGGCCGGTGGCGTTTACGATCTGACTCCGCTCGATACGACCTACTATCCATCGCACGTTGAGGGTGAGCCGGATCAGACTCCTCTCTTCGGTTTCGATGCAGAGAAGAACTCGAAGGAGTGGATCTGGGCTATCCAGTTCGACCGTTTGGCTGCAAGCAATGTTCACGCTTGCGTTTACACCTACCACTCGCGTGTACACAACTGCGCAGCAGGTTGGGGCCCGTCGTTGTCGATGATGCATACGTTCCAGTGTACGGACGGTCTCTCGATTGTCGAGTCGCCGCTCTACGACTGGCAGAATCCGTGGAAGAATCGTGACCCACGTCTCGACCTCTACTGTATCCGTTCCGATATGCGTTCGATGGGCGTTCAGTTCTCGATCGATCCGAGCGCAACGACCGTATTCGACTACATTCTTGGCAAGTCGGTTTCGAATGCCGACGTAACGGGTAACAAGAGCGAGTATGGTCCGAACGGCGAGAAGGGTCCGGACGGCTTCTTGTGGCGTAAGTATTCGGATCCTACGTTCTACGGCGTAGTGACGGGTAAGGACTACGACGAGGAGTTGGATATTCCGATTATCCGCTTGGCCGAGCTGTTGCTCATCGATGCTGAGGCAAATATCGAGTGGGACCGTGGTGATTTGAGCCGCGCGAAGGCAAACATCGAGCGCGTTCGTGCTCGCGTGAATATGCCTGCATTGAAGGATGCGAGCCGCGAGGGCTTGCGTAGCGCATTGCGTTACGAGCGTAAGGTTGAGCTCTGCGCCGAGGGCTTCCGCTGGTTTGATATTCGTCGTTGGAAAGCGGCCGATGGTAAGCCGGTTGCATATAAGGCGCTGATGGGCGTAAACGGCGATGGCGCACAGTACGCTCTGCCATTCCTGAAGACCAACACCAACGCTAAACCTATCATTGATGAGAACTGGACGGTATCGTACGACGGTAAGACCACCTTCGACGGTAAGGCGTTCAATGCACGTGTGCATACGAAGTTTATATTCAATGTCGGCAAGGACGAGTTGTGGCCATTCCCTAAGAACGAGATTGATACCAATCCGTTGATTAATCCGGAGGATAACAACCCTGGCTATTAATAATCAATAACCTGAAAAAACAGAAGACTACTATGAAAAGAGTATTCAAATATATGTGTTATTGCATCCCGATTGCCCTCTTGGCACTCGGTTGCAAGGCCGATGAAGTGTCGGAGTTCGAGCCGTCATACGGCACGACAGGCGAGGTTACTTTCGTCGCTTCCATCGAGAATGCGGCATCGCGTGCGTCGTTGATCAAGACGGGCGAGGCGCGTTGGTTGAAGGACGACGCAATTTCGGTTGTGTGTGATGATAATTCGACCGTTGATTTTGCTCTCGACGGCACGGGCGAAACCCGTAAGGCGTTCTTCAAGGGCGTGATTCCGGAGGGTAAGACGGTTGGCGATTACGCTATCTATCCTACATCGGCAACCTACAAGAATGGTGTTGTCGAGTATAATTTGCCATCGGAGATTGCTCCATCGGCAACGGGCGGTTGCTCGCTGATGGTTGCCGAGACGGGCGAGTCGGTGAATATCGAGTTCAAGCAGTTGATGGCATATCTGGCTGTGCAGTTCAGCAACGTAAGCGAGAATACGGCGAAGATCGTCATCTCGTCGGACAACAACCTCTCGGGTAAGGTAACCGCCAAGCTTCCGGCTGTGCTCACCGAGGGTGTTGCGGCAACTGCCGGCAACAATACTGTTGCTGTCGTAATCGAGGGTAAAGCTCCGGCAACCGTTGACGCTGTGTTCGCAGTACCGGTTGGCGACTATACCTCGTTGAAGGCAGAGGCATACGATGCAAAGGATGTAAAGTTGAGCGAGGTTACGATTGCTACGGGTATCGTATCGGCTACGCGCGGTCTGTTGCTCGAGTTCAAGGCCAAGATGGCCGATTACGAGATGCCGAAGATCGAGGGCACGGTATGCGTTGCAGGTATCTACTGGGCAACCGGTAACTTGCAGTACCTGAAGGATGGTGCGGCAGTTGAGGGCTACCAGCAGGGCTGGCGTATTGCCCCTTCGCAGGCACACTACCTGCACTATGATACGCAGGAGGGTGGTAAGAAGACCGACCTTACGTCGTATGACGTGGCCGATCACTTCAACTTCGGTGGTATTGCCGATCCGTTCTCGCCGCTCGTAACAGCTCCTGTTGAGACGGCTGCCGGCGTTGATATCGCTGAAAAGATGTATCTCGATCAGGTTTGCGCAAGCGTAACGACCGACTTCGCAGCAGCGCAGTACGGCGACATCGCTTACTGGGCAACGAACGGTATCTTCCGTATGCCTACCCAGGATGAGTTCAAGTTGCTGACCGAGAAGGCATCGAGCAAGATCGGCGAGTACACGCTTGGCGGTAAGGCCATCAAGGGTATGTACTTCTACGATCCGGCTGCAGGCGAAGAGCCGACTCACGATACGGAGCTTACTCACGCGTTGACCGACGCCGATTTGGCGGTGGGCCTCTTCCTGCCTTACGCAGGTCGTGGTTACAATGCCGAGAGCACGCAGTTCGGTATCTACAACTTTGGTTCGCAGGGTGTATATCGCTCGTCGACCACGCTCACTCCTGAGAGCGACGCTACGGCTCCTTGCTATGGTGCAGTATTCGCTGTTCAGAACGTAGGTGGTACGAAGAAGACGTACGACTATTGGAACAAGGCATTCGATGCGAAGGGCCGCTACTCGATCCGTCCGATCTATACGGGCAACGGTACGATTCCGACTCCTCCATCGACGCCGGATCCAACCCCAACGCCGGATCCAACCCCAACACCGGATCCAGATCCGACACCGGAGCCGGACCCAACCCCAACACCGGATCCTGATCCAACTCCAACTCCTACCCCTAATCCGGAGGGTTGGGGTGCAGGTACTCCTGGCGGTGAGATTGGCGAGAATCCGTATGCGGGAGAGTTATAATCCATAAAAAGAGATAATATGAAAATGAAATATTATTTAAAACCATCTCTTTCGGATATCGATGTGAGAATCGAGCGCGGCTTTGCCGAGTCCGATGATGAGTGGGGCAACGGTACTCCGGGTGGAGCTATCGATGAGAATAATTACAATTATGAAATCTAAAAATTATCAGACGATGAAACGTACAATATTTTCGATTATAATTGCCGCAGCGGCTCTTGTTGGTTGTCAGAAGGGTGACGATATGGCGGTAGAGACACAGGGAAATGTTAAGTTTAACATCACGGCCGAGACTCCGATTGCTCGTACCGCACTCGTTGAGCAGGGCGGTAAGTATAGCGCAACGTGGAAGGCGGGCGATACGTTTACCGTGGCACAGGTTGTCGGCGGCAGTTCGCGTTCGTACTATAAGGGCACTGTTGCGGAGGATGCTCCGACGCTCGCTACTGCGGTTGAGTTCGCAGCCAGCGATGTTACCGATTTGAAGTATATCTTCGCGTCGCCATCGATGTCGATGAACGGTGCGTGTACCTATATGGCATTTACGCTGCCTGGTACGCAAGCTCCGACTGCAATGAACACGTTCGATGGTGCGGCTGACTTCCTCGTGTCGAAGGCGATTATTCGCAACGCACAGCCGGCTGCAGGCGAGACGCTTACCTTCGAGATTGGCCGTTTGAGCGCAATCGGTAAGGTGAACGTGAAGAACGTGGCTCTCGCTGCCGACGATAAGATTGTCAGCGTTACCTTTACCTGCGTACCTCCAATCGCAGGTAAGATTACCAACGTGATGGTTGAGGATGTAACGGCGGGCATCTATCCGTTGCCGTTCACCGTTGCAACTGCTGTTAACTCGATTACGGTTACTCTGCCTGAGGCACAGACCGGCGACTTCACCTACTATATGTCGTGCTGGCCTGCAACTTTGGCAGCCGGCGAGCAGTATGTCGTTGTAGTAACTACCGAGAAGACTACCTTCACCAAGACCGGTACTATCCCTGCCGACCTCGTATTCTCGGCTGGCGACATCACCTCGTTCACCATCAATATGGCGGGCGTGGCTGACGACAATGCCGTAACTCCTGATCCGGAACCAGAGCCAGAGGTACAGAAGCCGGCTTACATCACCGTAGCAGGTATCAAGTGGGCAGCAGGTAACTTGCAGTATAACAAGAGTGAGAAGGGCGACAGTGGCTTTGCAGAGGGTTGGAAGATTGCCGACAATCAGGCACACTATATCCACTGCGAGGTACACGCTTCGGGTAACAAGACCGATATCACTTCGTTCGATGCTGCCGACCACTTCAACTTCGGTGGTGTTGCCGATCCGTTCTCGCCGCTCGTAACAGCTCCTGTTGAGACGGCTGCCGGCGTTGATATCGCTGCAAAGATGTATCTCGATCAGGTTTGCGCAAACGTAACGACCGATTTCGCAGCAGCAAAGTATGGTGATATCGCTTATTGGGCTTCGAACGGTAAGTACCGTATGCCTACGCAGAACGAGTTTAAGACTCTCGTCGAGCAGGCATCGAGCAAGGTAGGTACCTATACGATTGGTACTACGACCATCAAGGGTATGTTGTTCTACGATCCGGCTCCGGGTGAGGCGCCTGTACACGCTACGGATGCAGTTGCACTTACGGACGAGGATTTGAAGACGGGCTTGTTCCTTCCTTACGCAGGTCGTGGTTACAATGCCGAGAGCACACAGTACGGCATCTACAACGTCGGTTCGCAGGGCGTATATCGTGCATCGACCACACTCACTCCGGGTGGTGATGCTACGGCTCCTTGCTACGGTGCGGTATTCGCTGTTCAGAACGTTGGTGGTACAAAACAGACGTACGACTATTGGAATAAGGCATTTGACGCGAAGGGTCGTTATTCGATTCGTCCGGTTTATGTTGAGTAATTAAGATGAAAAGAGCATTAATATTAATTCTGTCGATGTGTCTGGCGGTGGGAGTTCTCTCCGCCGCCGGCCACAAAGGCAAAAAGGTGCGTAAGGGCCGCACGCTGCCGGCTTGGAGCGAGGGTTATCTCGATATCCACACGATCAGTACGGGCCGTGGCGAGTGTCTGTTCTTCGTACTGCCCGATGGTACGACGATGGTTGTCGATGCAGGCGAGTTCAGCCGTGAGGGCAAGAAGTTTAAGAACGTAGCACAGCGTCCTAATGCGCAGGTACGTCCGACGAAGGCGTTTGGCGACTATATCCGCCACTTTATGCCGTCGGGCAGCGAGAAGGTAGATTACTTCAACCTCTCGCACTTCCATATGGATCATATGGGTAATATCGAGCCCGAATACGAGAAGAGTAAGGCGGGCGATTATTTGCTTACGGGAGTGATGGCACTCTACCATCAGGTGCCGTTCGGCGAGGTCATCGACCGCGCTTACGGTGCGTACGACTCGCTCAAGGTGAAGTCGATGAGTGTCAAGGTGCTTGAGGAGTATAAGAAGTTCTTGGCTCACAACATCGCGGCCGGCGACTTGAAGGCATCGCGTTTCGAGTTGGGTGCCGTGAATCAGTTTGCTCTGCGCCGCAATCCGTCGGCATATCCGAACTTCCGTATCGAGAACGTATGCTCGAACGGTTATGTTTGGGAGAATGGCCGTGCGTTCGATGTCTACGAGGGCGAGATGCGCAGGGAGAATGCCGCTTCGTGCGGTTTTGTCATCCGCTATGGCAATTTCGATTTCCTTACGGCGGGTGATATTGGCGATTACCACGATTTGGAATATCGAGTAGCAAAAGCTGTCGGGAAGATAGAGGCAGTCAAGGCGCACCACCACCTCTCGCCACACTCGATGTGTGCGAAGGCGGTCGAGGCGATGCAGCCACAGACGATGGTTGTAACGAGTTTCTATGTTCGCGACATTCAGCCCGATAAGAGTAAGTTCGATTTTATTACCAATGGCGGTTGTAAAATCTTCTGTACGAGTGTCGGCGAGCCGTTGTTGCAATCCGATCCGAAGGCCTATGCCAAGTGTTCGGCAACGAGCGGTCATATCGTTATCCGTGTAGCTCCGGAGGGCAACAGCTATATGGTATATACGCTTGACGACAGCGATAGCGCTTATCGCGTTAAGCAGATTGATGGTCCATTCAAATGTAAATAGTTGAGTTTATGAGAAGATTTCTTTGGATTTTGCCGTTGCTCCTCATTGGCGCTATTGCGTGTGGCGAGGAGGATGTGAAGATGCCGTGGGAAGACGATCTGGGGAAGGAGGAGCGTCCGAATACGCCTTCCGAGCCAGAGGACGAGCCCGACGATCAGACGCCTCCTGCGGAGGATGCGGACGAGGTGGGTAAAACCCTCTCGGCGTGGAGCGAGGGCTTTTTGGATATCCATACCATCAGCACGGGCCGTGGCGAGTGTCTGTTTGTCATTTTGCCCGATGGTACGACGATGGTTATCGATGCCGGCGAGTTCAGTCGCGAAACCTCCGAGTATAAGAACGTGCAGCAGCGTCCGAACGCGCTTGTACGTCCGACGGAGACCTATGCCAACTATATCCGCCACTTTATGCCGTTGGGCCACGATATGGTCGACTATTTCCATCTCTCGCACTTCCATATGGATCATATGGGCAACCTCGAATCGGAGTATAGCTCCTTTACCGAGGGCGGCTACGTTTTGAGCGGCGTTACGGCCCTCTACCACCGCATTCCGTTCCGTGAGGTTGTGGATCGTGCCTATGGTGCGTACGAGGAGTTGGCAGTCGGCTCGATGAGCGAGGCATCGTTGGCAAACTATAAGAAATTTTTGAACTATAACGTACAAAAAAAGGGGCTCAAGGCCTCTCAATTCGAGTTGGGTGCAGTCAACCAGTTCGCGATGCTCTACAATGCGTCGGCTTATCCAGAGCTGCGAATCGACAACATCTGCTCCAACTGTAAAATCTGGGAGAATGGCAAGCCGGTGGATATCTACGCCGGAAAGAGCAAGGCCGAGAATGCCGCATCGTGCGGTTTGGTTATTCGATATGGAGGTTTTGACTTCCTTACGGCGGGCGACATCGGCGACTATCAGGATTTGGAGTATCGCGTAGCCAAAGTTGCTGGCAGGGTGGATGCTGCCAAGGCACACCACCACCTCTCGCCTCACTCGATGTGCAAGAAGGCGATGCAGGTGATGCTGCCGCAGACGATGGTGGCGACCAGCTTCTATGTGCGCGACATTCAGCCCGACAAGAGCAAGTTCGACTACATCGCAGATATGGGTTGCCGACTCTACTGTACGAGCGTCGGAGAGTCGCTCCTCAAACTCTATCCTGCCGACTATGCCAAGTGCTCGGCAACGAGCGGCCACATCGTTATCCGCGTAGCTCCGAAGGGCGACAGCTATAAGGTCTATGTGCTTGACGATAGCAACAACTCCTATAAGATAAAACTCATTGACGGACCATTTGAAAGTATGTAATTAAGTATAAGTGAAAATGAAAAAGAATTTATTGATTTTGCCAATTGCAGCACTGCTGGCAATCGCTTGTGGCGGCGGTAACACGGAAATGCCCTGGGATGACGATTTGAACAACGGTTCGAACAATCCGGGGGGTGGCTCGACCGAGATGGGGGTTGCCGAGGTGGGCAAACCGCTTCCGACCTGGAGCGAGGGATACCTCGATATCCACTACATCAGCACGGGCCGTGGCGAGTGTACGTTCTACGTTTTGCCTGATGGTACGACGCTGCTTGTCGATGCCGGTGAGGTAAAGGCAACGTACGATCCGAACAATGACAGCGAGGATGCGGTCGTTCCACAGCGTCCGAATGCTAACGTGCGCCCGTATATCGTGCAGGCGCGCTACATCCAGCACTTTATGCCGAAAGGCCACTTCTCGATCGATTGGTGTGCTCCGTCGCACTTCCATATCGACCATATCGGAAGTTCGGCAGCTTCGCAGGAGACCGCTGCTGCAGGTTATCGCAAGGCGGGTCTGCTCGCACTCTACGACGAGGTGAAGTACCTCAACGTACTCGACCGCGCATATCCTAACTATGCGGAGGATGCCGAGACTCCGGCACTCGACGGTCAGCTTGCAGCCGATTGGGGCAAGTTCGTGAAGTGGGGCGAGAGCAACGGACATTTCCGTGCGGCACGTTTCCGTCCGGGTGAGGAGCAGATCGTGATGCAGTACAACCGCAAGCAGTACGATTGCAGCGTGTTGAACATCTGTGCCAATGGTTATGTGGTGAGCAAGAGCAACTCGGGTTCTGCGGTTGTCTCCGGCTCGAAGTCGGCCAAGGGTAATCCGTCGTGCTGCGGTTTCCATTTGAGCTATGGCAAGTTCGACTATATCGCTTGTGGCGACCTTACGAGTACGCCGCAGAACCTGATGGCGAACTACTATCGCGACTTCGTTGGCAAGGGCAAACTCGATGCCTTCAAGACCAACCACCACTTGAGCGCCAACAGCTGGGGTTCGCAGATGCAGGCCGTAGAGTTCAGTCCGCGCGTAATTATCAATATGAGCTTCTACAAGAAGCAGCCGGATAAGAATCTCGTGGCAAGCATTCACGGCAACGGTTTCGGTTATATGTGGGCAAAGGATTTCTTCTCGACCAGCATTCACGAGAAGGCGTACGCAGCCGCTACGGATGTGTATGGCAAGGTTGCCGGCTATGACGGTCATATCGTTTTGCGCGTTGCGCCTAACGGCGATTCGTATCACGTCTATCTGCTCGACGATACGAACTACGACTACAACGTGAAGTCGATTCACGGCCCGTATAACTCGAAATAGCAGCCCTGTAAGACGGAAAGAGCAGGGTTTGCCGGTTCGAGCTTGAAAAAAAGTGTTTTTCGGCGAATATTTGTCCGGAAAACACTTTTTATTGCTTAAAAATCAGAAAAAAACTGCGCCGAATTTCCTCGTTTGTAAAATAAAGTGTATATTTGTCGCCGATTTCGCCTTGTGAATGGCTTGTTTGATAGGTGATTGCTTGTCGGGCAGCGGGCATAAGGGGAGTCGTAAGAAAGGTTATTAACTAATAAAAAAACAATAATAATTATGACAAAGGCAGATATCGTTAGCGAAATCGCTAAAAAGACCGGCGTAGAGAAGGTTCAGATTCAGACTATCGTTGAGGCATTTATGGAGGAGGTTAAGGAGTCGCTCAGCAAAGAGGAGAACGTATACCTCCGTGGTTTTGGTTCGTTCATCATCAAGAAGCGCGCACAGAAGGTTGCTCGTAACATCTCGAAGAACACCACTATCACCATCCCTGCACACAATATCCCAGCTTTCAAGCCGGCAAAGACTTTTGTTGCAAAGATTAAGTAATTCACCTAATAAAAAACATTACAACTATGCCAAACGGAAAGAAGCATAAGCGTCACAAGATGGCGACCCACAAGCGTAAGAAGCGTCTGCGCAAGGATCGTCACAAGAAGAAGTAATGTGCCGGTGGCATATTGCTTGTGAATAGGTAATTAACGCTAAACGGGCAACTGCCCTTTTAGCGTTTACCTATTAAAAAAGGGTACTGAAATCCCCTTTTGGAATGAAACTCTAAACGTAATTTTACAGATGAACCGAGAACTAATTGTAAATGTAACATCTACCGAAATCAACATTGCGCTCTGCGAGGATCGCAAGCTCGTTGAGCTCGGTAAGGAGGTGGCGCAGACGGGCTTTGCCGTGGGCGACATCTATCTCGGCAAGGTGCGTAAAATTATGCCCGGACTCAATGCCGCGTTTGTAAACATCGGTCACGAACGCGACGCCTTTATCCATTACCAAGATTTGGGAACACACTTCTCCTCGCTCGATAAGATTGTCGAGAGCCACGCGCCGGGTAAGCGCGGTGTGCGTCTCGAGTCGATGAAACTCGATGCGGGGTTGGAGCGCGACGGCAAGATTGCAAATGTGTTGAAAGTGGGCCAGACGGTTATGGTGCAGGTCTCGAAGGAGGCCATCTCCACCAAAGGCCCGCGTCTGACGTGCGATATCTCGCTTGCCGGTCGCAATATTGTTCTCGTTCCATTCTCGTCGAAGGTCTTCCTCTCGCAGAAGATTCGCTCGAACGAGGATAAGAAGCGGTTGAAACGCGTGGCAGCCGGTGTGCTGCCGAAGAATTTCGGAGTCATTATCCGTACGGCTGCCGTGAATGCTACCGACCTGGATGTCGAGCAGGATATTTTGGCAGCGGTAGAGAAGTGGAAGAAGACCTGCCAGCAGATTCGTCGCCATCAGGCACCATCGCTTTTGATGGGCGAGATGAGCCGTGCAAACACCATTATCCGCGACAATCTCGACGGCTCATTCTCGCAGATTTGCGTCGATGACGAGGCGATGTATACCGAAATACGCAACTACATCCGTTCGGTCGATCCCGAGAAGGAGAAGATCGTAAAATTGTATCGCGGCTCGGTGCCGATTTTCGATAATTTCGATATTTCGCGCCAGATCAAATCGCTCTTTGCCCGCTATGTGTCGCTCAAACGAGGTGCCTACCTCATCATCGAGTCGACCGAGGCGATGAACGTCATCGACGTCAACTCGGGCAATCGTACAAAAGCCGACGATAATCAGGAACAGACGGTGCTCGAAGTGAATCTTGCAGCAGCGGCAGAGGTCGCTCGCCAGTTGCGCTTGCGAGATTTGGGCGGTATCGTCATAATCGACTTTATCGATATGCACAAGGCGCAGAGTCGTCAGATGCTCTACGACGAGATG
The DNA here is from genome assembly GCA_045635325.1 of Alistipes sp. Lineage (GTDB taxonomy): Bacteria > Bacteroidota > Bacteroidia > Bacteroidales > Rikenellaceae > Alistipes. The sequence goes on from JAZRBZ010000003.1 coordinate 118,601, forward strand.
ACTCGTCTGATGGCGACCGACAAAGCGAAGCATACGATACTCCCGCTAACGAAGTTCGGACTGATGCAGATTACGCGTCAGCGTATCCGTCCGGTAGCGGTGCGTGAGACACAGGATATCTGCCCGACTTGTGGAGGTACGGGCAAGATCGAGCCTACCGTGTTGCTCGATCGCAAGATTGAAAATCAAATATCGTTACTCGTTCAGGATCATAAGCAGCGCTACATCCGTCTGGTTGTAAGCCCGTACGTTGAGGCGTTCCTCAACAAGGGTTTGTGGTCGTTGCGTCGTCGTTGGATGGCGCGCTACGGCGTATGGCTCTCGGTTAAGGCCGACCAGAGTGTCGGAATGGTCGATGTGAAGTATCTGGATCGCGAGGGTAACGACCTGCTTGCGATAGAGCCGGTGGGTAAGTCGCGTCGCCGTAAGCGATAGCGACAGCCAAACGGGCATAAGCATAGCCGATGAAAATGGTTTAAGCATAACCAACCTTAAAGAGTATGCACGAAATATTGGGTGCTGCGCAACGTACAACGGCGTTCGTGGCATTGCAAAAAGAGTTGAACGTAAAGAGCAACACCGTCTATCTTAACGAGTTAGTCGGCGGGGCTCTTTCGTTTTATATGGCAGCTGCACTCTGCCGTACGGGGGGCGTACACGTTCTGGTTGCGGAGGATAGGGATGCCGCTGCATACGCGATGAACGACCTCTATGCGCTGCTCGACGAGAAGCGCGTGTTGTTCTTTCCGTCGAGCTACAAACGCTCGATTGTATATGGTCGCGAGGAGCAGGAGAGCGTGGTGATGCGTACCGCCGTGCTCAACGCGCTGCGTGCCGGAGTGCCGAACGACTATCTGGTCGTGTGTACATATCCGGAGGCGCTGGCCGAGGGTGTTGTCGATGAGCAGAATCTGCTCTCGCAACGTATTGCAGTGGGCGAGCATATAAAGATTGCCGATCTGGTCGACCTGCTCGACGAGATGGGCTTCACGCAGGTCGATTTCGTCTATGAGCCGGGCCAATACTCGGTGCGAGGCGGTATCGTCGATGTCTTCTCGTATGCCGAGAGCCGTCCGTATCGTTTGGACTTCTTCGGCGATGAGGTGGAGTCGTTGCGCCGTTTCGAGATTTCGGATCAGCTCTCGTGCGACCGCTTGGAGAGCGTCGATATCATTGCAAATACCAACCGTGCCGAGGGTGGGCGAGTCTCGCTTGCGGCCTTTGCGGGTGCGGACGTAACGTATTGGTTCTACGATGCCGACCACGCTCTGCGCCGTGTGGATGAGGTGCGTCGTAAGGTGCTCGCCGAGAGTGATGAACCGGCCGAGAGTGCCCGTGTGCTCACATCGCGCAAGGCCCTGCTGGCGGATATGGAGAAGAGTCGTGTGGTGGTGCTCCGTAACAATCTCGAGGAGCGACCTGCGAAGGCAACCGTGATCTTCTCGACTTCGCCACAACCGAAATTTAATAAGAAGTTCGATCTGCTGGCCGACGATGTTGTGGCCCGTACGGAGGATGGCTACCGTTGCTATATCCTCTCGGAGAACCGCGCACAGATGGAGCGACTGGATAATATATTCCACCAGACGGGCCGCTCGAACGTGCGTCTGGAGATGTTGCGTCTGCTGCTGCACGAGGGTTTTGTCGACCATCAGATGCGCGTGGCATTCTATACCGAACATCAGATTTTCGACCGCTACCAGCGCTATCGTATCAATGGCGAGATTCGTCGCGACGAGCAGATGACCATTGCCGAGCTCAACGGTCTGAAGGTGGGCGACTACGTCGTGCATATGGATCACGGCGTGGGCCGCTTTGGCGGATTGGTGAAGATCGAGGATGGCGGTAAGTGGCGCGAGGTCATCAAACTCATATACAAGGATGGCGATGTGCTCTTCGTGAGTGTCCACTCGCTGCGCCGTATCTCGCGCTATAAGAGTGGCGATGCGGAGCCGCCGAAGATATACAAATTGGGTGGTAGTGCGTGGCAGAAGCTCAAAACCGTTACGAAGAAGGCGGTCAAGGATATCTCGCGCGAACTCATCGCTCTCTACGCCAAGCGTAAGGCGAGTCCCGGCTTTGCCTTCTCGCCCGACTCGTACCTGCAACAGGCGCTCGAGGCGTCGTTCCAATGGGAGGATACGCCCGATCAGCAGCGCGCTACGGAGGCGGTCAAGCAGGATATGGAGTCGCCCCGTCCGATGGATCGACTCTTGTGTGGCGATGTCGGCTTCGGTAAGACCGAGGTGGCAATCCGCGCGGCATTCAAGGCGGTAACCGACGGCAAGCAGGTGGCGGTGCTCGTGCCGACAACGATTCTCGCGCTGCAACACTACCGCTCGTTCTCCGAGCGACTGCGCGACTTTCCGGTGAGGGTAGAGTATCTGAACCGCTCGAAGAGTGCCAAGCAGACACGCGAAATATTGGACGACCTGGCTCAAGGTCGAATCGATATATTGATCGGTACACACAAGATGTTGGGTGGCGGCGTGCAGTTCCGCGATTTGGGCCTGCTCGTGGTCGACGAGGAGCAACGCTTCGGTGTAACGGCCAAGGAGAAGCTGACGCAGATGAGCGTGAGTGTCGATACGCTGACGCTCACCGCAACGCCAATTCCGCGTACGTTGCAGTTCTCGCTGATGGGCTCGCGCGACCTGTCGGTCATCTCGACTCCGCCGCCTAACCGTCAGCCGATTATCACCGAGTCGCACGTCTTCTCGGAGGAGCTCGTGCGCGATGCCATCGAGAGCGAACTCTCGCGTGGCGGTCAGGTCTACTTTATCCACAACTGCGTGGAGGATCTGATGCAGATTCAGGGAATGATTACGCGTCTGTGTCCGAAGGCGAGGGTGGCAGTGGCTCACGGCCGAATGAAGCCGGCCGAGCTGGAGCGCCTGATTATGGACTTTATCTACGGCGAGAGCGATGTGCTGGTGGCGACATCCATCGTCGAGAGCGGTGTCGATATCCCGAACGTGAATACGATTATCGTCAACAATGCCGACCGCTTCGGCTTGAGCAACCTGCACCAGCTGCGTGGCCGTGTGGGACGTAGCGACCGCAAGGCGTACTGCTACTTGCTCTCGCGTCCGGATGAGATGCTCTCGAGCGATGCACGCCGTCGACTGCGTGCCATCGAGGAGTTTTCGGATCTGGGCTCGGGCTTCAATATCGCGATGCAGGATTTGGATATTCGCGGTGCGGGCAACCTGCTTGGTGCCGAGCAGAGCGGTTTTGTGGCCGATATTGGTTTCGAGACCTACCAGAAGATTCTCAACGAGGCGATTGCCGAACTGCGTGCCGAGGGGTTGGATGTGGCCGGTTTGAGCCGCGAGGAGCAGGCCGTTGTGGAGCAGATGAACTATGTCGACGACGTTACGGTCGAGCTTGGCGAGGAGTGCTGTCTGCCGGAGAGCTATGTGCGTCAGCAGGCGGAGCGTCTGCGTCTGTATCGCGAGCTCGATTCGATTGTCGAGGAGCGACGCTTGCAGCAGTTCGAGGAGCGACTCGTCGACCGCTTTGGTGCTTTGCCGCAGCCGACGCGCGAGTTGCTCGATGTGGTGCGCCTGCGTTGGGAGGCACAGGCACTCGGTATGGAGCGGGTGAAGGTCAAGAACGGATTGATGATTGTGCAGTTTGTCGGCGACGACCACTCGCCATTCTACCGCAGCGAGCAGTTTATGGAGCTTCTGCGTCGCGTTACGGCCCACCCCGACCGCTTTGTGCTTAAGCAGCGCGATGCGAAGTTGGCAATGACCGTCCGCCGCGTGGCCGATGTCGCCGAGGCAGTTAAGGTGTTAAAGAGTTTGCGTGAGCAGACAACACAACCGACACAAGAAAAGTAAAAGGAGTTTTTTAACGGCGATACCCACCGCCGCACCACAAAATATACAACACAGATGATAAATTTAATTCTCGATACAGGCAATACTTTTCATAAGTCGGAGCGTAGCGACCAAGTCTCCCTTTTTCAAAGGGAGATTTAGAGGGAATGTCAAAATGAAAGATTTTTAACGGCGATATCCACCGCCGCACCACAAAATACACAACACAGATGACAAATTTAATTCTCGATACAGGCAATACTTTTCATAAAATCGCCGTTATAGGTGTAGATAACACCGTTTTGGAGGAGCGCATTGTCGCCGACCTTACGGCTGATGAATTGGACTCACTCGTTGCGAAGTACGCCCCCTCGAAGGCAATCGTATCCTCCACACGCGGAGATATGGTGCGAAGCGCGCAAATGCTCAAGCAGAGAGTGGGTTACGTTCTTTGTTTAGATGGACAGACACCGCTGCCGATCGAGGTTGATTACGATCGCGCACGACTCGGTACAGACCGCGTGGCGGCTGCCGTAGGTGCGGTGGCGGAGTACGGCGCCGACCGCCGAATCTTGGTGGTGGATGCAGGCACTGCCATAACCTTCGATCTGGTCGATTGCGGCCGCTTTGTCGGGGGTAATATCTCGCCCGGAGTGGATATGCGTCTGGAGGCGTTGCACGAAAAGACGGCAACCCTGCCACTATGCTCTCCGAAGCCGCTCGGCGAGGAGCCGTCGAGCGTTGGACGAACGACCGTCGAGGCGATAGAAAACGGCGTGATGGAGGGCGTTTTTTACGAAGTAAAAGGATATATCGATACTTTTTGCAAAGAAAATGACGATATGTTGATAATTTTTATCGGTGGCGACGCTGAATATTTTGTTAATCGAATTAAAAATGCGATATTTGCAAGTCGCAATATGATGTATAGCGGACTAAATAGAATTTTGGAATATAATGCAGCACAAGAGAAATAGCAGAGTGGTATTTTGGGCGACTGTCGTGGCAGTCGTAATGTCGTTGGCGGTGGTGGCGGAAGCTTCGGCACAGCAGTCGAGCGTGAACGCCTATTCGCCGTATACGATGTACGGAATCGGTGAGCTTGGCACGCACGGTAATGCAATCAACCGTACGATGGGCGGAGTTGGTGTTGCTTGGCGTAGTACGCAGATGGTGAGTATGCTCAACCCTGCGGGTTATAGCGCAATGCGTCGCAAGAGCTTCATCCTCGATGTCAGCGCCGAGGGCTACTTTTTGAGCAATCGCCAGAATAAATACGACTCGACGGGCAACTATCTGCGTCAGGCGAAGAATGTGAAGAATACCGTGAACTTTCGCGAGATCGCTGTTCAGATGCCGCTGGCGAAGAATCTCGGTCTGGGCCTCAGCTTGTCGCCGTACGGTAGCGTCGGCTACTCGATGTCGTCGGTTGAGGAGAGCGAGGATATTTGGGGCACGGTAGGTCGTGCGATGTATACCTACGAGGGCGATGGCGACGTGACGGAGGTTAAGCTCGGCGTCGGCTGGCAGCCGTTCAAGGGTTTCTCGATCGGTATCGCTGCAAAGTATTATTGGGGTAACATTCAGCACAACTATGCATCCTCGGTGTCGAACGACTTTGTAGGTCAGGGTGATTACATCACGACGATCGGTCTGCACGAGTATGCAATCTCTAACTTCAAGTTCCAGGTAGGTCTGCAGTGGAGCATCATCGCAAACGATAAGCGACTGCTCACGCTAGGTGCAACGTACGACTACGGTGGTGCGCTGAATCCGAAGGTAACAAAGACGGTTATCATCGACGACCTCAACTCGACCATCGTCGAGCAGAGTGGTAAGGATGTGCGTAACGAGATGCGTCTGCCGCACAGCGTAAATGCAGGTTTGATGTATCAGGATAGCAAGTTCGCTGCCGGTTTCGACTATCAGTATCAGAATTGGGGTGGCGATAACAGCTTGGTTGAGTCGGCCGATGGTGGTCTGGATGTGAAGTACACGAATACGCACACCTACAAGGCAGGTTTCGAGTTTACGCCTAACCGCTTCGATGTCCGCAACTATCTGCGTCGCGTGGCATACCGCGTAGGTGTCCGCTACGGCAACTACTATCAGACGTTCGGTGGTGCAAGCATCAATCAGTACGCCATCACGGCAGGTTTCGGCTTCCCGTTGCGATTCCTCGGCTCGACGAGTATCGATGTCGGCGTGGAGGTTGGCGGTCGCGGAACACTTGCTAAAGTGCAGAACGCATCGGGCCACACGATTGGTCTGATTCGTCAGAACTACCTCAAGGTAACGCTCGGCCTCTCGCTCTTTGGCGAGGATTACTGGTTCGTCCGTCCGAAGTATGATTAACGAAGTAACGAAAAACTAAAAATAACATAAAACATTATGAAAGCAATTAAGATTTTACTCTCGGCTGTAATGGCATTGGCAGGCGTGTCTGCTTATGCACAGCAGGATTTTAGCGATCCGCGTTATGCGAAATGGGGCGAAACTCCAGAAGAGCGCAAGGACAACATTATGATTAGCTCGTTCCTCAAGGAGGAGGTTGACAACCGTAACTTCAACGCAGCAGCAGCTCACTTGCAGCACCTGCTCGCGAAGTGTCCTGCCGCAACGGAGAATATCTACGCAAATGGTGTGAAGCTCTACAAGCAGAAGATCAATCGTGCCGAGACGTTGGCCGAGAAGAAGATGTTTGTCGATTCGTTGCTCTATCTCTACGACGTACGTTTGCTCCACTTCGGCAACCATCCAAAGCGTGGTAAGGCCTATCTGTTGGAGCGTAAGGCGCGTGAGTTCCTCACCTACAACCAGAGCGACCGCGAGGGTGTTCGTGCAGCGTTTGAGGATGCTATCGAGGCACAGGTTGAGACTAACGGCGCGGCAGATCCGGAGTTCGTGGCTATCTATTTCAAGAACTTGTGCGACGACTATTCGTCGGATGTTGTTGATGCAATGACCATCGTAAACGCTTACGATGCAAATGCAAAGCACTTCGAGAATATCACCGAGGAGCAGCAGGTGTTCAAGACTCAGTTCGAGCAGTGCTTCGCAATGAGCGGTGCTGCTTCGTGCGACAACATCGAGGCAATCTTCTCGAAGAAGCTCGCCGAGAATCCTGACGATGAGAAGACTCTCTCGCAGGCGTTTGGTCTGCTCTCGCGTGCTAACTGCGAGTCGGACTTCTTCTTCACCGTTGGTGAGAAGTTCTACGCTGTGAAGCCGTCGTCGGAGATTGCAATGTACCTCGCACAGGCATTCCAGAACAAGAAGAACTACGATAAGGCAAATCAGTACTTGCGCGAGTCGCTCGCTGTTGAGACCGATGCTGTTGAGCGCGAGAAGCTCTACGCTCGTATCGGTATCCTCGAGATGACGACCAACAACTTCTCGGAGGCAGTTGCTTCGTTCCGCGAGGCGTTGAACATCAACCCTGACAATGCGTTGGCTCCATTCTTCTTGGCACAGTGCTTCGTAAATGGTGCAAGCGGCTGCTCGGGCTTGGCTCGCGACGCGGTGTACTGGGTAGCATACGACTACTTGCAGAAGGCAATTCCGCTCCTCGAGGCATCGGCTGATACGGCAGTTCACGTTGATACCGCAAAGAAGCTTGCAGCATCGTATCGTGCAGCATTCCCTACCAAGGAGGAGTGCTTCTTCAACGAGTTGAACGACGGTCAGGCGTACACCGTAAACTGCGGCTATGTTCGCGGTATTGTAACGTCGGTTCGTCCACGCGTTCAGTAAAAACGTATTTCGGCTTTGACGGCATACCGTTTTATAAAATCAGTAATGGTAGCACTCCTTTTCGCAGGGGGTGCTACCTTGCTTTCGTCGTGCAAGGAGGAGAAGAAGGCGGAGGAGGGTTCGCTCGATGCGGTGATGACCGAACAGAGCGAGAATCTGACAATCGTCGTGACGGAGAACGGTCGCAAGTCGTACCACTTCACGACTCCGCTGCTGGAGGGCTATATGCTCGGCCGCGATCCCTATCGCGAGTTCCGCAAGGGTATCTCTATCACTACGTTCCAGGACGATTCGATGCAGACGGTCAATGCAACGCTCGAGGCCAACTATGCCATATATTACGAAAATCGTAAACTTTGGGAGGCGAAGGGTAACGTGCGCGTGAATAAACACGACGGCACGAAACTCTACACGCAGCAACTCTTTTGGGACTCGACCACCAAACGTATCTACTCGAATGTCGATACGAAGGTCATAACCGAGAACGATACTCACTTTTGCGAGGGCTTCGACTCGGACGAGGATTTTGTGGAGCTCAAGTTCCGTCGCTGGAAGGGTAAGATGCTGATGGAGGAGGATATGCTCTCGCCAAAGGATTCGCTCACGGATGAGTCTACACCTTCGACGGAGGGGGTTGCGACGGTGGATGCCTCCGAGCTCAAAGAGCGCAAGCCGGCAAAGAAGGATTCGGAGAAGGCGAAATCGGCCGAGGAGGACAAGCCGTCTTCCGAGTCGCTGAAATCGAAGGCCGCGACGCAGAGTGGCAGCCGCTTCCCGAGCGAGAGCCCGAACGAGCGTCCGCGTCCGCGCATTGTCTCCAAACCGAAAGCCGGAGCGATGGGTAGTGCGGGTAACACTGTTCCGCTTGAAAAGCAGTCGCTGCGCACGACGGCCATCGAAAATGCGAAGCCGGATGGCGCACCGATGCAGCTCAACGGCGGTTTGAATACTGCGAGTAATCTGAAAACCGAGGATAAATAGTTCGCGATGACTACGTCTATTATAATAATAGTATTGATGTTGGTGCTCTCCGCTTTCTTTTCGGGAATGGAGTTGGCGTTTGTGAATAAAAACCGCCTGAAACTCGAAATCGACCGAAAGCAGAGTCGCCTCTTCGACTTTATTGCGAATCTGTTTGCCCGCAATCAGGGCCAATACATCACGACCATCCTCGTCGGCAACAACATCACGCTGGTCATCTACTCGCTCTCGATGTCGCAACTCATTCGCGGCATCGCTTACCTGCTGGGTTGGACCACCATCTATGAGAGTGGCTCGTTCCTGCTCGAAACCATCATCCCTACCATCATCGTAATCTTCGCTGCGGAGTATCTGCCGAAGTCGGTCGTCAGAAGCAATCCGAACTTCTACTACCGCTTTTTTGCTCCCGTGATATACTTCTTTTATCTGCTGCTCTACCCGATAGCGCGTGCTACGACACTGCTTTCGTACGGGTTGTTGCGCCTCTTTGGCCGTCGTCCGGTGGCTGCCGAGCTGAATCGTGCATTCGATAAGAGCGACCTGGAGAGTCTGCTAGATGCCAATAACAACGAGCCGCAGAATGAGTCGGAGACCGAGATCAAGATGTTCCAGAACGCGTTGGATTTTGCCGATTTGCGCGTACGCGATTGTATGGTGTCGCGTGTGGATGTCGAGGCGGTGGATGTCGAGGATACGACCATCGAACAGCTCACCGACCGCTTCGTTCAGTCGAAATATTCGCGCATATTCGTTTGGCGCGACTCGATCGACAATATCATCGGATATGTCAACTCGAAACAGCTTTTCAACGCTCCGCAACATATCGAGGAGCTGATAATGAAGGTCGACTATGTAGCCGAGACGCTGCCTCTGCAGCAGATGCTCGAACAGTTCACCAAGCGCAAGAGTAATGTGGCGGTAGTCATCGACGAGTTCGGTGGCACGGCCGGCATTATTTCGCTTGAGGATGTGTTGGAGCAGATCTTTGGCGAGATCGAGGACGAGCACGACGTCTCGGAGCTTATCGAGAAGCAGACGGGCGACGGCGAGTTCGTCTTCTCGTGCCGTTTGGAGGTTGAGTATCTGAACGATAAGTATGCGCTCGATGTACCGGAGAGCGACGAGTACGACACGTTGGCCGGATATATCATTTCGCGCTACGAGGAGTTGCCTACGGCGGGCACGGAGATGGAATTTGACGGTCTGCAAATCAAGATTTTGCGTACGACGCGCTCGCGAATCGAGTTGGCGAAGATAAAGAGCGTGAAAAAATGACCGAAAACGATACGGATTCGGAATAAATTTACTACCTTTGGAGGTTAAAAAACGAAAATTTAATTAAAAACAGAGTTAATATGTTCAGTCTAAACACTTTAAGAACAAAGTTCGGCATCATCCTCTCGGTTGTTATCGGAGGTGCGTTGCTGGCTTTCATCCTCTCTCTCAAAACAGAGATGGGCTTTTCGGGTCAGGATCCGAAGGTTGGCGAAATCAATGGTGAGAATATCCTCTATTCGGAGTATCTCGCTGCTTATGAAGATGTTAAGTTGCAGATGGGCGGTGAGGCATACACCGATCAGCAGGCAGCACAGTTGCTTTCGGCAACTTGGCAGAACCTGATGTCTGACCACGTTTTGACTCCGGGCTTCGACGAGCTCGGTCTCGTAGTATCGGATGCAGAGCGTACCGCAATGCTCAAGGGTGAGCGTCATTCGAATGTTTACGCATCGCTCTTCACCAATCCGCAGAATGGTCAGTTCGATGTAACAGCTGTTGCAGAGTTCCTCGCACAGGTGCAGAGCAACCCACAGGCACAGAAGATGTGGTCGCTCATCGACAAGCAGGCAAAGCTCGATCGCGCTTACACGAAGTATATGGCTTTGGTGCGTAACAGCGCATACGCCAACAAGTTGGAGGTTGAGCGCGGTGTTGCAGCAGCTAACTCGACTTTCGCAGGTCACTACGTTGCAGCTCGCTACAACTCGATTCCTGATTCGGTTGTAACCGTATCGGACGCAGAGATTAAGGCATACTACAAGAAGAACAAGTCGCTCTACAAGCAGACCCCTTATCGCACGATTTCGTATGTTGAGTTCGATGTGAACGCAACTGAGGAGGATAAGACGCAGATTGCCGAGGAGGCAAAGCTCGCAGCCGAGGAGTTTGCAGCAGCAACCGATTTGAAGGCATACGTTCGTAACAACCGTCACGCTTCGATCGCTCAGAACTATGTAACCGCTGCACAGATGACCACCGAGGAGTCGGCTGCACTCACCAAAGGTAAGATTTACGGTCCGGAGTTGGTAGCTGATGAGTGGCGTGCTGCGCGTGTCGTAGCAACCCGCAATGTTGCCGATTCGCTCACTTTGAAGCACATCGTTCTCTCGTATACCGACATCGAGTTGGCTGACAGCTTGATGAACGCAATCAGCGCAGGTGCATCGTTCGAGGAGCTCGCAGCAAAGCACTCGATTGCCGAGACCGGTGCAACGGGTGGCGAGATTGGTACTATCGCATATTCGACACTCGCTCCGGAGTTTGCTGACGCTTTGAACGGCAAGCGCGCAGGCGAGACCGTTAAGGTTACCTTCGGTAACGCAATTCAGCTGATGAAGGTTGTTAAGACCGGTAAGGTGCAGAAGCACTATCAGCTTGCATCGCTCGTGTACGCTATCGAGCCATCGCAGGCAACCCAGCGCACTGTACACACTGCGGCAAGCACATTCGCTGTTGCAGCAAAGGGCTCGTTGGAGAAGTTCAACCAGGCAGCAGACGCACAGCACCTCTCGTCGCGTTCGGTTAACATTGCGGAGGGCGAGCGCCAGGTTCGTGGCCTCGACGGTTCGTCGATCGAGATCGTTCGTTGGGCTAACGATGCAAAGGTTGGAGCCGTTTCGGATCTCATTAAGGTTGGCGACAACTATGTTGTAGCAGTTCTTACGGCTGTTAACGACAACGAGTATAAGTCGGTAGCCGAGGTTGAATCGCAGATTCGCAACACGTTGCTTCGCGATAAGAAGTTCGAGTTGATCGCTGCCAAGATGCAGGGTGCAACGCTCGAGGAGATTGCAGCTTCGGTTGACGCGAAGGTTAACGACTTTAACGAGGTAAAGATGGGCGCATACTATGTTCCTGGTATCGGTGTTGAGCCACGCGTGTTGGGTACTATCGCTACGCAGCCAAATGGCGAGCTTTCGGCTCCGATCAAGGGTACAAGCGGTGTTTATGTAGTGGTTGTTGATGGTGTTACCGCATCGGCTGAGCCACAGACCGCCGAGTTGGAGCAGGTTAAGCAGCAGGCAGACGCCGAGCAGAACGTATTGCGTCGCCTGATGTACGCTATCCAGAATATGGCAGAGGTTAAGGACGAGTCGGTTAAGTATTTCTAACCCTCGCTCCCCCGACCATAGGTCAAAACCCGATTGCTCCGGCAGTCGGGTTTTTTGTTGCGCATAAGGTTGAGTAGGGGAGGTAGAGCGCAAGGAAGAATGCCGGAGATCAATGGCAGGCGTTCGCATTCGCTCACTGAATGGCATTGAATGGCAGGCGCTCCCGATGGTCGCTGAATGGCATTGATTAAGGTCGGGTAAGGTCGATTAAGGTCAAGTAACGTCTTCGACAAATAATATTTTTGATCTTAAAAGCACAATAGTAAGTCTAATGAGTTTAGGAATTTTAAGGTCAAACGCAAAAAATATTATTCGACTTTACCCGACCTTAAAGCAACCGCAGGTTGCGCGACCTTAATAGACCTTAATAGACTTTATTTGACCTTTCTTGGGTCGGTCTTCGGTTTAACGAACTCTTCAAATCTCTCTTATAGTGACAATATAAGTCCCCCGCACAGGACCGACGATGCGGAGCGAGAGCAGAGGGCAAACTTGTTTGCACTTTGCCGAGCCGCAAGGAGGAAGACGAAGTCAGGGGGGGATTTAGGGGGTGGGTAACACAAAAGGTGGTTTACCACCACTATATTAAGGGCAAAAAGAAAGGCCTTCCCCCAAGGAGAAAGCCTTACATAAAGCACTGCCGTACTTCAAGGACTACTTCTTCATATAGCCCTTGATAAATTGTACTCTAAGGTATAACTCCTTTGTCGGAGCGCAGCGAGAAGCCCCCTTTACAGAAAGGGGGTTTGGGGGATAGGTAACACACGGTGGCTTCGCCACCACTATATTAAAAACAAAGCACCCACGCCAATTAAGGGTAGGTGCTTGCTCTATTTATAGAGGTTCGGTTACGCACTAACGTTTCATATAGTTTTTAATATAGTGGTGGTGCGAACCGTAGCGGTTGAATGCTGCCTCGTCGAGTGCCTCCTGTGCCGATGGGTGAGCCACCGAGATAATCAGGCGAGCACGCTCCTGCAAGCTCTTACCATAGAGATCTACCGCACCGTTCTCGGTAACGAACCAGTGAATGTGGTTACGAGTGGTAACAACACCTGCACCCTCGGTCAGTACGTCCGAAATCTTCGATACGCCCTTGTTGGTGATCGAAGGCATAGCGATAATTGCCTTACCGCCCTTCGAGAGCGACGCACCGTAGATGAAGTCGATCTGACCACCTACGCCCGAGTAGAACTTACGACCGAGCGAGTCGGCACATACCTGACCGGTGATATCAACCTGCAAAGCCGAGTTGATAGCCGTTACGCGGTCGTTCTTTGCGATGATATATGGGTCGTTGGTGTAACCTACGTCCATCATCAATACGCCTGGGTTGTCGTCGATGAAGTCGTAAACCTTCTGCGAACCCATCAAGAAGGTCGAAACCATCTTGCCCTTGTCGATATTCTTTGCTGCACCATTGATTACGCCCTTCTCTACGAGTGGGAGAACGCCGTCGGCGAACATCTCGGTGTGAACACCGAGGTTCTTGTGGCCACCCAACTGTGCGAGAACTGCGTTAGGAATAGCACCGATACCCATCTGCAGAGTTGCACCGTCCTCGATCAGACCTGCACAGAGGTTACCGATCTTGGTCTCAACCTCGTTTGGCTCCGAGAAGTGTGCCTCCTCGAGTGGCTGGTCGTCCTGAACGAAGTACTCGATGCGCGACGAGTGGATCATCGCATCACCCCACGCACGTGGAACGTACTTGTTTACAACTGCGATAACGTGCTCTGCGCACTCTACGGCTGCAAGCGTAGCGTCAACCGACGTACCGAGCGAAACGTAGCCGTGCTTGTCAGGAGTCGAAACCTGAATCATTGCTACGTTGCAAGGAACTGCACCCGAACGATAGAGCTTCTGAGTCTCGCTGAGGAAGATTGGAATATAATCCGCATAACCGCTCTGGGTTACCTTGCGGACGTTACCGCCAACGAAGAACGAATCGAGCTGGAATACGCCCTCGAACTCCGGATCGGCATACGGTGCCGGACCCTCGGTGTGGAGGTGGTGGATGTGTACATCCTTCAACTCGCCCGCACGGCCACGCTCGCACATTGCCTTAATGAGACACTGCGGTGCCGATGCTACGGAACTCAAATGAATGTGGTCGCCCGACTTGATGACTTTGACGGCCTCTTCCGGTGTTACAAACTTGATCATAGTGTTTGAATTTTTTTGTGATGTAGTTTATGTGATTGTTTTTACTTTCTCTTTACCTCTACCTGCTCGTAGCCCTCGATGATATCACCGATGCGGATATCGTTGTACGACTCGATGTTCAGACCGCAATCCTGGCCCGAGAGTACCTCCTTCACGTCGTCCTTGAATCGCTTGAGCGAGCCGAGGCGGCCTGTGTGGATAACGATGCCGTCGCGGATTACGCGGATAGGCGTGTTGCGCTGCAACTTTCCTTCGCGTACCATACCACCGGCGATGGTGCCGACCTTCGAGATCTTGAAGGTCTCGAGTACCTCGATCGAGCATACGATCTCCTCCTTCATTACCGGCTCCAACATACCCTCGATTGCATCCTTAATCTCGTTGATTGCGTCGTAGATGATCGAGTAGAGACGAATCTCAATCTCCTCCTGCTCGGCAATCTTGCGGGCTGCGGCCGACGGACGTACCTGGAAACCGACGATGATGGCGTTCGATGCTGCGGCGAGCAATACGTCGCTCTCCGAGATCTGACCAACGGCTGCGTGGATTACGTTCACCTGAACGGTCTCCTTCGAGAGCTTGATGAGCGAGCCCGACATTGCCTCTACCGAGCCGTCCACGTCGCCCTTAACGATGATGTTGAGCTCCTTGAACGAGCCGATAGCGATACGGCGACCAATCTCGTCGAGCGTAACGTGCTTCTGAGTCATAATGCCCTGCATACGCTGCAACTGCTCGCGCTTGTTGGCAATCTCGCGTGCCGAACGGTCGTCCTCCATTACGTTGATCTGATCACCCGCCTGTGGCGCACCGTTGAGACCGAGCAACTGTACAGGTGTCGAAGGGCCTGCCTCCTTGAGCTTGTTACCGTTCTCGTCGAACATCGCCTTTACGCGGCCCGTGTGGATACCCGACAGCACGACATCGCCGATACGCAGCGTACCCTCCTGAACGAGTACCGTCGATACATAACCACGGCCCTTGTCGAGCGTCGACTCGATGATGGCACCCTTGGCGCGCTTGTTCGGATTGGCCTTCAGCTCGAGCATCTCCGCCTCGAGGAGCACCTTCTCGAGGAGCTTATCGAGGTTCAAACCCTTCTTTGCCGAGACATCCTGGCTCTGGTACTTACCGCCCCAATCCTCGACGAGGAGGTTCATACCTGCCAACTGCTCCTTGATTGCCTCCGGATTGGCTGCCGGCTTATCAATCTTATTGATGGCGAATACCATCGGAACGCCTGCCGCCTGTGCGTGGTTGATTGCCTCGATGGTCTGTGGCATCACCTTGTCGTCGGCTGCTACGATGATAATTGCAACGTCGGTAATCTTCGCACCACGCGCACGCATTGCGGTAAACGCCTCGTGGCCCGGTGTATCGAGGAACGTAATCTTCTGACCGTTGAGCTCTACTGAGTATGCACCGATGTGCTGCGTGATACCACCTGCCTCGCCGGCGATGACGTTCGTCTTACGGATGTTATCCAGGAGCGAAGTCTTACCGTGGTCAACGTGGCCCATTACGGTTACGATTGGCGGACGTGGGAGCATATCCTCTGCGCTGTCTACCTCGTCGTCGCCGATTGCCTCCTGAATGTCGGCCGAAACGAACTCGGTCGTGAAGCCGAACTCCTCGGCAACCACTACGAGTGCCTCTGCGTCGAGACGCTGGTTGATGGACACCATCAAACCGAGGTTCATACACGCCGAGATGACCTCCATAGGCGAGACGTTCATCATCGTCGCCACCTCGCTTACGGTTACGAACTCCGTAACCTTAAGCACTTTGCGCTCCATCTCTTCGCGCTCCACCTGCTCGTTCATACGCTCGCGCACCTCCTCACGCTTCTCCTTACGGTACTTTGCGCCCTTGTTCTTTGCGCCCTTTGCAGTAAGACGTGCCAGCGTATCCTTAACCTGCTTTGAAACCTCCTCGTCGGAAACCTCCGGACGAACTACCGGTTTTGGCTGTGGCTTCTGATGCTTGTTCTTCTTGCCACCGCCCTGTTGCTGCTGGTTCTGCTTATTATTCTGCTGCTGGTTTGGCTTCTGGTTTTGGTTGCCGCCCTTGCCGCCGCCATTATTGTGATTCTGCTTTGTTACATCGACCTTCTCCTTATCGAGACGCTTGCGACGATGCTTGCCGCCCGGAACCATACCCGTAACGTCCATCTTGCCGAGAATCTGCGGGCCTACAAGCGTAGGGGCCTCGGTCGGCTTGAACTCTGCCACGTTGCGTGGCTGCTCCTTCTGCGCTGCACTCTCCGCAACCGGCTGTGGCTGTGGTTTTGGCTGCTGTGGCTGTGGCTTCGGTTGCTGTGGCTGTGGCTGTGGTTGTGGCTTTGGCTGCTGCTGTGGCTGTGGCTGTGGCTTCGGCTGCTGCGGCTGCTGTGCCGGCTGCTTTGGAGCGCTCTCCGCAGGGCGATTACCCTTGCCACCGCTCAAATCTATCTTGCCGAGAATCTTCGGTTGCGTGATCTCGTCCTTTACATCGATGGTCTTCTTCTGCGCAGGTGCGACTGGCTTCTGCTCCTCGATCGATACCGTGCTCTGGCGAGCCGAAATCTTCTCGCGGACGCTGTCGCGTGCGCTTGCGGTCGAACGGTTTGCGCCGAACTCCTTCTCGATGAGCGCATACACATCCGGTGCAATCTGCGTATTGGGCGAGCCGTCAATCGTCACCCCCTTCTTATGCAGATAGTCGGTAATGGTATTCAAGCCCACCTTGAACTCCTTGGCTACCTGTATGAGGCGTAATTTTCTCTCGTTCTCCATATCTGTTGTTCTGTTTTTACTTTTTGGTTAGACAATGCTTCGATTACTGCGGAGTATCCCGCAGCCGGATGTCGGGCTACTATTCGAATTCGGCTTTCAGGATAGCTACGACCTTCTCCGCCTGTTCGGTTTCGAGGTCGGCACGCGCTGCAATCACCTCGATTGGCAGCTCGAGCACGCTCTTTGCGGTGTCGCAACCTGCGGCACGCAATGCGTCGATGATCCAGCTCTCGATTTCGTCTGTAAACTCGGAGAGAGCAACATCCTCCTCATCAAGCTCGCGGTAGATGTCGATATCGTAGCCGGTGAGCATCGACGAGAGACGAATGTTCAAACCACCCTTACCGATAGCACGCGATACCTCCTCCTTGTTGAGGTATACCGAAGCGGTCTTGTGCTCCTCGTCGAGGACGATGTTCGAAATCTTCGCAGGGTTGAGGGCACGCTGGATGAGCAACTGGATGTTCGACGTGTAGTTGATAACGTCGATGTTCTCGTTGCGCAACTCCTTTACGATGGTGTAGATACGCGAGCCCTTTACGCCGACACACGAGCCAACCGGATCGATGCGGTCGTCGTACGACTCAACTGCCACCTTTGCACGCTCGCCGGGGATGCGGGCAATCTTCTTGATGGTGATCAGACCGTCGTAAATTTCCGGTACCTCGGCCTCGAACAGACGCTCCAGGAACTGGTTTGCCGTACGCGAAAGGATGATGCGCGGCGTGTTGTTGTTCATCTCGACCGACTTAACGATTGCCTTGATGGTGTCGCCCTTGCGGTAGAAGTCGTTCGGAATCTGCTCCGATTTTGGCAATACCAACTCATTGTCGTCATCGTCGACAACGAGTACCTCCTTCTTCCATACCTGATAAATCTCGCCGGTAACGATCTCGCCAACCTTGCTCGAGTACTTCTCGAAGAGGTTTGCCTTCTCCAAATCGAGGATGCGCGAAGCCAGATTCTGGCGCAGCGACAATACGGCACGACGGCCGAACGAAGCGAACGAAATCTGGTCGGTGTACTCGTCGCCCACCTCGAACGAAGGGTCGATCTTCTGAATCTCCGACAACTTGATCTCGGCTACCGAATCAGCGAAATCCTCGTCGGCTACAACTACGCGGTTGCGCCAGATCTCGAGGTCGCCCTTGTCTGCATTGATAATCACGTCGAAGTTCTCGTCCGTACCGTACTGCTTCTGCAGTGCGTGACGGAAAACATCCTCCAAGACGCCGATCATCGTCGATTTGTCGATGTTTTTCAGCTCTTTGAACTCGGCAAAGTTGCTGATTAAGTTAAGATTGTCCATTGTTTTTGTGTTTTTATATTTGTTATCTTTCGTTTTATTTCGCTTGTGTGTTGGCCGGGCACGCGACTATTTGTAGTCCAGGTACTCCTTTGCCGACTTGATCTGCTCGAAAGAGTAGGTGCGCACCGTGTGCTGCAACTCCTTGCGCTTCTTGCCCTCGACGGCTACCTTCTCGTCGTAGGAGATAGTGATGCCCTGCTCGTCGGCTGCGTCGAGCGTGCCGAGAATCTTGATACCGTCCGTAAGCAGCACCTCGACCGTCGAGCCGAGAATCTTGTGGTACTGACGCAACAGGCGCAACGGCTCGCCGATACCTGCCGAAGCGACCGTGAGCGAGTAGTCCTCCTCGTCGCGGTTGAAGTGGCTGTCGATGGCGCGGCTCAACTCGGCGCAAGCGTCAATCGTGACGCGTGTGTCGCTGTCGATTGTCAGCGTGATTTCATTCGATGGTGTGCCGACGCACTCGACAACGAACATATCGGTCGATGCGAGTTGCTGCTCGGCAATCTCTCTTACTTTTGCGATATCCATAGCTAAATTGTTTATTATCAGTTGCGTAGCCACTTCGTAAGCGGCGTATCCATACGAAATAAGGGGACTCCCCGTCCCCTTATCCCTTACTTTTCAGTGCAAATATAGAGCAAATTTTTTTATTTCCAAAGGAAATAATGAAAAAAGTGCTTGTTTTGCTGTCAATTACGCTCCGTTAACGAGCCGAGCTGTACGGCTTGATTACGCCGCGCTGCGACGAGCGGATGAACTCGATGAGTGCGTCGCGCTCGGGTGATTGCGGAATCTGCTTCTCCGCCTCCTCGCAAGCGTGCATATAGTTCATATCGCTTTGGAAGAGCAGTCGGCAGGTGTTGTGAATCGACTCGATCTGCTCGGCCGTGAAACCGCGACGCGACAAACCGATCTTGTTCACGCCTGCATACGAACCCGTATCGGCACGCAGAGTGATGAATGGCGGCACATCCTTGCTGATGAGTGAGCCACCTTGAATCATCGCGTGGTCGCCGATGTGGCACCACTGGTGAACGGCAGCGTGGCCACCGATAACTACCCAGTCGCCAACCTCCACCTCGCCGGCAAGCGAAACGCGGTTAGCGATTACGCAGTGGCTGCCCACTACGTCGTCGTGTGCAACGTGAACGTATGCCATCAGCAGGTTGCCGTTGCCGACAACGGTCTTGCCGCGCGATGCCGTACCGCGACTGATGGTTACATACTCGCGGATGTCGTTGTCGTCGCCAATCTCGGCAGTCGTCTTTTCGCCGGCGAACTTCAAATCCTGCGGAAGGCAGGCAATCGAAGCGGCGGTGTGAATCTTGCAGCGAGCACCGATGCGCGCTCCGTCGTGAATAACTGCACCCGGACCAATCCAACAATCGTCACCGATAACAACATCGCCGGCGATGTACGCAAACGGCTCAACGGTTACGTTCTGGCCGATCTTTGCGTCCGGATGTACATAAGCAAGAGGACTTATCATAATGATTAATTATTTTTGGGTTTGAAAAAAGTTATTTGTTCTCTGTCTTGTTTTTGGCGATGTGGGCCATCAGCTCTGCTTCGCAGACGAGCGTGTCGCCGACGAACGCCTTGCACTCCATCGACACGATGCCTCGGCGCACCGGCGAGGTGAGCTCGGCCTCGAGTTGCAGCACATCGCCCGGCGTTACCTTATGCTTGAAACGCACGTTGTCGATGCGCAAGAAGTAGGTCGAGTACTCCTGCGGATTCTCCACACCGCTCAATACGAGCAGACCGCCACACTGCGCCATCGCCTCGACGAGCAGTACGCCCGGCATAACCGGCTCCTGTGGGAAGTGGCCCTGGAAGAACGGTTCGTTGATCGATATGTTCTTGATACCGGCAATCGAGGTGCCGTCGATATGGAAGATGCGGTCGACCATCATAAACGGATAGCGGTGCGGGAGCAGCGCGCGAATCTCGTTGATGTCGTAGAGCGGCGCACGACGAGCGTCGTACTTGAAGCGTGGCTTGACACCCTCGCGACGAATCGTACGTTGAATCTGCTTCATAAACTCGGTGTTGGCGAAGTGGCCCGGACGCGTAGCCCATACACGGCCCTTGATGCGCATACCGAGCAGAGCGAAGTCGCCCAGCACGTCGAGCAGCTTGTGGCGTGCAAGCTCGTTGTTTGCGCGCAACTGCAAGTTGTTCAGGTAGCCACCCGTAACGCGGATATCCTGCTTGTTGAAAATCTTCTTCAGGTGGTCGAGTTGCTCGTCCGACACCGGATTCTCGACAACGACAATGGCGTTGTCCAGGTCGCCACCCTTGATGAGATTCATCTTAAAGAGCGGCTCCAACTCGTGCAGGAACACGAACGTACGGCACGGAGCGATCTTCTCGGTGTAGTCGTCGCCCGGAACAAGCACTGCATACTGGTTGCCGATGACCTTCGAGTTGTAGTCGACGTGTACCGATACCGAGAACTCCTCATCGGGGTAGAGCACAATCGCTACACCCTTCTCCGGAATGGTGTAGACCTGCTTTTCGCGCACCTCGTAGAAGCGACGCTCTGCGGCCTGCTCCTCGGTGCCGATGGCCTGAATCTGCTCTGCGTATGCCTTTGCCGAGCCATCCATAATCGGAGTTTCAGGGCCGTCGATATCGATGAGCGCATTGTCTACGCCGAGCGTCCAGAGGGCCGACATAATATGCTCGATAGTGCTTACGCGCACGCCGTCAATCTCGATGGTCGTGCCGCGCGATGTATCGGTAACGTACTCGCAAAGTGCAGGAATTGTAGGGGTGCCCTCGACGTCCGTACGACGGAAGACGATGCCGTGGTCGGCAGGTGCGGGGTTTACGGTCATTGTAACCAAAACACCTGTATGCAAACCCTTGCCCGAAAAGGTCATTGCCGAGCGGAGTGTTCGCTGTTTTGTTGACGAAGTTGTTGTCATTTGTGTCTCGTAGCTAAAATTATAGGGTACAAATATAATAAAATTTCGGAATAAATACTAATTTTGCCGTTGTAAAGTGTACTGACAATGAGTAATAGCGAAAAAAATACACAAATGACGGCCTACCCGACCGCTCCGACCGGCGAAAATCCAGCACCGCGAGCGCGTCGTCGTCCGTTGCGTCTACCTTTCGACGGGCGCAGCCAGGATGCCGGCACTTGGGCCTATGACCATCGTATCGGGTTGTGTATCACGTTGATAGTATACTTGGTTGTGGCTATCGGATTTGTCTCGTCGAAGATTGTGATGGGTGGCCGACAGTCGATGCAGGGGATGTATGTCGACCTGCAGACGCTCGACGAATTGGAGCGTGAACGCGACCGTTTGGCGGAGGAGGTGCGTCGTGCCAACGAGCGCATCGACTGGAGTGCGATACGCAACACGTCGTCGAACGAGAATGCGCTGAACGAAAATTTGCAGGACGACCGCGGTACTAACGCTGCGGCTCTCAACTCCGAGGCCGAGCAGGTCGAGAAGCGTCTGCGTGCGAGTCGCGATGCCTACGAGCGCGGTGTGGCCGAGGCGCGTGCCATAGGCGAGCGCAAGGAGTCGGCCGAGGAGAAGTCTGGCGAGAGCGACCGCAAGGTGAAGGGGCGTGTTACGGTCTCCTTCTCGCTGACCAATCCGACGAGATATTCGCGTCACCTGATTAAGCCGGCATATCGTTGTGAGGGCGGTGGTGAAGTGGTTGTCAATATTGTGGTGAATCCGCGTGGCGACGTGCTCTCGGCACAGGTTGTTTCGGGTGGTGACGAGTGTATGCGCCAGACGGCTGTCAAGGCGGCTCGCGACTCGAAGTTTGATTATAACGAATCGGCTCCATCGCGTCAAACAGGAACGATAACTTACATATTCATACCACAATAGGAGTGGTCGCGCAAGAAAACAAACAGCGGAGGAAATCGACAGATCCTCCGCTGTTTTTGTTATGTGAAGTGCGCGTCTATTCGATGCTCCAGGTGTCGCCCGACGTGAGCAACTCGTCCATCGACTTGATGTGGCTTGCGCTGCGTACCTGCTCGACCTGCTCGGCAACGGCGCGGTCGTAGATGCACGGCTCCTGCACGTCGCGAATCACTCCCAATGCCACCGGAAAATCGGGGTACTTCATCGCTGCCAACATCCCGTGCAGCGTCGTATCCTTGCAGTGCGCGTCGTGTGTAAGGATGTCATCCTCCGTGTAGCCATCCTCGCCGATGGTTACCACCTTCAGTCGCAGCCCCTCCAGCACCAAACCGCGACGCTGATCCGCTCCGAAGAGCATCTTCTCGCCGTGGCGCAGAGTTATCGTATGCTCGGCACGCGTCGCCTTGTCGGCAGCAAAACCGGCGTGGGTTTTGTTGTTGAAAATCATACAGTTCACCAGCGCCTCGACAATCGACGTTCCGCGATGTTTTGCCGCCTCGACCAGCAGATCCTTCGTCAGCCCCACCTCGGCATCGACCGTGCGGGCGAAGAACGTAGCTTTGGCTCCAATGGCCAGCTCGCCCGGGTTGAACGGCTGTTCGACGGTGCCGTAGGGCGAAGTCTTGGTAACGGTGCCGAGCTTGGTGGTCGGCGAGTATTGGCCCTTCGTGAGACCGTATATCTCGTTGTTGAACAGAATGATGTTCAGGTCGATGTTGCGTCGTACGGCGTGGATGAAGTGGTTGCCGCCAATGGCAAGCGAGTCGCCGTCGCCCGTACATACCCATACCGAGAGGTCGGGGTTAGCAACCTTGATGCCGGTGGCAACGGCTGCGGCACGACCGTGAATCGTATGGAAACCGAACGTGCGCATATAGTAGATGAAGCGCGACGAGCAGCCGATACCCGACACGAATACGAATCGTTCGTGAGGAATGTCAAGCGCGTCGGCCACTTCGGGCATTGCGCGCTGTACGGCGTTCAGTACCGCGTGGTCGCCACATCCGGCACACCATTTAACCTGTTGGTCGGATTTGAAATCCGCCGGTGTATATTTATAATCCGCCATATATCTCTATGTTGGTGTTATAATGTTACTTGCTCAAAATATTGTTAAATACGCCCTTCAGCTCCTCGACCGAGAACGGCTGGCCCTGGCACTTGTTGTACTGTAGGAACTCCTTGTGAGGGAACACCCCGCGCAGGTAGGTTGCCGCCTGGCCCTCGTTGAGCTCGCAGACGATGATGTGCTTGAAGCCGTCGAGAATCTGCTCGACACCCTTCGGCAGCGGGTTGATGTAGTTCAAGTGGCACAGCGACACGCTCTTGCCCTCGGCGCGCAACTGCTCGACAGCGCTGCGCAGATGGCCGAGGGTTCCGCCCCAGCCGACAACGAGCAGCTCGCCCGTCGCGTCGCCCGTTACGCTCTGCGTCGGTATATCTTCGCGCACGGCTGCCACCTTTGCAGCGCGCGTGCGTACCATCTCTTCGTGGTTGGTCGGCTCGTAGGAGATGTTGCCCGTCAGGCGATTCTTCTCCAGACCGCCGATACGGTGTTCGAGGCCCGCCTTGCCCGGTACGGCCCACTTGCGGGCAAGCGTCTGCGGATCGCGCTCGTAAGGCATAAAGTCTCCCTCGCCACGCTCGGCAAGCGGTGGGCAGATGGTCGGCAGCGAAGCCATCTGCGGGATGCGCCACGCCTCCGACGAGTTGGCTATAAAGCCATCGGTAAGCAGGATGACCGGCGTCATATGCTCCATAGCGATACGCGCCGCCTCGAATGCAAAGTGGAAGCAGTCGCCCGGCGACGACGCAGCGATGACCGGCACCGGACACTCGCCGTTGCGGCCATAGAGTGCCTGCATCAGGTCGCTCTGCTCGGTTTTGGTCGGCAGGCCCGTCGAAGGTCCGCCACGCTGAACATCCACCACAACGAGTGGCAATTCGGCCATTACCGCCAAACCGAGTGCCTCGCTCTTGAGCGACAGACCGGGGCCCGAGGTTGTGGTTACGGCAAGCGAGCCGGCATACGACGCTCCGATGGCGGTGCAGATGCCCGCAATTTCATCCTCGGCCTGCACGGTCTTAACGCCCAACTCCTTATGCTTGGCCAACTCCTCGAGGATGACCGTTGCCGGAGTGATAGGGTACGAGCCGCAGAAGAGCTCTCTGCCACTCTTTTCGGCCGCTGCCATAAAGCCCCACGCCGTTGCGACGTTGCCGTTGATTGTGCGGTAGACGCCGCGCTCGAGGCCCGATGGCTCGACTGCGTATGAACTGTGTATGAGGTGGTTGTTTGCTGCGTAGTTGTAGCCCGCTTCGACAGCGAGTTTGTTGGCTGCCGCCACGTCCGGACTCTTGCGAGCGAACTTCGAGTCGATATACTCGTGTGCGTGGTCGGTCGACTTGTCGGTGATGTAGAGCGTGATGCCGAGTGCAAACATATTCTTGCACTTGGTGCGCGCCTTGTTGTCGAGTGTCGAGTCGGCAAGCACTTCGCGTGTCATCGTCGTGATGCGTGCCGGAATGACGTTGTACTCCGTCAGACCGAGCTCCTCGATAGGGTTGTCGGTGGCGAAGCCCGCCTTTGCTATGTTGTCGGTCGTAAGCGTGTCTGCATCGACAATGATCGTAGCGTTCGGTTTAAGGAACGAGCGATTTGCCTTCAGCGCCGCAGGGTTCATCGCAACGAGCACGTCGCACTTGTCGCCCGGGTTATGTACGTCGTGCGAGCCAAAGTGTACCTGAAAACCGGATACGCCGGCTACGGTTCCCTGTGGAGCACGGATTTCGGCAGGGTAGTCTGGGAACGTGGAGATGGCGTTGCCGCCGAGGGCAGATGTCTCGGAGAAGAGTGTTCCCGTGAGTTGCATTCCGTCGCCGGAGTCGCCCGAAAAGCGAATCACGACATCTTGCAATAGAGTAGTGTTCTGTTCCATTCTTTTTGAGTGGTTTTTCTTTTATGACTACAAATATATAAAAATAGTCGATAGGTTGTACCGCTACCTTATAGAATTCATTCGGATACTTGCTTTTACGAGTGCAATCGCACGCACGCGGTCGAGCGCGATGTCCTTATCGGCGTGGTGCGGATTCTGGCTGACGAGCTTGATGCAGCCCTTCTGCTCGGATTTTTGGATGTATTTTACCGTAACATACTCCTCTCCGTCGATTTCGATCGAGAGCAGATACATATCGCCCCAAAAAATATCGCCCAAATTGTGCAACTGCTTGTAGAGCACGATATCGCCGCTCTTGAGCAGCGGGTACATCGAGTCGCCTACGACGTATATCGCACCGTCGCACTTGGGTAGGTTCGGGATGTGGATATAGTTGACCGGCGTAATCTGCTCGCTCTGCGAGAAGAGTGGAACGAGTCCCGCCGTACCCTCAATCGAGTAGAGTGGCACGCTCTGCAACGGCAGCGACGAGTCGGTACGCAGACGGAAGGCGTTGGTGAGGTTGGGCTCGGCGTTGAACATCTCGCCCTTGCCCGACTCCAGCCACTCCGGATTGACGTTCAATTCTTGAATAAGAATGTTCTTGTTGCGCGTCGAAAGCCCTGTTCGTCCGGTTTCGATCATCGAGAGGGCGGTCTTTCCAATGCCAAGTCGCTGTGCGAGTTGTTCTTGTGTTATCGCAAGCGCTTTGCGTATCAGTTTTACTCTGCTTTCCATAATGGTTTATTAAAAAATCTTATACAAAAATTGAACAAAGAACGGTATCAAATTCAATAATTGGATATATCTTTGCACTGCAAAGTTAAACTATTTAATTCTAAATAGCAAATAATTCAATAATTTATCTTACGCTAAACCATTAAAAAACACACAAACCAACACATTTTTACGCTATGTACGAAATTCCTCTCTCTGTCTATGACGATTTGGCGTGCGCCATCTGCTCTTCGTTGTCGGGTATCCACTACTTCAACGGCAGTGTAACGGTTGGCGACGACGAGGCGGAGCACACCCTGACGGCAACCATCATCCTCCATCGCCGTCGCGTGAGCGATTGGGATGACGAGTTCGACGATATTGTCGATGCCGTTCCTGTTTGGTGGGAGTGCCATACGCTCACCGCCGAAGGCGAGGTCTGCAACGACTTCGATTTCGAGCTGCTCCGCGATGCGCTCAAGGAGTGCTAACCTCGGGCGCACGCCTGCGGTGCGGATTCTCCTGCCTATGAAGCGATACCTTCCCGCACCGTCCGCGGTCTGATCCTTATCCTACCTCTTCGTATCGGAAGCAGACCGCTCTTTTTTTTGAAAAACACCAACACCTTTTATTATTACTATGACAAAATTCAAAGATTTTGCGGTCGGGGTATATCCGTTCCTCGACCTCCAACCCTTCCACGAGGTGTATTATCGTCTGTTGCAGTACTTTGCCGAGGGGCGCGTGCGTCGACTGATGATTACTATGCCGCCGCAACACGGTAAGAGTGTGGGTGCAACGACGCTCCTGCCGGCATATATGTTGGGGCTCAACCCCGATATGCGTATCGCCATTGCCTCCTACTCGGCCTCGCTCGCCTCGAAGTTCAATCGTCGCGTTCAGCGCATAATCGACTCGGCGGAGTATGCCGCCATCTTCCCGCAGACGACCATCAAGCACGGCTCGCGTCCGGCGGAGTATATCCGCACGGCGGACGAGGTGGAGATTGTCGGTCACGAGGGCGCGTTGCTCTCGGTCGGCCGCGAGGGATCGCTCACGGGCAATCGTGTCGACTGCTTTATTCTGGACGACCTGTATAAGGATGCGATGGAGGCCAATTCGCCCCTCATCCGTGAGAATTGCTGGGAGTGGTACACCTCGGTTGTGCGTACGCGAATGCACAACGATTCGCGCGAAATCATCGTCTTTACGCGTTGGCACGAGGAGGACTTAATAGGCACGATTGGCCGTCTGGAACCGATTGTCGATTTGTGCTCGTGGCGAGATTTAGAACATTTATCACCGGGCGCGTGGGTGCGCCTTAATTTCGAGGCGCTGAAGCAGTCGCCCGCGACGGAGATCGATCCGCGTGCGTCGGGTGAGGCGCTGTGGGAGGAGCGACACGGTAGCGAGTTGCTGCACTCGAAGCGCCGTCTCGACCCGTTGCGATTCGAGTGCATGTATCAGGGCCATCCCTCCTCGAAAGAGGGCCTGCTCTATGGCGACAACTTTGCGGAATATGATGAACTTCCGAAAGATATCGTGCGATGGGGTAACTATACCGATACGGCCGATATGGGCGACGACTACCTCTGTTCGGTCTGCTATGCGGTGGATTCGGACGGTGTGGTCTATGTGCGCGATGTGGTCTATTCGCGCGAGCCGATGGAGCAGACCGAGCGCCTGGTGGCCGATATGCTGCAACGTACATCAACGCGTTTTGCGTTGGTCGAGAGTAATAATGGCGGTCGTGGCTTTGCGCGAGTTTTGCGACAGCGATGCCCGATGGTGCGCATCGAGTGGTTTCACCAGTCGGCTAACAAGGAGGCGCGCATCCTGTCGAACTCCTCGACGGTGGTGCATATGTTGCGATTTCCGCGCGGATGGCGCGAGCGGTGGAGCGAACTGCACTCGCATCTGACCACCTATCGTCGCAAGTTCTCATCGAATCGTTGGCACGATGCACCGGACGTGCTGACGGGCATCGTCGAGAAGGAGATGTTCGGCGGTGTGAGGAAGGTAGCTTTTTTATAGTGCTACATTACGACGCAAAAAGTCGATATTTGGCGCACATTGGTTCTTTACTCTATTAGATTCTCATAACGCGCAACCGGTGCGGCATCGAGCGACGAGAGCTCGCCACGCAGATAGCGGTAGTAGCCCGCAACGGCAATCATCGCGGCGTTGTCGGTCGTGAACTTCAGCTCAGGCAGGAATGTTCGCCAGCCGCGCTTCTTGCCCTCTGACTCGATTCGCGCGCGGAGTACCGAGTTTGCCGATACGCCACCACCGAGTGCTATATCCTTGATTGAATACTCTTTAGCTGCGCGGATGAGCTTGTCGGCGAGGATGTCGACTACGGTGTGGAGAATCGAAGCGCAGAGGTCGCACTTATTCTCCTCGATAAAGTTCGGATTCTCGGCCACGCGGTCGCGGAGCGTGTAGAGGAACGACGTTTTCAGGCCCGAGAACGAGTAGTTGAAGCCCTCGACGTGGGGCTTTGCAAACTTGAACGCCTTCGGGTTGCCCTCCTTGGCGAGTCGGTCTACAACCGGACCGCCGGGGTATGGCAGTCCCATCACTTTGGCGCACTTGTCGAGCGCTTCACCGGCCGCATCGTCGATGGTTGTGCCGACAATCTCCATCTTCTCGGGCGACTCAACGCGCACAATCTGCGTGTGGCCACCGCTGACGAGCAGACAGAGGAACGGGTAGTCGGGATGTGGCATTTCGCGATCGGGCAGATCGACGAAGTGCGACAGGATGTGGCCGTGCAGGTGGTTAACCTCGACCATCGGAATGTTGTTCGATATGGACAAACCCTTGGCAAACGATGTGCCGACCATCAGCGAGCCGAGCAGGCCTGGGCCACGCGTGTAGGCAATGGCATCGACTTTGTCGATGGTTATGCCCGCCTCCTTGAGTGCGGTGTCGACTACGGGGACGATGTTCTGCTGGTGGGCGCGCGATGCGAGTTCGGGAATTACGCCGCCGTAACGCTCGTGTACGGACTGCGAAGCGATGACGCTCGAGAGCAGTGTCGTGTTGCGCAAAACCGCTGCCGAAGTGTCGTCGCACGATGATTCGATGCCGAGAATGGTGATATTATCCATATTTATCAATGTTTTTATCGTTTTTATTTCGGAATTACGCGAAAAAGTGCTATTTTTGTAAGTTATTATATAACTTATCCCGTAATCGATTCGAGTAATTCGTGCGCAAAGTTACTAAAATATTATTTAAGTTGTTATCGGCGACCGTGTTATTGCTGATAACTCTGCCCGTTTTGCTCTCTCTGCTGCTCTCGTTCCCGAGCATTCAGAACCGTGCGGCACGCTATGCAGCGGAGTTCGCGACGGAAAAACTCGGTGCGCGGGTTTCGATCGATCGAATCACAATCGGAATGCTCAACCGCGTGAAGGTGCGCGGCTTCTATGTCGAGGATCTTGACCGCGACACGATGCTCTATGTCGGCTCGGTTACGGCCTACCTCGGCGGCTTATCCAACCTCGCCAATCTCTCGGAGGGGTTGGTTATCAATGTGGGCCGTGTTGAGGACGGAAAATTTATCCTTCGTGAAACCGAGCGCCACGAGATGAATGTCAAGGAGGTGGTCGACCGCATCAGCCGCCGCAAGGGTAGCAAGTTCAAGATGCTCATACGAGCAATCGATGTGCGCAACGTCGACTTCCGTCTCGACCGTCTGGATAAGCGTCCGGTGGAGGGCGGTGTCGATTACGGCGATATGCGTATCGAAAATATTTGCGCTCACGTCGAGAATTTCTATGTCAATGCGGATGTCGTTGGTGGTCGTGTCGTGGAGCTCAACTGTACGGAGCGCAGTGGCTTTAAGATTGACGATCTCGCTGCCACGCTGCTTGTGGATAAGGGTGTGGTCGAGCTGACCGACGTTGCCGTCAAGGCCATAGATACCGATTTGCGAGTACCGTTGTTCCGATTGAGCGCCGAGAATTGGGAGCCGTACCGCGACTTCATAAACGAGGTGCGTATCGATTGCGATGTGGTCGATTCGCGTACGTCGAGCCGCGCCATCGGTTACTTTGCGCCGAGGATGCGCGAGTGGGATTTGTCGATTGCTGAGGCGACCGCGTCGATGCACGGAACGGTTGCGAACTTCAAGGCCGCTGTCGACCACGTTCGGTTGGAGGATGGCGGAACGCTGCGCGCAGAGGCAACCGTCAAGGGCCTGCTGGATATTCCGCGTACGACGTTCAATATCAAGTTGAAAGAGTTGTCGGCAACCTCACCGGAGGTGTTGCGCATTGTGCAAAATGTTGCCCGTCTGCGCGTTCCGGAGAGTGTGCTGCCGTATATCGACCGTACGGAGCATCTGCAAATGAGCGGCTCGTTCGCCGGTCGTATATCCGATTTTGCTGTCTCGGCAAATATCGGTCTGGGTAGCGGCGGAAGGTTGGTTGCCGAGTGTAAATATAACGCCAAAGAGCAGTTGCGCAGTGTTACGGCGGCTCTCGAGGCCGGCGATTTGTCGCTCGCTCGTCTGATTCCGGGTGCGAAGCTGGGCAACGCGTCGTTTAGTGTTACGACGGAGGCGGAGATTGGCCCTTCGGATTTGACGGCCGATGTCTCGGGCCGCATTGACGGGCTCTCGTTTATGAATCATACCTATCGCAATGTATCGTTCGACGGCTCGTATGTCGATAAGCAGATGCACGTTACGCTCGATTCGGAGGATACGGCTCTGCAGGCGGCCGTCAAGGCGATTGCCGATTTGTCGGTGCCGGAGCGTCCTGCCTGTGTTGCGGATGTGGAGATTCGCAGCGCCGACCTGCACGCAATGAATATCAACCGTCGCGACAGCGTCTCGCGTCTGTCGGCTTCGGTGGGTGTAACCTGCGTCGGACGTACGTTCGATGAGATGGATGGTGAGGCGACCATCGCCAACGCCCGCTATGAGTATAACGGTAAGGCGGTTACCTCGGAACTCGTTACGTTGCGCGTCGCCGGTAACGAGGACACGCGCTCGGTGTCGCTCATCTCGGACTTTGCCGATGCATCGTTCGAGAGTCGCAGTTCGTATAAGGATGTCATCCTCTATATGCGTACGTTGCTGTCGCGCTACGCACCTAATATCTTCGATTCGGCCTCGCTTGCCGAGATGCGTCACGACGAGGCGTCGCTGCGCGGAAACGTGGCCCTGCTCTCGGTTACCACCAAACAACTCGACCCGCTGTTGGGTGCTGTCGTGGACGGTATCGAGGTGGCCGAGGGTACGACACTCGAGCTGTTTATGAATCCGGTAGAGAATCGCTTCCTGCTGCGTGGTTCGTCCGACTTTATCTCGCAAAACAGATATCTCGCTACGGGGTTGCGTCTGAATGCCGGCAATCGTAGCGACTCACTCACGATGTCGCTGGCGGCGGATGACTTCTATGTCGGTATGTTGCACGTCTCGAAGCTCGATGTGCACGGCGGTGTCAATAACAATAAGGCGGAGATTGTCGGTACGTTTGCCGATACGCTGCGCGATTTCCGTGGCGAAATAGCTGCCGATGCGTTTATCTCGCGAAAGAAAGGTGCGCGCCATATTGCGATGCGCCTCCGACCATCGCAGCTCGTGCGTGGCGATAAGGTTTGGCTGGCAACCTCCGAGGGTGTGGATATCGATTCGTCGCGCATAGCCATCAAGAATTTCCGTATTTCGAACGATAAGGATGGTCAGCATTTGAGTATCAACGGCGTTGCCTCCCGCAGCGACCGCGATTCGCTCTGCCTGACTCTGGACAACTTCTCGATTGCGCCGTTCACGCAGGTTACGCGCCGTGTGGGCTACGACATCGAGGGCCGCTCGAATGGTTTTGTGAATATCAAATCCGTGTTGCGCGATACGGAGATAAACGCACAGGTACAGCTCGACTCGCTCGATGTGAACGGCATCCATATTCCGGATATGTTGCTCACCTCGGCGTGGGATTTCGGCCGTTCGCGAGCCAAGTTGTCGGTCTCGATAGACGAGGGCACGAAGGAGATTATCAGGGGTTACTACTCGCCGTCGGCCGTGCGCTACTATGCGAGGATGCAGATGGATAACCTCAGTATGGGGTTGCTCGATCCGGTGCTCAAAGGCGTTATCTCCAACACGCAGGGTACGGCAAGCGTCGATATGACGCTCTCCGGTCAGCGTCGTGCGGCGGAGGTGCACGGTACGGTTGAGGTCAGCAATATGCAGACAACGATCGACTACACGAAGTGTACCTATACGGCTCCGTCGGCAACGGTGCAGGTCGAGAATAACCGATTTACGGCCCATAACGTGCAGGTGTTCGACCGCTACAAGAATAGCGGAACGATTGATATTAATGTGGATCTCAACCACTTATCCAATATTGAGTACAATATCGACATCGATGTCAGGGATATGGAGGTGCTTGCCACCACCAAGCGCGATAACGATATGTTCTACGGCAGTGTCTTTGCCTCGGGCTTGCTGGAGGTGCGTGGCGATAAGGCGGGTGTGAAGATGAATATCGAGGCCTCGACCTCCGATAATTCACACTTCTATATGCCGCTTTCCGATAAGACTAGCATCTCTTCGGCCGACTTCGTAACCTTCGAATCGGCGGCCAAGATCGATACGACCAACTACCTGGTGCGCAAGAAGATGATGTTTGAGCGTCGCCAGCGTCAGCGTACGACGTCGGCCGGTGCGATGGATATTTCGTTGGCGCTCAACGTGCGTCCGAATACGGAGGTGCAGCTTGTTATCGACCCTACGGTGGGCGATATCATCAAGGGGCGCGGTGCGGGTTTGATTACGATGCGCATCAACCCTACGGCAGATATCCTCGAGATGCACGGCGACTATACGGTCGAAGAGGGTAGCTATCTGTTCACGCTGCAAAATATTATCAATAAAAAGTTCGTTATCGAGAGGGGTTCTTCGATACATTGGCAGGGCGATCCGCTCGATGCGGTGCTCGATATCAACGCTATATATAAGGTTAAGGCGTCGTTGCAACCGCTGCTCGAGGGTTATATCTCGCAGGACAGCCACTCGATTTCGTCGCGTGCCGTTCCGGTCGATTGTATCATCCACCTGACCGACCGACTGACGCAACCGACCGTAACGTTTGATGTTGCGGTGCCGAGTGCCGATCCGAACATACAGTCGATTATCGCCAACGTGCTCAATACGCCGGAGCGTCGCTCGCAGCAGTTCCTCTATCTGCTGGTGGCCAACAGCTTCTTGTCCGATGCATCGACCGAGGCGTCGCTCTTTAGCGCATCTTCGGCGGCGGTAACAGGTTTCGAGCTCTTGTCCAACCAGTTGAGTAACTGGCTCTCGGTGGGCGGTAATTCGAATATCGTCTTCCGCTACCGTCCGAAGACCGAACAGATGATGAGTGACGAGGTTGATTTCGGCTTCTCGCACGGCCTGCTCGATAACCGATTGCTCATCGAGGTCGAGGGTAACTATCTGGTCGATAAGTCGCAGGTAGTCAATGCTAACAGCTCGTTTACGGGCGAGGCATACGTTACTTGGCTTATTGATAAGGCGGGTACACTGCGCCTGAAGGGCTTTACGCATACGATCGACCGCTTCGACGAGAACCAAGGTTTGCAGGAGACGGGTATTGGTATCTACTTCAAGGAGGATTTCGATAATGCGCGCGATTTGACGCGTCGCGTGTTGAGCCGCTTTACGCGCAAGCGCCGTACGGAGGATGGCAAGCGTCGTTCGGGTAGAAAGTCGGCATCGGTGGCGGCGGCGAGTGCCGATAGCGTCGACGTAAAATCGGTGAATAAGCCAGTGAAGCAGAAGTAGTTGGCGGTATCCGCGTGCGATGGCCGTAGCGGCTTGTGTGAGCCGTATCGGGGCGCATAGATTGCCGACAGATGATAAGAAAAAGAGAAACTTAAATAAACGTAAAAACAGTAAAAATTATGAATTTCGTTCTTTTGCAGGCAGCAGGAGTGGCAGAGGAGGTTGCTGCTTCGGCTGCGGAGATGTCCCTCTGGGAGTTGTTCAACAAAGGCGGTTGGCTGATGTGGGTACTGCTCTTGTTGGGTGGCATCACCATCTTTATCTTTGTCGAGAGATTCGTTGCGATTCGTCGCGCTTCGGCTTTCGATATGAACTTTATGAATCGTATCCGCGACCACATCTCCGAGGGTGACATCCGCTCGGCGGTTATGTTGTGCCGTCACACCAATACGCCTATTGCGCGTATGGTCGAGAAGGGTATCGAGCGTCTGGGCCGTCCGATGAGCGACGTGCAGAGCGCTATCGAGAATGTGGCTAACCTTGAGGTGTCGCGCCTTGAGAACGGCCTTCCGTTCCTCGCAACCATCGCCGGTGGTGCTCCGATGATCGGTTTTCTCGGTACGGTACTCGGTATGGTGCGTACCTTTATGGATATGTCGGCAGCGGGCGGTACGGTCGATATGGCGTTGCTTTCGGGCGGTATGTACGTTGCGATGGTAACTACCGTTGGCGGTCTGTTGGTCGGTATCCCTGCCTACTTCGGCTATAACTACCTTGTAGCGCGTATCGAGAAACTCGTTTTCCGTATGGAAGCGAACTCTATCGCGTTTATGGATATTCTTAATCAACCGGTTCAAAAACAGTAGGATATGGCTATCAAACGAGGGTCAAAGGTTGATAAGTCGTTCTCCTCGTCGGCAATGACCGACCTGATGTTCTTGTTGCTGATCTTTATGCTCATCGCAACAACGCTCATCAATCCGAACGCTTTGAAACTGATGCTCCCTAAAAGTAGTAATCAGCTGAAGGATAAGGCGATAACAACCGTGTCCATTCAGCATAAGGGTGGCGGCTATATCTATTATGTCGAGCTTGATAAGGTCGATGGAATTGCCGGCGTCGAGCGTGCTTTGCACACCCGTTTGGAGGGCCAGACCGAGCCGACCATATCTCTTCATTGCGACAAAACCGTCGCTGTCGACGAGGTGGTTAAGGTGATGAATGTGGCCAAGGATAATGGGTATAGATTGATACTTGCTACGCAACCGTAAATTTCGAATTTTGAGGGGTAACTGCGGCCTTGTCTATCGTCTTTGGCGATGGTTACATACGGATAGTATGCTCCCACCGCCAAACACTCTGACAGCGTTGCATTTACGCGCCTCAAAATGTCGAAATTGGGTGCGTGGATGAGGGGTAACAGCGGCTTTGCCTATCGTCTTTGGCGATGGTCTCATACGGATAGTATGCTTCCACCGCCAAACCCTCTGGCAGCGTTGCATTTACGCGCCTCAAAATGTCGAAATTAGTAGCGATAATGATGGGTAACTGCGGCCTTGCCTATCGTCTTTGGCGATGGGTAAACGTGGGTGCTTTACCGATTTGTCGGGGTGTCAGTATTGTCGGAGATAGTAGCATTTGTCGAGGTGATCGAGGTGGTTTATGCGCAGATTTATGCGAGTGCGCAGCCGAGCATAGCGACCTTAAAGCACCCATAGGGTGCGCGACCTTACTTGACCTTAATTGACTTTAACAAGTCCTTTACGAAGGCAAAATAAAACGTGTGAATAATGCACACAACTTAAACTGAAATAAGTGAAAGCTAACTATTTAGGTTACATATTCGCGGCATTGTATTTCGCGCTTGTAGCGGCGGCGATGTATCTCTTCTCGTTTGAGATGCGTCTGCCCGAGCCACAGGAGCACACTATTTTGGTGGAGTTCGAGAAGCCGCGTCCGACACCTGCGCCGCCACCTCCTCCTCCGGTAAAGCGGTCGGAGGCGCCACGTCACGAAAAGTTGGCTACGGTGGACAATACGCAGCAGATTAGTGGCAAGGCGGAGGAGACACGCACGGTCAATTCGCGTGCCCTCTTCAAGATGGATAAGAGCGGTGCGGATGCTCCCGAAAATGCAGGAAATCCTCAGGCCAAGGAGGCCCCAGAGGAGAAGGCAAAGGGTACGGGCGGAGGGCTTAATCCGATTGGTACTGACGCACTTGACGCCGGTTTGCAGGGCCGAGGATTGGTTGGCACACTGCCCGAGCCGGTCTTTCCGCCAGGCAATCAGGGCGGTAAGGTTGTGGTGCGCGTTACGGTCGATCAAAGCGGTCGTGTGACGGCTGCGACCTTCGAGCCAAAAGGCTCGACGACCTCTGCCAGCGCGCTTGTTGAGGCGGCTGTTTCGGCTGCGCGCAAGGCAAGATTTACCGAGAGCCGCGCCTATATTCAGGGTGGTACGATAACGTATATATTCAAACTCAAATAGAGGAGATATGAAAAGGATTTCTCTGTTCATAATGTCGCTTTTGTCGCTTGTGCAGGTAGCGCTTGCGCTAACGCCTGACGAACCGCAACCGGCCGCCGTAGAGTTCCGAACTACGGTGTGCAATTTTGGAGAGGTGCCGCGTCAAAACCGCAACTATCATTGCGAATTTGTCTATACGAATGTGGGCGCTGAGCCAATCGTTGTATTGGGTGTACAGACCTCTTGCTCTTGTCTTAAGGCCGATTTTTCGCGTCGTCCGGTAAAGCCTGGCGAGCAGGGGCGTATAGTGATCACGCTCGAGGCGGCAAAGATGGATGAGGGTGTGTTCCACCGTGTCGTGAAGGTGCAGACCAATCAGGGTGTTTCGCTGCTGACGGTGCAGGGGCGCTCTGTGTCTAAACGATAAGAAAAAGTGTCCGAAATAGCGCAAAAATGGTTGCGCGCCAGGAAAAATATTAAGAGGGTGCAGATTTGCTTCTGCACCCTCTTTTTTTGCGCTCCGCTCGGTTGAATCCCTGCGGGAGAATGGAATGAGCTGTTATAAGAAAAATACGATGGCGATAAAGTGGCACACGACGGCTATGTTGATGAGCAGATGCCACACCAGATGGTGGTATCGAAAACCCTTCTTTGCATAGAACCACGCGCCCAGCGTGTAGAAAACTCCGCCTGCGGCAATGAGCGCCAGCAGTGGGGTGGATGCCTGTCGGATAAAGAGCGGAAAGAAGAATACGATGGTCCATCCCATAATCAGATATATGGTCAAACTCACGGCCGGAATCGACTGTCGCGAGAGCGATTTGTAGAAGATTCCGAAGAGCACCATTGCCCACTGAACGATGACAATCAGTGTGCCCTGCCAACCACCGATAACCGACAACGCAATAGGGGTGTAACTACCTGCTATTGCGATATATATGAAGATGTGGTCGAGGATGTGGAACACCGCTTTGTGGCGCGATTCGGGGTGCATCGCGTGGTAGAGTGTCGAGATGAGAAACATTAGAAAAATCGAGAGAACAAATACCGATACGCCAAAGGCAGCCGTCGTTGCGTGATCCGTCGCGTGGGTGTAGCTCCACACGGCCGAAAATGGTAGCAGAAGCAGCGTGATGAGAGTCATCGCACCGTGCGAAATCGTGTTGGCAATCTCCTCGCCAAAGGTCGGTATGTAGATCTTTCGTTTTGATCGTTTTGCAATCGTGGTCATAGCTTGTTTTTGTATTTGTGTCTGGTTTGCTGTGTTGAAAACTTTCGATGGCAAAAGTAGTAAAAAAATCTTGTTGTCGGTTGTCGAAATAGGTCGATTAATCCGCCAAAAAAAGTCGGTTCACTTGTCTGATTTTATGCCGAAATCGGTTAGCTCCGTAGGAAGGTGATTTTGGGGCGTTTTTCGGGGTGTGGAAAAATATTTAACCTTTTTGTGAAAATTATTTGCGAATATGTTGTGATTCTAAAAATAAATTTTTATTTTTGTATGAATTTAAGCAACCAATTTTTAATAAAACTTAATAATTAACCTATGAAAAGAGATTTACTTCTTGTTTCAAACGGTGTTCGCAAGCTTATGACGGCAGTTGTAACTCTGTCTTTGTTAGTTTGTTGTACACTGTTTAGCCCTGCATCGGTGTATGCACAGGGTAAGGGAAAGGTAACCGGTAAGGTTACTGACGCGCGAGGTCCGATGATCGGTGTTACCATCTCGGTCAAGGGATCGACACGTGCAACCCTAACGGATTTGGACGGTAACTACTCGATTGACGTCGCAGGTATTACCAGTCCGGTACTCGAGTACACGTACGTTGGTTACGAGGCACAGGAGGTTCCGGTAGGAGCCCGCAGCGTGATTGACGTTGTGATGAAAGAGTCTACCCAGAAGATTGACGAGGTTGTCGTAACGGCACTCGGTATTACCCGTGCGGAGAAATCGCTCGGTTATGCCGTTTCGAAGGTGTCGGGTGACGATATCGCTCAGACTGTCTCGGGTAACTGGCTCGACGGTATGAACGGTAAGGTTGCCGGTATGTCGTTCGAGTCTGCTGCAACCGGTCCTGCCGGTTCGGTGCGTGTTACTCTCCGTGGTGAGTCTTCCCTGTCGCACGACAACAACGAAGCCCTTTTCGTAGTCGACGGTGTGCCTATCGGTAGCGAGATGACTGCAACCGGTGGTGCTAACGACTCGGACGATGCTCCAATCGACTACGGTAACGGTATCGGTGACCTCAACCCGGATGACATTGAGTCGGTTTCGGTCCTCAAGGGTCCTGCGGCTACTGCACTTTACGGTTCGCGTGCACAGAACGGTGCTGTGATCATCACCACCAAGAGCGGTCGTAAGGATAAGGGTATCGGTGTAAGCTACTCGTTCTCGTTTGTTGCTGAGCAGGCTTCTTACTGGCCAGATTTCCAGCAGGAGTACGCAGCCGGTTCGTCTTCGCTCACTACTTACGCTACCGTGAACGGTCGTCAGTACTCGCCACAGGAGTACTTCTCGTTCTGGAACGTATACGAGGGTTCGACCAAGATCGCTGACCGTCTCTGGTCGCGTAACATGTGGGGTCCTAAGTATGGTAGCGACTTCGGTTACCGTGAGACTGACCCTAACTCGCCTTACTACGGTCGTACAGACTTGACTTATATGTACCACTCGCTCGACTTCGATAAGCTCACCAGCGAGCGTACCGATAAGCCAGGTTCGATCGATATCAACACCTATAAGGATGCTTCGGGCCAGACTATCTACGAGCCGGTATCGACCAAGTACTACTCGCTCGTTCCGTTCGAGGCACAGGACTACTATCAGGGTTTCTACGAGACCGGTCTTACCTTTAAGAATAATATATCGGTAAGCGGTAACAACGGTAAGGGTACTTCGGTTCGTGCATCGTTCCAGGATACTCGCAACAACTGGATCGTTCCTAACATGGGTTACAACCAGGAGACCGTTTCGTTCTCGGTTAGCAGTAAATTAAATAAGGTAGTGAAGTTTAACTCGAAGGTTACCTACTATCGTAAGAAGTCTGATAACCTCCCTACTACCGGTTACAACATTTCGTCGCCAGTTTATCAGTTGATGTGGAACTACCCATCGGTTGATATCTCGTCGTTTGAGGAGGAGTACTGGAGCGGTCGTATTTTGCAGGCATTCGCAATCAAGGAAGAGGGTGGTGACTCTGCAAATATGAACTCGATCATCAACTGTAACGGTGTAGGTACTAACGTAAACAACCCTTACTGGTTGGCATACGACTACCTCAACTCGCAGGTTCGTGACCGTATCTATGGTAATATGCAG
Source organism: Alistipes sp. (assembly GCA_045635325.1). Taxonomy (GTDB): domain Bacteria; phylum Bacteroidota; class Bacteroidia; order Bacteroidales; family Rikenellaceae; genus Alistipes. The sequence continues at coordinate 157,881 of JAZRBZ010000003.1, forward strand.
GTAACCTTCTCGATTACGAAGGATTTGGAGTTGTTCGTTCGTTCGGGTCTCGACTTGTTCAACGACTACCGTACCCAGCGTAAGCCACAGTACGCAAACAACTACTTCCAGGGCTTCTACCGTACGCAGAACATTTTCCGTTATGAGGTTAACTCTGACTTCTTGCTCTCGTATAAGAAGCAGTTCGGTCGTTTCCACTTGGCAGTAAACTTCGGTGGTAACAATATGGTTTACAACCACCGTAACACTACTTTGACTGCTGAGAAGCTTTCGACTCCTAACGTATTCCAGATCTCGAACTCGGTTGACCGTCCAAAGGTATCGTACACTCAGACCGAGAAGATGATCAACTCGTTGTATGGTATGATTACCTTCAACTACAACGATACTTACTTCCTCGACTTCACCGCTCGTAATGACTGGTCGTCGGCACTCGCAAAGGGTAACAACTCGTACTTCTACCCTTCGGTATCGGCAGCTATCTTGCTCGATCAGGCAATCCCTGGTTTGCGCGATACGAACTGGCTCGATATGTTGAAGATTCGTGGTTCGTGGGCAAACGTAGGTAACGATACCAGCGCATACCGCATCACTGACTACTATACCAACTCGTCGTACTCTTCGTCGTACGTTCTCCCTGGTACCTTGAACAACCCATTGCTCAAGCCGGAGAATACCGAGTCGTGGGAGGTAGGTTTGGAGGCACACTTCTTCAAGAACCGCTTGTCGATCGATGCTGCTTACTATGATGCAAACACTACTAACCAGATTCTCTCGGTTCCTGTAGACCAGATCACCGGTGCTAACTACAAGCTCATCAATGCAGGTAAGGTTAACAACCACGGTGTCGAGGTTACTTTGGGCGCAAAGCTCGTTCAGCACCGCAACTTCTCGTGGGATATCAACTTCAACTGGTCGAAGAACTGGAACAAGTTGGTTGAGTTGGCTCCAGGCGTTGAGCTCTATCAGTTGAATACCGGCTTTACTTCGGGTAACAACGTATTTATCTACGCTTACCCTGGTAAGGAGCTCGGTCGCATCTATGGTTACGGTTTCCAGCGTGCTCCTGAGGGTGCATACTACACCGACGCAGAGACCGGTGAGGTTGTTGACTGCTCGGGTCAGATCATCGTAAACTCGCAGGGTTATCCAGAGGTTGATACTCAGAACCTCATCGACCTCGGTTCGATCTATCCTGACTGGAAGGGTGGTTTGAGCACTACGCTCCGCTACAAGAACCTCCGTCTGGGTATGAACTTTACTTATCAGTATGGTGGTAAGTGTTACTCGCTGACTCACGCTATCCTCGCATCGTCGGGTAAGACCAAGGATACTCTCTACGGTCGTTACGACGGTTTGGTACAGGAGGGTGTTAACATCGACGCAAACGGTATCTATTCGAAGAATACTACCATCACTCAGTCGGCTGCTATCTACTACTCTGACTACTACTACAAGCGTGCAAATGCCGAGACCAACACTTACGATACTTCGTTCTTCAAGCTCAAGCAGATCAACCTCGATTACTCGCTTGGTAAGAAGGCTCTCCAGAAGATTGGTTGGTTGCGTCAGTTCTCGGTTGGCGTATTCGTAACTAACGTATTCTGTATTACCGACTTCCCTCAGTATGACCCAGAGGCAGCAACGTTCAACTCGGCTTCGATTAGCCGTGGTATTGAGACCGGTGCTTATCCTATGACTCGTACCTATGGTGTAACTCTTAAATTGGGCTTCTAATAAATAAATATAGGTATAGATATGAAAACTTTGAAATATATTTCGATCGTTTTGGTCCTCCTTACGTTCTCGCAGTGTAGATCGTTCGAGGAGATCAACAAGTCGCCTAACCAGGTAGAGCTCGGTTTGGCTCACCCGGCGGATATGATGGATGAGATCATTTGTAACGGTGCGTTGAACTACAACCAGCGTTTCTATGATACTTATGCAGAGTTGATGCAGTACACCTGCATTGGTGGTGCATCTAACGAGTACATTCACCGTTACTATTTCGGTGCATCGTACATTAACAACTCTTGGGCAAACTGTGCGAAGTGGGCAGTAAATGCTGACCACATGTATGCACTTGCTGTTGAGAAGGATAGTCCTAACTATCAGGCAATCGCATTGACGTTGCGTGCATTATGGATGGATCAGCTCACCGCTATCTTCGGTATGGTTCCATTCGAGCAGGCATTCTCGCTCCGCGATAAGAACATCAACAAGCCAAAGTTCGACGAGCCAAAGTACATCTACAAGCAGCTCATCGAGGACCTCGAGCTTGCAAACAGCTTGTACGAGCCAAACCGTGCGCTTGATATCCCAAGCAAGGATAAGCTCTACAATGGTGATACTAAGAAGTGGCAGAAGTTTACCAACTCGTTGTCGTTGCGTATTTTGATGCGTCTTTCGAACCGTTCGACCGATATGGAGATCCTCCTCGGTGAGTCGGTTGCACAGAAGATCAAGAAGATCATCGACAACCCTTCGAAGTTCCCTATTATGGATTCGTATGCTGATAACGCTACCGTATACTTCTCGGGTGAGTCGCCATTCCAGCACACTTGGGGTGGTTACAGCCAGTCGACGATGTCGGGCCACCGTGCAGCAGAGCAGTTCGTTTCGATGCTCAACGGTAAGAACGACCCTCGTAAGTGGATCTGGCTCATTCCTTGGTCGGCTTCAATAGGTTGGATGGGTGTTCAGTCGGGTATGCCTGGTGACGATACCGCTACCGCTGGTTACCCTTGGTACAACCCACAGATCTTCATCAGCTACAAGCTCCCTGTATCGTTTATGCGTCACGATGAGGTTTGCTTCATCATCGCAGAGGCATACTGGCGTAACGATGACGACCACTGGGCACAGATCTCGGGTCAGGCACGTATCACCGAGTGGTACAACAAGGGTATCCGTTCGTCTTGCGAGTTCTGGCGTTACCTCTATGTTGACTACTATGGTTTGAATGGCCGTAACGAGCAGACTTCGTATCGTAACTTCGCAGCTGTTGAGTCAATGTACGACAACTACAACAAGATCGATATGGCTCCGGTTATCGACGATGCTTCGATCGACAACTTCATCTCGAACTCGGTTCCTTACGATGTTAAGGATGGTTTGCGTTGCATCATCGAGCAGAAGTTCGTTGCTAACTTCCTCATTATGACTGAGGCTTGGAACGACTACCGTCGTACCGGTTATCCGCAGTTGACCATCGGTACCGGTGTTCTTAACAACGGTGTTCTTCCGATGCGTCTGATCTATCCTACTACTACCAAGACTACTAACCCTGACGAGTACAACAAGTGCATTGAAACTTTGCGTGCTACTTACTATGACGGTGGTGACAATATGCTCACTCCGGTATGGTGGAGCGAGGCAGGTCTTGCAAAGGAAATTCGTTAATCGGAAAAAAATTAAAGAATTATGAAAAGAACATTCAAATATGTTAAGATGCTGACCGTCCTCGTTGCTTCTGCAGCGGTTGTTCTTACGACCGGTTGTAAGGAGGAGCAGCCGTATGTAGCAAACGGTATTGACGGTCCTATATATTGCGAATTCGGTGGCACCGGCTCGACTGATGATAAGCTCATCGTTTCGACCGAGGGTTACATCGGAGAGAACTACGCTGTATCGATTTCGTACGATATGTACACCAATGCAGCAGATTGGGAGATCGTTCCTGATTATTCGGAGTGCTATGACTCGGAGTACAAGTGGGTTACCGCTTCGCCTTGGATTGGTTCGCACGATGGTCGCTTCACTTTGACCTTCCAGGCAAACCAGCGTCAGGGTGATACTCGTTACGCAAACGTTAATATTGTTTCCGGTGGTCAGATTATCAAGACTATCCGTGTAGAGCAGGACAAGGCACAGATCACCCAGCTCTATATCCAGCCGTTCTTGCAGACGTTGAACTTCAAGGCCGATGACGCGGCTGTGAAGAGTGTACCGCTCGACGCTAACGTAGCGTGGTCGGCACGTGTTAACGACGATGAGAATGGTGATCCGGTTGATTGGATTGTAGTATCTGGTGTTACTAAGGGTAAGTTCGATGTATCGGTTCTTCCTAACAGCGGCGCAGCTCGCGAGGGTTCGATCACCGTATACCAGAACACTAACGGTAACAACAATATCATCGTTACAGTTAAGCAAGCAGGTGTTAGCGTTGATGACGCCGAGTAAGCTGAAACAATAAAAGACAGGAATATCACAGTATATCCAAATTGTGAGAAATGAATAGTGTTAAAAAGACAATATTTAATCTGATTCTCTCGATTGCTATCGTGTTCGGAGTTGGGGCTTGTACCCCGACTCCAGAACCGGGCAATGGAGATGTTCAAGGTGGTGATATCGTAACCGACGTTACGGTTGAAACCAATATGATGCTCACGCTTGGTAGCGAGCAGAACATTCGCGCCAAGGGTGCCGAGATGACGGACGTACTCATTATGGAGGGCCCTGCAACTCATCGTTGCGAAATCACGAAGGTTAGCAATACCTACTTCAAGTTCAAGGTGCCTACCAAGATGACCGACGGTTCGTATAAGTTCATCATCGAGCGTGGCGAGAAGACCCAGACGCTCTTTACCGCAAAGGTTACCATCCAGACAATGTCGTTGGTGGTTCCTAACAAGCCGGCTGCAGAGAAATATACTCTGAAGGGTAAGGTATATTGCGGTTCGGAGGGTGTTGAAGGTGTACTCGTAACCGACGGTGTGATCTTTACCAAGACGGATGCCGATGGTAACTATTGGCTCAAATCGGACAAGCGTTATGAGTTGGTGTATATCGTACAGCCGTACGGTTATGAGGTTCTTACGCAGTCGGCTCTGCCACTGTTCTGGAAGACCACCTCGACCGAGCTCACTTATGACAATCAGGAGCAGCACAACTTCGAGCTTAAGAAGGTGAATAACGACAACAACCGCGTGTTGGTTGTAACCGACATCCACCTTGCAAATCGTAAGCTTACGCCGCTTGATTTGACGCAGTTCCACGAGGGCTTTATGAAGGAGGTGATTGCGGAGTACACAGGCAAGCAGAATGTCTACTGTCTCAACCTCGGCGACTTTGCATTCGATGCACATTGGTACAACAATAACTTCGATATCAATGACGCTGCGGCAGCAATTTCGAGCCTTCCGTTCCCTTATTGGTCGACAATGGGTAACCACGATAACGACGGCCGTACACCGGCTGGTGAAGATGTCGATTTCCGCGCATCGGAGCCATATCGTCGCGTTCTTGGTCCTACGCACATTGCGTTCAACATCGGTAAGGTGCACTACATCCTGATTGACGATATCCGTTATTTGAATACGTTCCCAAGTACGACGGCAGACCCGTTGATGGGCCAGCGCGACTACTTCGCAGGTTTCCGCGAGGATATGATTGAGTGGGTTAAGGCCGACCTCTCGTACCTCGACAAGAATACCCCTATCGTAGTAGGTATGCACAGCCCATTGGCAAGCTGGAACGGTGGATCGTACAATGGCGAGTTCCGCTATGATAACTGGAAGAAGTTTGTTGACCTGTTCACCAGCTTCAAGGAGGTTAACTTCATCGCGGGCCACACTCACCAGAGCCGTATGCGTCCGCTTCCGGGTTATGGCACTAACATCTACGAGCACAATATCGGTGCTTTGTGCGGTGTGTGGTGGAATACCAGCCAGTACTCTGGCGGCACGACTACCAAGCCAGGCGCGTTGATGCTTTGCGCCGACGGAACACCTGCGGGTTACTTCGTCTATGACGTTGAGGGCACTTCGCGTAAGTGGTTCTGGAAGAGCGTAGGTCAGCCGGAGAACAAGCAGTTCAAGAGCTACGATATGAACGAAGTAAAGAAGTACTACGATTCGTATGGTCTTGCGAACAAGTTCATCACGGCAGATTCGTGGATCAACACTCAAAACGGTGGTGAGTCAACAGTGAAGGTTAATCAGAAGTCTTATGGTTACCAGGAGGCAGCCAACACTATTTGGATCAACGTTTGGGGTTACGAGAATGGCAATTTTGCCGACTATCGTAACTGGGAGATCACCGTTACGGAGAACGGCAAGCAGCTCGAGGTTGAGCAGCTCAATGGTGGCTATCGCGATCCACTGGCAGCGTTGACTTACGAGGTTCCGGTATTTTCCGACAAGAACGGAAGATTCTCGGGTTCGTCGGCAAGTTCGACTTCGCACAACCACATTTTCCGTGCTGTTGCATCGTCGGCCAATTCGACTCTCGTTATCTCTGTTAAGGACCGCTCCGGAAAGGTTTATCAGGAGACGATGACTCGTCCGAAGAAGTTCTATAACGGTAATATTGCAGATACCTGGACACTTGAATAATCAAAACCAACAAAAAATATGAAAACTTTAAAACAAATTTTCAGCGTAGTAGCGATTTGCTTCGCAGCAGTGTTTGTTTTCACTGCTTGCCAGCAGAATCCTACCGGTGGTGATGACGTAACAGTTGTTCCGTTCAACATCACTTATAGTACTGGTGAGGCAGTTTGGAGCGAAACCGATCCTAACCCACTCGTACTCAACAAACTCGGTGTTGGTACTACCGGTACCGTACCTTATCTCGAAGTATCGTCGAGCACCTATTGGACGGTGTCGGTTGACGAGGCATCGAAGGAGTGGTTGAGCGTATCGCCGCTTGGTGGTCCGCAGCCAACCCTCACTGTTACCAACGTATACCTTACTTTGTCGCCAAACAACGGTGAGGATCGTACTGGTATCATTACTTTCAAGCAGCTTGAGAAGACTTACACCGTTGAGGTTCATCAGCGTGGTCCTCTGACTAACGCAAACGAGAGCCGTTTGGTATTCGTTTCGGATGACTTCGGTGGCAAGAACTTGACCGAGAACACTGTTGTTAAGTTCTACACTTTCTCTGCTGAGGATGGCGGTAAGTCGTACAGCGGTATTGCAACTGCTGGTGATCTCTACGCTTACGCTTATGCAAGCTCGGATAACGTATACGCTTCGAAGGATGAGCCGTCGCAGAACTACTTCGACGTTCAGTTCGATCGCGAGGCATCGGGTGGTGCAAACATTATGCTCGATGGTAAGGGTCACTTCGACGTTCGTAACTTCAACAACCAGGACAAGACTGACTTCTACCTCTCGTTTGGTGCGAAGAACAGCGATGGTCGTTTCCGCAAGCAGGATCTGAAGCTCTTGATCTCGCACGACAACAAGAACTGGGCTGAGATGGATTACCTCCACTCGGAGAGCAAGACCAACGACTGGTCGCTCAACACGTTCGATTTCTCGATTGCACCTAACGTATCGAAGATTCTCTACTTCCGTTTTGAGAACACTTCGGATGACGTATATCGTATCGACGACCTCTTCTTCTCGGAGTATGATCCGTCGGACAACGTATTCCCTCTCATCGAGCAGGGTTCGGACATTATCGGTTTGCCTGTAAACTTCGCATTCAACGACTTGAAGCAGGGCGAGGTTAAGGGTGATAACTGGGAGGCATTCGGTATCGTTCTTTCGGAGGAGTCGGGTGCTTATGAGAAGGAGGAGCCAATCGAGTTCGCTACCGCTCTCCAGACCGCAGCTAACGTACAGTTCATTATGGGTACCGACGCTTCGATCGTTAAGGAGCGTGCCGGTGGTGATGGTTTGCTCGTAACTTCGTCGTCGCCAAAGGTAACCGGTCAGTACGAGGGTGACTACTGGATTTGGACTATTCCTGTACACAACGCTTCGGCTATGACCCGTCTCGCTTGTGAGTTTACCTTTATGGGTACTGACGCAGGTGCGAAGTACCATATGTTCGAGTGGGCACAGTGTACTACTGATGAGTACACCCTTGCAGGTGCACCTCTTACTATGCGTTCGGACGCTGAGAAGGATGCTTTCTATGACACTCTCGACTGGACACAGTGGGATCCTATCACTATCGACGTTCCTAACGACGTGGATATTGCAGCGAAGAGTAATGGTATTCCTGTAGGTTCGGCTTCGTCGCCTGCAACTTACTGGAAGGGCCAGATCACTTACTCGAACGGTTTTGCCGGCGGTAAGAGCTCAAAGCAGACTACTTTGGACCCTGATAAGATCCAGGTTACTTTCCCTGACGCTATGGAGTCTGGTTACTATTTCTTGCGTCTGCGTGCGGTTTCGAACCTCACTTGCGGTCCTTGTAACTCGACCAACTACCAGCGTATGAACAAGGTTGACCACAACGGTACCAACTATCTCCGTCAGACTGCACGTTTCTCGTTCGCAGGTTGCGGTCAGCAGGTTGAGTCGGATGGTGGTTACAAGATTCTCGCCCTCATCCAGAACCTCGGTTCGGCACAGAACTACACCGGTGGTGATGTTACTTACTCGAACAAGGGTTTGATGGGTGTTTACGCAGGTACTACCAACAACCTCAAGGCAACTACTTCGGGTAACAACCAGTTCGTAGGTGTTTGCCCTGACGCACAGGAGGGTAAGGAGATCTACGCTTATAGCCCATACGATGCATCGAACGACAGCCGTACTAACGAGATTACTCTCTCGGTTCCTACCGAGCAGCGTTTGACCGCAGGTGCTTTGGTTGCTGATAGCGCTCCATTCGTACAGGTTAACAACCAGACTTTCCGTACTACTCGTGCTATCCGTTGCGATATCGAGTTGGCTTCGGCTCTTGCACAGTTCAACATTTACACGAAGAAGCAGATGAACGACAAGTTGTCGAAGATCGTTCTCCGTGGTAACAATATCGCAGGTTCGCACACCTACTCGCTCTATTCGAAGTACGATCAGGGTGAGTTGAACCCAACCAGCACTATCGTTGCTACTGTTGATAAGGCGATCACTATTCCTACCGACAAGTACAACCCTGCAACTACCTATATGGGTGTATGGGCTGGTACTCACACTCTCACTGCTGAGATCTATGCAGGTGCTTACTACTATGTAGTATCGTTGCCAGAGGCAGTATTCGAGACCGGTAAGGTTACCGCTTACGAGATTTGCCTTGACGACTATGAGAAGAAGCTTGCAGAGGGCGTTGAGGTAACTGGTATCGACTCGGGTGAGAAGTTCTTGCAGTTTGCAACTGACTTGGCAGCAGGTAAGTCGGGTGATGATATGCAGAAGTATCGTAACCTCGACGGTGACTACGGTTTCGTAGCAACCGAGGCTAACGGTGGCGTTATCGATATGGCAGCTGTTAATATGGACAACTGGCCAGACCCAGTTTTGAATGAGAACTTCAACGGTGGTGGTGTAACCATCAAGAACCTCACTATCAACTCGCCATTCAAGGCGTTGTTCAAGAACATTCTCTACGGCTATACTGTTGCTAACGTTGTATTCGACGAGACTTGTTCGCTCAACGTAGACCTTTCGACTCACACCGGTGAGGCACAGACTTGGTCGTTCCTCGTAGGTGGTGGTGTTGTAAGCGCTGACGATACACAGCACATTGCAACCGGTAACGTTGAGAACTGTACTAACTATGGTACTATCAATATTTTCGGTGATCACGATAGCGACAACATCTATGTTGGTGGTTTCGTAGGTCAGGCATCGGGTGCTAACTCGGATTTGGATGAGCCATCGCACATCTCGAACTGTAAGAACTACGGTAAGATTTGGTTCCACGATATCGCTCAGGGTCAGGTACAGAATGGTTCGCAGATTACCCACGCATACTATCGTTACACCACTGTTGGTGGTATGGTAGGTCGTGCTGCAGGTTATGCGGTTACTAACTGCCAGAACTATGGTGAGATCGTAATGGAGAACGTTGATCGTAAGTGTGGTACGTTCTACATCGGTGCAATCGCAGGTTATGCAACCAACCGTGTAGACTCGAACATTACCAACCTCTTCGGTGACGTTAACAACTGCCAGAACTATGGTGAGATCAAGGTTGGTCAGCCAGGCAACCCTGTAACTGTTCACACCTTCGCACTCTCGGGTGGTGTAGGTCGTACGCAGTGGGCTAACCTCACGAAGCTTACCAACAACGCTGACATCAATGTTTACGCTATCTTCAACGACCCATTCTACACAGGAGACTACACCTATAAGGATTGGACTTCAGAGATCGCAGGTACAACCAACGCTATCGACTACTTCTGCGTAGGTGGTTTGTTGTGCTTCACTCAGTGTAACATTGCTGTAGGTTGCGAGAATACGTTCCTCATCAACAACGGTAACATCTATGTTGAGTGCGACACTACTGCTACTCAGAACGATGCTGGTACTATGCGTTATGCTGATAACTGCGGTATCTGCGTTGGTGGTGCTGTTGCAAGTGCAGGTGCGAATGCATACAACCCTCACTACAACTCTTGCTCGAACTCGGGTAACGTAACCTTGAAGACGAACAAGGCATCGTCGGAGGCATTCCTCGGTGGTGTGATGGGTAAGATGGCTTCGAACCGTTACACAGCTGACTATGTATTCTACCTCAACGGTAGCTCGAACGTAGGTAAGGTTCAGCTCCTCACTGACAACCCAGAGGGCGTTATCGCTCACGTTGGTGGTGTCTGCGGTTCGATCATCTATGGTGAGTTGAAGTCGGATATCAACGGTGGTGAGGTTATCAGCCAGTCGACTCACCCAGAGTCTACCATCGGTGCAATCCTCGGTACTCAGCACTTCTCGCAGATTGGTACTGCTTGTACTTTGGAGCACGCAGTTGTTATCGAGACTCCTGCAGTTGGTGGTTCGGTTAACGGCGTAGTTATGAACGAGGAGAACTTCAAGGATTATATCTACGGTGGTCACCAGGATAAGCCAATCCATACTAAGGACGAGGCATACTTCAACTACCAGCCATAGTGCCGTGTAGGGTATGACTTAACCCGCAAGGGCGACTCTCTCAAAAGGAGGGTCGCTCTTTTTTTGTGCCGTACTCGGATGGTGAGGGGTGCTTTTGACGAAAATAATCGCTTGACGGAGGAGAGTGTGTCGTACAAATTCGTACCTTTGTGTCCGAATATGTAATCAGTGTTTAATTTGTAGAACATTCAGTAAATGACAAACATATCTACACGTCGCGGTCTTGTGGCTCTCTTGCCAATCGTTGTGCTGCTTGCGGTCTATCTGCTGGGCGCGTGGCTCTCCGGCGACTTCTATCGTGTTCCGATCAGCGTTAGCTTTGTGGTTGCCGTTGTCTGTGGGCTTGCGCTGCTGCACGGACATACCCTCCAGGAGCGCATCGGGGCTTTTTCGAGTGGTGCGGCCAATCCGGACATAATGTATATGGTCTGGATATTCTGCCTTGCGGGCATCTTCGCCTCGTCGGCCAAGGCGATGGGAGCGGTCGATGCTACGGTGGCGCTCACGCTGCACTTCATTCCGAGCAACTTCCTGCCTGCGGGCATCTTCCTTGCTGCCTGCTTTATCTCGATGGCTATCGGTACGTCGGTCGGTACGATCGTCGCCCTTACGCCCGTCGTTACGGCTATGGCCTCGGCTCTCGGGTGCGACACGGCGTGGTTGGTGGCGATTGTCGTGGGTGGAGCGTTCTTTGGCGACAACCTCTCGTTCATCTCCGATACGACCATCGCTGCGACGCAGAGCCAGGGCTGCCGAATGAAGGATAAGTTCCGCACGAACTTCGTGCTGGTGCTGCCCGCTGCGCTCATAACACTCGCGCTCTATCTCTTTGGCGATTTGCCGCAGGGTGCGGTTGCACCACAGGAGAGTGTCGACTGGTTTAAGGCGTTGCCATACCTGCTCGTCATTCTGTTGGCGATGGGTGGTGTGAATGTGCTGATGGTGCTGCTTATCGGCATCATCGTAACCGATGCAATCGGCCTGCTCTGCGGAAGTTTCCAGCCGCTTACGCTCTTTACCGCTGCCGGCGAGGGCCTCACGTCGATGTGCGAACTCATTCTCGTCACGCTGCTCGCGGGCGGATTGATGAATCTGGTCCGTACGGCGGGTGGTTTCGACTTCCTTATCGACCGCCTGACGCGCCGTATCGCGTCGCGTCGTGGTGCGGAGGCAATTATCGCGTTGCTTACTGCGCTGACCAATCTGTGTACGGCCAACAACACGATTGCCATCCTTACGGTCGGCCCTATCGCCCGCGAACTCTCGCAGAAGTATGGCGTGGCGGCCCGCAAGAGTGCGTCGCTGATGGATACTGCCTCGTGCTTCGTGCAGGGCGTGATTCCGTATGGCGCACAGCTGCTGATGGCGGCGGGTTTGGCCTCGGTCTCGCCCGTAGCGATTATTCCGCACCTCTACTATCCGATGGCTATCGGAGCGATGGTCGTGGTGTCGATCGTGCTGGGCTTTCCGCGCTCGGCAGCAAACTCGGACGAAGATTTGTCGCAATAGGAGACTGTAATCGCCGAAAAATTCATAACTTTGTATGATTATCCCCTGCATCACGAAATGGCGGTGCAAGGGGCAAAAAATAGGTAGAAAAAGAGTTTAAAATAAGGTGGAGGATAACGCAATGCGTAGATTCATTCTGTATGTAATATTGTTTGCTGCGATGATTATGGCAGCGTGTAGTGGCGATTCGGGTGTCGAGGAGCAGCTCCTGCCGAAGTATCAGCTCTCGTTTGTGGCCAACCTTGATTCGGATATTACCGACCGCGTGTCGATGGCGGAGGGCCGCTATGCGTGGGTAGGCAACGAGCAGCTCGGTGTCTATATCGCCTCGGCAACGCCTACGTTGAACGCCAAGGCGTCGCTCACGCTCGATGAGTGGGGTGCGGCCTATTGCACGACCTCCGTTCACTCGTTTGCGGCGGCGGATGTGATGTATACCTATCTGCCATATTCGCAGGCGAACAATGCCTCGTCGCCAAGTGCCGTTGCGATGAGTATTCCTGCCCAGCAGAGCGTCTCTTCGGCTGGCGAGTTCAATGGCGAGGCAATGCCGATGGTGGGCGACCCATATCTGCTCGCAGAGGGCGTGCAGAGTGTTCCGGTGCGCGTGCGACCGCTCGGCTCGCTGCTCTGCTTCAACCTCTACGCTTCGGGCAACTACGCCGGCGAGAAGGTGCGCACGGTGGCTTATACGGCAACTACCGCCCTGGCTGGCGACTTTACGGCCGATCTTACGGCCGGCCTGCTCACGATTGGCGGCTATGACGAGAAGTGCGTTACCGTTTCGCTCGACGAGCACTACGCATTGGGCAGCGTGAAGACGACAGACGCGCCGATATATATGGTCATCGCTCCGGGCGACTATACGGGCGAGCTCGTAATCACGACCGACAAGGCAACCTACCGCTACAACTACTCGCGCAAGGCGGAGCGTAACACCTACTATAACGTAAACGTCAACCTCTCGAATTGCAAGAATCGCACCGAGCACCCAACCACGCAGATCGCGACGCTCACCTATGCCGAGTCGTCGAGCGAGATTGCCGGCTATAAAAATCCGGTGTCGTACACCAACAAATATGGTACTTGGATCATCTGTGCCTACAATGGCAACTCGCTCCAGATCAACGATAGCAAGATTGCCTATATCGGTACGCCGACCTTCTCGGGCCCAATCAAGTCGATCGACCTCACCTTCAAGCAGTCGTTCCGCGGCACGATTTACCTATGCACCGAGTGTGGCGACACGCAGGAGAAGGGTGTAGTGCAGTCGATTGCCGGTCCGAACGATACGAAGATGAGCATCGCGCTCGAAAAGCCGAATGCCTACACGCAGCTCTATATCCGCTCGGAGGGTGCGTGCTACATTACCTCCATCACGATTACCTATAGCGGTAATGGTTTTGTTGAGCCCGAGCCGGAACCAGAACCGGAGGTAGAGCCGACATTCTCGCTCACCACGCCTCAAACCTCGGCCATCACAGGCGCGGGCAAGAAGGATGGTAAGGCGACGCTCGGCGCAACCATCACCTACGACGGCACGAAGGCCATAACCGAGACGGGTATCGCCTATAAGACCAACACAACCTCTGACTATACGTTTGTTTCGTGCGGTACGACGCTCACGCCGTCGATCTCGCTCACGGCGCTTGCTGCCGGCTCGTATAACTACTATGCCTATGTAGTAATCGGCTCGCAGACCTACCAGAGCGACGCATCGACCTTTGTGGTCGAGGGCTATACGCCACCGCAGTCGTCGATGATTGCGACGCTGACCTACGACGAGGCAAGTGGCTACGTTGCGGGTTACGGCTCGCCGAGGGAGTACACCAACGCCTACGGAACGTGGATAATATGTTGCTATAAGACTCTCTTCCAGATCAATAGCGGTCAGACGGCATATATCGGAACACCGCTCTTCGCGTCGCCGATTCGCAAGGTGGAGGTTACGTTCGGTGATTCGTATCCGTATACGGAAGACCTCTATCTCTGTACGGAGAAGGGCTCGACTAACGCTTCGGGCATTGTTAAGACCTTTAAGGGTAATGGTACGACTGCTTCGTGCGAGATTACGGATGTTGACTATACGCAACTCTATCTGCGCTCGAAGAAATGCGCTCGTATTGAGGCCATCACCATCACCTGTGGCAGCAGCGTAACTACACCTGATGTGGATACGACCGTCGAGCCGTCGTTTACCTCGTTGAAGTCAAGCGTTACGGCTGCATCCTCGGCTGCTGCGGCCGACGGCAAGGCATCGCTCTCGGCTACGGTTACATATACGGGCTCGGAGTCGCTCACCGAGACGGGCTTCGGCTATAAACTCTCATCGGCCTCGACCTACACGAGCATCGCGTGCGGTACGTCGCTCTCGCCGTCGGTGTCGCTCTCGTCGCTCGCCGTCGGAACGTATAACTACTATGCGTACGCAATCGTGGGTGGCGTAACCTATAAGAGCGAGATCACCTCGTTTGCGATTGTCGACGCATCGGCAGTACCTGCTACGAAGTACGCGTGGGCGGAGTTGCCGGTGATGTACGACGAGGATGACAACGGCGTGAACGATAAGGATAATACGCTCTACTACGCATCGCACCTCTGCGCGGGTGGCGAGCGTAACGCCCAGCGTAACGGCACGGCGCGTAACTTCACGGTATGCTACAGCAGCAAGTATATCTGCCCGTTGTGGGTAGCAGCACCGCGCCACTCGATGTATGTCGGCAGTTCGGGCCGAAACGACTCCTACAAGGCCGATCCGGACATCCCGAGCAGCGTGCAGTATAGCAGCAAGAGTACGGGTGGCGGTTGCAACAAGGGCCATATGGTCGGCTCGGCCGAGCGTACCTCGTCGGTAGCCACCAACAAGCAGGTATTCTACTACTCGAATATCGCTCCGCAGTACTCCGATACGTTCAATACGGGCGGTGGCGCGTGGAACAACCTCGAGGATCACGTCGACGGCTTGGTTTGCTCCGATACGCTCTATACGGTTATCGGTTGCTACTTCGACTCATTCTCGAAGAATGGCGCGTCGGCCTCGCCATCGAAGATTTCGTTCGGCGGTCGCAACAATGTGTCGTGCCCGACAATGTTCTACTACGCCCTGTTGCGTACCAAGAAGGGTAATACGGGCAAGCGTGTGCAGGATTGCTCGGCCTCGGAGTTGCAGTGCGTAGCGTTTACCATCTGCCACAAGATGGCGAAGGGCCATAAGCCGGGTGCGGGCGATATGATGTCCATCCGCGACCTCGAGGCCCTTACGGGTGTTACCTACTTCCCGAACGTGCCGAATGCTCCGAAGGATAGCTTTACGGCTAACGATTGGTTGTAAAGCGCAATAGTGGGGTAGTAGGGCATAGAAGAGTTGCCCGTCCTGCCAATGACATAAAAAGTCGCAAGCTCCGCGTGGGATGCTTGCGACTTTTTCTATTGAGAGAATCACTCTCGCTCGGGGCGCGCCTATTTAGCGAACTCGAAACCGAGATATGCGTTCTCGTACTTCTGGAGCAACGAGGTAATCGAGCTCAATGCCGAAACCTTCGAGCCGAGACCTACGATGAGCTTGGTGAACTTCTCGATCGAGAATACGAGCTGCAACTGCGAGCCGCTGATGTAGGCATAACCGTTGATTGTGCCAATCTTGCCGATGGTCAGCTTCACGGCGTGAGTCTCCGGATCGAACGTGTAGGTACCGCTGATGCTCTTGCCCTTAACCGGCATCGAGAACGAGCCGTCGCTGTTGAAGGTAATCGAGCAGAAACCCTTCTTCACACCAATCTTCTCGAATATGCCCTGCATCTTGCTGCCGAGCGTTGCGCCGATAGCCGAGCCGCTCAAATCGGCAAGCGTGCTATCGCCACCGAGACGAACTGCCGGAGCTGCGTAGCTCCACGTTCCGTTGATTGCCACAGCCGTAAGTTTACCACCGCTTGCCTTGTCAACTGCCTCGGTTGCAACCTTCTTGAGAGTGTTCAGTAAGTTTTGCGCCTGCGCCTGTGCAGAGATAGCCATCACCGCAACAATCATAATGATAATCTTCTTCATATACGTTTTTGTTAGTTATTAGATTTTCCGTTACGCAAATATAGCGAAAAATCGTGGTCGCGCTTGGCTTTTGGCCAATAATTTTTCAGAAATATGGGTATTGATGCGCCCGCGCCCTCTTCCTCTGCGGCGAGAGAGGCAAAAACAGAGAGGAGACCGGCCGTGGTGTGGCGATCTCCTCCGTACTGTCTATATGTTCGCTTACCGACTATACCAAGCCGCTGAAGCCCATAAATGCCATTGCAAGCAACGACGCTGTGATGAGTGCGATAGGCACACCCTCGAACGCCTTTGGCACCTCCTCGAACTCCAGACGCTCGCGCAGACCTGCGAAGATAACCAACGCAAGCGCAAAACCGAGTGCTGTCGATACGCTGTAGAGCAAGCCCTCGAGGAGCGAATACTCCTTCTGAATCATCAGAATCGCAACACCCAGCACGGCGCAGTTGGTCGTGATGAGCGGCAGGAAGATACCGAGTGCCTGATAGAGCGACGGCGAGACCTTCTTGAGAACGATCTCTACCATCTGCACCAGCGCAGCGATGACGAGGATAAAGACGATGGTCTGCATATACTCGATGCCCAGCGGCGCGAGTATGTACTCCTGAATCAGCCATACGACAACCGACGAGAGTGCCATCACGAATGTTACCGCAGCACCCATACCCATCGATGTCTCAACCTTCGACGATACGCCCAGGAACGGGCAGATACCGAGGAATTGTGCGAGTACGACATTGTTTACGAATATCGCACCTATGATAATTGCAAAATACTCCATACGTTTACTTCTTCAAGAATTTGTTGAACAATACCATCAAAAATCCCAACACGAGGAATGCACCCGGTGCCAAGACAAATACCAACGGCATATAGTCGCCAATGCCGAGCGAGAAGCCGAAGATGGCACCGCTGCCGAGCACCTCGCGCACAGCACCGATTGCGGTGAGCGAGAGCGTGAAGCCAAGGCCGATACCAACGCCGTCGAGTGCCGAATCAAGCACGCCGTTCTTCGAGGCAAACGCCTCGGCACGACCCAGAATGATGCAGTTTACCACAATCAGCGGGATGAACACGCCGAGCGCAGCGTAGAGCGACGGAACGTACGCCTGCATAAGCATCTGAATCACGGTTACGAACGATGCGATAACGACGATGAATGCCGGAATACGCACCTTGTCAGGAATGACGTTCTTGATGAGCGAAATCACGATGTTCGACATAATGAGCACCGCCATCGTGGCAACACCCATACCCAGACCGTTGATTGCGCTGGTTGTTGTTCCGAGCGTCGGACACATACCGAGCACCAGGACGAATGTCGGGTTGTCCTTGATAACGCCTCTCCAGACGAGCAACAACTTTTCGCGGAGCAGCGAGCGCTTTGGCTCTGCCGCCTGCTGAATATTTACATTACTCTCCATTGTTACCTCCTTTCGTTGTTTGTTGCGTTGCACCGGTTACGGCATTCTCATCCTCCTGTGCACCAATTGCCACCTTGAATGCCTCGTAAGCGCGAGCAACGGCCTCGGCATAGGCGCGCGAGGAGATTGTTGCTGCGGTGAGTGCATCCACATCGCCACCATCCTTACGGACGGTCATATTTACGTCGGCAGCCATCTTATCCTTGAAGCTTGCGAGCAGCGGGTTGCCCTCGTCGCACATCTTCGTACCCAGGCCCGGAGTCTCGGTCTGCTCGAGTACGTTGATGTTGAGGATGCGGCCCGCGATGTCGAAGCCCACCATCAGGCGAACCGGACCGCCAAAACCGTTCTTCGACAAGGTCTCAACTGCGAAACCTACCGCCTTGCCGCCGGCAATCGCCTTGCTGACCTTAAGCTGCAAACCATCGGCTTCGGCGTCCCACGTCACGGTGCGATCGAATGCCGGCAGTACGGCCTCGAGTGCCGCCTGCGTTGCGCGTGCCTTTGCATCGGCAATCGCCTGCTCGGTGATCATATTCACCGCGCCGACACACGCTGCCGAGATGAATGTAATGGTGCCAAGCACCACGACCATATTTTTCAATGAACTTTTCATCGTATGCCTCCTCCCCTATTAACGTGCGCCGAAACGCTTTGGTTTGACATATTTGTTGATGAGCGGCACCACCGAGTTCATAATCAGGATGGCGAACGACATACCCTCCGGATATGCGCCCCACAGACGTACACACATCGTGATTGCACCGATACCCACGCCGTAGATAATCATACCCTTCGTGGTCATAGGCGAGGTAACGTAGTCGGTTGCCATAAACACAGCACCGAGAATCGCGCCACCGGCCAGCAGGTGGAAGAGCGGGAAGTAGAGCGTCGTCGCACCACCGCCGAGCGCACACAGTGCGTAGATGGCAGCAAACACGCCCATCGTACCGAGCGTTGCAACCGGAATGTGCCACGAAATCACGCGACGAATGAGTAGGTACGCAAAGCCGAGCAGCAGAGCGAGTGCCGAAACCTCGCCGAGCGAGCCACCGATCGAGCCACCGAACATTCCGAGCATATCGGTCTCGGCGAACGACACCAACTGTGCCTTTGCCGCCGCGAGCGGAGTTGCACCGGAGAAAGCATCTGCCGCGCCCTCGATCTGCGGAGCAGGGAACGAGGTCATCTGTACCGGATAGGCGATGAGCAGGAACACACGCGCCGCGAGTGCCGGATTGAACGGATTCTTACCCAGACCGCCGAACGGCATCTTTGCCACGCAGATTGCCACGACAGCGCCGATTACGACAATCCACAGCGGAATGTTTGCCGGCAGGTTCATTGCGAGCAACAAACCCGTTACTACGGCAGAAAGATTATTTACGGTCAGAGGCCCCTTCACGAGGAAGCGCTGCACCAAATACTCGAGCAGCACGCAGCTTGCAATCGCAACAGCCGTTACGCCAAGCACTCCCCAGCCGAATACCCTCACCGATACTGCGAGTGCCGGCAGGAGAGCAATCACTACGTCGCCCATCAGGCGCGTAGTCGAGAGCGAGCCGTGCACGTGCGGTGCGGGTGCTACTAAAAATTTGTTAGCCATATTCGTATCTTTTATCTGTTTTTTCTGATTGTGTTTACCTTACTTCTTTGCGTTACGCGCACGGATGATACCCATTACGGTCTGCTTGCCGAGGCGAACATAGTCCAACAGCGGAATGTTTGCCGGACAGGTGTACTGGCAGCAACCGCACTCGATACACGAGGTGATGTCGTTCTGCTCCATCGCCTCCCACGCCTTCTTGCGTGCCTGCTTCGAGAGCAGATATGGCTCCAGGCCCATCGGACACGCCTCGACGCACTTCGCGCACTTGATGCAGGCGCTCTCTGCGCCGCGATGTGCCGCCTCGCCGTTGAGGATTGTGATACCCGAGCAGCCCTTCATAACAGGCATTGCCACGTTGCAGAGCGCACGTCCCATCATCGGGCCACCGTTCAGCACGCGCACATCGCCTTCAGGCAGACCGCCGCACTTGTCGATGAGTGCCGATACCGGCGTACCGAAACGCGTGAGCAGGTTCTTTGGCTCCTTCACGCCTGCACCCGTTACCGTTACGACGCGCTCGATGAGCGGCTTGTTCTTCTGCACCGCCTCGTATACGGCAACTGCCGTTGATGCGTTGCAAACGACTGCGCCCACGTCGATAGGCAGTGCCGGCGGAGCAGGTACTTCGCGGCCCATAACGGCTGCGATGAGCTGCTTCTCGCCACCCTGCGGATATTGAGTTTTGAGCATCTCGACCTTAATCGAACCCTCGTTGCCGATGATGCCGCGCAGATGCTTCACAGCGTCCGGCTTGTTGGCCTCGACACCGATTACCGCGCGCTCGACACCGATGGCACGCATTAGGATACGTGTACCAGCGATGAGCATCTCGCCACGCTCGAGCATCGTACGATAGTCCGATGTGAGATATGGCTCGCACTCTACACCGTTGATAATCAGCAGCTCGGCACGCTTGCCCTCGGGAATCGATAGCTTGACGTGGGTTGGGAACGTAGCGCCACCCATACCGACGATACCTGCCGCCTTGATGCGCTCGATAATCTCCTTTGGAGAGAGCGTACACTCCGTAACAAGCTCCGGCGAGCGGTCGATCGTCTCGCTCCACTCGTCGCCCTCGCGCTTGATGGTAATCATCATCTGACGCAAGCCCTGACCGTTTGGCTGCATATCGACAGCCGTTACCGTACCCGAGATGGGCGAGTGGATGGCAGCCGACATAAAGCCGGTCGGCTCGGCGAGGAGTTGGCCCACAACCACCTTATCGCCCTTTGCGACTACGGCGGTAGCAGGTGCGCCGATGTGCTGTGCCAGAGGGATGTTCACCACCTCGGGCAGATCCATCACTTCGATAGCGCTCGCTTTACTCCATTTCTTATTATCCGACGGATGAACTCCGCCAATAGGAAAGCTCTTCATATCTCTGTTATGCTTCTTTGTTTTCTACTTGTTTTGCGGTTGCTGCTGCGGGAGCGCTCTGCTCGGTAGCTTTCGGAGCGGGTTCCTTCTTTACGAGTGGAGCAAGACCGATCATCTTGATTGCACCCGTAGGGCACTCTGCCACGCACTTGCGGCACAAGCGACACTTCGTAGAGTCGATGTATGCCAGATTGTTCTCGATGGTGATTGCGCCAAATTCGCACACCTTCAAACACTTGCTGCAACCGATGCAACCCGCCTTGCAGGCCTTCATCGTTACAGCACCCTTGTCGCGGCTCACGCACGAAACGTAGATCGCACGATTCTTCGGCCACTTCTTGCGCAACTCGATAATGCCCTTCGGACACGCCTTCACGCAAGCACCGCAAGCCGTACACTTGTCGGCATCGGCCTCTGCAAGTCCGGTCTCGGGATTGACGCGAATGGCATCGAACGCACACGCCTCAACGCAGTCGCCGTAGCCCAAACAGCCGAACGCGCAACCCGTCTCGCCAACGTAGAGCGACGAGGCGATGGCACACGACGAAGCACCGATGTAGCTGTTCGTGCGAGGTCGCTTCTCGCAGGTGCCGCCACAACGAACGGTCGCTACGGTCGGCTCCTTTTTCGGAGCTGCCTTGCCCAGATACTCTGCAATGCTGCCCATACAGCCATCACCGCCTACCGAGCAGTACAAGCCCGAGATGTCGTCGTTCTCGACAAGCGCAACGGCCAATCCGCGACAGCCCGGAAAACCGCAACCGCCACAGTTGGCACCCGGCAACATCTTCTCGACATCGTCGATGCGCGGATCCTCCTCGACTTTGAACTTTTGCGCCACGAAGTACAACACGAGTGCCGCTACAACGCCAATTGCGCACAACGTAATGATTGTGTAAATCAAAGTACTCATTTCTCTAATCTATCTTTGATATTGTAAAACTTATTTTCTTCGAAATTCGATTGCGCCCCAACCACAAAGCTCCGTAGTAGAGCGCTACGGCTGCGAGAGCCGCGAGGGCAGCCGCCCCCTCTTGCACACCGACTGCGATGCATCCGGCGAGCACACCCACGAGCACCACCAGCGGCGCCACGTAGCAGAGTGCAACGGCAACCATTCCGATACGCATATATGCCTCTACGCGCACCTGCTCGCCGATTGCAAACCCCTCCGCGTTGTCTGCCGTGGCGACAATGCGGCGTTCGTCGCTTGCCGTGCCGAGCGAGCACGCCTTACGCGACGCGCACGATGCACACGCCTCGTTCACGCGCACAGCGACCGTCACGCGACGGCCGTCGATTGCCACGACACGTCCCGTATGGTGGATGGTTTGTTGTGAGAGCATACGCTGACCGCTTGAGCTGTTAGTCGCCGTACTTGTTGATGAGTGGCATAAGACGCTCGTGGCCGAATGCACACATCGAGAGACGCAATACCGGTGGGAATTGGTAGCGCTTCTTCTCGTTGCGCATAATCATTGCGTGAATCTTCTCGACAACCTCCGAATCGAAGCCCGCGTTGATAATCTCCTCGCGGTGCTGTCCCTGCTCGATCATTCGCATCAGGATTGCATCGACCACCTCGTATGGCGGCAGCGTGTCGCTATCCTTCTGGCCTGGGTGCAACTCCGACGATGGCTCCTTTGCAAGGATGTTCTCCGGAATGATGTTGTTGAAGCTACGGTTGATATAGCGAGCCAGGTCGTACATCTCGGTTTTGTAGAGGTCGCCCGTAACGCTGAACGCACCCGCCGTGTCGCCATAGAGCGTACAGAGGCCGAGCGCATTCTCGCTCTTGTTCGACGAGTTGAGCAGTACGTAGCCCGTCTTGTTCTGCAGCGCCATCAGCATAATGGTACGGATACGCGCCTGAATGTTCTCTTCCGTCGAGTCGAACTCGCGACCGCCGATAACGGGTTTGAGCGTGTTGACCATCGAGTTATAGGCCTCCGTGATAGGGATGACGTTGTACTCGATGCCGAGCGATTCGGCGAGCTGCATAGCGTCCGCCACCGAGTGGTCGGACGAGAACTGCGACGGCATCAACAATCCGCGTACGTTCTCCTTGCCGAGTGCCTCGGCTGCAATGCAGGCAACAATCGACGAGTCGATACCGCCCGACAAGCCCACACACGCCTTCGTGTAGCCGTTCTTGTGGAAGTAGTCGCGCAAGCCGACCACCGCAGCGCGGTAGAGCAGCTTGGTACGGTCGTGACGGAAGATCTCCTCCGGTACATTCACAGGCGGGTTGTTTGTCTCGGTGTCGTAGATGCCGAAATCCTCTTCGAAACTCTTGGTGAGCAGCAATAGATTGCCGTCTGCGCCCATTACGCACGACGAGCCGTCGTAGACGATTTCGCCCGAGCCGCCGATCTGGTTTACGAAGATGATCTGCTTACCCTCGACATAGGCCAGATTGCGGATAACCTCGTAGCGACGCGACATCGTACCCTTGCCGTAACGGCGGGCGTTGATGTTGATGAGCGTGCGTACGTTCGGGTCGATGTGCTTGATAGAGCGGAAGTCGTCGCCCACGACGATTGCCACTCTCTCGCCTGCAAGTGTGATTGTCGACATGCCGTCGCCACCGTTGAGGAAGCCCATCTCGCGGCGAGCCGTGATGGTGCGCTTCGAGATGCTGTAGCGAATACGTCCGCGCTCCAAAACGATAGCCGCGCTCTGAATACCCTCGGTCGTGAGGATTGGCGAGCCGACGATGGCCGAAATCGTGTCGCAATGCGTAGCGATGCGCTCCAACGCATCCTCGCACAACTCCAGGAATGTAGTTTTGCGCAACAGGTCGAACGCAGGTGTGCCGCTGATTGCCTGCTCGGCAAAGATTACGACATCCGCACCCTCCGCTTTAGCGCGCTCGACAGCTGCGATAATTTTAGAGGTGTTACCATCGATGTCGCCGATGGTGTAGTTTAATTGGGCAAGAGCAAATTTCATTCTCTTTTGAGTCTTTGTTTTTAATTGCGCAAAGGTAGTTATAATTTTTCAAATTATACGGTCTTTTATGCAAAAAGGCGAAGCAACTCCCGAAAAAGAGTTGTTTCGCCCTGTTTTTTGAGTTTTTTCTGCTCGAAAACGCCCGCTGCCGGCTACTTCGTGCGTCGAGCGAGTATGCGGTAGCTCCACGGCTCGACATCGCCCCATTCGTGAGGGTAGAGCGAGGTCTGCTCGCCGCTCAAAATATCGGTGTATTCGCCGGCATAAATTCCGGTGCGGAAATCGCGGAAAATGCGGTATGGCGAGAGGTTGAAAATCGCCACCACGCACTCCTCCTCCGACTCGCGAACGAAGGTCATCAGACAGTCCGGTGCATTGTTGTCGATTTCGATAAATAGACCGCCCTTGTCGGCCGAACGTAATACGCTGTATGAGTGCTTCATAGCGCACATCTTGTGGTAGAATTCGGTGTAGGCGTTCGGCTCTGTTTCGGGCATCGGATCCTTATCGAAAAACAGAAACGAATGGTCGTATCCGAACTCCTGTCCGGTGTAGATGAGCGGGGTGGTGTGCGGTAGCAAAAAAGTGAGAGCCGACATCGCCTCGAGTGCCTCGCCGAAACGGGTAAATTCGCTGCCGCTCCACGAGTTCTCGTCGTGGTTAGAAGTGAAGCTCATACGCATCGCCCAATCGGGGAATCGGCGTCGGTCGGCGTGTATCGCATCGCGCAGAGCGTTCGCCCTGCTTTTGCCCTGTGCCACGTCGCACATCGTGTGGTGTGTCTGCCAACCGTAACAGCAGTCGAAAGCGCCTTCAAAGAGGTTGTCCTCCTCGGCCTCGGCCAGCAGGAATACATCCGATTTAATCTTCTGCAACTCAACGCGTACGGCCTGCCAAAACTCGATCGGCACGAGCATTGCCATATCGCAACGGAAGCCGTCTACGGCGTGCTCCGCCATCCAGAATTTCATTGCCTCAATCTGCCCCTTCCATACCTCTCGATTGGCGTAGTTGAGCTTCGCCGTGTCGCTCCAATCCCACGGTACGGCAGCGCGTCCGTCTGCCTCGCGTTCGTACCAGTCGTAGGGCTTCTCCGCAAGCCATCGCGCATCGCGTGCCGTATGGTTTGCCACCCAGTCGAGCAGTACACGCATTCCGAGTCGGTGCGCCTCGGCAACAAAGCGGTCGAAATCCTCCATTGTGCCGAACTCCTCGTTTACGGCGCAGTAGTCGCGTATCGAGTAGTATGAGCCGAGCGAGCCCTTGCGCTCCTCGATGCCGATAGGGTATATAGGCATCAGCCATATCACGTCGATGCCCATTTCGCGCAACATCGCAAGTCGGCCCATCGCTGCGCGCAGCGTGCCTTCGGCTGTTGCCTGGCGGACGTTCATCTCATAGATTACGGCGTCGTAACTCCATTCTGGGTGTTTCATCTTATGCTCGTTGTTTAGTTGTCGTTTTGTTAGTGTGCGGTTGTCAAAAACCGTTGCAAAGGTACAGCAAAAAGAGCAGAGTTGAGAAATTTTCTCGAAAAACTATCAAATATAATTGTGAAAATCCGCTATAAAATGTATCTTTGTACTCACTTTGCGCCGGTGCGTCGCGTGCGGGAGCGTGCGAAAGCGGGGCTATGTCGCTTGCAATCAGCGCATAAGAGGTGTTGCGAAACGAAAAAAAACTAAAAAATATAAAACAAATGAAACTGATTAAAACTATTTTGTTGCTTGCTGTTGCAGCGCTGATTTGCGGCTGTTCGGCAGTGGAGCGTACGGTCTATTTGCAGGATGTTGCAAATAACTCGTCAATTAAGGCGCTTCCGGAGGAGCAGATTCGCATCAAACCGCACGACCGATTGACCATCGTCGTGTCGAGTAAGGATCCCGAGTTGGCAGCTCCGTTCAACGCCACTTCGTCGTACAACTCGTTGTCGAGCAACCCGATGGGTTCGTCGACTGCGAATGGCGCAAGCTCGTTGCAGGTGCGTACGGTGGATGAGAACGGTATCCTCTACATTCCGATTATCGGCAATATCTACTGCGCAGGCAAGACGCGTTCCGACCTCTCGGCCGAGATTGCACAGAAGATTATCAATGGCGGTTATATCAGCGATGCTGTGGTGAATATCCAGTTCGTCGATATGAAGATTTTCGTGCTGGGTGAGGTTTCCAAGCCGGGCCAGTACGATATCACGCGCGACCACGTTACGATTCTCGAGGCTCTCGCTATGGCGGGCGATATGACCATCTACGGTAACCGTCAGTCGGTTACGGTTGTTCGCAAGGTGGGCAGCGAGACTAAGACCTACCAGATGAACCTGCTCGATTCGAAGATGTTCGAGTCGCCGGGCTACTATCTGCAGCAGAACGACGTGGTGTACGTTCAGCCGAACAAGTATAAGGCGGCAACTGCGGAGATCAACCAGAACCGTAACTTCTGGCTCTCGATTGCAACCACCTTCCTCTCGGTTGCGTCGCTTGTCGTAACAATTTTGGCATACACGAAATAAAACAGTTAAGAAATATGGCAGAATATCAGAATGAGCCGACCGGTATGTCGGCATCGGAGAGCAACGTAAACGAGTTGCAGTCGTTCGGTTTGCAGGATATGGTCGAAATGGTACTCAAGAAGTGGTACTGGTTCGTCATCTCCGTAGCGCTGTTCGTCGGCGTCGGTGTGCTCTACATTATGAAGACGTCGCCTGTCTACCAGCGTACGGCAACCATCCTCGTAAAGGACAGCCGCAAGGGTAGTGGTGCGACAGAGATGGCTGCGTTTGGCGATTTGGCGGGTTTCAATACGCGTCGTAACGTCGACAATGAGTTGTTCGTATTGCAGGCACGCCGCCTGATGATGCACGTTGTCGAGAAGCTCGGCCTCACGGTCAGCTACACAACCCGCGTAGGTCTGCGTACGGTTGATCTGTATCGCCGTTCGCCAATCGAGGCGGTGTTTGTGAACGATAACGATATGGGCAGCTGCTCGTTCCGTATCAAGATGCTCGAAAATTCGTTCGAGTTGTCGGAGTTCGAGCGCAGCAAGCAGCCGGGTGTCGATACCAGCAAGGACAGCGAGTTTACCGCCAAGGCCCCTTACGGCGAGTCGGTAGTAACGCCTTATGGCGAGGTTGTCATCAACAAGACGCTCTATATGGAGCCGGACTATATCGGCCGTACGATCAGTGTCGCAAAGCGCTCGGTTGAGGCAGTTGCTACGCGCTACCGCAACGCAACCAAGTCGTCGGTGGCAAACAAGATGTCCTCGATTATCAACATTTCGCTCAACGACATCGTTGCAAAGCGTGCGGAGGATGTTATCAATACGCTCATCGAGGTGTACAACAACGATGCGGTGAACGATAAGCAGCAGATTGCCGAGGCAACGGCCGACTTTATCGACGTGCGTCTGGCAATCATCAGTAAGGAGCTCGGCTCGGTGGATAGCGACATCAAGGCCTTCAAGAGCCGTAACAAGATGGTCGATATCGAGACCGAGACCACAAAGAACCTCTCCGAGTCGTCGAAGTTGCGTTCGGAGGTGTTGCAGATCGACAGCCAGATTGAGATGGCACGCTTCATTAAGGACTACCTGAACGATCCGGAGAAGGACTACAGCTTGATTCCTGTTACGGGTATCGGCGACGGTCATACCACGTCGAGTCTCACCTCGCAGATCAACGAGTACAACGAGTTGTTGCTCCGCCGCGAGAAGCTCTTGCAGAACGGTGCGAAGAACAACCCTGTCATCCAGCAGCTCGATGGCAACCGCGTAGCGATGAAGAACGCGATCCTTGCATCGCTCGATTCGACCATCGCAACGCTCGACATTAAGTTGAAGAACGTACGTCGCGAGCAGAATAAGACCGAGGCGCGTATCAGCAGCGTACCTCTCCAGGAGCAGGAGTACCTCACTATCGCTCGTCAGCAGCGCATCAAGGAGGAGTTGTACCTCTACCTGCTCAACAAGCGTGAGGAGAACGCCATCTCGCTCGCCATCACGGAGAATACCGCCCGTATCGTCGATTCGGCATTCGGTCACGCATATCCTATCGCGCCGCGCAAGCCGTTCATCCTCCTGATTATGGTGTTGCTCGGTTGCGGTGTGCCGTTCGTGATTCTCTACGTTCGCGAGATTCTCGATACTACGGTGCGTAGCCGCTACGATATCGAGAAGTTCACAAAGGTGCCTTATTTGGGCGATATTCCGTTCTGTCAGAACATTCATCAGGCGACGCGCGGTGTTGCCGTGCGTGAGAATGGTCGCGACAATATCTCGGAGGCGTTCCGTATCATCCGTACGAATATGAGCTTTATGAATACGACGGATGGTAACCAGCAGGTGATTCTCATCACCTCGTCGAACGAGCACGCAGGTAAGACGTTCGTCTCGACCAACCTCGCAATGACGCTCGCCTTCTCGGGAAATAAGGTGTTGCTCATCGACCTCGACCTTCGTCGTCGTACGCTCAGTAAGCATATGGGCCAGCGCAACAATCCGAACGGTATCTCGAAGTATATGAGCGACAAGAGCTTGTCGGCAAAGGATATCATCACTCGCAGCGAGTTGCACGAGAACTTCGACTGCATCTACGCCGGTCTGCAGCCGCCAAACCCTGCCGAGCAGTTGCTCTCGGCACGTTTGGAGACGCTCATCGCCGAGTGCCGCACGATGTACGACTACATCATCATCGATAGCGTGCCGGCTCTCGTGATTGCCGATGCAATCATCACCAGCCGCGTTGCCGATTTGAGCTTGTATGTCGTTCGTGAGGGCTTGCTCGACCGTCGCCAGTTGCCGGATATCGACAACCTCTACCGTGCTAACAAGTTGCGCAATATGTGTATCATCCTCAATGGTGCAAGCGAGCGCAGCCACCGCTACGGTTATCGTTATGGCTATACCTACGGTAGCGAGGATGACGATCTGATGCTCTCGAAGTGGGAGAAACTCCTCTGCAAGGTTGGTTTTGCAAAGGTTATCAAGCGTCGTAAAATTGCTAAAATCCGATAGTGGGTATGCCGCAACCAATCATTGCAGTCGATTTTGACGGCACGTGTGTAACACACGAGTATCCATATATGGGGCGTGATATCGGTGCAGTTCCCGTTCTGCGGGAACTCGCCGATGCCGGCTACCGTATCATCCTCTATACGATGCGCAGCGGTCGTCTGGCCAAGAGTGCAGCCGAGTGGTTTAAGGAGAACGGTATTCCGCTCTATGGGGTGAACAACAACCCCGAGCAGAAGAGTTGGACCGATTCGCCAAAGGTCTATGCCGACCTCTATATCGACGATAGCGCGCTCGGTATTCCGCTCAAGATGACTCCCGACGTAACCCGCCCGTTTGTCGACTGGGAGGGTGTTCGCGAGTTGCTCGTTCGCGAGGGCTATCTGTAGCGAGCAGCGAGGGGCAGCGAGTGGCAGAGAGGTTTATGCTCGAGCAGCGAGTGGCAGAGATAGGTTTCTGCTTGAGCGGCGAGGGGACGGTAATACGCTCTGTGTGGAGTATAAAAAAATAGGTGTTCGTACCGCAAAGGTCGAACACCTATCTTTTTTGTGGCTTGACGGGCCGACTAAACGTGACGCAAAATCTCGTCCAGACCGTCGAAGTGGCACTTGTAATCCTCGAGCGAGCGGTTGATAATCTCCTGTGCCTCCTCGCGACCGTAAATATCGACAATCTCCACCTTCTTCTTTGCCGAATCGCTGTCCGGCATATCCTTGTAGGTGAGGAAGTAGTGCTTCAAACGATTTACTACACCCTTTGGCAACTCCGAAATATCGTTGTACGAGCTGTACGTTACATCGGGGCGCAGCACGGCAATAATCTTGTCGTCGGCCTCGTTGCCGTCCAACATACGGAAACCACCAATCGGCTTAACCTCGACGATGATGTCGCCGTGCACGATGTCGCGCTCGGTCAGTACGCAAATATCCAACGGGTCGCCGTCGCCGATGATGTTCTCGCGGCCGCACTGCTGCATACAGTACGCAGCCACGCTGTCGCCGCAAAAGCTCTGCGGAACGAAGCCGTAGAGTGCCGGAACGACGTTCGAATACTTCTGCGGACGGTCGATTTTCAGATATCCGCTCACCTTGTCCAACTCGTACTTTACCGTATCGGTCGGCACCATCTCAATAAAGGCGGTTATGATATCCGGAGCATCGTCGCCTACCTCGATTCCGTGCCACGGATGCGACTTGTAACGCAGTCCCATCAGTCGTGCAATAGGGTCGTTAATTTTGTTTCCCATCGTTTCTGTAGATTTTATTTCTACAAAAGTACGAAATTACTTTTCTTATTCCAAATAAAAATCGATGCTCCAATAAAAAATCCCGACCCACCATATCGGGCAGGTCGGGATATACGGGTTTTCGGGGAGCGGATTACTCAAACGTAACTTCGGTCGAGTACTCGATTTGCTCGCCCGTATCGAGCGTCAGCGTTACAAAAATCGTATGCACGCCGCTCGTTGTGGGTAATGACGATGTAGATATACTCGGTAGTCGAAAACAATTTGTACAAAGCCACAAATCGTCTTCTGCAAGGTTATTCAAAGGTTTCTGAATACCCGTCACCCAACTGCCTGTAAAACCGCGCTTTATATATGGATACATTGTATCGAACTGAATTTCAAACAAATCGTTTAGCAATGCTCCGGCAGGATGCTGTGCATTCCAATCCTTGCTACTCGTAACGGACAGAGAGCAAATCTTTTCGTAAAAAACATGACCAAGGTTTGCCGGCTCGGTAACACAGCAGACATTTTCAAAAAGTTCATCGTTTGATACAGGGTTTTCAATCTCTGGCACATATAAAATAGACGCGTTTGGATTAAAATCCCCAAATTCTTCGCGTAATTCTGCATATCGTTCCGCAGTACCTTTGCCTAATGCAAAATCTATAATCGAGGCAACAATCTCCGATCCCCACATCCTCATATTGATCTTTAACTCACTATCATTTACACTTGTTTCCAATGTATAAGATATTTTATCGCCTGATCCATAAAGGCTCTTTCTTTTTAGAGTGCAATAATATTCAATAGTGGCGTTTACTTCGTAAGTCGGAAAATCATTCTCAAACACTGTTGGTCGCCAACAACCGCTCGCAATTAAACCAATTACCACCGAAATAAATATGTATTTTATATATTTCATAATTGGAGTACGTATATAACATTAGTCAAAAAACAGCGTTCGAAAACACCAATTGTATTTAAATTCTTTTTCATCGTCAATGTCATCGCGTTCAAATAGATCGTTATCTGTATTAAATAGTTTATAGTAATACCATCCATCACCACTTGTATACCACCCCATATTGCAATGAGTGTAATAATGTGAATGGTTAGGCAAAAGACGATACCCATCAATAACCCAAGCGTGACCATTGAAATTTTTGGCTAAAGCACCAATAAATACAGGATGATTATTGTTCAAACTTTGTATAATTCTATTTTCAATATTTTGTCCATATCCCAAGTGTTTATTGGTTTCACAGCCAATACTTTTGAGATATTTTTTGAGCATTTTAGGCGTGGCAAATGTTCCTCCTGAATTATTGTAGTTATATTTAACATCAACGCCGTCTGCCAATTGTTTGATAATACTTGCCAAGTTAGTCATATTCGTAGTATCTTGGTCATTTTCTTCAAAGTCTTTCTCTAAACTACTCCACGATGATGTTGCAATGCCAAAATGTTCACTTAATGACACTGTTTTTAAATAAGTCAATATTTGTGCTGCTGCAATTATTACACAACCAGCTGGCCTTTCTATAGTATATTCGTCATATATATAATTGTTATATGGACCCCATTGACCCCAGTGTGTTTTTAACATCGGTGCAAGATATTCAAGTGTATCAATAGCAGGTTGATTAGAGGAACTATCTCCATTTGATGAACCGCTATCACCCGAATTGGAGCCACCTCCGCTCGAACCCGAATCCGAATCTCCCGAATCATCGACAAATACATCTTCACCCATAAAATCATTGCGTAGATGAACATAATTCCACGCAAAATTTACCGTAATGTTAGTAATAGATGCATCAGCAGCATTGCCGATATAGTAATCGTCATCCTCTTCGCAGTATAACGCAGCAAATTGGTCTCTTAAACTATCTGGCAACTCTGCATTGTCGTCAATAATCACGTCCTCCTCTTGAATACTACCGTTATCGGTAACAATAAGAATGGTATCTCGTCGTTGTGGAACAAAGTTTATCACGGCATAGCCATTACCATTCCAAATATTTGACGAGTCGCCACGAGTAAAAGAGCCGGAATTATTACCAAGATTAACAAAGCCAAGTAGAGGTATATCCTCTTGCGAGCCACGCGAAATAGCACGATTAACGTGACTACGACGTAGTGTAAACATCTTTCCACGTTGTACCGTTCGCCTAAATCCGCGAGTTTGCGGGTCTATTTGTTCAAGAAAACGCTCGACTGCGCCATAGGCCTCATCTTCGGTAATGGCGCGACACTCTTTTGTAGATTGCAGTGTTGCATCATCAACAACCGAAATTATTTCGGTATAATCCTGTGTACACGAGAAGATTGTTGTTGCAAAAAGTGCAACAAATATAGAAAGTAAGATTTTTTTCATCGCAGTATAGATATTAGTCAAAAAAAAGGATTACGCAAGAGGGACCCTCTCGCTATGTCTGCTGCCGTAAAATCTATAACTCCCTATGCCATAAATAGTTTGGAAGATGGTCTTCCGGTTTGAGATGGATGGCAAGCCCTCTGCAAACTTTTCACCAATACAAATATAGCAAATAATTTCCGAAAAATCAAATCGAAGAATTTATATGGTATAGGTTTTTATTTTCTGCAAATTTTATTATCTTTGTACAGGGGATATAGTGCTGTAATAAATTTTACTAAAACCAAATACTATGAAGACAATTTTTAAGATCGTAGCGGCTCTGCTCGTGGGGCTTATGCCGCTGACTGCGTCGGCACAGATGAAGACCGAGCAGAACTCGACCGTAAAGAAGCACGTCGAACTCTCGGCAGATGTTGTAGTCTGCGGTGGTGGTTTGTCGGGCGTGTGTGCAGCTGTTGCGGCTGCGCGTAATGGCGCAAAGGTTATCTTGGTGCAGGATCGTCCGGTGCTGGGCGGTAATGCGTCGAGCGAGATGCGTATGGGTATCGTGGGTGCAAAGACCGACGACACGCAGGAGACCGGTATCTTGGAGGAGATGCAGTTGCGCAACTTCTACTACAATCCGTTGCAGCGTTACACGATGTGGGACGACGTGATCTACTCGACCGTCGTTTCGGAGCCGAATATCAAGCTGCTGCTCAATACCTCGGTGAACGACGTGGTGATGAACGGCGTGCGTATTGCGGCTGTTAAGGCGTGGAACATCAACGCATATACCGAGTATACCATCAGCGGTACGATCTTCGCCGACTGTACGGGCGACGGTATTCTCCGTCTCTCGGGTGCGAAGTTCCGCAAGGGCCGCGAGCTGCCTGAGGAGTTCAATGAGACCTACCTGCAGGAGGGTGGCGACTCGAAGACGATGGGTAACTCGATTCTCATCCAGTTGCGTAAGACTGATGTCGATGTGCCGTTCAAGGCACCGGAGTGGGCATACCACTTCACCGACGACGACTTCAACTACGACACTCCGAAGTCGACCATCCCTGGTCTGAAGTTCAACTACAAGCGTATCTATCATCCGCACGATAACAACTTCTGGTGGTGCGAGTTCGGTGGTAACTTCGATACCATCGCCGATGCAAACGACATCCAGTTTGAGTTGAAGCGTATCGTTTACGGTATCTGGGAGTATATGAAGAACCATCCGGACGGTCGCGGTAAGGGTTACGAGCTCGATTGGATTGGCTCGTTGCCTGGTAAGCGCGAGAACACCCGTTTCGTTGGCCCGCATATCTTGACGCAGCACGACGTAATGAGCGGTGGTCACTTCCCTGACGTTGTGGCTTACGGCGGTTGGACGCTCGACGACCACCATCCGGATGCATTCCACAAGAAGGGCCGTATCTCGGTTGAGTACGCTGTGCCACAGGGCTTCGGTATTCCGTTCGGTGTTCTCTACTCGGTGAATGTTCCAAATCTGATGTTTGCCGGTCGCGACATCTCGGCTACACATATGGGCCTCTCGGCTACACGCGTTATGGCGACTTGCGCCCTGCTCGGCCAGGCAGCCGGTACGGGTGCTGCGGTTGCTATCGCAAAGGGTATCGACCCTGCCGAGGTACACAAGAGCCACATCGCCGAGGTGCAGACCATCCTGGAGGACGACGACGTGATGTTGCCTTACCGTTGGCGTACGATTTCGCCGCTGACTGCATCGGCAAAGGTTGACGCCGCTATTGAGGTACTCCGTAACGGTATCGACCGTAATTGGGAGGGTGCCGACAATGGTGTTTGGGTTGCTCCGCAGGAGCAGACCATCCTCTACACTTGGAAGAAGCCGGTTACTATCAGTGGTGCGCGTATGATCTTCGATTCGGACTTGAAGGTGCGTAGCAAGCGTATGCGTAAGTTGGAGGCGACGACCGAGCGCGTGAAGTTGCCGGAGATGCTCACCAAGGGCTACCGTGTTGAGGCATTGGTTGGCAAGGAGTGGAAGACTCTCTACGAGGAGAACGACAACTACCTGCGTCTGCGCAAGGTTTCGTTCGAGCCGGTTGAGACCAAGCAGTTGCGTTTGGTTGTAACCGAGACGTGGGGTGGCGAGAAGGCGCATATCTTTGCATTCGACGCTCTGTAGCGCTCTGCAGTTGCTATGAGATACCCCTGCCGATGCATTTCGGCAGGGGTAATTTTTTGTGCAAGAGTCCATCATCCTCTTCGGTAGAAGTAGCCGTTTACGCTTTAGGTTTTTTATAAGGTCGAGTAAGGTCAATTAAGGTCAATTAAGGTCGAGTAAGGTCAATTAAGGTTGAGTAAAGTCAAGTAGGGTCAATGAAAGTTAACCTGCATTTGCTATTCAGCACTCTGCCAGACTGCGAATGCCATTAAATGCCATTGACTTTGTTTTCCTCCTTGCGGCTCGGCATAGTGCAAACAAGTTTGCCCTCTACCCTCGCTCCGCAGCGTCGGTTCGTTGCCATTTAGGGCTACAAGCCCGTATGCCATTAGTTATAAAGGTCGAATGCTTTGTCGAGGACGTTACCCGACCTTAATTGACCTTACTTATCCTTAAAACCCTAAACGCCGGCATTGCTTTCGCAGTGCTCTACCCACACTCACTCTCGCCACCCAACCCCCAAAAAAAGGGTGTCCAACTTTTCGGTTGAACACCCCTTTGATTTAGGTCAGCGGCGACTTACCACTGCAGGTTAGAGTCGTTGCTGACATCGAAATATGTCAGGCAGTTTGCCGTGTAGGTTATACCCGTAGGCGAGGTTGCCTTGACAATCAGCTTACCGTTCTTGATATCGGTGTCGACGGCGTCACGCGACGAGTAAGAGGTGCTTACCGATGCGCGGAAGATGTGCGACGAGGTGTTGGAATAGTTCCAAGCGTTACCCATCTCGTTGCCGTTTCGGTTGATGATGCTGTTGTTGTTCTTCTCGAGGCATTTACCCCAATACCACCAGTCGACATCGCCACGAACACCATCGGCCGTACCGCTGTAGTTCGCGCTGTTCATATTGTAACCATTCTTGTCGACAATGTAGACCTTGTAGTTGAAGTCCTCACCATTAGTTCCCGATGTAAAGCCATTCAATCCGTTTGGTACACCATGGTGGAAGAAGGTAGCATCGACAAGATCCATATTCTTCCATGTCTTGCCCGAATCGTCCGAGATCTGTACCTTCCAGTTGCCGGCGATTGTGCCCGACGGACCACCCAACTGATGAGCAAGGAAGACATTGGCAACGATAACATTCGTATTGGTGTGACCCCAAGTATAGCGGTCGATTTGGTTTGCTGTGTTGTAAATCTGGTCGGCAGCCCAATATACACGCAGACCATTCTCGGTGCTGTTGCGGGATGTAACGTTGAGGTCGCCCGAACCGTTTGTGCCGAATGCCTTATAGCGCTGGTGCTCGATATTGTTGCCCTTGAACGTGTAGATGGTGTAACCCGCAGGCGAGCCATCCGAGCAGCACTTGGTATTCCAGAACTGACCGCACGCAGCCGGGTGATTTACCTCGAAGACGTTATAATTCTTGTGATAGTACGACTTGTGGTTGTGGCGGTGACCGGTGAAGATGTATGCGTTGGCAAACTTGCTCAACTCGGCCAGCGTCTCGTCGTGGTAGCGCGTCTTGAGGTGAGTACCCGCACCACCGCCGTAGAATTGAATGTGGCAGCAGAGCACGACGCACTTATCCTTCGGTACGGCAGCCAAGTCCGAACGCAGCCAGTTGAACTCGTCATCCGAGAAACCTGCCTCGTATGACGATGTGCTGGTGTACTGTACGTTATTCATACATACGACGTGAACATCACCTCGGTTGAACGAGTGGCGCGTAGGGCCGTATATGCTCTTGAAGCCGGTAATCGTGCGACTCGTCTTGTTGTAGTCGTGGTTACCCGGGCAAGCAAACCAGTATACACCGGTATCGCCAACCTCCAACTTCGCCTTCATTGTACCGTGATAACCGTCGTCGGTCGAGTCCCAAACAACATCGCCGAGCAGTACGCCGTACGCCTGATTTGCACCGGTGCTCGAATTGCAAGCACTGTTGTAACCGCGGTCGACCTGTGCACGAAGGTCCGGAACTGCCACATCGCAGAAGCGCTGGTAGCATTGGTCTTCGGTCTTGTTATGCGTCTGTGGGTCGGCCATCACAAAGAGGAACCACTTGTCTAACTTGTCGGCAGTGGCGTTGAAGTTGATGTGTGTCGACGACTTCATCTTTGCGCCGAGCGTAAAGTTGTAACCCGAGTTCGTGCCCGACGTGTAGGTGAGGTACTGAACAGGAACACCCGTGCCGGCACGACCAATCTCGTAGTTGTGTGGCGTACTATAATATATGTACTCAGGTTTCTTGGTGTACGGAATCTTGTAGTTACCGCTCGAATCGGTCAAAACGGTGGTGTAACCGTCGGTTACGGCAACACCAGCAATAGCCGGCGAAACCTTACCCGTGATTACTGTGATTCCGATCTTCTTAACCGTAACCTTGATGTCGTCGATGAAGAAGCGCGAGTTACCTGCCGTCGGACGGTTACCGCAGATAGCGATACGCGTGTCGCCCGATACGCCGTCGAGTGTTACGGTGTACTCCTTCCACTCGCCAAGTGCTGCGCTGCTGAGTGATAAGTTTTCTGCATCACTGTCGTAACCGCCATAGACGTATCCAGGCATTGTGGCGTCGGTAAGCGGCATAATCGATGCGCCCGTGATACCGCGTACTACGACATAGTCCTCGTTTACGGAGTTGTTATAGTTCTGCGTCGAGAGCTTGCAGGCCTTGAACGATACCTGTACCTGCGAGAGCGTCGATGTTGAGAGACCCTTCAGTTTCGGAGTTACGATACCTGCGAGCTGTTCGCTACCGCCAATCTTTATATAGCCCGGCTTGATAAATACGCGGCTCAAACTGTCGGTCGAGATATAACCCCACTCTTCCAATCCCATATCGTCAACCAGACCGTTGCAGGTCGAGAAGAGTGCGCTCTCCGTATTGGCATCGCATCGGCCGAAGTCTACCGACTCGCCGTCGATGGTCTGCTCCGACCACGAAACCTTACCCTCGGCCTTGCAGTTCAGCTTCGCGCTGCTCAATGCCGAACGGGTGTAGCCCGCAGCGTAGTTTGCAAAGTCGCCCGTGTAGTAGAGCTTGCCGAAGTTCTCGAACACCAGCACATCGCCAACCGCAGCACCCGACGTTACAGGCGAGCCGTTGAACTCCTTTGCAAGTGTGGTGTACGGCACAGCGTCGGTAATCTTGCCCGTAACCTTATCCTTCACGCGGAAGTAGTAGGTCGTCGACGGAGTGAGGCCGCTGAATATGATACGGCAAGGGAAGTACGAGTATGATCCCTCCGAGCCCTCGCGGAAGAACGAGCCGCCGTAGTCGCCCTGGAACTCCAGGTCGGTGCAGGCCTTATCGCGATAGAGATATACGGTGTAGTTGTCCTTATCGTAACCGTTATGGTCGAGGGCGTTCTTCGTTGGGTCGTTCGGGAAGAGCGAGAGGAAGTAGTTGTTCGTCTTGTTGCTCTCCGTGATGGTCCAGCCGAGGTTGAGCGTCGTGTCGGTTGCACGTACCAGACCGGTCCAGATGCCGTTCGAGATCGAAAGCACCTCTACGCGGACGTCGTCCACATAGAAACGATTGGTGGTTTGTGTCGAGTTACCGCCGAAAGCGATTCGCGATGTTGGAGTAACATCAACCAAATCGACTGTATACTCTTTCCAATCGGTGTGTGCCTGGTCGTCATCGAACTTGATAACCACCGGCGAGCCGATTACCGTTCCGCCCGTCACCTTGTAGTTGTTGGTTGCACTTGCCGAAGTGAAACCCTGTATCGTTGTGCCGTCAACGGCAAATACCTTAATCTCGCGGAGGTCGGAGGTCGAAATCGGACTCTTTGGCGTGCCGTATGGGGCAGAGCGGAATGTAACGCGTACGGTTGCCTTGCCTGGCAGTGCCGAGAGTTGAGGCGTATAGAGCGTTGGCGTACCATTGGCTACACCTGCTTTCACATAGCCAGAACAAAGACCCATATAGTCGGCACGAGCATCGCCCGAGGCGTCGCCATACCAACCCCATCCAAGCAATCCGCACGATTCGATACTTGGATCCCACGACGAGAAGAGGCCTGCACCGCTCGAATTACAGCCATTGGCATTAACCTTACGGCTCAAATAGTTCGAGCCACAGGTTACTACGCCCTGAATTGCCGGCTGCGAAGTTGCTGAGGAGTGACCACCCAGGTAGTAACCCGCCGAGTTCGAGGTTGCGTCATAGAACGCTGTCAGTCCGGCGAAGTTCTGGAAGAGAATCAAATCGCCGGCCTTTGCCTTGCCTGCCTCGGTAACGACTTTCGATGCGTCGGCTGCCGATGGCTCGGTCTTGACCTCCAATGCCGATCCCATTTGCTGGGCATCGGTCTCGTTCTTAATCATTACGTAGTAGGTGGTGTCAGGTGTCAGACCGTTGAACGTGAAACGTGGAATATAACCACCTGCAAGATCCGAATAGAGCGCTTTGCCGTCTTGGTCAACGCTGAGATTTTTCAGCACCTGTACGGCCTTCGTGCACGCCTCATCCGAGTAGATACCTACCTCCCAAGTCTTGGTGATATCGTTTGCAAAGCTTACGCCCGATGTAGGAATCTTTTGGGTGTTTACAATGCTCAAATATGGGATATTGGCCGGTGTAATTGTCCAACCAACAGCGATGGTCGTATCGGTTGCGCGCACCAGACTTGCCGTTACGCCGTCGATCGACTTAACGATAACCTGAATGTCGTCAACCATAAAACGGTTAGGAACGCTCGACTCCTCGCGGTTGCCACCGATGGCGATGCGCGAGGTCTTGCTGGCACCGGAGAATGTAACCTCGTAATCCTTCCACGAGGTCTGGTTACCCTCCAACGTGATAGGGTGGCTATTGACGACGGTGTGGCCGCTCAAAAGGTTGTATGGCGAAGCTGACGATACCGTACCGCCATCCAGCAGACGAACGGCGATATTGGACTCGGCCGGATCCAATGTTGCACCACCATAAGGGCAGGCGCGGAACTTGACCGTAACGGTCGCTACGTTCGAGCCGAGCGCCGTCAGTGCCGGTGTTACGATTGCACTCTTGTGTTCCGATGTGCCGATCTTTACGTAACCCGCACGAGCAATAACCTGACCCGAAGCATCGCTCTCTGCATACCACGACCAGCTGCCCAAACCGGCATCCGAAATGAGGTTGTGCAACGTGTTGAACAGACCCATCTCCGTACTTGAATCGCAGACATAGAACTCGCTGTACTCGCCCGTCGATGCGTCGGAAAGAGTCGGCGTTGCGCCCGTTGCCTTCGAAGCGGCAACCGTGGTGTATGTGTTACGTTTGTAGCTCGAATAAGCACAACTGCGCGAAGTGATATCGGCACCCATAACCAGATTTGCGAAGTTCTCGTAGATGATGGTGTTGCCCGCCTTTGCGTTCGACGTGGTAACCGAGCCGGTATATGACTTCTGCAGTGTAGTCACGGCACGAGCGCGCGACGTTACGCCATCGGCCGTTACTCTGAAGTAGTATGTCGTGTTAGGAGTCAGGCCCGAGAAGGTAAATCGCTGCGGATAGTCTACATCGTTGAACAGCGTTTTCCACTCTCCACTTGGGTTCTTGAACTTGTTGCCCACGATAAGCCAGCTGACGAGCAGATTGCTGCAAGCCGAATCCTTGTAGAGAGCAATCGTGTAGGTCTTGGCCTTCTCGCTGCTGTAGTTGTGCGTACCCTCTCTTGGGAAGATCTGGTTCAGGTACGGAGCATTTGTCGCAAGGGTAGTCCACGCGACACCGATTGTCGAGTCCGTACAACGCAACATCGCGGTGTAGATACCGCTCTCGTCGATATCCATCGTCAAATCCGGCGTTACGAGCAACTGGTTTGCCGTTACCGTTAAGCCCGACTTCTTCAAAGTCTGATCCATAACACCCTCATCGCAGATGAGCGAGATGTTCAGACCGCGCGAGTATGTTTGTGCGGGAATTGCAACATAGAACACAGCGCCAGCATCGCTTACCTCGTAGCCCTCAAGTGAGCCCGACTCGGTTGTCTGCAAGCAGTTCATCGAGGCGTAGTACGTTGCGTCGTCGTCCTCGAATACGGCCGTGCTGTTGCCCGTAGCGTTTGCCGTTACGGTTGCCTTGCCCCACATATGCTCCATATTGCGGCCCGTAATCGTGATCGAGCGCAGGTGGTAGGTCTTACCTGCCGGAGCTTTGAGCGTGAGCTTAACAGTTGCAAGCGGATTCTTGAAGAGGAACATCTGCGACGTCTCGCTCCAACGACCTACGAGCAGTGGGTAGTGGAACTCGGTCTCGCCGTAGAGTTTCTGGTCAGGCAGATTTACCTTGAAGATGCGACTGCCCACCTTGCCGCTCGAATAGTCGCTCGGCTCGGCACCCGACATCTGCGGGTAGATTGCATACTGCTCGGCACCGTAGCGGTAGACGAAGTTGTCGTCTTCGTTGTCCTTCGAGTTGGTCTCGCAGTTGAACAGAATGGTTTTTCTGTCCTCCGACAACGAGTTCTCGAACGACGAGCAGTTGACGAGTACCGGCGAGGACGTGGCGGAGTCGAAACGAACGACCGTCAGATCGTCGTTATTGCTCCAAATAGAGGTGTAGTCCAAACCCTCTCCGGTCGTAACCTGCTCGATTCCGGCACGCGAGTCATCCTCTGCCGAATCGGAGGCGATATAGTTCGAAGCGGAGAAAGAGAGCAGACGGCCCTTGCCGAGATTCTGGTCGGTAGGTGTAACAACGATGTCTATATCGTCAAACTGCGAACAGCCACTAAAAATGGCTAATGAAAGTATGAGTGCATAAAGTTTTTTCATAGTCGTAGTAGTTTTAATGGTTGTGTCTCTTTTAATCCCAGCCGATGATTGTATCATCAGGGTCGGCGATAGAGTTGTCGTCTCCGCCCTCGGTAATACTTCCGGTGGTTTGGAAACCCAGTTCGACGGAGTACAGTTCCACCTCCAGTTGCGGTGGAGCGTAAAGCGTTTTGATTTTTTTTGACATATCGTAGTTCATTTTAGTTATTTTTCTCTTTGCACAAGCAAGCAAGATACTGCTATGCAGTATCTTCTACAAAAATAATAAAACTTATCGTAATAAACAATATCGATTATGTACTATTTATTGAATATTTGTGAACATTTTTGCACATTTTTTTCATAACGACAAAGCCCGCCCGACAACTCTTACATTGTCAGGCGGGCTCGTTGTGTCGGTTCGCTATCGGTGCTCTCCGAGCGTGAAATGTGCCCTGCGTTCAGCTAGGCGAATGCGCTACTTGAGAATCTTGAAAATCATCTTCTTGATATGGCCGCTGCCGAGCATCGGTGCGTGAGCATCGTCCGGCATCAGAATCGTGAACTGGCCCTCGCGAAGCGTGTAGAAGAGTTGTGGCTCGTCGGTGAAGAACTGCACGTCGCGCTCCGTGTCGAACTCGCCCTTCGGACGCTTGCAATCCTTGCGCTCCGACCATCCGAACTCCTCCTTGCCCGTACCGCCGACAACGACCTGGATGTCGATATACTTGTCGTGTACCTCGAGTGCTGCCTCATAGCGTGGCTTCAGGTCGAGCTCCGATACGTTGACAAAGACCTCGTCGCCGACAATCTGGTGCTTGCCTTCGGCAATGGTCTTGAAGTTGCATTGTGCAAGAAAATCGAACGCGTGCTTGATACGCGGATTGAGCGAGTAGTACAACTCGGCATTCTGAATCGAATCTATAATCATAGCTTATCTCTTGTTTTCGTCGTCTTGTTTAATTTTGAATCGTGTGATGAGCGGATAGTGGTCGGAGTACTTCGCTGCGTGATCCGCCTCGTAGGAGACGATCTCCATCTCATCGGTCGAGAGCATATAGTCGATCGAGAGCAGGCGGAAAAATCCGTCGAACGTATACGTATATCCGCTTCCCGCCTCGGAGAAGGCGTTGGTAAAGTCCTTTGCTATATGGCGATAGGTGTACGACAGCGGCACATCGTTGAAGTCGCCGCACACGATGATATGGCGCACGGGCGACTCGTCGATGAATCGTCTGACGTGGCGCGCCTGTACGGCACGCTTGGCATTATTCTCGGCCAGACGCGAGACGATGCTCTGCAGGCGGGAGCTGCGATTGCTATCGCGCAGATAGCCGTGCTCCTCGATGAACTGCGTGTCGGGCTGGCGGATTGAGGTCGACTGTAGGTGCAGGTTGATGACGCGCACCGTATCGGACTTAATCATCACGTCGGCCCATACGCCGTTGAAGCGACGGATGGAGTCGATCACGCCGTGGCGAAGGATAGGGTAGCGCGACATAATCTCGCACGAGAAGTCGTACGCACCGTCGGCCGTTGTCGAGTATTTATCGCCGAGCAACTCCCAGTTCTTGCTATAGTCGAAGAGGAACTCCTGCAGGCAGAGTATCGACGGATTCTTCTCCTTGATATACTCCACGATGCCGGGAGCTGTGCCGTTTGCCACGTTGTAGCTCATCACCTTCACGAGTTGTCGCTCGTTGTAGGGTTGTTCGTAGCTGCGTTTGAGGTCTATCTGGTAGTATTTGCCGAGCGGAATGGTCGCCACGACGAGCGTCGCGA
Source organism: Alistipes sp. (assembly GCA_045635325.1). GTDB lineage: Bacteria > Bacteroidota > Bacteroidia > Bacteroidales > Rikenellaceae > Alistipes. Next base: position 200,861 of record JAZRBZ010000003.1, read on the forward strand.
GTGCCACTATGGCTGCGCGCCATCTCCAGCGGACAAGCCAGTAGAGCAGCATCGCGATATCGAGCAGATAGATGACCGGCGCGGCAAGCACAACTACCGAGAGTATGCCCATCTTCTCTGGTGAGATATATGGGTTGATGCAGCAGATGAGTGTCGCCGCCATCAGCAGTACCATCACCACCAGACAGAGCATATCGGCAAGCACACCCCACAACGATACATCGCGTTTGCGTGCGCTGCGTTTGGTCTGTCGGCTGGAGATGCTATCTCTGTATATATCTGCCATATAGCTCTGCTTATTTTAGTGCTGTTTTAACTTTTGTTGCGGTTGTGTAGGCCCTAGTGTTAGAAGTAGATATTGCCCCTCTTTTTCCAATACTGCAGCAGCAGAAAACCCCACAACATTCCGCCAACGTGGGCAAAGTGAGCCACGCCGGAATTGATTCCGCCCCAGCCCTGGAAGAGCTCGAGAACGATATATCCCACGACAAACCACTTCGCCTTGATTGGGAACGGAAGCGGGAATATGAAGATGTGCTCGTTGGGGTGCATCACGCCAAAGGCCATCAGCAGGCCCATCACGGCACCCGATGCGCCGAGCATCGTGAAGTAGTACTCGTGCGAAATCCACGCCACGAGCATCTGCAACAGAGCCGCACCTACACCGCATACCATATAATATGTAAAGAAGCGGCGCGAGCCGAGCTCGTATTCGAGCGTGCGGCCGAACATCCACAGTGCAAACATATTGAAGAATAGGTGGCTGGCGCTGCCGTGCAGGAACATATACGAGACGAACTGATACGCCTCAAAGTTCGGACTGCCTATCCAGAACAGCTGGCCGTAGGTTCCCATCAGGGAGTTGAACGCCGGAATGAGCCACGTTGCCAGGAAGAGCAACGAGTTGGCTATGATGAGATTTTTCACCACGGGTGGTGTGCGAAATTGTGGATACATCTTATTGTCGGTTTTATCCTAATCGTTTTTGTATGTCTTCTATGGTTATCTCCGTCAGGATCTGCTTGCCCGAAGGCGAGTAGTTTCTGTCCGAAGCGTTTTGCAGCGCACCGAGTACGTGATCGGCATCGCTCTGCGTGTAGCCGCTCTTGTGGGCCGCCTCGTTGTGGGCGAGTGTCATCGCCATACGCTCCTTGCGGATGTCGGCTATCGGTTGGGCAAGTGCTACGGTCTTAAGCAACTCGAAGAGCGCTCGGTCGATACACTCGGCCGTGCAGTCGGCCGGAATGCCGCGTACCTCGATGGTCGTGCCACCGCACATATCTATGTCGAAGCCCAGTGCCGCAAAGTCCGTTGCATACTCCTCGAGCAGTGTGTACTCCTCGTCCGAGAGCGTCAGTCGCTCAGGGAAGAGCATCTGCTGCGATACGCTGCCCTCGCCACCGAGCATCGCCATATACCCCTCGAATAGCACTCTCTCGCGTGCGCGCATCAAGTCGGCAAAAATCAGTCGGTTGCCGGCTGTGAACGATGCGTAGCGACCGCCGATGTGGGTGATGTTCGACCACGTCGCCTCGGCCTGAGATTCGAGCTCGAGGTATTGGTCGTCGCCATCCTCCGACTCGATGTACTCAAATTCGCCTGACAACATACCCGATATGGCTGCCGACGGGAACTCGAAATCCTCGTACACGGTCGAGGAGCCAAAATCGCTGTTTACATCGAACGCGCTGCCTCCCGCATAGGATGAGGAGCTGTGGCTCTCGCCGCTCTCGATTGCAAACGGATTGTAGTCCTCGTGCATCGTCGAGCGTGGCTCGCTGTAGAATATGTCTCGTTGAGCAACCGGAATCTCAATATCCGAGTCGTTGTCGAAATCGAGCAGCGGCACGGCACCCGTCTTGGCGAGTGTCTCGCGTACGGCGGCGTTGATAATCTGCCAGATTGCCTCCTGCTCGGCAAACTTCACCTCGGTCTTTTTTGCGTGTACGTTCACGTCGACCTTCTCGGCATCGACCGTCAGGTATATGAAGAACGAAGGCGACGCTCCGTCCGGAATAAGCTTCTCGTAGGCCTTGGCAACCGCCTTGTTCAGATATGGCGAGCGGAAGTAGCGGCCGTTGACGAACATATACTGCTCGGCTCCGTGTGCACGCGCTGCCGACGGACGACCGATGTAGCCGTCGACCTTGACGATGGTGGTCTCGATGCCCACCTCCAGCAAGTTGTTCTTCATCGGCTTGCCCATCACGCCTACGATTCGCTCGGCGAGATTCGACTGCGGCAACACAAACAGCGGTGCGCCATTCGCGAGCAACTCCAGCTCTACCTCCGGATGGCACAACGCCACGCGACGGAACTCCGTCTTGATGGCGGCCGTGAGTTTGCTCTCCTTGTTGTCGATGAACTTGCGACGTGCGGGAGTGTTGTAGAAGAGGTTGCGCACGACGAACTGCGAGCCGACTGCGGCAGCAATTGGTTGCTGCGAGACGAACTCTCCACCGTTGATGATGGTTTTTGTGCCAAATTCGGCATCCTCCTGTCGGGTGATGAGCTCGACCTGCGACACGGCAGCAATCGAGGCGAGTGCTTCGCCGCGAAAACCGAACGTGTGGAGCGCATAGATGTCGTCCAGCGTGGCGATTTTGCTCGTTGCGTGGCACTCGAAGGCCATTCGTGCATCGGTTGGCGACATACCGCATCCGTCGTCGACAATCTGTATCATATCGCGACCACCGTTGGTGAAGTTCACCTGCACACGGCTTGCGCCGGCATCGATTGCGTTCTCCATCATCTCCTTTACGGCCGATGATGGCGACTCGACAACCTCGCCCGCCTTGATTTGATTGGCAACAATTTCGGGTAGCAGTTTGATTCTGTCTGCCATAGTGTGTTACTCCTCCTCTTTATAGTCGTTTGGTACGATAGTAATCGGTGTATATGGGTTGAACTCCTCGACGTCGAGCTGCTCCTGCGTCTTTGGCGGGTTGTGCAACTTGGTGAACATCATCACCACACGCGGGTATATCAGGTAGACGATGACGAGCAGCAACAGAATGCCCGCAATCGGAGCAATCTTCGAGGCAATACCTCCGCTCGCTGCACGCTCCGCCTCGCGACGCGCATTGCGAGCCTCGCGTTGTGCGCGAATGCGTTGGCCGGCCTTGTATTCGCCACCCTCGTCGATTGCCGACTCGCCACAGAGCTCCTTGCGACGCTGCTCGCGACGCTCCTTCTCGGGGTCGTAGTAGCGCGGGATGTAGTTGAACGAGTTTGCGTGTTTCTTATGTGGAGTGAACAGTCCCATCTCTGTATCTTATCGTGTCGTGTTACTTAAAAAAGCTCTTCATTCGCTCGAAGATGTTCTGGTTCTCGACCTTCTCCGGACGCTTGAAGTGTGTCATTCCGGCGAGCTTCTCGACGAGCGCACGCTCCTCCGAGTTGAGCGATGTCGGAATGGTGATGTCAACCACCACGAGCAAATCGCCTCGGCCGTAGCCGTTTACCGATGGCAAGCCCTTGCCGCGCAGGCGCAGAATCTTGCCCGAGTGCGTACCTGCCGCGATGCTGATCTTCGCCTTGCCCTCGACGGTCGGTACCTCTACCTCGCCACCGAGCAGTGCCGTTGTGATTGTGATGTTGAGGTTGTGAATCAGGTCGTTGCCGTCGCGCATCAGCTGTGCGTCGTGCTCCTCCTCGATTACGACAATCAGGTCGCCGTTCACGCCACCGTGACGCGCAGCGTTACCCTTGCCCGCCACCGTGAGTGCCATACCCTCGCCAACGCCGGCCGGAATGTTGATCTCGATAATCTCCGAGCCCTTCACGATACCCTCGCCACCGCAAGCGCTGCACTTATCCTTGATGATGCGACCTTCGCCACCGCAATTCGGACATACGCCCTGGGTTTGCATTCGGCCGAAGAAGGTGTTCTCGACGCGGGTTACAACGCCCGAGCCGTTACAGTTCGGACAGGTGGTCGTCGATGACGAGTCCTTCGCGCCGCTGCCGCCGCACGTCTCGCAAGCGACATACTTATTTACCTTCAACTTCTTGGTCGTGCCCGCAGCAATCTCGGCGAGCGTGAGCTTCACGCGAACACGGATATCCGAGCCGCGATTTACTCGCTGGCCACCACTGCGACCTCCGCCGCCAAAGCCACCGAAGCCGCCAAAATGACCACCGAAGATGTCGCCAAACTGCGAGAAGATATCCTCCATCGAGAACCCGCCACCACCGAAGCCACCACCGAAGCCGCCGCCACCCGCAGCGCCACTCATTCCCGCGTGGCCGAACTGGTCGTAACGGGCGCGCTTATCGGGATTCGACAGCACGTCGTACGCCTCGGCTGCCTCCTTGAACTTATCCTCGGCCTCCTTATCACCCGGATTCTTGTCGGGGTGATACTTGATGGCTGCCTTGCGGTATGCCTTCTTTATCTCGTCGTCGTTGGCGTTACGCGCAACGCCCAACACTTCGTAGTAATCTCTCTTTTCTGCCATAACTCAAACTATTCTCCCACAACAACTTTGGCAAAGCGCAACACCTTGTCGCCGAGCTTGTAGCCACGCTGTACGACGTCGATCACCTTGCCCTTGTTCTTCTCGCCGGCAGCAAAACGCGCAACGGCCTCGTGCAGATTCTCGTCGAACGGCTCGCCCTTGGCCTCGATCTCGGTTACGCTCTTCTGGCGCAGCGTGTCGATGAACTTCTGTACAACCAGACGCTCGCCCTCGCGCAGTGCCGTGATGTCTTCGCTCTTCTCCGACGCCTCGATAGCTCGCTGCATATCGTCGAGCACCGGCAGGATTGCCTTCAATACGTCGCTGCCGCCCGTCTGTACGAGATCCATCTTCTCGCGCAGGGTGCGCTTGCGGAAGTTGTCAAATTCGGCCTGCAGGCGAATATATTTGTCGCGCCAATCAATTTGTGGCTCTTCGCTCGTCTCTGCCTCTTCGCTCGTCTCTTCGTCAGTCGGCTCTGCCAGGTTGTCAGCACCCGACTGCGGCTCATCTGCCACATTGTCAGAAGTCGTCTGATCGCCCGATGCGTCAGCTGCACCGGAGTGAAGCGTTTCGTCGGTGTTAACGTCTTGATTGTAAGTATTTTCCTTTTTCATATCGTAAATGTTTTAATCTCTGCTGTATATACATTGAACAAATGCTGTACCGAAGTGTGGCTTGTTGCCCTGCTCGGGTGGCATTAGAAGAGGTTGTCGTACATCGACTGGCTCTTGTCGTACTTCAGGTCGGCAAGCGACGATGCCTTAACACCGATGTTGAAGCTCCAGCTCTTGTGCGTACCGAACGGAATCCATACGAACGACATCTGCCAACAGTGCAGGTCGCGCGTGATGGAGATCGATGTGGTGGTCAGCTTCTTGTTCTGTATGTCGAAACCGCTGGTGACGGATATACCCGTCTTTGGCGTGATGTTCACACTACCGTTGATACCGATTGTCTGCGTGACGTTTCGCTTGAAGCCGGTCGTTCCGTTGTTCATATACGAAATACCGTAGCTGATGACGTAGTTGAAACCGAGGTTCCACGGTATCGAGAAGTCGTAGTAGGTCTGCGCCATATACCGCCTTCGCAGCGTAGGATCCATCAGACCGTAAGGGTCGGAGAATGGATTGAAGTACTCCGGCGGGATGGTGTTAATATCGTTTATGGCCGATTGCGACTTGTTTTGGCGCGACTTGAAGGTGTAACCGAAACTCCAACCCGTATTGATGATACGGCCGAGCAGACCGCGACGCAACATCAGCTTGTTGTAACGCACACCCTGCGGCGTAACCTCATACGGGTCGATTGTGGCCGAGAGGTTGATGCCGAAGTTGCCGACGATGGTCGTACGGAACGACAGCGAGAGGTTCGACAGACCGAGCGAGTCGGCGAGGAAGTTATACGAGCCGCTGATCGACAAATCCTCGATGAGCTTGATCTTCTTCACGCCCGATGTGTCGCGCTTCGAGAGCACCTTCATCTCCAAGCTCTGCTTGAGCGAGAAGTTGAGCGATGCCGCAGCACCTCGTCCCGGGATACCGAACGCATTGTCCGAGTACGGCGAGTAGATTGTATGGCCGCCGAGCGAGTCGGACTGTACGACCTTGTAGAAGCCGAACTTCTGGTTACCGAAGTCAGGCATATACGACGCACCGATGCTTGGCGTGATGGTGTGGCGCACGGCCTGCACCTTTGCCTTCTTGGACTTCATCTGCCACATACCGTAGATGGTCGTGTTGGCCGACACCGAAGCGTTGTAGTTATAGATTCGCCAGAAACCGTACTCCGGATCGAGCTTATCGACGGTGTTGGTCTCCGGATTCCACTCCTGCATCTGTCGCTTGAAGTACCAACGCTCCGTGTAGTTGAACGACGGCGTGATGTTGATGTACTTGAAGAGCGAGAAACTTGCCGATACGGGCAGCGTGTGCTCGATACCGTGCTTCATATTTCGCAGCGTCTCCTTCGAGAATATCTGATTCTCCTGTGCCGTTGCCGTGTTGGTCAACTTACCCGTATAGGTAAACGAAATCTTCTCATACCAACGCTGCTTGCCGACCGCCTCCTTACGTTTGAACGGGTAGATACGTGCCACGTTGAAGACGATGTTAGGGAAGGTTACCGAGAGGGCTCGCGTCTGCGAGTTCTGCGAGATTGCCATATTCATCGAGAGCGAGAACGGCGTACCGGCCCAGCTCTTCGAGTAGGAGATCGAGGAGTTGGTCTGCGTCGAGAGGATGTCGTTGAGCGTCGTTGCCGAGTATTTGTTATAACCGCTGCTCGAGAGGTTCACCGAGGCGGAGAATGTCGAGCCTGGGTTTGCCTTCGGGTCTTGCGAGTGTGTCCAAGTGAACTTGAAGTTGTTCTGCTTGATGTAGTCCGGCTCGCCCTTGTCGCCTGTCTTTACGCTCGAGAAGTCGAACGAGAGGTTACCCGAGAATTTGTATCGCTTGACGTAGCGCGACGATGCCTGCACCTCCCACGAGCCGAGCGTGTAGATACCGCCGGTCAGAGCGAGGTCGATGTGCGGGCCGAGGATAAAGTAGTAACCCAGACCGCGAAGGAAGAAACCTCGTGCACCATCCTCACCATAGGTCGGCATCAGCAGACCCGATTTCGGGCCCATATTTACAGGGAAGAAGCCCTCCGGAATACCGAGGAAGTAGAGTGGCACGTCCTCCATCACCAGATACGCAGGGCCTGTGATAATCTTCTTGTTAGGGATAATCTTCGCCTTGGTCATCGCCAGGTAGAAGTGCGGATTATCGGTCTGGTCGCAGGTGGTGTACTTACCGCCCTGGATGTTGATCGAGTTGTCGGCCATCTTCTTGATTCGGCCACCGACCAGCCAACCGTCGCCCTCCTGTGTCGCTACACCCTGAATGAGTGCCTTCTCGGAGTTGAAGTTGTAGGTGATGGTATCCATCGTGTAGGAGGAGCCGCCATCGGTAAATACCGGATGCGTCTTGCTCGGCACACCGTCCACCGTATCGGGCTTACCGTATGCGTAGATCTCCTTATTGTCCATATTGATACGCATAAAGTCCGCCTGCAAGCCCTTGTCTGCGTACTTTATGTCGCCCTGATTGTAGATGTAGACTTTCTTGTTGAGTACATCGTAGCAGAGCGAGTCGGTATTCTTACCCTCGATAATCTCGTCGAGACCGCCTCCCTGCGGACGCTGTTGAGCGGCAGGGCGCACGGCCTGCGCGGTTGTAGTCGAGTCCTGCTTTGGAGCAGTTGCTACGGAATCCTTTGCGGCAGTTGCGGCACGATTGCGCACACCGCGCTCGGAGAGGCGGTTGCGCGAACGACGAACGGTTGCTTCGGGGTTGAGGCGCGTGCTGTCGCCTGCGACCGATGCACTCGGACGCAACTCCTGCGGCACGGCATCGCTTTTAGCCGAGTCCTGCGGAGCGGTAAATGCAGCAGAAATTGTCTCGGAGGAGAGAATTTTTGACTGCGGACCACCGAACAACGACCCGATTGCGATGAGCGCAACGAGTATCGAAAGTAAATATTTTAACCCTTTTTGTTTCAAAAATCCAAATTTTTTTGTACCTTTGCCGACAAGTCGGCAAAAACGGCAAAATCAAGCACTTGTGCGCTTGTGTGCGCGTTTTTTCGGCGCGTAAAGATAGTGAAAAAACTCGACTTGTCAAATTTTACGACCGCGAACAGCTATGCGTAGAGCTCTTTTCTTCATACAGCTTCTGCTCATCTGCGCCCTCGGCTTCGAAGTGAAGGCGGAGGAGGGTGCTGCGTGTGGTGTGCGAACGATTGTGATTGATGCGGGGCACGGTGGTCCGCGTTTTCCGGGTGCTCGCTACGGTAACGTCTGCGAGAAGGATATCAACCTAAAGGTTGCGCTGAAGCTCGGTGCGCTGATAGAGAAGGGTATGCCGCAGGTCAAGGTGGTTTATACGCGTAAGGTCGAGAAGCAGTTCTCGAGCGTGCTGACCGACGACTTGCAGGCGCGTGCCGATATTGCCAACAATGCGGGTGGCGACCTCTTTATCTCGATTCACTCCAATGCGGCGCGCAACAGCGCGGTGTGTGGTGTGGAGACGCTCATTATGGGTGAGACCTCGATGGAGACGCGCATCAACGAGCAGGCGCTCTATCTGAACAATAAGGAGGAGTTGCTCGATATGTCCGACCAAAAGACGGCAGCCATTGTCCGTGCATATATCCAGAATCTGCAATTCACATACGGCGAGTATAGCGAGATGATGGCGCGTCTGGTGCAGAAGCACTACGTTAAGCTCGGTCGCTCGAATCGAGGTGTGCGCAAACAGCCGTTGAAGGTGCTCTATGCGACGGATATGCCGAGTGTGCTGACCGAGATCGGCTTTATGTCCAACCCGAAAGAGTTGGCATATATCACCTCCGAGAAGGGCCAAAACGAGTTGGCCGGTGCTCTCTATGCGGCGGTTAAGGACTATGCCGCGTATGTGCGTAAGACATTGCTGGTAGATGAGCCGCAGTCGACACCTGCACAAAGTGCAGCTACCCAGCCGGCCGCGCCAAAGACCGAGCAACCAAAGACCGAGCAACCGAAACCGGCCGAGCCGAAAGCCGAGCCGGAGTCAAAGGTTGAAGAGCCAAAGCCGGAGCAACCAAAGGTTGAAGAGCCAAAGCCGGAACAGCCACAGACCGAGCAGTCGAAGGGTGTTGTGCGCTATGCAGTGCAGATTATGGCCAGCGCCAAGCGTCTGTCGCTTTCGCACGCCGAGTTTGGCGAGTATCGCGGCAAGGTGACGGAGGTGCTTTCGGATGGTGCCTTCCCGTATAAGTATTGTGTGGGCGAGCACGCCGACAGAGCATCCGCGCAAGCGACGGTTGCGGACATCCGCAAGCGTTTCCCGTCGGCATTTGTGATTGCGGTGCGCGACGGTCGTGTCGTCAAATAACGAAACAGTAAAAACTAACAGAGTCGAAAGACCAAAAAACAGATTAAGATATGTTTAAGATGAAAAAAGAGGTTAAAATCGGTATCTACGCCGTTGTGATTATGGTGGCGGCTTGGATTGGTATTCGATTTTTGAGTGGAGTGGATGTGTTTGGTCAGGATGAGACCTACTATGCTTATTACGATGATGCTGCAGGTTTGCAGAGCGCTTCGGCCGTGATGATTCGCGGCGTAAAGGTGGGCCAGGTAACGCAGGTTGCCGTTGCACCGGAGGATCCGTCGAAGGTTAAGGTTACGATGTCGGTGTCGCGCGACTACAAATTGCCGACCGACTCGCAGGCAAAGATATTCAGCGCAGGTCTGATGGGTGGCAAGGCAATCGAGATCATCCTCGGCTCGTCGAACGAGGTACTTGCGCCGGGTTCGGATATTCAGTCGAAGGTCGAGCAGGATATGCTCGGTATGGCCGCTTCGGAGTTGGGCGATATCAAGGTTAAGGTTGTGGAGCTGATCGACAATCTGAACAAGACCGTTACGGGGCTGAATGCAGTGGTCGATGGCAACAGCACGACCATCACGGCTGCCGTGTCGAATCTCAATACGCTGCTTGCCGACCTGCGTCGCTCGAATATCGTCTCGAATATCGACGAGTTTACGGGTACGTTGAGCCAGAACGGCGAGCGTATCGACAGCGTTATGATGGGACTGAACGCAATCGTTGCGGAGTTGGAGCAACGCCAGATGGCCAAGTCGCTTGCCGATGCCGTTGCAACGCTCAACGAGGTGCTTGCAAAGGTTAATAGTGCGGACGGTACGGTTGGCAGTCTGCTCGGCGATCGTGCTTTGTACGAGAACCTGACTACGGCATCGAACAACCTCTCGACTCTGCTTGCCGACCTGAAGGAGCATCCGGGCCGCTATGTTCACTTCTCGCTCTTTGGTACTAGTGAGGAGAAGGCGCAGGCAAAGGCGGAGAAGAAGGCAGCCAAGGCTGCAAAGAAGGCAGCCAAGAGCGCCGAGTAGTGCGATATATCCCGATTGCGAGTGGTGTGTGCGGCAGGGTGCTGACAGAGCGCACGACGGCGGTCGGGATTCTTTTTGAAAACGAATAGAGAGAATGGTATATCCCGAAAAATTTGAGTCGAGAATAGGCTTCGATGTGGTGCGCGAGCAGTGCCGTGCGCTCTGTACGATGCGTCGCTCGGTAGCGCTTCTCGACGAGGAGCGTTTCTCGACATCGCCCAAGGAGATTGCCCGCCGACAAGCGTTGGCGGACGAGCTGCGTCGTGTGCTCACGTCGGATGGCGATGCGTTTCGGGATGAGTTCTTCGATATAGACTCGATTGTCGATAAGATTCGCGTTGTGGGTACGTTCCTCGACGCGTCGGAGGTCGTGCGCCTGGGTGCAACGCTCTCCTCGGTGGCCGCCATCGTCGAGTCGGTGCGTGGTCGCGAGCAGAAGGAGTTTCCGCAGTTGCATCGCTTGAGCCGCGATGTCGTGTCGCTCTCGCACATCGTGCGCGAGGTTACGCGTATTATCGACGAGTTCGGCAACGTGCGCGATAGCGCATCGCCGGAGTTGGCCGCCGTGCGAGGCGAGATTCGACGCCATCAGGGCCAGGTCTCGAAGCGCTTGCAGCAGGTGTTGCAGTCGGCCAAGAGTGCCGGCATTGTCGAGCCGGAGGCGACGGTCTCGATTCGCGAGGGCCGTGCCGTGATTCCGGTTGCGGCAGTGAACAAACGCAAGTTGCAGGGCTTCATCCACGACGAGTCGGCTACGGGTAAGACCTTCTACGTCGAGCCGGTCGAGGTTGTCGAGCTTAATAACCGCCTCAAGGAGTTGGAGTATGCCGAGCGTCGCGAAGTGGTGCGCGTGCTGACCGCCTTTACCGATATGGTGCGTCTGGATGCCGATGCGGTCGAGCACTCGGGCGAGTATATCGCTACGGTGGATATGATTCGTGCGAAGGCGCGCTGGGCCATCGAAAACGGTGCGGTCAATCCGATTCTCTCGGAGGGCGAGGTGTGGTTGCGTGCGGCGCGTCATCCGTTGCTTGCGCAGACACTGCAACGCAGCGGCAGGGCGATTGTTCCGCTCGATGCACGCCTTGATAAAGATAACAGAATACTTGTGATTTCGGGCCCGAATGCCGGTGGTAAATCGGTGTGTCTTAAGACATTTGGCCTTATTCAGTATATGTTCCAATGCGGTTTTCCGGTTACGGTGTCGGAGAATAGCGAGTTGCCGGTCTTTCGTAAGATATATATCGATATCGGCGACCAGCAATCCATCGAAAACGACCTGTCGACCTACTCGTCGCACCTGCTCAATATGAAGGCGATGCTCGCCGGAGCCGATAGCGGTACGTTGGTGCTTATCGACGAGTTTGGTTCGGGTACGGAACCGACCATCGGAGCGGCGATTGCCGAGTCGATTTTGGAACGATTGGTCGAGAGTGGCTGCTACGGTGTTGTAACCACCCACTACTCGAATATAAAATATTACGCTTCGGCAACCGACGGAGTGCTCAATGGCGCGATGATGTTTGATGTGCAGAACATCCGCCCGCTATTCCGCCTCGAAACGGGTAAGCCAGGCAGTTCGTTTGCTATCGAGATTGCCCGCAAAATAGGTCTGCCGGAGAGCATCATCTCCTCGGCTCGCGAGAAGGTGGGCAGCGACCATATAGATATGGAGCGTCAGTTGCGCGAGATTGCCCGCGATAAGCGTTATTGGGAGCAGAAGCGCGAACGTATCCGACAGGCCGACCGCAAGGTTGAGGAGTTGGAGCACGCCTACCACGATTCGCTCTCGTCGATTCGTGAGGAGCGTCGAGCTATTATCCACGCCGCAAAACAGCAGGCGCGTGAGCTCATTGCCGAGGCGAATCGTCAGATTGAGACCACCATCAAGAGTATCCGCGAGTCGCAGGCCGAGAAGGAGACGACACGCGAGTTGCGTCGTACGTTCAACGAGTTTAAGGAGAGCGTCGAACAGGAGGATTCGACGCAGGACAACGAGCGTCTGGAGCGCGAGATGGAGCGTATCGAACGCCGTCGCCAACGTCGCGAGGAGCGTCGTCAGGGCGGTGGTGCGGAGAAGGCGAGTGAGCCGGCTGAGCCACAGAAGAAGCAGCTGCCGTTGGAGCAGGGTGCAAAGGTGCGCCTCGTCGGGCAGGATGGTGTGGGTGTTGTTCAGTCGTTGCGTGGCAAGAAGGCGCAGGTCGCTTTTGGTCAGATGCTTACGACGGTTGAAGTGTCGCGCCTGGAGGTTATCTCCTCGGCAGAGTATAAGCGTGCGACGCGTCCCGTTACGCCGCGTACGGTCATCTCGTCCGATATTTCGCAGCGTCGCCTGAACTTCCGTTCGTCGATCGACGTTCGTGGCGAGAGGGTGGTCGATGCGTTGGAGAAGGTGCGTGCGCTGGTTGACGATGCGCTTATGGTCGGCGTCAGCACGATTACGATTCTGCACGGCAAGGGCACGGGTGCGCTGAAAGAGGAGTTGCGTAAGTACCTGCGTGCGTTGCCGGAGGTGGAGAGCGCAGTGGATGATCATCCGGATCGTGGTGGCTCGGGCATAACGGTCGTTACGTTCGGTATATAAATATGAATATGTAAGTTGTAGAGGGTCAAGACGATGAAGTTTCTACTATCCGAAATAGCCGAAATCTGCGGCGGAAAGCTCTGCGGAGAGGATGTGTTGGTGGGCTCGGTGGTAACCGACAGCCGCGATCGCCTGTTTGGCGACGATGCGCTGTTTGTTGCTATGAGTGGCGTGAATCACGATGCACACGACTTCGTTGAGGATATGCTTGCGCGTGGCGTGCGCGGCTTCATTGTCGAGCGCGAAGTGCCGCTGGCCGAGGGCTGCGGTGCGGTGGTCGTCGAGAACTCTCTGCGTGCGTTGCAGCAGCTTGCCGAGGAGCGCCGTGCGCGCTTTGGCGGTGTGGTGGTCGGCATCACCGGATCGAATGGCAAGACGGTGGTCAAGGAGTGGATTGCGCAGTGCGCACCGCGCGGTGTGAAGTTGTTCCGCTCGCCGCGAAGCTATAACTCGCAGCTCGGTGTGGCTCTGTCGTTGATGATGATGGAGGACGATTGCGCTGTTGCGATTATCGAGGCGGGTATTTCGCGTCCGTCGGAGATGGCTCGTCTGGAGCGTATGATACGTCCCGAGGTGGTTGTGTTGACCTCGATGGGCGATGCACACCAGAATAATTTCGAATCCTACGAGCAGAAACTCTCGGAGAAGCTCGTGCTGGCCGAGCGCGCACAATATATTATATATGACTCGACGGGCTCGGAGGGAGCCTATGCTTCGGTAGCCGACGAGATTCGTTGTCGATTCTCCGACCGCAAGCTGACGGATGCCTGCTCGTTCGATGCGCCTATGGGCGATACGGCCTCGAAGCGCAACGCCCGATTGGTGGCGGCCTTCTGCAAGGTGATGGGCTATGCAGAGCCCGATTTTGCAGCGTTGCAACCCGTCGCTATGCGCCTGGAGGTCAAGCAGGGTGTGAGCGGTGCGCTGATTATCGACGACTCGTATAACAGCGATGTAAATTCGCTCATCATTGCCCTTAACTACCTTACGGCCGTAGCCGGCGAGCGTCGCCGAATAGTGGTGCTGGCCGATATCCTGGGTAGTGATTTGGAGGAGGATGCTCTCTCGCGTGCGGTGGCCGATTGCGTGAACGATGCGCGTATAGATATGTTTATAGGTATAGGCGACGGCATTGCCAAGACCAAGCCGTACCTGCGGATGCCGAATCGCTTTTTCCGCACGACGGATGAGATGTTGGCGCGCTTTGCCGATAGCGATTTTACCGACGCTGCGGTGCTCGTGAAGGGCAACCGTGCAGCGCAGACCGAGCGCGTATCGCACCGCTTGGAGTTGAGAAGCCATACGACGGTGCTGGAGGTGAATCTGCGTGCTATGGAGCGTAATATCAACTACTTCCGCTCGTTTATGCCGCAGTCGACAGGGCTCTGTGCGATGATTAAGGCCTCGGGCTACGGTGCGGGTGCAACGGAGGTTGCGCGTATGTTGCAGCGCCAGGGTGTGGAGTATCTCGCTGTGGCGTTTGCCGACGAGGGTGTCGTTCTGCGCAGGGACGGAATCACGATGCCGATTGTGGTGCTCAATGCCGACGATGCAAGCTTCGAGGCGATGATCGATGCGTCGCTCGAGCCGGAGATATACAGCTTCCGTTCGCTCGAGACGTTCGTGCGCGCCGTCGATGCGTATGGCGCACGTAACTATCCGATTCATCTTAAATTCGATACGGGTATGCACCGCCTGGGCTTTTCGCCGGAGGATGTGCCCGCGTTGCTCGAGCGTCTGGACGAGTACGCAGGTCGTGTGCGTGTATGCTCGCTCTTTACCCATCTGTGCGTGGCGGACGACGCGTCGCAGGACGATTTTACGCGCCGTCAAATTGCGCTCTTCGATCGTGTGAGCGGGGCGGTGGCCGAGCATCTGCCATATCGCGTACTGCGTCACGCAGCGGCATCGGCTGCCATAGTGCGTTTTCCGGAGGCACACTTCGATATGTGCCGTCTGGGCTTGGGCCTCTACGGCTTCGGCTATTCGCATAACGATGCACTTGAGATGTGCTCGACGCTGCGTACGCGAATCGTGCAGATTCGTACGCTCGCAGAGGGCGAGACGGTCGGCTACGGCAGGGCAGGGGTTGTCGAGCGTCGGATGCGTGTGGCAACTATCCCGATCGGATATGCCGACGGCCTGAATCGCCTCTTGGGCGGTGGTCGCTGGTCGATGCTGGTCGATGGCACACCTGCACCTACTATCGGACGTATATGTATGGATAGCTGTATGATCGACATCACCGATATCCCGACAGCGAAGGAGGGCGACGAGGTTGTGATCTTCTCGCCTGCGGCAGGCAATACGGTCGAAGATATGGCGACGGTGCTCGATACGATACCTTACGAGGTGCTCACCTCCGTATCGAAGCGCGTGAAACGAATATATGTAAACGAATAACCCTATGAGTGGAGTACTCTATCTGATACCTTGTCCGATTGCGGACGATACGGCTGTTGCGGATGTAACGCCTGCGGCAAATATGTCGGTGGTCAATTCGCTCGACTACTTTATTGTCGAGAACGTGCGTTCGGCTCGTCGCTTTCTCTCGAAGGCGGGCTATGCGCGCGCTATTGACGATGCGGAGTTTGTCGAACTCAACGAGCATACGACCTCTGCGGCCGATGTGGCGCGTATGATCGAGCCGTTGCTCAAGGGGCGTAGTGCGGGCGTAATCTCGGAGGCGGGAGTGCCGGCTGTTGCCGATCCGGGCCAGCAGGTGGTTGAGCTCTGCCACCGTCACGGTATTCGCGTGGTGCCGCTCGTTGGTCCGTCGTCGATACTGATGGCCGTTATGGCTTCGGGTTTGAGCGGTCAGTCGTTTGCCTTCAACGGCTATCTGCCTGTGAAGGAGCCGGAGCGTTCGCGCGCCATCAAACGTCTGGAGAGTCGCGCGTCGGCAGAGCATCAGTCGCAGGTTGCAATCGAAGCGCCGTATCGCAACGTGCGTCTTGCCGAGCAGATACTGCACACCTGCGCACCTAATACGCGTCTCTGCATTGCGTGCGACATAACCTCGGCTGCGGAGTATATCCGTACGGCTACGGTTGCCGAGTGGCGACGCTCGGGACTGCCCGATATCCAGAAACGCCCGACGATATTCATTATTGGCTAACGGACGCGCAAAATCTTGCTGAACACTAATAAAAACTACAAATATGAAGCGTACAATCTCTCTGTTTTTGACCTGCTTTCTGCTCTTTGCGGCAGCAGGAAACCTGATGGCACAGAATTCATTCAAGACTGATCACCCTTACTTCCAGCCAGAGGAACTGCCCGATATGCGTGTGTGGCTGCCGGCACCTCCTACCGAGGATTCGCCGGAGTTCGCTCTGGATTTGGCTCGCTACGAGTGGGGTAAGCAGGTGCGTAAGGCTGATCCTGCACGTCTTGCAGCGGCTATCAAGCAGGCCGATGCTTCGGTGTCGAACTTCTGCGAGGAGTTTAGCCATCCGTTCGGTATGACCATCTCGAAGGAGCGCACTCCGAAGATTTTCCGTCTGTTGGTAAACGCTGTTGCAACGTGCGCCACTATCGCCGTTCCGCCGAAGAGACACTATATGCGTCCGCGTCCGTTTATGCACTTCAATGAGGGTACGCCTATCCCGTCGCACGAGAAGAACCTCAGCGATAGCGGCTCTTATCCGTCGGGGCATACGACTCGCGGCTGGGCTGCGGCTCTGTTGCTTACGGAGATTAACCCTGCGGCAGCGGAGGATCTCCTGAAGATGGGCTTGATGCAGGGCGACAGCCGTATCATTGTGAGCTATCACTGGCAGAGCGACGTTACGGCGGCTCGTTTGGGTGCGGCAGCAGCAGTTGCGAAGTTGCACTCCTCGCCACGTTTCCTCAAGGAGATGAAGGCGGCGAAGCGTGAGTTTAAGCGCCTGACGAAGTAAACGCGGTTAATTTCGTGTTACCTTATAAAAGTAATAGGGGTATTCCGACGAGAATACCCCTATTTAATTTCTATGTGTTACCTCTATTCGTAGAGTAGATATTTCGCACGGCGCGTGCGGTATGCTTCGAGCTCGGGTTGCCAACGCTTGCGAATCTGCTCGGCAGAGCACCCCGCAACAATCATTTCGCGAACGTATGCCACGCCCACGAGCTTCTCGAAAAACGGCGTGAAGAACTTCTCGGCAGGCAGCCCTGTACGTTGGTAGGCATCAATCACATATTCGAGCGAGAATCCCGCCTTGATAATCTCCTCGTCGCCGACGCCCCGCAAATCGACTCCGTGGCATAGCACATCCATTAGCGGCGGTCGTTTCGCACCGGCCGTCGAACGCGGCGTGAAGCTAAACGAGCAGCCCGTCATCGCAGGGTGGCCGTAGCACTCGAACGGATGCTCCGTACCGCGACCGAGCGAGCAAGCCGTGCCCTCGAACAGACAGACCGAAGGGTAGAGATATATGGCGTGTTGCGTGCGTAGGTTTGGCGATGGCGCAATTGGCAGCGTGTAACGTGAGGCGTGGGTGTACCCCTCGCAGCGCACAACCTCTGTGTCGCACTTCGGTGTCCAACCCTCGCCCAGAGCCATCGTCGCAATTTCGCCCATTGTAAGTCCGTGTACGACGGGAATAGGCAGCGCTCCAACACCCGATTTGTAGCGCATATCGAGCACCGGGCCGTCGGTATACATTCCGTTCGGATTGGGGCGGTCGAGGATGATCACCCGCTTGTGCGATGCAGCGCAGTCGGCCATCACATCGAGCATCGTGATATAGTAGGTGTAGAATCGCAGACCGACATCCTGCATATCGATAAGCATAACGTCGAACTGTTCAAGCTGTTCGGGCGTGAGGTGTCGACCTTTGGCCGAGTAGAGCGACCAGATGGGGATTCCCGTGCGCTCGTCGACGCCCGACGAGACCTTCTCGCCCGCATCGGCCGTACCTCGGAAGCCGTGCTCGGGCGATACGATGCCGACCAGATTCACTCCCTCGCGTACGAGCATATCCACAAGATGCTCGCCACGCACAACGGCCGTATGATTGGCTAGCACCGCCACACGCGCACCGCGCACCGACGGCAGGTAGCACTCCGTGCGCTCGGCGCCGACCGTGATTCGAGCCGCAGCCGTGTGCCACAACGCCACGAGGGCAACCATCAGAGCAATATACCTACGCACCTCCATACTCCATCAGATATGCTTTGATGAAATCGTCCAACTCGCCATCCATTACGGCATCGACGGCCGAGGTCTGATGGCCCGTGCGGTGATCCTTCACGCGACGGTCGTCAAAGACGTACGAGCGGATTTGCGAGCCCCACTCGATGCGTTTCTTGTCGGCCTCGAGTCGCTGACGGGTGGCGTTGCGCTTGTCGAGCGCATATTGGTAGAGCTTCGCGCGGAGGATGCGCATAGCGTTCTCCTTGTTCATAAGTTGCGAGCGTGTCTCCTGATTCTCAATGATGTACGATACCTCCTCGCCCGTATCCTCATCCTTGAAGTGGTAGCGCAGACGTGCGGCCGTCTCGACCTTGTTCACGTTCTGACCGCCGGCACCGCTCGAGCGGAAGGTCTCCCACTCGACATTTGCCGGATTGACCACAACCTCAATGCTGTCATCGACGGCCGGAGCAATCGAGACGGATGCAAATGTGGTTTGTCGCTTGTTGTTGGCATTGAACGGCGAGAGACGCACCATACGATGCACGCCGTTTTCGCTCTTCAGGTAGCCGTATGCAAATTCGCCCTCGACCTCCATCGTGCAGGACTTCACACCAACCTCATCGCCCGGCTGATAGTCGAGCATCTTGGTCCGATAGCCGTGCGCCTCGCACCAGCGGGTATACATACGCAGGAGCATCGATGCCCAATCGAGTGCCTCCGTGCCACCTGCGCCGGCGTTTATGTCGATGATTGCACCCATCTTGTCCTCCTCTCCTCGTAGCATATTGCGCAACTCGAGCGACTCGATGAGTTCGAGCGTGCGAGCGTACTGCTCGTCGCACTCCTGCTCCGTAGCGAGCCCCTCGCGAACGAAGTCGGGCATCATTTCGCACTCCTCGACCGCCGCCTTCACGCCGTCGTAGTCGGTAATCCAACTCTTAATCGAGGCGACCTTCTGCAGCTGGCGCTGTGCCTGCTCGGGGTTGTCCCAAAAGTCGGGCTCGAGCGTCTTCTCCTCCTCGTTTTGGAGGTCTATTCTTCGCTGGTCGATGTCAAAGGCACCTCCCCAGCGTATCCAGACGCCTTACAATCTCCTTAATCTGTTCTACCTGAATCATCTATGTTGTGTGTTTTTATAGTCTGTGTGTTGTGTGTCGAGCGCCTTTCGGTACTCCATATTTTGTGCCACGGCTTGTGGCCGATTACGCCTTGTCGTGCTCGGCAATCCACTCGCCTACGATGCGTGCCGCGTCGCCCACAAGCTCCACGCACGGACGCTTGCGGTAGTACTCCTCGGTGCGTGGCGAGGGCGTCGGCTCATCCTTCTGTTGGTCGAGTCCGAGTAGCGTACGGCAGACGATTGCTCCGTTGGCGGCGCGAAATCGCTCGGCGAAGTGCTGCACGAGGGCATAGTTGTCGCGTTTGGCCGTCGGGTTGTCGCACGCGGGTGATGGGGCAAGCACGCCGGCGAGCATCGTCATTCCGCTCACCGCACCGCACACTTCGCGCAAGCGGCCCATTCCGCCACCGAATGGTGCCGAGAGTGTGGCTGCAAGCGTCGGCTCCAGACCGAGCAGGTCGGCATAGGCGAGCACGACCGATTGCGAGCAGTTGTAACCGCTGCGAAAGAGCTCTTTTGCACGCTCCGTACGGGCTTCGATATCTGCTTTATTCATCTTTTTCCCTCAATTTTCGACAAAAATAGCATTTTTTTGCCGGATGGCGCGCGTGTATGACGAGAAAAAGTTAAATTTGTGGATGTTAAACGGAAAGTTATGGATATTAGCCACCATATAGAGGGAATTGACTATGCGTCGCTGATGAGTCGACGTATTCGTCGAATGTTGCTCGTTTGTAGCAGTTACGATGGTTACGCCTTGGAGGAGGATGGCCGTCTGGAGGCACGAATCACACAGGAGTATGCCGAGCTGAATCTGAGTAATCCGCCGTCAATCGAGCGCGTCGAGACTACCGACGAGGCGCTGTCGATGATTCGTGCGGGTGAGCAGTTCGACCTTGTGATTACGATGTACAACGTCGGCCCGATGGATGTGTTTGAGTTCTCGGCCGAGTTGAAACATCTGCGAGAGTCGACACCTGTCGTGCTGCTCACCTCCTTCTCGAAGGAGATATATCGCCAGATCGAGCAACGCGACACATCGTCTATCGACTATGTCTTCTGCTGGAACAACTCGACCGACCTGATTATCGCCATCATCAAGCTCTTGGAGGATAGTATGAATGCCGACCACGATATTCTGGATATCGGTGTTCAGTCGATTCTGCTGGTTGAGGATTCGGTGCGCTACTATTCGACCTATCTGCCGGCGCTCTATAAGCTCGTCTTGCAGCAGAACGGTGAGTCGATTCGCGATGCGCTCAACGAGCAGCAGCAGATTATGCGTAAGCGTGCCCGTCCGAAGGTGCTGATGGCAACCAACCTGACCGATGCAGTGGCTATGTACGAACGCTATAAGCGTAACCTGCTCGGTGTGATTTCGGACGTTGGTTTTGTGGTCAACAAGAGCGACCGCCCGTGCGACGAGAAGCTTGATGCGGGTATCGAATTGTGCCGTCTGATTCGTGAGGATAATCCCGAGATGCCGTTCCTGATGCAGTCCTCGCAGGAGAGTATGCGCGAGGTTGCCGAGCAGCTCGGCGTGGGCTTTGTTGTCAAGCATTCAAAGACGCTCATCCACGAGTTGGGCGAATATATCGGTCGCGAGTTTGGTTTTGGCGACTTTGTGCTCACCGATCCTGAAACGGGTGTCGAGATTGCGCGTGCCAAGGATCTGCACGGTCTGGAGCGTCTGCTGCTCGCCATTCCGGAGAGTACGCTGCACGCCGTCGCTACGACGACCTACCTCTCGAAATGGTTGCTATCGCGCGGTATCTTCTCGCTCGGTAATACCTTCCGTCGCTTTACGGCAGGCGAGTTTGCGAACGATGCTGCGATTCGTCAGTTCCTGACCGATTCGATACGCGACTACCGCATCAAGCAGGGCTTGGGTGTGGTGGCAAAGTTCTCGCCCGAGACCTATAACGATGCCATCTGGTTTGCGCGCCTGGGTAACGGCTCGCTCGGTGGCAAGGCGCGTGGTCTGGCGTTTATGAACCACATTCTCCAGAAGTATAACATCTACAACGAGTGGGAGGGTGTGCGTGTAATGGTGCCGCGTACGTTGGTCGTTACGACCGAGTACTTCGACCGCTTCATTATCGACAACGGTCTGCAATATGTCATCAACTCCGATATCTCGGACGAGGAGATTCTCTCGGAGTTCGTCGCTTCGTCCCTGTCGCAGGATCTGGTCGATGCGCTGCGCGTCTTTATTCGTCACGTTCGCAAGCCGTTGGCAATTCGCTCCTCGTCGAAGTTGGAGGACTCTTACTATCAGCCGTTTGCGGGTATCTACTCGACATATATGATTCCGCATACGGAGAACGAGGATCAGCAGCTGCGTCTGCTCTCGAAGGCGATCAAGAGCGTCTATGCATCGGTCTACTTCGCCTCGTCGCGTGCCTACATTACCGCTACGGCTAATGTGATTTCGGAGGAGAAGATGGCTATTGTCATCGAGGAGATTTGCGGCTCGGAGGATAGCGGCTACTACTTCCCGACGCTCTCCGGTGTGGCGCGTTCGCTCAACTTCTATCCGATTGGCTACGAGCGCGCGGATGAGGGTATTGCGAAGGTGGCCTTCGGTCTGGGTAAGGCGGTTGTCGATGGCGAGCAGGTGTTGCGCTTCTCGCCTAAGTATCCGAATCACATACTGCAAACCTCCACACCGCAACTTGCGATGCGCGACACGCAGCAGGCAATGTATGCCCTCAATCTGAAACCCGATTCGTTCAAAACCTCGATAGACGATGCGGTCAATCTGGAGCGTATCGACATAGCTGATTGTACGCACTTCCGCAATCTGCGCCACGTCGCTTCGACGTGGGATATGCAGGGTATGCGCCTCACCGACTCGCCGTATGCCGAGGGAGTGAAGGTTATTACCTTTGCTCATATACTGAAATACAACACCTTCCCTCTGGCACAAATTCTGACGCGACTGCTCGAAATCGGCCGTCGCGAGATGAACTGTTGTGTGGAGATTGAGTTTGCGGCCAACCTCGATCGTGGCTCGCGTCTCTCGATTTTCAATCTGTTACAGGTGCGCCCGATTGCCGATAAGGCGGCGGGTAAGGAGGTCGATTGGTCGACGATCGATACGTCGGATGCGCTCATCTACTCCGAGAGCGCGCTGGGTACGGGCTTCGTCGAGGGTGTTACCGATGTGGTCTATCTGCGCGAGGATAATTTCGATCCGGCCAAGACACCGATCATTGCCGAGCAGGTAACGCAGCTCAATGCCCGAATGCGAGAACAGGGACGCGGTTATGTGCTGGTCGGTTTCGGCCGATGGGGCTCGAGCAATCCGTGGTTGGGTGTTCCGGTGCGATGGAGCGATATCTCGGAGGCGAAGGTTATCGTCGAGTGTGGCCTGGACAGCTTCCGTATCGAGCCGAGTCAGGGTACGCACTTCTTCCAGAATATGACCTCGTTCGGCGTGGGCTATATCACGGTCAATCCGTACGCAGGCGACGGAGTGTTCGATTCGGCGCGACTCGATGCGATGCCGGCTATCGAGCAGACCGACCTGTTGCGCCACGTCCGCTTCGAGCAACCGTTGCGTATATGTATCGACGGCGTGAACAATCGCGCTGTGGTAAGCGATAAGCCGGAGAAGGAGTAATGCTCCACGCTCCACGTGCTGCGTTTTGTGGCGGGTTTGTCTGCACGATGTGCAGATAGGCCCGCCGCTTTGTTTGCTCTGGCTCAAAAATTGCCCTGCAAATGCCGGAGTATGGGAAAGTTGCGTTATAATATGGCTTTGGTGGTGGCGAATGTGCTGTTTGGAGCGAATTTTTCGTTCTACGTCTCGCTTTCGCGCTACTACTTCTCGTTTCAGCAAATCTTTATGATGCAGGTCGCGACCGCCGCCGCATTCTTCATCCCCTTTGCGCTATTTTCGTCGCGCTCGTACCGCATCACGGTCGAGGATTTCGGCAATATCTTTATCGTCGCCCTGCTTGTGGTCTACGGCTGGATGTATATGCTTGTGTGGGGTGGCTCGTGCACCAGCCCGATCGACGGCTCGACGATCTCTACGCTTGGGCCCGTCTTTACGCTCTTCGTGGCGCGCATCGTCACGCCGAAGAGCATCTCGTGGCTACGAATTGCGGGTGCGGTGATTGCGTTGAGTGGTGCGGGTGTGTTGCTCTTCGATAACGGCTCGTCGCTCATCGGTAACAATCAGGAGGGCTTTGGTAATGCGTTGGTGCTCTGCGCTGTTGTGGCGATTGCGGCCAATACGGTGCTGATTCGTCCGCAGCTCCAACGCTACTCGCCTGCGGTGGTGATGGGGTGGTACTACATCATCGGCTTTGCCATCAGTGCGCCATTCTTTTGGAACGATATCGTGGGGATAAATCCTCTGCGACTGCCCGTGTCGGCGCAGTTCGAACTGCTGTACGTTCTTCTGCTCGGCACGGTGCTGCCGATGTGGCTGCTCTATTTTGGTGCAGAGCACCTGACGTCAGTCCATACGGCACTCTATCGCTACATTCAGCCGGTGGTGGCTACGTTGCTTTCGCTCTTGCGCGGACAGAGTAAAATAGATCGCGCCAACATTGTCGGCGCGATCCTGATATTTACCGGTATTGTATTGGTGGCGGGTGGAGGCGTGCTCTTCAATCGTGTGATCTCCAAGCGACGCGGGCGAGCGGTTAGTCGCGAATGATCTTCACTTCGCAACCCTCGCCAAAGGCGATAATCGAGCTCGGTTTGCCGGTCGGACGGCCCTGGAAACGCGGATTCACGACAAAATCCACACCGTCGACAATCTCCTTGGTAACCTCTGCCAGATTGCGCGGTGTTGCCTCGCCCGAGATATTGGCCGAGGTCGAAACAATCGGACGACCGAACTTGCGCAACAGCTTCTGACAGAAATCGTGGTCGGGAACGCGCACACCGAGCGTCTTCTCCTCCGGAATAAGGTTTTCGGCCAGACCGGTCGCACCGGGCAGGATGAGCGTCAGTGGCTTGGTAGCCATCTCCATCACCTCGAAGGCAATGCCGGGTGCCTTGTCGACGTAGCGCACCACCATATCGGAGTTGCTGCACAAGACGAGCATCGACTTCTTATCCTCGCTGCGCTTGAGAGAGTAGATTTTGGCTACGGCCTCCGGGTTGGTCGCATCGCAACCGATGCCCCATACGGTGTCGGTCGGGTAGAGGATTATTCCGCCGCGACGCAACACTTCCAATGCAAGTTCAATTTCACGTTCCATAACACGATATTCGCTTTTTGTGAGGACAAAGGTAGTAAAAATCGCTCGCAAAATCCCGACTCGTGAAGATTTTACAAAAAAATCTCCGTTTTCTCGACATTATTTTATAATTTTGTCGGTTGAACACGAAATAATAATCAAAAACAACATACTATGGGAAGAGCATTTGAATATCGTAAAGCGCGTAAAATGAAGCGTTGGGGTCATATGGCGCGCGTGTTTACAAAGATTGGTAAGGAGATTGAGATGGCCGTTAAGGCAGGTGGCTCCGATCCGTCAGCGAACACCCGTCTGCGTATCTTGATGCAGAATGCCAAGGCAGAGAATATGCCGAAGGAGAACGTAGAACGCGCAATCAAGCGTGCAACCGATAAGGATGCAGCAGATTACAAGGAGGTTATCTACGAAGGCTACGGCCCGAACGGCGTTGCTTTCCTGGTAGAGACCGCAACCGACAACACCAACCGTACGGTAGCGAACGTGCGTATGTACTTCAACAAGTGCGGCGGTACGCTCGGTAACTCGGGTAGCGTGGGCTTTATGTTCGAGCACAAGTGCGTGTTCAAGTTCAAGGCCGAGGGCGTTGATCCGGAGGAGTTGGAGTTGGATATGATCGATTTGGGTGTTGATGAGTTCTATGTTGAGGAGGACGGCATCAACGTATATGCTCCGTATGAGTCGTTTGGCGCAATCCAGAAGTGGTTGGACGATCGCGGTTACGAGATCGTATCGGGTGAGGGCGTTCGTATCCCGACCGACACGAAGGAGTTGGATGCCGAGGGCCGCGAGGCAGTCGAGAAGCTCGTCGAGAAGCTCGAGGAGGACGACGATGTGGTAAACGTATACCACACGATGGCCGAGGGCGACGGCGAGGAGTAGTCTCCATTCGCGGTGTCGGGTCGCCGATATCGGTTGGCCTGCTCAAAACAAAAAACAACCTGTCCGATTGGGGCAGGTTGTTTCGTTTTTTTGTGTGTTTGGTCGGCGTGCTATTCGAGTCGGCGTGCACCGTCCGAAATCACTACATCGTAAATCTTTGGCTCGTGGCCATACTTCTCGGCAAACTCCTTGCGTGCCGCAGCTACAAAGCCGTCGTAGAGCTCCTCCTTCACGAGGTTGATGGTACAGCCGCCAAAGCCGCCACCCATAATACGTGCACCGGTAACGCCGCAACGCTCTGCAAGCTCGGCCAGGAAGTCGAGCTCCTCGCAGCTTACTTCGTAGTCGCGCGACATACCCCAATGCGTTGCATACATACGCGCGCCTACGGTCTCGTAGTCGCCCGCCACGAGCGCCTCGCATACATCCAGCACGCGCTGCTTCTCGCCGATGACATACTTCGCACGCTTGTAATCCTCCTCGGAGATCTCGCCCTTCACGCGCTCCAGATCCTCTGCCTCGGCATCGCGCAGCGTCTCAACGCCCAACGTGCGTGCCACGCGCTCGCACGACTCGCGACGCTTGTTGTATGGCGAGTCTACCAACTCGTGCTTCACACACGAATTCACCAACAACAGACGGTAGCCCTTCGGATCGAACGGGAAGTACTCGAACTCCATCGAACGGCAGTCGAGGCGCATCAGGTGGCCCTTCTTGCCGAAAATCGATGCGAACTGGTCCATAATACCGCAATTCACTCCAACGTAGTGGTGCTCGGTCATCTGGCCCACCTTTGCCAGCGCAAACTTGTCGATGCGTCCCTCGGCAAACATCTCATTGAGCGCGAATGCGAACGTGCTCTCCAGAGCTGCCGACGACGACATACCCGCGCCGAGCGGCACATCGCCCGAGAATGCGCAATCGAAACCGCCGACCTCTACGCCGAGAGCCGTCATCTCGCGACATACGCCGAAGATGTACTTCGCCCAGCCCTGCGACGGAGCATCACACTCCTCCAAACCGAACTCTGCCGACTCGCCAAGGTCGATGGCATACGCTCTGACCTTCTGCTCGCCATTGGCGTGAATTGCCGCTACGATGCCGCAATCCACCGCGCCCGGAAATACGAAACCGCCGTTGTAGTCGGTATGCTCGCCGATGAGGTTGATTCTGCCCGGTGAGCAGTACACTGCATACTCGTTGCCGAAATGGTCGGCAAACGCACTCTTTACTTTGTTAATATCCATTGTCGTATAGGTTTTTAGGTTTATTTCGTGTGTTTTCTCTTTCGTTGTCGTGCCTGTGTGGCGGCTCGCCACGCCCGACAATCCTAACAAAGATACATTTTTTTGTCGATAATGAAAAATTGTTGCCGCTTTTTTGTGCGCCAAAGGGCGATATTGTGCTTTTTTTCGAATTTTCCGCAGGTAAAAGGTTGTATGTTCCGAAAATTTATTACCTTTGCACTCGCAAATGCCCAGATGGCGAAATGGTAGACGCGCTCGTTTCAGGTGCGAGTGTTGAGAGACGTGTAGGTTCGAGTCCTATTCTGGGCACAAGACGTTGAGGTTTTTCCTCGACGTCTTTTTTTGTGCCCGAATAGGGCTCGTTCAGCTTGTTGCGCCTCGGAAGACTTGTCTGCGCAGAGTGCTGTTTGCTCGGTGCAAATCATTGTGCTTGGTGAGCGAATGCGCTTGAAAACAAGTTTTCGCACATCGCTCCCCAACCCCAACAATCT
>JAZRBZ010000004.1:0-24133 GCA_045635325.1 Alistipes sp.
AAGCCGAGAGGTGACCGAAGAGGGAAGAGGCGGAGGCAGACAACGAAGTTGTAAGGGTTGGGCAGATAGGCTAAAAGAAAATTCATTTACCTTTTTGACTATCTGCACAAGACTTATAATTGCTTAGCAATTTGCCGACGCTCTAACCTTGCAGACAAGTCGCCCGAGGCGCAACAAGCTGAACGATTCTGCTCGCCGGGTACGAAAAAAAGAGAAGTTCTCACGAACTTCTCTCGTACCCCCGAGCAGAATCGAACTGCTATTTAAGGTTTAGGAAACCTTCGTTCTATCCGTTGAACTACAGGGGCAAAACGTGTGCGCGATATGCAGACTGGCGCAGCAAGTGCACAGAGCCGAAGTTGGCTCTATTCGCGACTGCAAATATACGAATTAAAATTTATCGACCACGTTCTGCAACATCTGAAAATACTTGCGATTCGGACGCATATTGCGTTTCCACTCTCTAAAGCGGGCCATTTGCTCCGGCATAAGGCGATCGAGCAGTGCAACGGTATAGTACAAGCCGCAGTCGAAGAGCAGCGCTGCAGCCACAACCACATAGAACTGTACATCGACCGATGCTCCGCAGATGGCGGTAAGCCACCAGATACCCAAAATGAGCATATTGAGCGATACGACACTCAGCGCCGTGCCGAGGTGCGAGAAGCCCAAATCGATGAACATATGGTGCAGGTGAGTTTTATCGCCCACAAGTGGCGAGCCACCCTTTGCGATACGTGCGGTCATTACGCGCAGCGTATCGAAGATCGGAATCGAGAGCAGAGCAAATGCGAACGGCACAAGACCGATGTTGTGCTCCTCGGCAAACGAGGAGTAGGTCGGGTTGGAGATAATCTCCATCACGAAAGTCGAGATTACGACACCCATCAGCAGCGAGCCGCTATCGCCGGCGAACATCTTCGACGACTTACCAAATGCGTTGTGCAACATAAACGGAATGAGCGAGCCACAGCAGGCAATAGCAAGCACAAAGAGTTGCAGGTCGCGCTGTATATAGAATATCGCAGCGAAAATCAGACAGATGCAGGTGCAATAGAGCGAAAACTGACTGTCCACGCCATCAATCAGATTGAGCGAATTGATAATACCGACCACTGCCACAATAGTCAGCGCAAGGGTTACAGCGTCGGGCAATTGACCTATGCCCCACAAACCGTGGAAGTTGTTGAGCGACAGGTCGGCCGCATACATCAGAATCAGCACGGAGATAATCTGCGCCACGAAACGCACACCGGCCGATATGTCGAGCACATCGTCTATCGCACCGACGTAGGTCATAATCATAATTGCGGCGAAGACGGCCAGCAGCGACGAGCAGTCGACAAACACCCATCCCGACACGACACCGATTATAATGCCGAAGAATATGGCAATGCCACCCAGCACGGGAACGGGATGCAGCTGCAGTTTACGCGTATTCGGGTTATCGACGATATTCTTCTCTTTTGCAAATCGCACAAGCAGCGGATGCATCAGAGCAACCGCCGTAAACGATACGACAAACGGGATAAGGGCCAACAAAATATTATTCATCGCGATACAATTTACGCTTCGTGGAAACAAAGATACTAAATATTTGCATAAAAACCATACACACGGACGAATTTATGCCTCGCGCGCGTCGTTCCGCAGTTCGGGGTGTCGGGTTAGAGCGCGAGGTTGCGACTTCGAGAGTGCGTTTTTTTTTGCAAAAAAATCGAGAAAAGATGTGCGTAATTGAGAAAATATGTGCAACTTTGTATAGATATAAACCAACTAATCTGCAAAAGATTCTACAAAACACTATAAAAGTTATGACAAAGCTTAACACTTCAAATTCGGTAATGGTTTTGGCCACTACCTTCGCCGACAAGGGCGATTGGACTATCGAACAGCAGTTCGTATTGCAGATGGGCTCGTCTTATCTGCTTGCTCACGGTCTGGGCACACCGCTTGCAAAGGATGCGGTAACCGAAATCGAGATTCCGGCAGACGGCGAGTACACGCTGATCGTGCGTACCAAGAACTGGACAAAGCATTGGTCGGACGGCCCTACACCGGGCATCTTCTCGGTGAAGGTGGACGGCGTAGCCGATGAGCAGACGTTCGGTACGGATAAGGTAAACTGGTATTGGCAGAAGGGCGGCCGCTATTCGCTCACAAAGGGCAAGCACACCATCGCGCTGCACGACCTTACGGGCTTCGACGGTCGTTGCGACGCTGTGATTCTGACGCAGACGGACGTGATGCCGGGCGATTCGCTCGAGGAGTACTTCGAGTTGCGTCGCGCGCTGCTCGGCGAGAACAAGCCGGAGGATAAGGGCTCGTTCGATTTCGTAGTCGTAGGTGGCGGCGTGTCGGGCATCTGCGCTGCGATGGCAGCTTCGCGTCTCGGTCTGAAGGTGGCACTCATTCAGGATCGCTACATCCTGGGCGGTAACAACTCGTCGGAGGTACGCGTAGGTTTGGGCGGCCAGATCAATGTCGCTCCATATCCTTCGCTCGGCTATCTGCAGAACGAGTTTGGTCCCGATCGTTTCGGTAACGCGCGTGGCGCACACCACTATCAGGACGACAAGAAGATGCGCGTAGTGTCGGCCGAGGAGAACATCACACTCTTTATGGGCTACACGGTTGTCGAGGTTGAGAAGTCGGGCGACTGCATCTCGTCGGTCGTAGCACAGGAGGCAACCGCACAGACGCGTATCAAGATTAGCGGTAAGTATTTCTCCGACTGTACGGGCGATGCTCACCTCGGCTATATGGCGGGTGCAGAGTGCCGTATGGGCCGCGAGGCACGCGCCGAGTTTGGCGAGTCGCTTGCTCCGGAGAAGGCCGACGATATGACGATGGGTGTATCGATCGAGTGGTATTGCGAGGATTGGAACACGCCTTGCACCTTCCCTGATTCGCTCGATTGGGGCTTGCGCCTGGACGAGTATACGGTTGAGCCGGTACACCGCGCCAACTGGTATTGGGAGGTTGGTATGATGGACGACCAGATTGCCGACGCCGAGAAGATTCGCGACTACGGTATGTATGTTGCCTACTCGACATTCTCCTACTGCAAGAACCGCTACTCAAAGAAGGAGGATTGGGAGTGTACGCACCTGACTTGGGTTTCGCACGTATCGGGCAAGCGCGAGTCGCGCCGTATCGTGGGCGATTACATCCTCCGCGAGCAGGATTTAACCCGTCCTATCCACCACGAGGACGAGACCTGTACGACGACGTGGCGTATCGACCAGCACTACCCTATGGAGAAGAATACGAAGGACTATCCGGGCCAGGAGTGGCTGTCGTACGGCGTACTCACCCCGATCGACTTCTACGCACTGCCTTACCGTTGCTTCTACTCGAAGGACATCCGCAATATGTTTATGGCAGGCCGTAATATCTCGGTTTCGCACATCGCTCTGGGCTCAACCCGCGTGATGCGTACCTGCGGTCTGATTGGCGAGGTTGTCGGTATGGCGGCAGCAGTCTGCGCACGTCGTGAGGCATTCCCGCGTGATGTATACACAACCTACTTCGAGGATTTGAAGGAGTTGATGCGCAAGGGTACGGGCCGCACCGATGTTCCTTACACGCAGTTCTACCACCAGGTAGACCGCACGGGCCACCAGGCCGAGGACCGTTAACGGCAATGCCTTATAACGACAAAAGGTGTTCGGGTTAGCCCGAACACCTTTTTTATTACCGCTGGCGGGATTTACAACACCGTCAAGCAATTTACGACAGGAGCATACTCTGCGCGTATGCGACTGTCGCAAAGAGTGCCGACAAGGAGGTAAATACCCCTTAAAACAATTACTCCTCAGGAACGAGAATACGACCGCAGTACTCGCAAACGATCAACTTCTTACCCTGACGTACCTCAACCTGACGCTGTGGCGGGATACGGTTGAAGCAACCATTACAAGCATCACGCTGAACGGTTACTACTGCCAAACCGTTACGCACCTTGCTACGGATACGATTGTAAGCCGTGAGCAGACGCTCGTCGATCTTAACCTTTGCCTTCTCGGCCTGTGCTGCCAACGACTCAACCTGATCTGCAGTCTCGCTCTCGATACCCTCCAACTCGGTCTTCTTGGCTGTGAGGTCGATCATACGCTCGGCGATAACCGCCTCGGTCGACTCGAGTGTGAGTTTCTTGGTCTTGGTTGCACCGGCATACTCCTTCAGACGCTTCTCGGCAAGCTCAATCTCCAACTCCTCGAACTCGATCTCCTTGGTGATAGAGTCAAACTCGCGGTTGTTGCGAATGTTTGTAAGCTGCTCGTTATATTTGGCAATCTTCATCTGCGACTCGTCGATCTCGCGACGACGCTGCTTGGTGAGGGAGTTCAACTCCTCGATCTCGGCGTTAATCTTCTCAACGCGGGTATTCAGACCGGCAATCTCATCCTCCAAATCCTCAACTTCCAGCGGAAGCTCGCCCTTAACCTTGTTGATTTCGTCGATCTGTGAGTCAATCTTCTGCAACTCGTAAAGAGCCATAATCTTCTCGTACATCGAATAATCAACCTCTACTGTTTTTTTCTGTGTAGCCATATATCGTTTGTTTTATATTTTTCTCACTGCACACATCTTTTCGCTGCGTTGCGCCAACTGCCTGCTACTCGTCGCAATGTCGGCAAACAACCACGAAAAACCGCATATCCACCTCCTCCTCAATGCATTACGCGAAATAATGCACCAGATTTCTTGAACACGCGCTCTTATGGAGCGCAAAGTTAGTGAATTTTTTTGACAAAATATCAAATAAAATTTGAATTGCGCAAAATTCGCTCTCAAAATGTCCCACATCGGCAACGACAAACTCGCCCGACGGAGCAAAAAAATCGTTATATCGCAGGTCGGCCGTAACGTAAAAATCACACTCCGAAGCGCGAGCCGCCTCGATGCACGAACCACCCGCACCCGTACAGATTGCCACGCGGCGCACCTCTCTGCCGACGAGCGCGCTATGACGCACCACGCCACAGCCCAATCGCTCGCGCAGAAGCGCCAGGAAGTCGCACTCCGACATCGGCTCTGCGAGCACGCCAACCGTACCGAAACCTGCACCCTCGCGGGTTGGCTCCAGCACCTGCATATCCTTCACGCCCAGCATCTCACCCAGACGCCAGCTCATACCGCTCGGTGCGGAGTCGAGATTCGTATGACAGGCATAGAGAGCGATATCGTGTTTGATTGCCATCTCAACGCAACGCTCCGTCTCCGAGGCGGAGTTGAGACGTTTCAGCGGATGGAATATTATCGGATGGTGTGTTACGACAAGACCGCAACCGAGCGCAACGGCCTCCTCGATGACCTCGCGCGTAACGTCGACAGCGATGAGCACACCTCCGCGCAGCTCGTCATCGGCCCTGCCCACAACCAAGCCCGCATTGTCGTACGACTCCTGCAGTGCAAGCGGAGCAAACTGCTCGATAGCATCGGTTATCTCTCTGATTTTCATATTCAAGCCCTCGCTTTACAAGTTACGTCTAAAAGAGTGTCTGCTCGTAGAATGGCACAGGTCGCTCGGCCGGTGCAGCAGCCGGCTTTGCCGGTGCATCGGCAGACTTTGCACGCTTCGACTCGCTCTTCGTCTCCGACTTTGGCGCCTTCGCCTTTTTAGGTCGCGCGGCCTTCTTCTCGGCCGGCTTTTCCTCGGCAGGTTTATCCTCCGGCTGCACGTCCGCAATCTCCTCCTCACAGACTACCGCAACCTCCTCCGACGAATCGATATCGACCGCCACAATCGGCTCGGTCGGCTCTACGGCATCGGCCATCGAATCGACAACCTCGCTCTCGTCCACGCCGTACGAGTCGCGCACCTGAACGAGCATTGCGCGCACCGCTTGCAGACGTTCGAGCAACTCCATCTCTGCCGAGCTCTCCGAACGCGACACGACTCGCTCAGCACGCAACGCCTTGCGCGCACCGTCGAGCGTCATTCCGCGCTCCTTGACCAAGTGGTGAATCAGCTTGAGCGTCTCGATATCCTCCGACGTGAACATACGATTGCCCTTCTTGTTGCGCTTCGGACGCAACGCAGCAAATCGCGTTCCCCAATATCTGATCAGCGACGGATTGACATCAAACATCTCCGCCACCTCACCCATTGAATAGTAAAGTTTTTCTGCCATATCGAACATCTGTTTACAAATTCGTAATTCTCAACGAGAGGGGGTACATATTATTGCATCGCGCCCCGATTCTCTTCACAAAGCCGAGTGCCAACCCGTTATGCAACACAAGGTTAAGTCCCTCGTCGAACTGCGCAGCCGAGATATCTCTCTTGCGCAGATAGTCGAGCGCATCCTCCTCCGAAAGCTCGACACATCGCACCGCATCGCGGCACAAACCCACATACTGCGACAGCGCCCAATCGGGTTTCAGTTGCCCCTTGAATATCTGCCCCATCGCTACACCCGAATATATCACGGTGAGCGACTCGGCAAGCGCACGCACCTCGTCGTAACGCTCGGCAGCATAGCCATATAGCGTATCGCCAACCACTGCAAAGCGCATCTGCTTCGGCTCGCACACCCAACGCGACAACTCCGCCACGTCGGCCTTCACGGCATCCGCCATCACTCGCTTGCGTGGCTTCGGCGTTACTCGCGCACAACCACTCTCTGCCGCCTTACGCGCAACGGCCACAAAGAAGCCCTCACTCACGGTGCGATGCGGATAGAATCGGAAGGTTTGGAATACGCCCACACGGCCGCACTCTATGCCCCACGACTCCTCGACCGAGATTGGCTCGGCCTCCGCGAGCTCGTCGCCGAAGCGATCGAGCATCTGCTCTGCAACACCCTCATTCTCCGTTCGGTTGAACGTACAGGTGCTGTATATCAACAGTCCGCCTGCGTGCAACGTCTGCCACGCCTCCTCGAGTATCGACATCTGGCGCACGGCGCACATATTTACACTCTCCGGACTCCACTCCTCGCGCGCTCCGTCGTCCTTGCGAAACATACCCTCGCCCGAGCAGGGAGCATCAACCGCTACCACATCAAACCACCCCTTAAAGGCGGCCAGGTGCGACGGATCGTTATTCGTAACCACGACATTGCCCAAGCCCCACTTGCGGACATTGTCGGCCAAAATCGTCGCGCGATTGCGGACATATTCGTTCGCCACTACCAACCCCTGCGGGCCGACTGCTGTCGCATAGATGGTCGTCTTGCCACCCGGCGCAGCGCACATATCAAGCACGCGTCCACCCTCGACTCGCTGACTGCGAAGGATATGATCCACAAACTGCGAGCCCGGCTCCTGCACATAGTACGCACCGCCGGCAAATGCCGTATCGAGCGTAAACTGCGGACGGAAGTCGAGGTAGCAACCATACTCGCTCCACGCAATCTCTCTACCCTCACAAGGCAACTCCGCACACTTATACGGATTGCGACGCACGGCCGTCGGTGAATCGCCATTCAAAGCCGCAAAGAGCTTCTCCGATTCGCCCTCGGGCAGCATCGTGCGCATCGACTCGCAAAACAATTCGGGCAGAGCTACTCGTTCCATTAGAAGAGCGTTTTTCCGTAGATTGCGTCCAACTTCTCGTAGAGCGCATCGAGCACCTCCGGATTCTCGACAAAGTCGTCAACGTCCTTATCGATCACGAAGACCTCGCCCTTGTAGTCGTTCTCGATCCAATTGTTGTAGCGATCGTTCAGTCGCTCGAGGTACGCAAGGTCGATATTCTGCTCGTAGTCGCGGCCGCGCTTGCGAATCTGCTTCACAAGCGTCGGGATGCTCGCTTTGAGATAGATGAGCA
This sequence comes from Alistipes sp., assembly GCA_045635325.1. Lineage (GTDB taxonomy): Bacteria > Bacteroidota > Bacteroidia > Bacteroidales > Rikenellaceae > Alistipes. Next base: position 7,781 of record JAZRBZ010000004.1, read on the forward strand.
GGTCGGGCTTCGGAATCATATCGGTCGAAATATCGAACAGCTTCATATACGTTCCGAAGTCGCGGCTCGCCATCAGGCCCATCTGGTGGAGGTTGCCGGCAAAGATGTAGGCATCCTCGTAGATGGTACGATCCTGAAATACGCAGTCGTTGCCCGCCGAGAGCATATCCATCGTCTGACGGATACGGCTGGCGAGGAAGTGTACCTGAAATTGGAAAGCCCAACGATTCATATCCTCGTAGAAGTCGTTGATGTAAGGATTGTCCAAATCCTCGTAGTAGGCCTTCGCGCCGTAGTGATTTGTCAATATCTCGGTCAGCGTCGTCTTACCGCTACCGATATTTCCCGCAATTGCGATATACATAGTATTTTGTGTTTTTGTTTCTTCTTTATGCTCCCGTTAAGGGTTTTGTTGCGTTAAGGTCGAGTCCGCGCGTTTTCTGTTATCTCTTTTTTTTGGTGTCAATTAAGGTCGATTAAGGTCGCGCAACCTATGGTTGCTTTAAGGTCGAGTAAGGAGTTTTATTTCCTTATCTTTTAATCGACACTTCTGCTTTTCCGGTGTGCCTCCCAACGCCTCGTTCATCTGCTCTAGAGGAAATTATAAAAAATATTAATCCAACTTATCTTTTGAGTTGATTCGTCGTAATAGAATGTCACCCAAATATAATCTTTACGCAATTCTTCCGATTGATACCACATCACATATCCACCCTCTACACATTTACCATCTTTATACTTGCGAGGGTGGTCTTCTATCATACCCGGCACTGTTTTTAACTTCTCTATCGGGTCACCCACCCTAATCGAATCAAAAACGACATAACGGTCGGTGTAAATTCGGCAACCCCCAAAATAGTGGTCAAGTCCGTTTTCGTTAGGAGTATTATTATTCCAATAAAAAACATCCTTTCCATAGTAAAAGTCATAATCACCCTTGAACTCAACCGACTCTTCCGCTTTGTCCGGTACGCCTCCCAACGCCTCATACATCTGCTCGCGTGAGTAACATTTGCAAACTCGCAAACCGTTTACGACAACATTACTTTGTTGTGCATTACAAGTAAATGCCATTGCAAGCAAGAGTGCTAATACATAAAATATCTTTTTCATAACTAATTATTATCAACTGGCAAGCGCACTCTTGCAGAGTGCTTCAATGGCATTCGCAGTCTGACGACTGCTGAATGGCATAAAATGGCAATTTTTTTATTCTGTTATTCGTTGTCATTGACTTCGTCTTCCTCCTTGCGGCTCGGCATAGCGTAAACAAGTTTACCCTCTGCACTCGCTCCGCAGCGTCGGTTCGTTGCCATTAAATGTCATTAAATGCCATTTGTTGCCATTGCCTTAATCTCCTCACTCCTATCTCCTATCTCCTCTCTTGCTCTTGTTGCGCTCTCCCTACTCAACCTTAATTGACCTTATCAAAAAAGGCAGAGCAAAACCAAAGCCCACATCTTTTTGCATTTACACCGCTCAAAATCGAAAGAACCATTTTTTTGCATTTTGAGCGCGGGTTTACAACGCTCTTGTATTTGGTGCGGAGGGAGCATACTACGCGTATGAGACCTTCGCAGCAAGTACAAGGAAGGCAGTAAACACCGCTCAAAATCGAAAAGCTAGTTGAAGTAGTAACCAACTTTACTAATTGCCGACGGCATCGCAAACACCACAACTCGGTCGTAAGCGTTAATCTGTGCATTACCAACGGCAATCGAGACCTTATCGCCACGAACTATGCCACCGATAATAACATCCTCCGGCAAGTCCAACTCTGCAATTGTCGCCTTTGTTGCCGGCGAGTTCGGCTTGACGATAAACTCCAACACCTCGGCATCGCTACCCGTAAGGCACTTGATGGCGAGGACGTCGGTCGACATCGTGAAGCGGAAGATGTTCGATGCAGTAACCATCTTCTTGTTGATGATCGTATCGACACCTACGCTGTCGGCAAGGTTGATATAGTTCATATTCTCCACCTCGGCGATAACCTTCTTCACGCCCATACGCTTGGCAAGCATCGCCGTAAGGATATTCGTCTCACTGCGGCCCGTAACAGCCACAAAGGCATCCATATTGGAGAGGCCCTCCTCCATCATCGCCTCCGTATTACGGCCATCCTCGTTGATGATCAGCGTGCGGTCGAGCATCTCCGCCAGGCGATATGCCTTGTCGGCATCGTAGTCGACCAACTTGACATTCACATCATTCTGCAGTGCAGAGGCAATCTGAATACCGATGCGCGAGCCACCGAGAATCATCATATTGCTCACTCGCACGTTGCTCTTGCCCGAGAGAGCCATCGCCTCGCCCACCGAGTCGTGGCGCGAGATGACGTAGACCGTATCGCCGACCATAAAGGTGTCGGTCGCCTTCGGGATGATGGTCTTGCCGTCGCGCGAAATGGCGACAGCGCGATAGTTGAGCACCTCCTCCTGCTGGAAGCCCGACGCACCACGACCAATGAGCGACGAGTTCGGCTCCAGACGGAATACGACAAGCGACAGACGACCACCCGAGAAGTCGACGAACTCGGTCGTCGAGGTGTGGCCGAGCAGATTGATAACCTCCTGCGCAGCGACCTTCTCCGGATAGAAGAGGTAGTCGATGCCCATATTGATAAACATCTCCTTGTTATTCGGCTCAAGGTACTCGTTATTGTCGATACGCGCGATGGACTTTTTCGCACCCAGCTGCTTCGCCATAATGGCGGAGAGGATATTGTCGTTCTCGGCGTGGTTCACCGCGATAAAGAGGTCGCACTTACGCACCGATGCCTTACGCAACACAGAGAATATCGTCGAATCGCCCTCGACGGTGATAACATCCGCAAGCGAGCTCACCTCCGAGAGCAACTTTGCGTCGGAGTCGATCACCGTGATATCGTGACCGTTTCCGCTCAACATCTTCGCCAGATGGTGGCCCATCTCGCCTACGCCGGCAATAACTATCTTCATACCTTCTTCTCTTCTTCAGCCCTCGCCCTTTCCACCGACCGTCTCCCGCAGGGAGAGGGGAAAAGCGAGCGAAAAGCCAATATTTTTGCAAATTATCAGGCAAATATATAAATTTGTAGCAACATTTCAAAAACAATTTGCGTTTTTAACGAAAAACAAGTTCAAATAAATAAAACAATGTGCTTATGGCTAATTGGTTAATCGTCATTCTTGTTGCCATTGCGGCGGTGGCATTCTTCGTGGTCGGGATGTCGCTGACGCTGATGATAAAGGGACACCACATCGAATCCGAAATATCGACCAACAAAAATATGCAGCGTCTGGGTATCAAGTGCGCCGTACAGGAGACGCGCGAGGATATGGCAGCCGAAGATTGCGAGGAGGATTCGCTCTGCTCGGGCAACTGCGCCGGTTGCGACATCGACCACAACACAGCAAAAAAGCAATAGTTCAAACTCGTAATATCAAGAATCGTTATGAAGCGAATTTTCACACTTCTCGCTGCGGTGCTTATGCTTGCAACCCCTCTGTCGGCACAGCAGAACGCACCGACCTCGACCATCCCCGACACGCTCCACGCAGGAGAGTGGCGCGCAGGACACATTCAGGGCATTGCCGTCGACCGCGAACGCAAGTACATCTACCTGTCGTTCACCACGCTGCTCCTAAAGATGGATATGCAGGGTAATCTCATCGGCTCGGTCAAGGGACTTATCGGCCACCTCGGATGTCTGGAGTTCAACGATGCGGACGGCCGACTCTACGGCTCGCTCGAGTACAAGAACGACGCAATCGGCCGCAATATTCTCGAGCGCGAGAACGACGGTAAGGAGGTCGAGAACGGCTTCTATGTTGCGATTTTTGATGTCGACAAAATCACTCGCGAGAATATGAGCGCCGAGCACGACGGCGTGATGACAACCGTCTTTCTGCCAACGGTTTTGGACGACTACACGGCAAAGGTCTCTAACGCGGGCTGCACGCTCGAGCACCGCTACGGATGCAGCGGTTTTGACGGCATATCGTTCGGTCCGAAGTTCGGCAAGGGCGGCGTGAGCGATAAGATGTATCTGACCATCGCCTACGGCATATACGGCGACACGGAGCGTACGGACAACGACTATCAGGTACTGTTGCAGTACGACACGTCGGATTGGTCGCGCTACGAGAGCACCATCTCGCAGAAGAACATCCACCGCAACGGTCCGGCTCGTCCCGACGGCCGCTACTTTGTCCGCACGGGCAACACCAACTGGGGCGTTCAGCAGCTCGAATACGACAGCCATTCGGGATTGTGGCTGCTCGGTACATACAAGGGCAAGAAGCAGCATTTTGCACCTCTTACGCTCTTTGCCGTCGATGCGGGCGTAGCACCTCGTCGCACGAAGTTGCAGGGCGTGGATTACAGCGGTCGCGAGCAGGTGTTGGAACTTGTTCCGCTCGGCGAGAAGGGCAACGCAGAGGGTAGCGTTCGCGGATGGCGATACGACTGCTCGGTAGGTCTCTGTTCGCTCGGCGGTGGCGATTTCCTCGTAGCAAATAGCAAGAAGAACAACGGTCTGCAATCGGGCACCGTAACACGCGTACGCTTTACGCCAAACGATCCCGTGCAGCCATTCGTAAAGTATTAGGCCGAGCGGCAGCAGTTGCACACCGGCACAAAAAAATAGGCGCGTAAATTTACGCGCCTATTATTTTTGCGGGTTGCCCCGAACGAACTACTTCGTAGCCGCCTCCAAACGCTTCATCATAACGAACATAAAGAGCGCCGAGAGGAGACAGAGCACGATAAATACCGACCAAACTACGGTCAGCGAGATACCGCCCCAGAGAAGACCACCAACAGCAACGAGCATATTACCGATAGCGGTAGCCACGAACCAGCCACCCATCATCATACCCTTGTACTTCGGAGGAGCAACCTTCGATACGAACGAGATACCCATTGGCGAGAGCAACAACTCTGCAAAGGTAAGTACGAGGTAGGTCATAATAAGCCAATTTGCCGATGTGAGCGGTGCCTCTGCACCTGCCTTAACAGCTTCTGCCTGTGCATCAGGCGTAAGCAAGCCGATCGAGCCAACTGCCATAATTGCAAAACCGATTGCTGCAACGAGCATACCGTAAGCGATCTTACGAGGTGCCGACGGCTCCTTGCCACGCTTTGCGAGCGCACCAAAGATAGCCAACGATACTGGCGTGAGCGCCACAACATAGAATGGGTTAAACTGCTGGAAAATCGGAGCGTTTACTGCAACCGAAGCATCGCCTACATTGAGGCCCTTGTATATGAGGTAACCAACCGATGCTGCGAGTGCTACGCCGGAGATTGCCTTACCCTTTGCGCCCTCGCTCTGGAACAACGAGAATGCTGCATATACAGCCACGATAACAAGCACCAAGTTCCAAACGCTGAATGCCATACTCTGCAAGCCGAATGCCTCCTTAACGGTGAACTCATCAGCGAAGAATGTGAGCGTAAGACCGTTCTGGTGGAATGCCATCCAGAAGAAGATAACTACGGCAAACACAAGGCAAAGCGCAACGATACGGGCTTTGGTCTCGGCAGGAGTGAGGTTATCCTCAACAACCGTAGCGGCCTTTGCGCTCTTCTTGCCACCCTCAACGTGAGCATACCACTTGCGACAAGCAAAGTAGATTGCCATCGAAAGGATGAGCGCCACGCAAGCAACTGCAAACGAGAAGTGGTAAGCATCGTTACCGGTAAAGCCGAGCGAAGTCTCTGCCCAATTCTTGATAGCAACAGCTGCGGTAGGTGCGAACAATGCACCGATGTTGATTGCCATATAGAAGAGCGAGAATGCCGAGTCGCGCTTATCTGCGTACTGCGGATCGTCGTAGAGGTTACCAACCATAACCTGCAAGTTACCCTTGAAGAGGCCCGTACCGATAGAGATGAAGAGCAATGCGCCAAGCATAGCAATCATCGCCAGGGTATCGCCACCGAGAGGCAACGAGAGGAGCAGGTAACCGATAAACATAATCGAGATACCCGATGTAACCATCTTACCATAACCGAACTTGTCTGCCAAGATACCGCCAAAGAGAGGCATAAAGTAAACAAGACCGAGGAAAGTGCTGTAGATGATACTTGCTACACCCGCTTCCAAACCGAAGTTTGCGCGAAGGAAGAGTGCAAATACAGCCAACATTGTGTAGTAACCAAAGCGCTCGCCCGTATTAGCGAGAGCCAAAGCATAAAGGGCTTTTGGATGTCCTTTGAACATAGTTTTGTATTGTTTTTAGGTTAATAATAAATCGTTCTTTGCCCTGCACATTAGCGCAAAGGCCCTCCAAAGGTACAACTATTTTTCGAAATATCAAACATCGCAAGATTTTGCCGTTCGTCGAAAAAACATTATATTTGTAGTCATCAGTGAAAAAACATTTGCGTTATGGAGGAGAAACAGATGCTGCGCATCGTCGCCGAGGACGAGTGGCTGGAGCCCGTCGCCGAGGAGATTGAGTTGCGCCATTCGCTCTACGAGCAGAAGATGAGCGAGATCGAGAGCGCTTGCGGCTCGATCGTGAACTACGCCAACGGCTACCGCCATTTCGGTTGGCAGTACGACGAAGATATGTCGGGTTGGTGGTTTCGCGAGTGGCTGCCGGAGGCGTCGGACGTCTACATTTTCGGCGATTTCAACGGTTGGCAACGCACCCAACTGCGTCTAAACAAGGACACGGCTGGCGTATGGAGCATCTTCCTGCCCGATGCGATGTACAGCTACCGACTCACGCACGGCTCGCTCTACAAGCTCCACATCCACGGCGCAAACGGCTGGCACGACCGCATCCCGGCCTACGCTACGCGCGTCGTTCAGGACGAGACGACCAAGAACTTCACGGCTCAGTTCTGGATTCCGCAGCCGTTCGACTGGCAGGAGGACAAGGCGTTCGATATGGCAAAGCGGTGTTCGCCACTGCTTATCTACGAAACCCACGTCGGTATGGCGCAGGAGCGTGAGGGCGTCGGCTCGTATAGCGAGTTCGAGCAGAAGATTCTGCCGATTGTCAAGCGCGACGGCTACAACGCCATTCAGGTTATGGCCATCGCCGAGCACCCGTACTATGGCTCGTTCGGCTACCACGTTTCGAGTTTCTTTGCACCCTCGTCGCGTTTCGGTACGCCCGAGGAGCTGAAGTCGCTCATCCGCAAGGCGCACTCGATGGGCATAGCCGTCATTATGGATCTCGTACACGCCCACTACGTCAAAAACCTCAATGAAGGCATCAACGAGCTCGACGGCTCATCGCACCTCTACTCGAAGGAGGGCGATGCCGGCTATCAGCAATATTGGGATTCGAAGACCTTCGACTACGGCAAACGCGAGGTGCAGCACTTCCTGCTCTCGAACGTCAAGTATTGGATGGAGGAGTTCCACTTCGACGGCTACCGCTTCGACGGCGTAACCTCGATGATCTACCACCACCACGGCTATACGGACTTCGACTGCCGCGAAAAGTTCTTCGACGAGGGCGTCAATCGCGATGCGCTCGTCTATCTCACGCTGGCCAACCGCCTTGTTCACACACTGCGTCCCGAGGCCGTTACCATCGCCGAGGATGTGAGCGGTATGCCGGGAATGTGCCACCCGATTGAGGATGGCGGCATCGGATTCGACTACCGACTGGGTATGGCGATACCCGACTTCTGGATAAAGTTGCTGAAGGATATTCCGGACGACGATTGGAGCTTGGACGAGATGTGGAGCGTGATGACTTCGCGTCTGCCGGGCGTGAAGACCGTCGCCTATGCCGAGTCGCACGACCAAGCTCTCGTAGGCGACAAGACCATCGCCTTCCGACTGATGGACAAGGAGATGTACTTTGCGATGAATCGCGCATCGGAAAACCTTGTCGTCGAGCGCGGTATGGCGCTGCACAAGATGATTCGACTGATGACCATCGCAACCGGTGGCGACGCCTACCTCAACTTTATGGGCAACGAATTCGGCCATCCGGAGTGGATCGACTTCCCGCGCGAGGGCAACGATTGGAGCTACGCCCACGCACGCCGTCAGTGGTCACTATCGCGCAACGGATTCCTGCGCTACTCGCAGCTCGGCGACTTCGACCGTGCGATGTTGCGCCTCGTCAAACGATACAAGGTCCTGCAGAGCGGCTACCCGTGGAAGTGGAACACCGACCACGATAACAAGACGCTCGTCTTCTCGCACCGCAACCTGCTCTTTGTATTCAATTGGCACCCGACGGCTTCGATTCCGGACTATATCACCGAAGTTCCGCGCGCGGGCAAGTACACCATCGAGCTCTCGACCGACGAGGAGCGTTTCGGCGGCTCGGCCCGTCAGGATATGACGAGCGAGCACTTCTCCTACTCGGAGCGCGATGCTGATGGCAATCTGCACCACTATATCCGTCTCTACAACACCTCGCGCACGGCAACCGTCCTGCGCTGGCACCGATAGCACGCGGCACGCACCGCGTCGGCCCTTGCGACGATGAGCCATGCGGACAAAAATATCCCGACCCGTTATTGCAACAGGTCGGGATATGTATTTATTTAAATGAAAGAGATATTACAACGAACATATTATACCTCGGACAGAGATAATGACAACAAACAACGCAAATAAACATATAATAATCGCTGTTATATATGCTAGAATCTCAAATATTTTTCGTAACATCTTATTCATACCGCAAAAATAAACACAATTTTGTAATAAACAGTATTATGAATAATAAACTCCCAAAATTTTCAGAAAAACAGCACTCTATGCGATGTTATGCAATATATAGTTTTAGCTTATATGCTTATAAAAAATATCAATTTGACAAATAGAAATTTGTGCATTATATTTGCAGTAGCAAACAAGGAAAAACATTTTTAAGAGAATAAATTATGAAAGCGATAAATTTAACCAAAGGCGGATTTTTAAGACGTGTGGCCGACTTCGAGCAGAGCCCGCAGGAGTGGAAATTCTTGGGCGACAAGCCGGCAATGATAGATTTCTTTGCACCGTGGTGCGCCCCTTGCAAGATGCTCTCTCCGATAGTGGACGAGTTGGCCGAGGAGTATGAGGGCAAGGTCGACATCTACAAGGTGAACGTCGACGACGAGCAGGAGCTTGCGGCCGCATTCGGCATACGCTCCATACCGACACTGATGTTCGTGCCGACCGAGGGTGCTCCGCAGCGAGCAGCAGGAGCACGCCCGAAGAGCGAACTCGCAGCGATACTCGACCGCCTCGTGGCCGAGAGCGCGAAATAAACAACAACACAAACTAAAAGAAGTGAATAATTCAATCGAAAACCTTAAAACAAATACAACTATGTTAAGCAGCAAATTACACACAGCAATCAACGAGCAGATCAACGCCGAGTTGTGGTCGGCATACCTCTACCTGTCGATGTCGATGGACGCCGAGGCGAAGGGACTGAAGGGCGTAGCTAATTGGTTTTACGTTCAGTGGCTCGAGGAGCAGGATCACGCCCGTATCCTGATGAACTACCTCAACTCGCGCGATGCGAAGGTGAGTTTGAAGCCGATTGCCGAGGTGCGCACCGAGTGGAACTCCGTATTGGAGATGTATCAGGAGACGCTCAAGCACGAGAAGGTCGTAACGGGGCTGATTAACAACCTGGCGGCCATCGCAGCCGAGGATCGCGACTTTGCATCGTCGAATATGCTCGTATGGTTCATCGACGAGCAGGTCGAGGAGGAGGAGTCGGCTCGCGATATGATCTTCGCAGTCGAGTCGGTCGAGGGCAACAAGTATGGTATGTACCAGCTCGACAAGGAGCTTGCGACGCGCGTCTACACGCAGGCATCGCCGCTGGCTACGAGCGCCGAATAACACAGAAAACTCATATATAATAATAAGGTCTGATTTTTTAGGTTTAATTTTTTTGAAGGAAGGGTAAAATTATGGCAACCAAGTTTTTTAAGTGCCGCCATTGCGGTAATGTAGTTGAAAAAGTTGTAGACAAGGGTGTACCTGTTGTATGCTGTGGCGAGCGTATGGAGGAGCTCATTCCGAACACGGTGGACGCCAGCGGCGAGAAGCACGTTCCGGTCGTAACACTCGTGGACGAGAAGACAATCAAGGTCGAGGTGGGCAGCGTAGCACATCCGATGTTGCCGGAGCACCACATAGCGTTCGTATATGTCGAGACCGAGCGCGGCGGCATCCGCGTAAACCTGACGGACAAGCCGGAGGCGGTCATCTATCTGGGTGACGAGAAGCCGGTGGCCGTATACGAGTACTGCAATCTGCACGGATTGTGGAAGACGGAGTTGTAGACAAGCCACTTTTTATACTTCCGTAAGAGATACCCCCTGCCCGATATAATGCGGACAGGGGGTATCAATAGTTTACCCGTAGCGGCGGCTACCCTCTCTCTACTCGATAAAGAGCGGGCCGTCGGTCGGCTTGAGTACATCCGTTACAGGACGCAGACGCGTGGTCGGGATAAAGATCTCGTGAGAGGCGCGCAAATCCTCCGAGCTGAAACCGAGCGAGAGTCGATAGTCGCCGGTGCTGACCTTCCACGCCGAGAGCTCCTCGCTAAACTCGGCCAGATCGTCGACCGTAATTGCGACACTCACCTCGCACGACTCGCCCGGCTGCAAGAGCGGAGTCTTTGCATAGCCGCGCAATTCGCGCAGAGGACGCTTGGCGCTCGGATAGAGTGCCGTCGAGTAGAGCTGCACGACCTGCTTTGCCGCACGGCGGCCACTGTTCGACACTCGGCAGGTGAGGCGAATCGCATCGCCCTCGCGCTCGATATGCGCATCCGAGAGCGAGAAGTCGCCATACGTCAGGCCATAGCCGAACGGATAAGCAACCTCCACACCACGTGTCGCGTAGTGGCGGTAGCCGATGAAGATATCCTCAACGTAGTTGGTATAGTCGATATTCGGTTGGTCGTAATACTTATGCACGCTACTGAAGTTCTCGTACGACTGATTGAGGCCCGTCTCCGGCACATTGACCGGGAAGTTCTGCGACGGCACGTCGGCATAGCTCATCGGGAAGCTCATCGGCAGGTGGCCGCTTGGCGACACGCGACCGAGCAGCACATCGGCAACCGAGTTGCCACCCTCCTGGCCAGGCATCCAACAAACCAGCACCGCATCCACCTTATCGCGCCACGAAGCCACCTCAATCGGGCCGCAGACATTCAGCACAACCACCACGCGCTTGCCCGCCGCACGGAACTCGCGGCTCACCTCGTTGAGGAGCGCACGCTCGTCGATACGCAGATTGAAGTCGCGCTCGACGTGGCGCTCGAAGCCCTCGGCCGAGTGGCGAGAGATGGTCAGCACCGCAACATCCGCACGCTCGGCCGTACCCGCAACCAGCGAACGCGAATCGCGAATCTCGTTCGGACGCAGCGTATAGTGTGCCCAGCGACGATGCTCGTCGAGTGGAGCGATACGCTTGCGCTCGCTCTCCATATGCGCCGTATAGCGCTCGTCGAGAGCCGCATCGAAGGCAACACCCGCTGCGAGCAGGCCATCGCGCATATCGACCACATACGGTTTATTCACATCGCCCGAACCCCTGCCTCCGGCGATAAAATCGTAGCTACCCACACCAAAGAGTGCGACGCGTGCCGAGCCCTCCATCGGGAGCACATCGCTGTCGTTTTTCAGCAGCACGAAGCCCTCGCTTGCAACCTCACGCGTGATGACGGCGTGGGCCTTCAGGTCGGGAGCATTCGAGAAACGGTAACCCTTGAAGCTCGGCGTCTTGACAATGAGCTTAAGGATTCGCTCCACACACTTATCGAGAGCCGACTCCTGCAACTCGCCATCGCGAACCGCCTGCACGATTCGGTCGAAGTGCTTTGGTCGGCCCGGCTGAATCATATCGTTGCCGGCAGCCACCTGTGCGGCAGCATCCAAACCGCCGCCCCAATCGGTCATAATCGTACCTTCGAAGCCAAACTCACCACGCAGGACATCCTCCAACAGGCCCTTATCCTCCGACGTATAGCGGCCGTTAAGGTAGTTGTACGATGTCATAATAGTCCACGGTTGTGCCTCGCGCACGGCAATCTCGAAGTTGCGCAGATATATCTCACGCAGAGCGCGTTGCGACACTCGCGAGTCGTTCGCCAGACGATTTATCTCCTGATTATTGGCGCAGAAGTGCTTGAGCGACGTTCCCACACCCTGACTCTCCATGCCGTTGATGAACGCTGCAGCCGTACGGCCTGCCAGGAGCGGATCCTCCGAGTAGTACTCGAAATTGCGACCGCAGAGCGGGTTACGCATCATATTCACGCCCGGAGCCAACAGCACATCGACGCCATACTCCTTCGTCTCGTTACCCATTGCCTCGCCCACGCGGTGAACAATCTCGTCGTTCCACGTTGCGGCAAGGAGCGTACCGACCGGAAAGCCCGTACAGTAATAGGTCTTTGCGTCGTCGGGGCGCGTCGGATTGATACGCAGACCGGCAGGGCCATCGGCCAGCACGATGCTCGGAATACCGAGGCGCAGAATCGGATAGGTGATGCCCGCAGCACCCGGAACAATCGACTCCAGATAGCCAATCTCGCCGGCACTCTTCCTGTCCGAAATATTGGCACCGACCACAAGGTGGGCCTTCTCTTCGAGTGTCAGATGACGAACAATCTCGTCGATATTATCCTCGCGCAGACGAAGTTCGTCGCCGGCCGTTGCGCTGCCGACAACGAGTGCCGACAGAGCCAAAAAGAGTAGTAGTTTCATTTTGTAAAAGGTCTCTTTGTTTCTATTTTACTCGCTTCAACACATCGAGCAGCAGTCGCCAGAACTTGTCGACGGTCGAAATATCGATACGCTCGTCAGGCGAGTGTACGCCACGCAACGTCGGACCGAACGACACCATTTCCAACTGCGGATACATCTCGAGGAACAGACCGCACTCCAAACCTGCGTGGATGGCACGCACCTTCGGCTGCGAGCCGAAGAGCTCGACGTACGACTCCTCGCACCACTTCAAGAGCTTCGAGTCGGGATTTGGAGCCCAACCAGGATAGCCGTCCGAGTGTTCGACCGTAGCACCTGCGAGCAGGAATACCGACTCGACCTGACGCATCGCGTAGAGCTTTGCGTGGCCAACCGACGAGCGTTGCGACGTGGTAACGACAATCTTGCCTTCGCCCGGCATCTTGACCGATGCAAGGTTGGTCGAGGTCTCGACCAGGCCCGGCATAGCCGCCGACATAGCAATCACACCACTCGGCACGCCGACAAGCGCGCGAAGCAGAGCGCGTTGTGTCTTGGCATCAATGAGCTCCTGCGGCTGCTCGCACTCGGCAATCGCAAAGCGGATATTTGGCTCGGTGAGGCGGAACTCGTCCGTCGCAAGCGTCTTGAACTCCTCGAAGTAGACCTCGAACTGGTGCTTCTTCGCACTCGGCACACCCACCACGGCATACGCCTCGCGCGGGATGGCATTGCGCAGATTGCCGCCATCGAAGCGGCTCACGCGCAAGTCGTACAACAGCTCCGACTCGAGCAGCATACGCGCCAAGAGTTTATTCGAGTTGGCACGGCCCTTATCGATATCGTCGCCCGAGTGGCCACCGCACAGACCGGCAACCTCAACGCGGAAGTAGGCGTAGTCGGAGGGTGCCGGCTCGCCCTTATAGTCGAACATAGCGATTGTATCCACACCGCCTGCACAGCCGATGAAGAGCTCGCCCTCATCCTCCGAATCGAGATTGATGAGGTACTTGCCGCTAATCATATCGTCGCCCAGACAGAACGCACCCGTAAGGCCCGTCTCCTCGTCGACGGTAAAGAGTGCCTCCACAGGGCCGTGCTCGATCGCAGGATCGACGAGTACCGCCAAAGCCGCCGCAATACCGATACCGCAATCGGCACCGAGCGTCGTACCATCGGCCATAACCCAGCCGTCGACGATGCGCGTGCGAATCGGGTCGTGGTCGAAGTCGTGCTCCACATCGGAGTTCTTCTCGCAGACCATATCCATATGCGACTGCAGAACAACCGTCGGGAGCGACTCGTGGCCCGCCGTAGCCGGCTTACGCATAACGACATTGCCCACCTCGTCGCGCTTATACTCCAAGCCGTGGCGCTCGGCAAAATCGATCAGATATGCTATAATCTTCTCCTCCTTCTTCGACGGACGCGGAACGCGCGTGATGTCGTCGAACAACTCCCAAACAAGTGTCGGGGTCAAATTTCTAATTTCAGACATAATTCTTTGCTTTATTTTTGATTTTCGTTACTCCTTTACAATCAGCGCAACAGCCATAGCCGACACGCCTCGCTCCTCGCCCTCGAAGCCCATACGTTCGGTGGTGGTCGCCTTGACCGACACGCAGTCGACATCTATGCCGATGGTGCGTGCAATCTCGGCACGCATCGCATCGATATATGGGCGCAACTTCGGACGCTGCATCGCCACCGTCGAGTCGATATTCCCCACGCGGTAGCCCTGCTCTCTGAGCAGTTCAACAACACGCGCAAGCAACCGGCGCGAGTCGATACCCTTGAACTCCGACGACGTATCGGGGAAGTGCTTGCCGATATCGCCCAGCGCAGCCGCACCAAGCAGAGCATCGCAAATGGCGTGAATAAGCACATCGCCATCCGAATGGGCTATACAACCCTTCGTATGCGGCACCTCAACACCTCCCAAAACCAGACGTAGCCCCTCGCCGAGCGCGTGAACATCGTAACCTTGACCTATTCTGAACATAATCTCACGAACGATTTTTTGTTTACAGGACAAAGTTATAAAAAATCAGCGAAAAATCAAATCGCGCGCCCACATCCGCGCCCGCTCCCTGCGCCCGCGCATCACATCGGCTCCAAACTACCGATGTAGCGCATCGTACCCTTGGCCGTTACGATTGCCAGACGCACCTCGCCCGTCGTAAGCGGCACGACCATCTCGACAGCCCACTCGCCCGAGGCGTGCGCAAGCGTGAAGAGAATGCGGTAGTAGCTGTCGGCAACGAGCACGGAGGAGTAGTCGGCGACCGTCGCATCGAACTGCTCGGTGTATATCACCATACTCACCATCTCGAAAGGCAGGTGTACAACGACGTGCTGCTCGTCGAGCGAAAAGAAGAAGTTGTAGGCATAGGTATCGCGCGTCGTACCGAGCTCGACGCTCTGCATCTCAATCGGGCGAAAGATGAATCGGCGCGAGGAGACCATCGCCGTCGTGTGCGCAGCAAAGGCCGCATCGCGCTGTGCGTGGCGCGAGAGCGAGTCGGGCAGCGAGTGGCGCTCGGCAGCCCCGACACTCAAAGTCGCAATGCCCGCGAGGAGCATTGCGACCAACATTCCGTAACGTAACATAGCGCAGTGCGGGTGTTAGATTCCGGTAATCGTTCCGTCGTACTGCACATCCGGAAACCACGGATTGGAGATAGTCAGCGTAGCACTGCCAGGCGACGAGTAGATCGAGAGCGAGAAGTGGTAGTCGGTAGCCGAATAGAGCGTCGAAGAGAAGGTTACAAGCCAGCCGTCACGCGTCTGCTCGGTCGTATAGCCCGCAACGTAAGGGAGCGTGTAGTTGAGCATCGTAAAGTAGTAAGGCGGTGTTACACCCTTAATATATGGCAGACACACATCCACCTCGCTACCCCACACCGTAAGCTCGAAGTTCGGATTGCTCAACATTCGCGTCTGTCCGGCCGGCAGTTGCTGGATATCGTCGGGCATAAAGCGGAAGTTGCGCGACAGCACGACCGAGTCCATATATCGCTCGTACTCGGCCAATCGCTGTGCGCGACGCTCCTCGCGCTCCTTGTGGCGCTGCTCGCGCTGCTCCTGCTTGACGCTTTGTGTCGAGGCGGTCATCTTGGTCGTTTTGGACGACTGCGTGTAGCCCACAACCAGCATTGCTGCACCAATGAGCAACGCTGCAAGAAATAGAAGTTTTCGTTTCATAGGACGTAATGTTTTTGTTTACATTAGCCGCACAATCAAATATCGCGCCCGAAAGAAAAACGGGTTATCCGACCAAAGTCGGACAACCCATCTTCCATAATTTTCATATTTACATTTCCCCTAAATCCTCTTTTGAAAAAACGGGACTTGGACGCTACGCCCCGAGTGGGTTATGGAAAACTCAAAAAGGGTTATCCGAAAGACATCGGACAACCCATTTCCTTTATAATAACGCGACAAATTACCGCATTACAAGCCCCTTACAGCACTGCGCCCCAATCCTTGAGCGTCGCTACGAGTGCCGCAGTGTCGATATTCTGCACCGCGCATCCACTTGCCACGCTCTGTGCCGCTGCAGCACCTGCCGCCTGGCCCGTACCCATACACGATGCCATAACGCGCAACGATGCGAGCGCCTGACGGTCGGTCGAGATACAACGGCCCGCAACGAGCAGGTTTGGATACTCCGGTGCAATCAGC
>JAZRBZ010000005.1:0-57964 GCA_045635325.1 Alistipes sp.
CCGCCTCGGTGCTTCGGCGCTGATGCAGGGCTTGGCTGACGGTTACTTCGTATTGCCTTACACCATTGGCGACTACCTCTCGAAGAAGATTCAGGCACCGAAGGTTTCGACCAACACGCCTGCATTCGACGAGGCAGAGAAGCAGGTACGCGAGAAGATCGAGAAGTTGCTCTCGATCAACGGTACACAGTCGGTTGACGATATCCACAAGCGTTTGGGCCACATTATGTGGGACAACGTAGGTATGGCACGTACGAAGGAGTCGTTGGAGAAGGCAATCGTTGAGATTGCAGCTCTTCGCAAGGAGTTCTGGAAGGACGTGAAGGTTGTCGGTACGGCTGATTCGTTCAACGTAGAGTTGGAGAAGGCATTGCGTTTGGCTGACTTCCTCGAGCTCGGTGAGTTGATGGCACGCGACGCATTGAACCGCGAGGAGTCGTGCGGTGGCCACTTCCGCGTTGAGCACCAGACCGAGGAGGGCGAGGCAGATCGTGATGACGAGAACTTCGTATATGCAGCCGTTTGGGAGTACAAGGGTATGGACGAGGCACCGGAGCTCACGAAGGAGCCGCTGTCGTTCGAGTTTGTACACCTTGCAAAGCGTAACTACAAGGACTAATTTTTTGACGTTGAACTTTTAATACAGAAGAAATTATGAATTTCACATTAAAGATATGGCGTCAGAAAGACGCAAAATCGAAGGGTGCATTCAAAGAGTATCAGGTAAAGGACATTTCGTCCGACACCTCGTTCCTCGAAATGCTCGACATCCTCAATAACGACCTCGTTCACGCAGGCGAGGAGCCGGTAGCATTCGACCACGACTGCCGCGAGGGTATTTGCGGTATGTGTTCGTTGCACATCGACGGCCACGCTCACGGCCCGTCGCAGGCAGTTACCACTTGCCAGATCTATATGCGTCAGTTCAAGGATGGCCAGACCATCACTATCGAGCCTTGGCGCTCGGCTGCATTCCCTGTTATCAAGGACCTCGTAGTTAACCGTGGTGCTTATGACGAGATTTTGCAGGCCGGTGGTTTCATCTCGGTACGCACCAACTCGGTACCAGATGGTAACGCTATTCCGATTCCACAGGCAGACGCCGAGGAGTCGATGGATGCTGCGGCTTGCGTTGGTTGCGGTGCTTGTGCTGCAACTTGTAAGAACGGCTCGGCAATGTTGTTCGTTGCTGCACGTGTTTCGTCGCTCGCAAAGTTGCCTCAGGGCCGCGTAGAGGGCGCACGTCGTGCAAAGGCAATGGTTGCCAAGATGGACGAGCTCGGTTTCGGTAACTGTACCAATACGGGTGCTTGCCAGGCAGAGTGTCCAAAGTCGATCTCGATTGCGCACATCGCTCGCCTCAACCGCGAGTTCTTGAGCGCAAAGTTGGAGGACTAAAACGATTGTATCGAAGGGGTAACTCTTCGATACAACACAATAATCGGGGCTGTCGAAAAGACAGTCCCGATTTTTTTTGTAAAACAACCTTTTTTGTATTAACTTTGACTCGAAAACGGCTCTACATATATTTATATAGGGCATAATAACCGTTTTTTTGGTATACCCCACCGAGGGATGAAACTCGAACGCATCATACTATATTTATTGGCGACGTGCTCGCTAATCGCTCCACTGTCGGCACAACAGAGTGCCACAGTGTCGGGTCGTCTGTTGGACTACGACACGAACGACGGTGTGATTGCTGCGGTTATCGAGTTGACCCCGAAAAACAATCCCGACAAAAAAAGATATACTACCTCGGAGTATGGCGGGTACTTCAAGTTTACGGCTGTGCCGGAGGGTGAGTATCATTGTGTGGCTACGTTCGTGGGCTATGAAGATTGCGTATTCGAGTTTAAGAGTACGGGTATGCCGAAATCGCTCGGTAACCTGATTATGCGCCAGAAGGCAATCGGTATCGATGCCGTCGTCAAGGAGGGCGTATCGACACGAGCCGTAATGCTCGGAGATACACTGCGTTACAATGCCGATGCATTTAAGGTGGCAGTTGATGCCGAAGTAGAGACACTGCTCCGCAAGATGCCGGGCATTACCATCTCGGACGGCAAAATCGAGGCGCAGGGCGAGGAGGTGAAGCAGATATATGTCGATGGCGTAGAGTTCTTCGGCAGCAATATCCAGCAGGTGCTGCAGAGCATACCGGCGCAGGCGGTCGAGCATATCGAGATATACAACCGCCTCAGCGAAGCGTCGCAAATCACGGGTGTCGACGATGGCGAGGGTGGCAAGGTGATAAACATCGTCACACGCCAAAGTATGAAGCACAGTGCATTCGGAAAGGTGCACATCGGCTACGGCTACGAGCCGAGCGCGTCGCCCGAAATCACAGCCAAGCACAAATACACGGCAGGTGGCTCGGTCAACATCTTCAAGGAGGATACGCGAGTAACCGTGATGGCGTTGGCGAACAACCTCAACAAGCAGAATCTGACGGATGACGATGTTGCGGTCAACAACCGCCAAAACAACTCGAATGCATCGCGCCAATTCTCGGTCAACTCGCAGCAGGGTGTTGCCTCGGCCGAGATCTTCGCGCTCAACTACTCCGACCGTTGGGGTGCGCGCCGTCGTGCGAAGTTCGAAGGAAGCGTATTCTACAACCATATCGACGCCAAAAACCGCTTCTACATAGATCGTTGGTACGACGAGACGGTCGCCAAGAAGGATACTATCCACTACGACCAATTTGCCAATCCGGACAACCATTCGCTCAAATTCAGAGGAAGGTTGGATTGGCGTGTTGCCAAGCGACAGAAGCTCATCCTCATTCCGACACTCAACTACTACAACAACTCGTCAATCAACCGCGTGGACACCACCTCATTGCGTTGGGGTGAGTCGGGCTATCGTTGGATGCCGAGCGGAAACGACGGATGGAGCCACACGCTCTCGGGCGGATTGTACGCACAATACTCCTACAAATTCCTGCGTCAGGGACGTTCGCTGCTGGTGTTGGCAAGCGTGAACAGCAACCACAACGATGGCGACCGCGACTACTACTCGAACAGCGGTAAAACCTCGAAGAAGAGCCCCGAGGAGGCAACAATCCTCTATTCGTACACGCGTAAGCTGACCGATTCGCGAACGACAACGCTGCGCGTACAGCCAACATTCCGCGAACGATTGGGACGACATACGACGCTCAACATAACGTATCGCTGGCAGGCACAGTTGCGCTCGCGCGACCTGCTCTCGTATGCAACCGATGCCGATTACATCATCGACACGGCACGCATCAACCGCCGCTCGTCATCGTCGTTCGACGGCTCGTTCGTATACCATCAGGCGGGAGTCGGATTCCGCTATGGCAAGAATCGCAACTGGTTCTCAATCAACCTGATGTATCAAAACTCACGACTCACGACGCGCAACCTGTGGAGCGACGAGCCGGCAAGCAAACGCTCGTACCACACGCCGATATACAACACCACGCTGCAATGGTCGTTCGACGACCGAAACACGTTGCGAGTGAGTGCCAATTCGGAGGTTAAGTCGCCGTCGCTTTGGTCGCTGGTAGACGTCTACGATGTGAGCAATTCGCAGTATCTCTCGTGCGGTAATCCCGATTTGAGACCATTCACCGAGCACAACTTCTTCGCCCGCTACACCAACACCTCGGTCGTGCGCGGTACGACGCTGATGGTGATGGCAAAGGCGAGCCACATCCAAAACTATATCGGTACGGATATCGTCTACTCGCCCGAGACCATAACGGTCGACGGCAAGAAGTACAACCCTATTCAGGTAACGCGCCCGATAAACCTCGACGGATATTGGTCGTACGAGGGGCGTGCGAGCATCGGTTTTCCGGTAAAATGGCTCGGCTCGAATCTGAACATTTCGTTGGGAGCTACCTATTCGACCGTGCCGATTAAGTTGAACAACGCCTTCGATATGATGAACAACCTGACGGCCTACTCGCAGTGGACGCTCGGCAGTAATATCTCTGAAAATGTAGACTTTACAATCGATTGGCGTGGTTCGTACTCGTCGAATCGTTCGTCACTCGATGTGCTGAACAACGACTACTTCACACACCGCGCATCGGCCAACATCAAGGCCGTTCTGCCGTTGGGCTTCACGCTGACAACATCGGCCATCTTCACGCAGTTCTTGGGCATTACCAACGGCTATAACGACTCATTTACGCTCTGGAACGCATCAATCGGAAAGAAGATTTTGCGCAACCTTGGAGAGGTGGAGTTGTGCGTAACCGACATCCTGGGGCAGAACACCTCGTTCGCCCGCCACGTCTGGGCCGGCTACTCGCAGGTGAGATACAACAGCACGCCGGGCCGTACGTTCCTCGTACGCTTCACATACAACCTGCGCTCGTTCGCATCCGCAACACGCCGTATGAAGATACAGCGTGCATCTGGTGTGGCAATCAATCGCTTTGATGAGATTGAACGCAAACTTGCCACTCTAAAATTCTAATCGGGAAGATTTTTTACGGACTATGACTCGGCAGGCAAATCGTCTGTCGGCGAGTCGTTTACTCTCGCTGCTCCACCATTTGACTGCGCAACAAAGTGTTGCACGACACGCTCGGCACGGGCACGACCGACAACCGCAGCCAACTCGTCGAGCGACGCTGCGCGAATCGCCTTCATCGTGCGGAAATGGCGCAGCAACTGCTGGATGCTCTTCTCGCCAATGCCCTCGATGCTCTCCAACTCGCTATGCAGAAAACTACCACTACGCTTCTGGCGGTGGAACGTGATACCGAAGCGGTGTGCCTCGTCGCGCAGATGGCAGATGACCTTCAGCGGCTCGCCCGTACGGCTCAAGTAGTAAGGCATCGAGTCGTTCGGATAGTAGACCTCCTCCAATCGCTTGGCAAGGCCTACGATCGGAATACGGTGCTCGAGGTGCAACTCGCACAACACGGCATACGCGCTGGAGAGTTGGCCTTTGCCACCATCGACAACTATCAAATCGGGCAACTCCGACCCCTCGGCAAGCAGGCGTGTATAGCGGCGTGTGATGATCTCGCGCATCGAAGCAAAGTCGTCGGCCCCGACAACGGTTTTGATATTGAAATGGCGATACTCCTTGCGTGAAGGACGGCCGTCGCGAAAGACGACGCACGATGCCACAGGATTGGTACCCTGCAAGTTAGAGTTGTCAAAGCACTCGATATAGCGCGGCTCTTTAGACAGACGCAGTTCGCGACGCATCGACTCCATCAGTCGGTCGGTATGGCGCTGCGGATTGTGTATCTCCATATTCTTCAGACGCTCGGCGCGGAACGTGCGGGCGCTACGCTCCGAGAACTCCAGCAACTCGCGACGCTCGCCACGTTTCGGAACGACAAATTTCACATTCGGGAAGAGCTCCTCGTAAGGCAATTCGGGCACGATAACCTCGCCCGAGAGTGGCCCGCCGACGCTCTCGACAAAGTGCTGAATACCAAGCGACAACATCTCGCGCGTACTACTCTCGATACCCGCCGCAACCAATATCGTATGTACGGCCACGACAGCTCCGCCACGCAGACGCACCATATTGCAGTACGCCTCGTCGCCATCGACGACAATCGAGAAGGTGTCCGCTTCGGTCATCTTTGCACTGACAATCACCGAACGCGAACGATACTTTTCGAGCGCATCCAGACGCGCCTTGAAGCGGTGTGCCTGCTCGAAGCGAAGCTCCTCGGCAGCGCGCCGCATCTGCTCCTCGAGATAACCCTTTACGGGGCGCAAATCACCCTTCAGGACTGCCACCGCCATTGCCACCATCGCGGCATACTCCTCGGCCGATTGAGCGCCGATGCAAGGGGCTTTGCAGTTGCCGATGTGGTATTGTAGGCAGGTCGTATAACGTCCCTTATCGATGCTCTCCTGCGAGAGATTATAGTTGCACGTACGCAGCGGAATAACCTCGCGAATAAACTCCAAAACCGCCTTCTGGGCCGCTACCGAGCCGTAAGGGCCGAAATACTGCGAGCCGTCGCGCACCAGGCGTCGCGTAGAGTTTATACGCGGATACGGCTCGTTTTGCAACACAATCCAAGGGTACGATTTATCGTCTTTGAGCAGAATATTATAGCGCGGTTGATGGGTTTTGATAAGCGAATTTTCCAGCAGCAGTGCATCCGTCTCGTTATCGACAACGATATATCGCAGCGAGGCAATCTGACCGACCATCACACGCACCTTCGGCGAATGGTCGCGACTCTGCACAAAGTAGGACGAAACACGGCGGCGCAACGATTTTGCCTTGCCGACGTAGATTATTTCGCCCTTGCTGTTAGAGAAAAGATAACAGCCGGGCGAGAGCGGCAACTCGGCCACCTGCTCCTTCAGCGATATATTTTTTATCTCGTCCATTATTTTATTGCATAAAAACGTTGTTTTTATGCTAAATATTACTACCTTTGTTCCAGAATGTTACGTCCAAGAGCGAACACATTGCTCCTCTTACCGCAACGAAATTACAAAAATTAACAATAAAACCAAACTATGATGAGAAATTTCCGTTTAATCGGGGGTTTTGTTCTATGCGTTATTACGGTTCTCGGCACCTCGTGTGTGGATAAGGAGTTCCGTCTTGATGACGTATCGGGCGAAATCACCATCGCATCGGGTGATACCTCGCTGCCATTGGGCTACCTGCCGGATCAGCGATTGGGCGACATCATCACCGCATCGAGCATCTCGAATCTGGTCGTGTACGAGAATGGCGACTATGCACTCGCTTTCGAGGGCGAGCCGCAAGAGTTCAACATCGAGGGTATGCAGACCGCATTTACCATCCCGCAGACAACAACGCAGATTACGATTGCATATCCCGACTTCTCCATTACGGAGCACAGCGCATCGATCAACGAAGATTTTAGCGTGGGGGCAATGTTTGGAGGTGCGGCTCTGCCGAACATAGCTATTCCGATTCCTGCCGGTCAGGAGGTCTCCGGTCTGAAGGAGGGCGAACTCTCCTACGACCTCTCGTTCGACGTTCCGACGCAGGTGGCGAACATTCGTAAGATATACCTCAAGCCCGACAACGCCAATGTGCCGGGCGCATCGATTCGCGTAGACTTCAACCTCAACTCGCTCTCTGCAATCAACGGCGGCGGTAAGGTTAGCGTTCGTCTCGAAGCTCCGAAGGGCTACGAGCTCTACGGCGAGGATTTGAAGCTGCTCGAGGGCTGTATTTACGAAGTGAACAACCGCGCTTTCGCCGCAGGTCAGCAGTCGGTATCCTTCTGCGTTTACATCCGCAGCGTGGAGAACACCGCGACCATTCAGAACGGCAAACTGCAGTTGCCAAGCGAACTCAAATACCACATCTCCTACACGATGACTACCGTAGCAGGTACGGTTACGCTGTCCGACGCTCCGTCGCTCACGATTAAGTCCGATCTGCACTACGACGATGCGGAGATTGAGTTGGGCGGCATCGATCTGGGCCAGATTGGCAGCCCTGTCGGCAAGACCATCAACGTACGCAACATTCCGGAGGAGGTGAAGTCGGTGAAGGACGTATCGTTTACCGACAAGACCATCTTCTGTGCATACATCGAAGGTCTGGATTGGTTCCCAAAGAGCGTATCCGACAATGTCTTTATCGAGATGACTATGCCGGAGTACTTCGAGCTCGAATCGGTTAAGCAGGGACTCTACAACCCATCTACCCACACGTTGAGAGCATCGCTTACCGACCTGCAGAAAACGCAGACCAACAAGGGTATCGAGTTGCGTCTGCACAGCATCTCGTTCGACGGCAACGGCATCAGCCCGAAGGATGGCAACATAGAGATTGACTTTACGATCGACGCCAATATCGGCATCGAGAAGGGCACGCGAGTAAAAGTTTCGGAGATTCTCCACAACAAGGATATCAAGCTGAGTGCAGGCATTGCAGAGTCGACGTTGCACCTGGCAAGCATCGCCGGCCATATCGACTACTCGTATGTCGAGAATATGACTATCGGCTTGGGCGACTTTGCCGACATCGACTTGGATGTTACCAAGTTGGACGTATCGCCGATTCTTCGCTTTACGCTCAACAACGAGTTCACGATTCCGGTAACCGCATCAGCAAGTTTCACCCCGATGAAGGGTTCGAGCGCACAGACCGACAAGGTGATTTCGCTCAACAACATACACATCAATGCCGGCGTAATGGAGAACGGCGCTCCGAAGAGTGTTTCGACGACCATCATCATCGCCAAGGCAGAGCGCAGAGCCGAGCTGGAGAAGGATGGCGTGGTATTCATCGAGTACGATTTGAGCAAAATCTTCGAGGGCGAGCTTCCGGACAAGGTGAACGTAAACCTCACCGTCAAGACCGACCCTACACAGCTCTACACCTTCTACGCGGCACCGAAGTTCACCGAGAGCTACTCCTACTCGGTTGAAGTGCCGTTTGAATTCGGTGGTAATTTGGATATGAACTACTCGGACGAAATAACCGGATTGCAAGAAACGATGCAGGATCTCGCAGCAGAGAATCTGCGCGTGGGCGACCTGACCATCATTGCCGAAATCGGCAACTCGTCGCCGCTGGAGTTCATTCTCAACACCGAGCTTATCGACATCAACGGTAAGCGCACAAAGGATATTCAGTTGGAGATCGACCCTTCGGCATCGAAGGTTGCCGGCTCGCCTGACGGCAAGAGTGTTAAGACGAGTATCGTGAAGATTGCCCTCAAACGCACAGGCAACAGCACATCGCTCGCTCCGCTGGCAAAGGTTGACGGCATCCGTTTCTCGCTGCGCGCAACGAGTGCAGGAAATGGCCCTGTGGCGCTCAACACAGAGCAAACTCTCTCGGCTCGCCTGACGCTCAACGTAAAGGGTGGCGTAGGTATCGATGTTAATAATTTCATTGGAATTGAGTAACGAAAATACAAGCAACTACTATGAAGAGATATTTAGCAATATTGGCAGCCGTGCTCACGCTTTGCGGTGCAACAACGGCACAAATGCGCACAGCATACTTTATGGAGGGCTCGTACTTCCGTACCGATATGAACCCTGCTCTTGCCCCTACGCGCGGATATATCGCATTGCCGAGCATCGGTGGCATCGGCCTGAACATCAACAACAACTTCCTCTCGGTAGACAATATGCTCTACAAGCGCAATGGCGAGGTTGTTACGTTCCTCAACGAGCAGGTTTCGACGGCCGACTTTATGAAGAAGATGCCGAACGTATGTTCGCTCGGACTGAACGCCGACATCAACCTTCTCAGCTTCGGTGCTCACTCCAAGAAGATGTTCTGGAGTTTCGGCCTTCGCGCTCGTTCGCAGAGCGACATCTCGCTCAACAGCAACCTCTTCTCGACAATCAAGTCGCTCGGCAACGGCCGTCACGATATATCGGGGGCAGCGATCAACTCGCTCAACTATATGGAGGCAAGTTTGGGCTTTGCGATTCCGATTAAGAAGATTGCAACAATCGGTTTTCGTGTGAAGGGCCTGCTCGGTATTATGCACGCACAGGCGAAGCTCGACGAGGCCTTTGTCAACCTCGATGCGAACTCGATCACAGGCCAGGTACGCGGCAATCTGCGTGCAGGCGGTATGCTTTTCCGCTCGAACTACCCTACCGGCAAGCAGGACATCAACCAGATTCTCATTCCGGCCCTTTGGGACGAGACAAGTAGTTCAAATGCATTGTCGCAGATTATGAAGAACGTAAAAAGCGGCGGTGCTGCCATCGATTTGGGTGCAGAGGTACGCCTGTTTGACGATCATCTGCGCATCTCGGCAGCCGTAACCGACCTAGGTTTTATCTGCTGGGCAAAGAACACCGTTGCAACCGGCGAGGCAGTTGCCGACTTCTACTACAACGGTCTCAACCTCGGCACGGGCGAGACGGATGCTGATGGTTCGTTCGACACGATGCTCACCGACCCGGGTGCAAAGGGCTACACCACACGCCTGAACTGCACCATCAATGCCGGTGTCGAGTATAACATCCTCAACAACCACATCGCATTCGGTCTGTTGTCGCACACCGAGTTCCTTCCGTCGACAATCCTTACCGAGCTTACCGCATCGGTCAACTTCCGCATCGGTCGTTGGTTGACAACCACCGTATCGCACACGTTCCTCAACCGCAACCGTCCGGGTATCTTCGGTTTTGCGCTCAATGTGCATCCTACGGGTTTCAACCTCTTCCTCGGCGCGGACTTTATCGGTACGCAGTTTGCCAAGTACGACACCATTTCTGTACCTCAATATATGAAGTCGGTGAACGTATATATGGGCATCGGATTCAATCTCGGCAAAGCCAAGTATATGGCAAGTATGCAGCCAAAATAGAAGAAGAGCAAAAAGTAGAGTGCCGGAAAGCGTTCGACACACATTGCAGACAACATAGGGTGTTCGTTTATATACGCCCTATTTCGAATATGGATAATCCGATTATCAATGCATTAATAATCACAACAAATATATCCTTATGAAAAAGTTATTTTTTACACTAGTAACACTACTCTGCTTAACAGGATGCGAGTATGATGACACTGATATTAAAAACTCTATTATCCAATTAGAACAAAGATTAAGCGCCGTAGAAGTCATACAAAACGCATACTATAACAAATTATTTATCAATAGTATTATTGAAATTAGTAATGGCTACCAAATCATTTTTTCTGATGGCTCTATAGCCAACATAACCAATGGTACTGACGGCAAGGATGGCGTTGACGGCAAAGACGGCATTGATGGCAAGGATGGCGTTGACGGCAAAGACGGCATTGACGGCAAGGATGGCGTTGACGGCAAAGACGGCGTTGACGGCAAGGATGGCGTTGACGGCAAAGACGGCGTTGACGGCAAGGATGGCAAGGACGGCATTGACGGCAAGGATGGCAAGGATGGAGACTCTTTAATCAAAAGCATCAGCATCGGAGAAAACGAAGTTACTTTCATTCTTACAGATGGTCGGATATTCTCAATTCCTCTCTATAATACACTATCTATAACTTTTGACGTAGACGAAAATATAGGAGTTGCTGCTAATGACACACTACGAGTGGCTTACGTAGTTGAAAGCAATATTAAAGATATAACAGTAGAGGTTGTATCTTCAGCTGATATTCGGGCTTTTGTAGAAGATACACATGCTATGAAAGGCACTATAGAGATTAGCGTTGGTGAAACAGTAGATAAGTATAGTAAAGTTGTAGTTCTTGTATCAAATGGAGAAAAGATTATTATGCGACGTCTGTCTTTTGAAGCACCAGAGTTAAAGCTATATGATAATTCAGACAAAATAGTTAAAAGTGCTGGTGGAGTATTAGATTTAGAATTTTTCTCAAATGTAAAGTGCGAGATTATAATACCAAATTCCGCTCAGCAATGGATATCCATACCCGAAACACGAGCGTCTATATACCAATGTATAACTGTAAATGTAGCTGCCAATATGGGACGAGAGCGCAATGCAACAATAAGAGTTCAATCCACTGATGGCAAGTTATTTATCAATTATTATATCAAGCAAGAAGGCTCTATTCTTGTTATTAATTCTCATGAAGCAGTAGATCTTGGATTAAACGTTATGTGGAGTACGTGTAATTATGGAGCGAGTTCGAATAGTGATGTAGGAGGATATTATTTATGGGGAGACCCGTCTGGAAACGATGTTATCGGCTATTATACGGCCCCATACGTGGATGCGATTAGTGCTACTCAACATGACATTGCAAGAAAACAATGGGGCGGGAATTGGCGACTTCCAACAATGTCAGATTTCAGAGATTTATACGCCCGTTGTTCTTGGAAAGAAACTATGGAGAATGGAGTTTCTGGCATAAAAATCACTGGGCCTAATGGCAATTATATATTTTTACCAAAAACTGGTATTGGATACCCTGTTAGCGGACCATTGGGTAGTTATCAAGTATCTTCTAACAACGAAGGATTTTACATGACTGGAGATTCTTATGGTGATACTTATGGAAAATTTGCGTATGTATTTAATTTTAGCTCTTCTCAGTCATATAGTTTTCCTAGCTACAATGCTAATTATGTTTTAATACCAATTAGACCTGTAATCAACAAATAGCATAGAATACATACTATTTGGCGTATGCATAGAATCGTATAATTCTGGCGTACGCCAATTTTGCATAATTACAATTTTGTTATCTTATTAGTTTCAATGCTTTACTTTAGATACCTACCACGAGCATACATGCTTAATTACAAACTAATCATAAATTCCATGTAAGTACATTACACTATATCTGTCTATTAAAGAACATTATTAACATACGAATAGTTCGTTTTGTTTTTTATAGTAGC
This sequence comes from Alistipes sp., assembly GCA_045635325.1. Classification (GTDB taxonomy): domain Bacteria; phylum Bacteroidota; class Bacteroidia; order Bacteroidales; family Rikenellaceae; genus Alistipes. The sequence goes on from JAZRBZ010000005.1 coordinate 12,287, forward strand.
ACTCTGCGCCGAGCGCACGAACGGCACGAAATCTGCATTCGGTAAGCGCAACGTGCAGTTACTGCAAGTAACTCTTTTCATTATTATTATTTTTGGGGCAGGGGCGTTGCGAAACGCTCCTGTTATTGTATCTATTTCGCCCGAAAAACGCCCTGCGACTGCTGTAAAAGGCAGATTTTATACAAAAAAAGGGATAGTTGGAACGAACTATGGGCGATTTTTTTCGTTTTCCGCATTATTTATACTATCTTTGTATGTTATATATACACATAAGAACACAAAGGAGAAAGAGATATGTCAAAGAAGATTGAAACAGAAGATATAATGCTGGATTTATCGCCGGAGATTATGGATCGCAAGTACCAGACGATTCCGATTGTTACCTCGGGCGATGACGATGCCATCGAGGAGGTTACGCTGCCCGAAGTGTTGCCGATTCTGACTCTGCGCAGTTCGGTACTCTTCCCGGGAGCAATTACCCCTATCACCGTCGGCCGCGAAAAGAGCATCGCGCTCGTGCGTGCCGTAAATGCCGAGCACGGTCTGCTCGGTGCCGTACTGCAGCGCAATGCAGAGATCGAGACGCCGACTCCGGACGATATGTATCGCATCGGTACGGCAGCCCGCATCCTGAAAATTTTGGAGATGCCGAACGGCAACCTTACCGTTATCCTCTCGGGTTTGGAGAAGATCGAGGTGGGTGAATACATCTCGACCGAGCCATTTTTCAAGGCGAAGGTAACTCCGCTGCTCGATACTGCGCCCGACAAGAACAATGTAGAGTTTGATGCACTCGTGGAGTCGATTCGCGACGTGGCACTCAACATCATAAACATCTCGCCGTCGATTCCGAAGGAGGCGACATTCGCCATTAAGAACATCGATTCGAAGCGAGGCATCGTGAACTTCATCTGCTCGAATCTTGAGTTCTCGGATGACGACCGTCAGACGCTGCTCGAAGCACCGGGTCTGTTGGCTCGTTCGCGCAAGTTGCTCGAGATTTTGATTCGCGACCAGCAGTTGCTCGAGCTCAAGCAGAGCATTCAGGAGAAGGTCAAGACCGAAATCGACAAGCAGCAGCGCGACTACTATCTGCAGCAGCAGATGCGCACCATCCAGCAGGAGCTGGGCGAAGGCGAGGATGACGACATCGAGCGTCTGCGCGAGGCGGCAAAGAAGAAGCAGTGGAGCGAGGCGACGGCCGAACTCTTCGCAAAGGAGGTAGCAAAGCTCGAACGCCTGAATCCGGCTGTTGCCGAGTACTCGGTACAGATGACCTATCTGCAGCTGATGCTCGACCTGCCGTGGGACGAGGTTACGAAGGACAATCTCGACCTCACGTGCGCTCGCGAGCAGTTGGATGCTGACCACTTCGGTTTGGAGGAGGTGAAGGAGCGCATCTTGGAGCACTTGGCGGTAATCAAGTTGAAGGGCGACCTCAAATCGCCAATTCTCTGTCTGTACGGCCCTCCGGGAGTAGGTAAGACCTCGCTCGGCAAGTCGGTTGCTACAGCACTCGGTCGTAAGTTCGGTCGCATATCACTCGGCGGTCTGCACGACGAGGCGGAGATTCGCGGACACCGCCGTACATACATCGGTGCAATGCCAGGTCGCGTAATCGAGACCATCAAGCGTTGCGGCTCGTCCAATCCGGTAATTATCCTCGACGAGGTGGATAAGATCACGGTCAGCAACCACGGCGACCCATCGTCGGCGCTGTTGGAGGTGCTCGATCCGGAGCAGAACACTACGTTCCACGACAACTATCTCGATACGGAGTACGATCTCTCGAAGGTGCTCTTCATCGCGACAGCAAACGACATCGGCGCAATCAACCCTGCGCTGCGCGACCGTATGGAGCTTATCAATATCCCGGGATATATTCTCGAGGACAAGATTCAGATCGGCCTGAAGCACCTCATCTCGAAGCAGTCGGAGGCACACGGCCTGAAAGAGGGCGATATGGTGCTCTCGTCGGAGGTATTGCAGAAGATTATCTCGGAGTACACACGCGAATCGGGTGTGCGTTCGCTCGACAAGCACATCGCAAAGATTGCCCGCTCGCGAGCAAAGAATATCGCATTCGAGGAGGAGTACACGCCTGAAATTTCGCCTGCCGATGTGGAGAAGATTCTCGGCAAGCCGAAGTTCATCAATGACGAGTACGAAATCAAGGATATGGTTGGCGTGGTAACCGGTCTGGCTTGGACGGCTGTGGGAGGAGACATCCTCTACATCGAGTCGCTGCTCACGCCGGGCAAGGGCAAACTCTCGCTGACGGGCAACCTGGGTGACGTGATGAAGGAGTCGGCAACCATCGCTCACGAGTGGGTGATGGCACACCACGCGGAGCTCGGCATCGACAAGGAGCTCTTCGAGAAGTGGGATCTCAACATCCACGTTCCGGAGGGAGCAATTCCGAAGGATGGCCCATCGGCAGGTATCACGATGATCACCTCGATTGTATCGACCTACACGGGACGCAAGGTCTGCGAGCGTATCGCAATGACGGGCGAGACAACTCTGCGTGGTCGTGTAACGCCTATCGGTGGCGTGAAGGAGAAGGTGTTGGCAGCAAAGCGTGCCGGCATTCACACCATCCTTTTGCCGGAGGAGAATCGCAAGGATATTGAGGAGATTAAAGCGGAGTACGTCAGCGGTCTTACGTTCCACTACGTTCGCACCAACGAGGAGGTACTCGCACTTGCACTTGAAAAATAGCATACGATGAAGTTCATAGCAATCATTCCGGCACGATACGCCAGCACACGTTTTCCGGCAAAGCCACTCGCGATGCTCGGCGGTAAGCGCGTCATCGAGCGCGTGTACGAGCAGGTGGCAGGCGTTCTGGACGACGCCGTTGTAGCGACGGACGACGAGCGCATCTTTGATGCCGTGCGAGCTTTCGGCGGCAAGGTGGAGATGACCTCAACGGCACACCGCAGCGGTACGGATCGCTGCTGGGAGGCCTACTGCAAGCAGGGCGGAGAGTTTGATGTCGTAGTAAACGTACAGGGCGACGAGCCATTCATTCAGCCGTCGCAGTTGTTGGCGCTGAAGAGCTGTTTCGACAACGAGTCGATCGACATCGCAACCCTCGTCAAACCATTCGCCGAGAGCGACGGATTGGAGGCACTCGAGAATCCTAATTCGCCAAAGGTGGTGCTCGACAGCGAAGGTCGCGCCATATACTTCTCGCGTTCGGTTATTCCGTATCTGCGCGGAGTGGAGCGCGAGCGTTGGCTGGCAGAGCATACGTTCTACAAGCATATCGGCATCTACGGCTTCCGCACCAATGTACTGCGTGCCGTAACCACGTTGCCGCAATCGACGCTCGAAAAGGCCGAGTCGCTCGAGCAGCTGCGTTGGTTGGAGAACGGCTACAAAATCGGTGTAGGCATTTCGAATGTCGAGACCATCGGCATCGACACACCGGAGGATTTGGCCCGTGCCGAGGAGTGGCTGCGTAGCAGAGGTTAGCCACCGGCAAATAGCAACCTATACAAAACGAAATTATTGACCTTAAAACAGATACAGCAATGAAGAGATGTTTTATCACCCTATTTTTTACCATTGCCGCCATTGCGACATCGCAGGCCGAGTGGAAAATAGCAGGCGAGCGTATTCGCACCGAGTGGGCAGAGCAGGTATCGCCCGACAATGTGTTGCCGGAGTATCCGCGTCCGCAGTTGGTGCGCGACGAGTGGCAAAATCTGAACGGATTGTGGAGCTACGCCATCACCGAACTTAACGCCGCAAAACCGCAGGCGTTCGATGGCGAGATACTCGTTCCGTTTGCCATCGAATCGGCTCTTTCGGGTGTACAGAAACCGATGACCGAGAAGCAGTTGTTGTGGTACGAGCGTGAGTTTACCGTACCGGCACGATGGATGTCGCAGCGCGTGATGCTCAACTTCGGCGCTGTGGATTGGAGTGCCGACGTATATGTAAACGGCTTGCTTGTCGGCAGCCATACGGGTGGTTACACTCCGTTCAGTTGCGACATTACCGAGGCGTTGTGCAAGAAGGGCGCACAGCGACTGACCGTCCGCGTATGGGACCCGACGGAGAAGGGCGAGCAGCCGGTTGGCAAGCAGCTCACAAAACTCGGAAATATCTGGTACACACCTGTATCGGGCATTTGGCAAACGGTATGGATTGAGCCGGTGGCGAAGAGCAACCACATCGTCAGCGTGCAGCCAAGCTATTCGTTGTGCCGCAGCGAACTCCGCGTGAGCACCCTCTGCCAGAAGAACGAGGGCATAGTTACGGTCGAGGTTTTCGACGGCGAGGAGAAGGTTGCCCAGATGACTACACCGTGTGGCGTAGAGGCAAAACTGCATATTCCGAATGCAAAGTTGTGGAGTCCGGACTCGCCGACACTCTACGGTTTGAAGATTACGCTCACGCAGAACGGCAAGGAGGTCGACAGCATCGAGTCGTACGCCGCAATGCGAGAGGTGGGCAAGATGCGCGACAAACTCGGTCATCTGCGCGCGACGCTCAACGGTGAGCCAATATTTATGTACGGCCCGCTCGACCAGGGCTGGTGGCCTGATGGTCTGTATACGGCACCAACCGACGAGGCCCTTGCTTGGGACATTGAGCTCACGAAGAAGCTCGGTTTCAATACAATCCGCAAACACATCAAGGTTGAGCCGGCTCGCTGGTTCTACCACTGTGACCGTCTGGGTATGCTCGTATGGCAGGATATGCCGAGCGGCGAACAGGCAAGCAAGAACTCCTACTCGTGGGCACGCCACCAAATCAACGGCGGTTCGGACACGGATCTCAGCGACGAGTTCAAGCGCAACTACTACAAGGAGTTTGGCGAGTTGATCAACTTCTGCCGTTTCTTCCCGTCGGTGGTGGTATGGGTACCGTTCAACGAGGCGTGGGCACAGTTCGACACCGAGAAGGTTACCGAGTGGGTATACCAGCAAGACCATTCGCGACTTGTCAATCCGGCAAGTGGCGGTAACCTGCGCGAGTGTGGCGACATTATGGATTGGCACAACTATCCGAGACCTTGTATGGGCGTACACCACGCCGACTACATCCTGATGCTCGGCGAGTATGGCGGCATTGGTCTGCCGGTCGATGGCCACCTCTGGAATCCTGAGATGCGCAACTGGGGCTACGGTGGCAATCGTAAGGATATGGAGGATGTTACGAACACCTATGTCAAGTATGCAGAGATGCTGCTGCCATTCATCCCGCAGGGTATGTCGGGCGCAATCTATACGCAGACGACCGACGTGGAGGGTGAGGTTAACGGCTTCGTTACGTACGACCGCAAGGTGGTAAAGATGGACGTGGCGCGCATTCGCGCCATCAACCAAAAGGTTATCAACGCATTAGCAAAATAGTTTACAAATGAAACCAATATTTATAGCAGGGCCTTGCGTTATCGAGTCGGCAGAACTGCTCGACACGGTAGCACGCAAACTTTGCGAAATCAACGCCGCTCTCGGCACAGATATCATATTCAAGGCATCGTTCGACAAGGCGAATCGCACGTCGCTCTCCTCGTACAGAGGCGTGGGCATCGAGCGCGGTTTACAGATGCTCGCCGACGTACGCAGCAAGTACGGTTTGCGACTGCTCACCGACATCCACGAGGCGTGGCAGGCAGCACCTGCGGGCGAGGTGGTCGACGTATTGCAGATTCCAGCATTCCTCTGTCGCCAGACCGACCTCTTGGTGGCAGCAGCCAAGACGGGCCGCACGATAAACATCAAGAAGGCGCAGTTTCTCTCGGGTGCAGATATGCGCTACCCGTATGAGAAGGCGACCGAGTCGGGCGCAACGGAGGTATGGCTCACCGAGCGTGGTAACTCGTTCGGCTACAACAACCTGGTGGTCGACTTCCGCAATATTCCGGATATGCTCGGCATCGCTCCGCGCGTGATTATGGACTGTACGCACTCCGTGCAGCGTCCGGGTGCTGCGGGTGGCAAGACGGGCGGCAACCGCGAGTTTGTTCCGGCAATGGCACTGGCAGCCAAGGCGTTCGGCGCGAACGGCTACTTCTTTGAGGTGCATCCCGATCCGGACAACGCTCTCAGCGATGGTCCGAATATGTTGCAGCTCGACGAGTTGGAGAACGTAATAAAAACACTCTTATAATGACACAAAACAACAGACAACAGATTCTTGACGTTGCACGCGAAACGCTCCAAACCGAGGCAGATGCCCTGCTTCGCATCAAGCAGGGTTTGGGCGACGAATTCGTGGCAAGCGTCGAATCTATTATGGCAAGCGCAGGCAAGGTGATAATGACCGGTATGGGAAAATCGGGCCTCGTTGCCAAGAAGATTGCCGCAACGCTGGCCAGCACCGGAACACCGAGCTTCTATATGCATCCGGGCGAGGCATTTCACGGCGACCTGGGTATGATTTCGAGTTGCGACATCGTCATAGCTCTCTCCTACTCGGGTGAGACAGACGAGGTGCTGAAGATCGTGCCGTTCATTCAGGACAACGGCAACACGCTGATTTCGATGACCGGCAATCCAAACTCATCGCTTGCCAAAAACTCGCACATACACCTCAACGTAGCGGTCGAGCACGAGGCGTGCATCCTCAACCTTGCACCGACGACATCGACAACCGCACAGCTCGCAATGGGCGATGCGCTGGCAATCGCGCTGATGAAGTTGCGTAACTTCACCTCGATGGACTACGCACGTCTGCATCCGGGAGGCAGTCTCGGTCGTCGTCTGCTGATGACCGTCGGCAACGCTATGCGTCGTCACGATCTGCCGATTATCGACGAGGAGTGCTCGGCAACAGAGATGATTCAGCGAATGTCGCAGGGCGGATTGGGACTCATCGTGATTTGTCGCGGAGAGAAGATACTCGGCATTGTAACCGATGGCGACGTGCGACGTGCTATGGAGTCGCGTCAGGCGGAGTTCTTCAACATCAAGCCAATGGATATCGCTACCCCATCGCCAAAGAGCATCCATCCGGACGAGAAACTGATCGAGGCCGAGAAGCTGATGACGCGCCACAAGGTAAACTCGCTGCTCGTCGTAAACGATGAGCAACACCTGGTCGGCGTAATTCAGATCTACGACATCAAATTATAAATTCAACCACACACAACACAGAGATTACAAAAACCTTAAAAACTTAATAAAATGGCATTTTTAGATTTTATGGCTCCGCCGGCTCACAAAGCACAACTTCCGGCAGAGAAGATTGACAAGGAGTACAAGCAGATGCGATGGAAGGTATTCATCGGTATCTATCTCGGTTATGCGGCCTACTACCTCGTTCGCAAGAACCTCTCGTTCGCCGGTGCGGATATGATTTCGCTCGGCTACATCGACAAGAGTGGCCTGGGCGACGCAATGGCGGGTATGCCCATCGCATATGCAGTAAGTAAGTTCTTGATGGGCAGTCTTTCGGACCGTTCCGACGCCCGCAAGTTTATGACCATCGGTCTGATTATCTCGGCACTCGTAATGATCGTTGCCGGTGTGATTCCATACCCTAAAAACGGTATCGTAACCACCGCTATCCTCTTCGTATTGACCTGCTTGACGGGTTGGTTCTCGGGTATGGGTTGGCCTCCTTGCGGCCGTGTTATGTCGCAGTGGTTCTCGACCAACGAGCGTTCGTTCAAGATGTCGGTATGGAATACGGCCCACAACGTCGGTAGTTCGGCAATGGCGTGGTTGGTAGGCATTGGCGGTGCGGCGCTTATGGCGTGCGGCATCGGAGCCGAAGAGTCGTGGCGCGGTGCGTTTATCGTTCCGTCGATTGCGGCACTCGCAGTTGCAGCATTGTGCTGGTGGTTTATCCGCGACACACCGGAGTCGTGCGGTCTACCACCAATTGAGAAGTATCGCAACGACTACTCGGGCGCAAAGGCAAAGAAGGGCGAGGAGAACAAGATTCCGTTCAAGACGCTCTTCGTGGACTATATCCTCAAAAACAAGATTTTGTGGTTAATCGGCGTGGCAAACATTCTGGTTTATCTGGTACGTTACGGTATCTCGGACTGGTTGCCAATCTACTTGCAGGATATTCACGGCATCACGAAGGCTGTCAGCAAGGACCTCTACGCATATCATATGTTGGCAGCAATTCCGGGTACGCTCATCGCCGGATGGCTCTCGTCGAAGTTCTTTCAGGGCCGTTGTGCTCCGGTTAATGTAATATGTATGATTGTAACCGCTATCGGTGCATTCATCTACTGGCAGGCAGAGCCGATTACGGCTGCTCTCGGCGTGGAGTATCTCACCGTAATCACTGCGGCACTTGCCATCACGGGTTTTGCGGTTTATGGTCCGGTAGCTATGATTTCGATTCAGGCGATTGCCCTCGTTCCGAAAAATGCCGCAGGTACGGCAGCCGGCTTTATGGGCCTGCTCGGTTATCTGATTGGCGATGCATTCCTCTCGAAGATCGCATTTGGTCGTATTGTTGAGAGTGGCGAAGGCGGTTGGGAGATTACCTTCATCGGTTTCTTCCTGGCAAGCGTCATCGCAGCCGTTATCTGCTTCCTCGCAATGGGTAAGGAGAAGAAGATGTTCCTGGAGCGTCTGGCTGCAGCAAAGAGCGAACAAAAGTAAACCATACAATATGTACAAATCTCTTGCAGATTTTATAGACAAATTGGAGAGTGCCGGTGAGTTGATTCGCATCGGCACTCCCGTTTCGAGCGATTGTGAGATTGCCGAAATTACCGACCGCATCACCAAGTGCGAGGGCGGAGGCAAGGCGCTGCTGTTCGAGCATACCGATCGCGACTTTCCGGTCCTGACAAATATGATGGGTTCGGAGCGTCGAATGGCTATGGCGCTCGGCGTGGAGCGATTGGAGGAGATTACGCAGCTCATCGAGTCGCTCGTGCGGCAAGCCACCTCGCCGAAGGATTCGCTCGGCGACAAGTTGCGGATGTTGCCCCTGCTGGGCGAGGTCGCAAAGTGGTTTCCGCGAAAGAGCAAACGCCGCGGAGCGTGTCAGCAGGTGGTGCTGACGGGTGAGGACGCGTCGCTCGACCGACTGCCGATATTGCGAAGTCGCGCGCTCGACGGCGGGCGATTCGTAACGCTGCCGATGGTCAACACGATCGACCCCGATACGGGTGTGCGAAATGTCGGAATGTACCGTATGCAGGTATTCGATTCGCACACGACGGGTATGCATTGGCATCGCCACAAGACCGGTGCGCGCCACTTCGAGGCATACAAGCGCCGAGGCGAGCGTATGCCGGTGTCGGTGGCAATCGGTGGCGATCCGGTATATGCGTACAGCGCAACGGCACCAATGCCGGACAATCTGGACGAGTATCTGCTCGCAGGAATGCTGCGCCACAAGCCGGTGCAGCTGGTAAAGTGTGTAACCAACGATATATATGTGCCGGCGGATTGCGACTTCGTCATCGAGGGCTATGTCGATCCGCAGGAGGCACCGGTTGTGGAGGGCGATTTCGGCGACCATACGGGTTTCTTCTCGCTCACCGATCTCTACCCTCGTTTCCACGTTACAGCCATCACGCATCGTCGCGATGCCATATATCCGGCAACAGTTGTCGGCATTCCGCCACAGGAGGATGCATACATATCGCAAGCAACCGAGCGCATATTCCTTGCACCGATACGCCTTGTGATGCAGCCGGAGATTGTCGATATGACGATGCCCGTAGCCGGCACGTCGCACAACATCGCTCTGCTATCGATTGCCACCCGCTACGAGGGGCAAGCGGTCAAGGTGGCGCAAGGTATGTGGAGCGCCGGACAGATGATGTTCAACAAGTATCTCGTACTCACGCCTTCCGATACGCCTCTGCGCGATAGGGCAAGCCTCGCGCGACTCATCCGCGAGTGCAATCCGAAGCGCGCCATCATTCGTGGCGAGGGCATATACGACGTGCTCGACCACGCAACGGCAACGTGCGGTTACGGTGGTAAGATTGCGCTCGACCTGACGTTGATCGCCGAGAGCGAGAAGCGCACACCACGTATCGCGGAGAAGGTTACCCTACCGAGCGGCGTGGAGCATCGCACGGATCTGCTCGACGAGTGGAGCGTATGGGTGCTGTTTGCCGACAATGATGCGCAGATCGACGCCGAGCAGCTCGCACGCGACAACGGCGTGGAGTGCAACTGCATTGCGCTGTTCGACATCCGCGCCAAGGATCTCAGTGGCGAGGAGTTGCTGTGGTTGGCAGCGGCAAATACCGACCCAGCACGCGATATTTCGCTCACGAAGGATGGACATACAGCCATTGTAGATGCCCGTCCGAAGCGACCGGGCAAGGCGGGCAATCCGGCACGATTCCCGAACGTCGTAGTATCTGACAAGCAGACCATTACGTTGGTAGACTCGCGTTGGAAGGAGTACGAATTAGGAGAGTTCGTAGAGTCGCCTTCGGTGCGTTACGGCAAGTTGCTGCTATCGGAGAGGGCCGAATGGTAAAAATCGAATGAGTGGTATGTTTTCGCGTCAGCAAATACGAGGTCTTGCAACCATTATCGTAATGGTCGGCATCGTTGTTGCCCTGCTCTACATAGGCAAACCGCGCATGGAGTTCTACCTTGCCGAGCGCGACAAGGCGCAAATGCAACCCACGCACACGGAGCCGGCCGAGCAGCGCGATTCGCTATTCGCGTTTGACCCCAACACAGTAACTTATGAGGAGTTGCGCGCGATGGGCTTCGACAAGCGTACGGCTGTCGGTATCGTTAAGTATCGCACGATGGGCAAAGTGTTCTCCATCAAGGAGGATTTTGCGCTGTGTTATGGCGTAACCGACTCGATATACGCTCGCTTGAAGCCATACATCCGCATCGACAGCAAGTACGCTGCACGGCCAAAGCGCGACACGACCACCTCTTTCACGAAACACACCTCCGAGCGACGCTTCGCACCGCGACCTTTCGAGCCGTTCCGCATTGACACGGTTGGCGTAGAGTATCTGCGTCTGATCGGTTTCTCGACGCGTCAGGCACGCGCCCTCATAGAGTATCGCAATCGCGGAGCAGAGGGCATACGCGATATGCAGGAGTTGCGCGACTGCTACGGCGTGAGCAGTGAGATGGCCGACTCACTCGAGGCGTATGTCATCTTCCCCGAGCCGAAGCCCTACGGCGGGCTTGTAGAGATAAATTCGGCCGACTCGACTGCGCTGCGCTCGGTAGCGGGAATCGGAGCAAAAAGCGTCGTGGCGATTATGGAGTACCGTCGTTTGCTCGGCGGATTCTACTCGATAGACCAAATTGCGGAGTTAAAATGCGTTACAGCAGAAAATTTTGCACGAATTTCCAAACAAATTTGCTGCGATAGTTGTGTTATTTCAAAAATTGATATTAACTTTGCACCCGCTTGTGAGTTGGAGCGTCATCCGTATATGACTCGCAGCGCAATAAAAAGAATAGTTGAACTACGCAAATCGAAAGGAGGCTGGAAGTCGTTCGAAGAGATGAGACAAGATAAAATATTTGGAGCGGAGCAGGAGACTGCCATCGCACCATATCTTCACTTTGGCGACATACCGCAAGGTTTCGAGATGCAGTAAAGATTCAACACAAACCCCGCAGGAGGAGTGCGGCACAGAGGACGGATGAGATTCGTCGGAAGCGAAAACTCCCAACCCAAACAAAAACAGAAACAATAACAAATTTAAAAAAGTAGAATATTATGATTATTATGCCAGTTAAAGAGGGCGAGAACATCGAGCGCGCTCTCAAAAAGTTCAAGCGTAAATACGAGCGTACCGGAGTTTTGAAGGAGTTGCGTGCGCGCCAGTACTTCACTAAGCCGTCGATTGCAAAGCGCGAGAAGATGGCACACGCAATCTATGTTGAGAAGATGCACCGTGAGGATGCGGAGTAGTCACTCGATAAGCGTATAAACAGGGGCGTTTTCTCTCACGAGAAGACGCCTTTTTGTATAACAACCCAAAAAACTTAAAACTATGAACTCAATGAACAACGCGGCATCAACGGTATGGGGCTTTGTAGTGCTTGCACTGATTGCAATTGCCGTAATCCTCGGCTTGATGTTTGGTCTGCCGATGTACAACGTATGGCAACAGGAGATGAGCGGTCGCGCCGAGCTGGCAAAGGCCGAGCAGAATCGCCAAATCAAGATCGAAGAGGCAAAGGCAAACCTCGAGGCAGAGAAACTCAACGCGCAGGCCGAAATCGAGCGTGCGAAGGGTGCTGCGGAGGCAATCCGCATCGAAAACGGCTCGCTCACATCGACCTACATACAGTATCTGTGGGTACGTCAGCAGAACAACATTCCAGAGAAGGTTATCTACATCCCTACCGAGGCAAACCTGCCTATTCTGGAGGCCAAAAAGTAATTCGGCACGCGCTATGAAGATTGCTATTCCAACCCGCGAGCACCGCGTGGACGACCACTTCGGCCACTGCGACCACTACACGATTTTCACCATCGATGAAGGTGTTGTAACCGACCGCTCGACGCTACCGTCGCCACAAGGTTGCGGATGCAAGTCGGGCATTGCCACAACGCTGGCCGAGATGGGCGTAGAGGTGATGTTGGCCGGCAATATGGGCGATGGTGCCAAACTCAAGCTCGCCGAGAGTGGCATTGCCGTCATCAGAGGGCAGGCGGGAAATATTGATGCGCTCGTCGCGCGCTACATTGCCGGCGAGATCAGCGACTCGGGCGAAAGCTGTGCGTCGCACGATTGTTCTCACACGGAGCATTCACACGAGGGCGACTTCCGCACGGCGCAGTTCGTATTCACGCCCGAAAAGTAGCAGTTCGGGGCAACGCACGCACATTGCAGGCAAAACAAAGAGCCGGTCTTTCAAGAAGATCGGCTCTTAATGTATATATAGGTGCGTATGACCTACTCGTGCGATTTAGAACGGCAGGTCGTCCGCATCATCCGCAGGCACGGCGATTGGTGCCGGCTGTGGAGTCGGCTGCGGTGCATACTGCGGTGCATACTGCGATTGTGGAGCATACTGCTGCTGTGGCGCGTACGACTGCTGCGGAGCGGCCGCAGGAGCAGCGCTCTGCTGTGGAGCAGCACCCTCCGGACGACGACCGAGCAACTTCATATCGCTGGCAACAATCTCCGTCGTATAACGCTTCTGATTATCACGATCGGTCCACTCGCGCGTGCGCAACGAACCCTCGATATACAACTGACTACCCTTACGAACGTACTTATCGGCAACATCTGCCAACGCACGCCACATAGTTACCGAGTGCCACTCGGTCTGCTCGCGGGTTTCGTTCGTCTGACGATCCAAGAATCGCTCCGTCGTAGCCAAACGCAAACGTACAACCTTCACACCCGAATCGAGTGTGCGAACCTCCGGGTCTGCACCCACATTTCCAACTAAAATTACCTTGTTAATCATAAACGCTATTCCAACTCTTTAATCAATTCGATAAACAATTTCGCCATACGGATACCCGCCTTACGGCCCTGACGCTGAACATCTTCGTGGTCGCCCTTCTCATCGCTCAAACCGCAGTTAGTAACTACCGAAACACCAAACGTCGTAACGCCCATATGACGCGCTACGATAACCTCCGGCACGGTCGACATACCTACAGCGTCGCCACCAATGGCCTTAAAGTAGCGGTACTCGGCCTGCGTCTCGAACGTAGGGCCCGTCGTACCGACATAGACGCCATACTGCAGCTTGATGTTCTCGCGCTCGGCGATCTCCGTTGCCTTGGCACGCACGGCCGACGAGTAGCAGTCGTGCATATCAGGGAAGCGCGGACCGAACTCGGCCATATTAGGGCCGATGAGCGGGTTAGGCAGCAGGTTGATATGGTCGGTGATAATCATCAGGTCGCCAACACGGAACGAGGTGTTGATACCGCCCGCAGCGTTCGACACGAAGAGATACTTGATACCGAGCAGAGCCAACACGCGAACAGGGAATGTAACCTGCTGCATCGTATAGCCCTCGTAGTAGTGGAAACGGCCCTGCATTGCCACCACGCGACGACCGGCAATCGTACCAAAAATCAGACGGCCCTTATGGCCCTCGACCGTCGAGACCGGCATATTCGGAATATCCTTATATTCAATCGAAGTGTGGACCTCGATGTTATCGGCAAAATCACCCAAGCCGGTACCGAGAATAATGGCAACCTCCGGCTGAAAATCTGATGTAACGCTGCGCAAATAATCAGCAGCCCCTAATATATGCTTCATTGCTAAACTGTTTTATATCCTTATCCAATCGGCCGAAAAACTCATCCGCATCATCAACAAAGCGAATCTCGACACTCTCGTAGAGAATGCGCGAGCTGACCTCTGCAGGGATTCTGCGACTATTGAAGAGTTTGACCGCATCCTTCTCCGTTGTAACGATAACAGCATCCGGATTACGCTCGAGGGCCTTCTGCATCAGCGCCAAATCGCCGAGGCGATAGGTGTGATGGTCGTCAAAATCGAGCGTATCCACGACATTGAAACGACTACGCAACTCCTCGTTGAACGCCTCGCTATTACCGATACCCGACATTGCAATAACCTTGCTATTTGCAGGCAACGACTGCGGTTTATTTTCGACGAGCGTACGCATCTCGCTGCGCTGGAAGCGCGTAAAGAATACCTGCTGCGAAGGTTTGAAGCTCAAGACCTTGCGCTGGATACGCATATGGATAGGCAACATATCCTCCGGACACTTGGTCTCGATGAAGTAGTGAGCGCGATGCAGCGACGAGATGGTATCGCGCAACTGGCCATACGGCAGAAGGTGATCCTTCTCTACAGGACGCGTCGCGTCGACCATAATGATATTGATGAACGGCTTAACGAAGCGGTGCTGGAAGCCGTCATCCATAATAATCATATTCACATCGGGCATCTCCTCGCGGATGCGGGCGATTGCGTAGGCGCGCTTCTCGCAGACGACGACCGGCACGTTCGGGAACTTGCGCTTGATCTGCAACGGTTCATCGCCGACATTGACATACGAATCCTCGATCGACACCTCGAGATAACCCTTCGTCTTGCGGCCATAGCCACGCGAAACGACTGCCACATTGTAGCGCTTCGAGTAGTAGCCGACCAACATCTCGACAGCCGGAGTCTTGCCCGTACCGCCAACCGTGATGTTGCCGACGCAGAGCACCGGAATATCGAACGACTCGCTATGAAGCATACCGACATCAAACATCCAATGACGAACTCGCAGAACGAATCCGTACAAAATCGAGGATATTTTGAGTAAAAGCTGCTTCATTACTATACACAATTTTTCAAAGGTACAATTTTTTTTTCGAAAAACAAATTTTACTGCTAAAAAACATCAAAATAAGTATTTTGATCTCTATTTTTCAGCAGATTTTTATATCTTTGCGGATATGAGAAAGAATTGGATATTACAGGTCATCGCGCTGATGACTTTCATCGCAGGAAGCTCTGCCTGCTCCTCGTCGGAGAGCGAGCCGGAGAAGGAGCGCAACATAGTTTACGGCATCGACGCCGAGGGTTACACGCTGGAGCAGCACACGGTCGCAAGTGGCGAGACGTGGAGCAAGATTCTGGACGGATACGGCATTGGCGGCAGCAAAATCAACCGTCTGGACGTACTTACCAAGACGATTTGCCCGCTGCGCAACATCCGCGCAGGCAACAAATACACGGCCTTTTTGCGTCCCGATTCGGTGGCGAGCAAGCTCGATTACATTGTCTATGAGAAGAATATCATCGACTATGTCGTATTTGCATTCGTGGGCGACTCGGTCGCTGTGCGCGAAGGTGCTCGCGAGGTCGAGGTGCGTCGTCAGAAGAGCAACGCCGTCATCAACTCCTCGCTCTGGGGCGCAATTATGGAGAACGATTTGCCGTATGCACTCGCCTCCGAGTTGGAGGATATCTACCAATGGACGGTCGACTTCTTCGGCATTCAGCAGGGCGACAGCTTCACGGTTATCTATGACGAGAAGTTTATCGACACGCTCTCGGTGGGCGTAGGTCGCGTGTGGGGAGCAAAGTTCCGCCACGGAGGTAAGGATATATACGCCATCCCGTTTCCGCAGGACGGCAAGGTGCAGTATTGGGAGGCAGACGGCGGCTCGCTCCGCAAGCAGCTGCTCAAGGCACCGCTGAAGTTCACGCGCATATCGTCGAAGTTCTCTTACGCACGTCTGCATCCGGTACTGAAGAAGTATCGTCCGCACACGGGCGTTGACTATGCTGCGCCGGCCGGCACTCCGGTACGCGCCGTGGCCGATGGTACGGTAACATACAAGGGATACAAGGGCGCAGGTGGCAACACCGTATACATCAAGCACCCGGGCAAATTGCAGTCGGGTTATCTGCACCTAAAGGGCTACGCCAAAGGTATTGCCGTAGGCAAGCACGTCTCGCAAGGCCAGGTAATCGGTTACGTCGGCAGCACGGGCCGCTCGACAGGTCCGCACCTCGACTTCCGCCTCTGGAAAAACGGTACGCCGATCAATCCGCTCAACGTACCACAGAAGCCGGCTGAGCCGATTAAGGAGCAGAATAAGAAGAAATTTGAGTGGGTGAAGGATCGCATCATTGCCGAATTGGAGGGCGACGTTGCCGATTCGATGCGCATCACACAACTCGACTCAATCACCATCCGATAATGCTCGACGAGAAGATCATAAAGTTCATCAAGCGACACCACGTCCTGACGCTCGCCACGACAAACGCCGCCGGCGAGCCCTATTGTGCGGCCTGTTTCTACGCCTACGACGCGGAGCGCAACCTACTGATATTCACCTCCTCGTCCGAAACGCGCCACGGCCGCGAGATGAGCGAGCGAGCTCGCGTGGCGTGTGCCATAACGCTCGAGACGCGCATCGTTGGTCGCGTGCAGGGCATACAGATTTGTGGCACGGCTCGAAAGGGCGATGCGCAAGCCGTACGCTCGTACATCAAACGCTTCCCATACGCAGCGGCAGCCCCGCTTGAGATATGGATGGTGGAGCCGGACTATATGAAACTGACCGACAACACGCTCGGTTTTGGAAAGAAATTGATATGGAACAGAGATCAATCGGAGTAATAATCGTCGCCGGTGGCAGCGGTTCGCGTATGGGTGGCACACTCCCGAAGCAGTTTGCTTTCGTCGGGGGCGAGCCGATACTCGTGCGCACCATAAACTCCTTTGCCGCAGCGATTCCTTCGGCAAAGATTATCGTCGTGCTGCCTGCCTCGCAGATTGACTTCTGGCGCAACCTCTCGGCACGTTTTCGCGTTGCCCGCCACTCGGTGGTCGAGGGCGGAAAGGAGCGCTTCTACTCGGTACTCAACGGCATAACGGCGATGAGCGATGCGGTCGATTTAATCGCCGTACACGACGGTGTGCGCCCGTTCGCATCGAAGGAGCTGATTCTGCGCGCGGTGGAGTGTGCAGCACAAAACGGCTCGGCGATTCCGGTTGTCGTGCCGGTGGATTCGTTGCGCGTTGCAAGCGAGGATGGCACGTCGACACCGATTGACCGTTCGACACTGCGCGCCGTACAGACACCGCAGATATTCGATGCTGCGACGCTGCGTGCGGCATACGACACACCATTCAGACAGTCGTTTACGGACGACGCATCGGTGGTCGAGCAGATGGGCGAACGCGTGAGTTTATGCGAGGGCGAACGCTACAATATCAAGATTACGACGCCCGAAGATATGGTCATAGCCGAAGCTATTGCCGAATGGCTCAAAACGAAAAAAGAGGAGACGCGATGACGCAACACGAGTATAAATATCGTCCCGACTTGCGCACCTGGTACGCAACCGCAATACACCTGTTGATCTTTGCGGCTGTTGCCGTGGTGCTGCTGCTTATCTACGACGGCGGATATATGCTGGCGTGGGGCGTGGGACTGATTGTGGCACTCGTGGCGCTGATGGCACTTTCGATTCCGCGTCGCGTGAAGCTCTCCGACGAGGGTGTCGAAATATACTGTATATCAGACTTTACGAGCATCGACTACTCGGAGATAGCATCCGTTCGCAAGGTCGAGAGCAAGGAGACAAAATGGTTCGTTCCGCTCTTTGCGGGAGTCGGTTTTTTCGGCTATTACGGCTATTTCCTCAACCTGAAAAAATTGGATGTAGTAAAAATATATGCGTCAAAATGGTGTAATTTCGTAGAAATAACCGATCTTTGCGAAGATAAATACTATGTTTCGTGCGACAATCCGGATCAGTTTACCGAGTTTGTAGCACAAAAAACAGCGAAAAACAGTCAAACGGATGAACAGGAATCTGCTTAATCAACATATTCCGACGGTACTCTACAAGTACGCGCAGCAGATTGTCATTGTTACGGCAATGGCAGTTACTGCGGTGCTGTTCATCGTCATCTTCCGTCCGTTCAATATCTACGAATCGCTCGACTTTATGACGAGCGGTGCACTTGCGCGATGGATCAACTCGACCGATGATGCCTTCTATGTGGCATCGGCCGTAGTGATTATCATCGGTAGTATTATCGTACTGCTGTCGCGTCTGGTTATGGTGCGCAGCCGACGACATCTGCTCACATACCGAGGTTACATTGCCTGGTGCATAGGCGAGTTTGCCGTCGTGGCACTGATTATCACCGTATGCTCGGCTTCGTGGTTTCACCCCGAGAATATCGGCCTTATCCGACTCTATGCCATCGTATTTGGCCGTACGTCGTGCATACTCTTTGTGCCGTATGCATTCTGCCTGTTGTACATTATTATCATCGACCGCACACAACAATTAACGGCTCTCAAGGAGAGTATCGACAACGAGGACAATAATACGCCTCGCTCGTACGTTCTCTTCTACGATGACCACAACGAGATGCGATTGTCGGTAAAACGCGAAGACCTGGTGATGGTCGAATCGGCCGACAACTACATCTGCGTATGGTATATGAACAACAACATCGTCAAGAAGATGATGATTCGCAATACGATGAAGCGTATTGCCGAGCTGTTGGCCGACACCCCCGTACAGCGATGCCATCGCTCGTATATGGTCAATATGGATCGCGTTCAGGTCTTGCGACGTGATAAGGAGGGGGTATTTATCGAATTTGGAATTGAGGGAATCATTGATGTCCCAATATCGCGCACATACATTACAACTATCACTAACTGGCTTATAAAATAGCCGCAACCGAAAAACTTTTACTTTTTTTTCAAAACATTATGACTCACTTTATTCAGAGGTTTGCGGAAGCTGCTAAAAACAATTGGCACAAGCCCGCAGTGTGCGATTACAAGGGAGAGACCTTCTTTTATGCAGATGTGGCAACACACATTGCCAAGCTGCACATCGTTTTCGAAAAGCTTGGCGTAAAACCGGGCGACAAAATTGCAATCAGTGCAAATAACACGGCTCGTTGGGGTATTTCGTACCTCTCGATCATTGCATACCGCGCCGTAGCGGTACCTATTCTCAACGGTTTCGCTCCGGAGAACCTGCAGAAGCTCGTTGCTCACTCGGACAGCGTATTGCTCTTCACCGAGCGCAAGATGTGGGACAATATGTCGCCGGAGCAGATGCCCGACCTACTGGGTGCAATCTGCATCGAGGATTTCTCGGCTCTCTGGTCGAAGGACAACATCCTCACGGATGTGATTCCGAACATCCACCAGCTCTTCCGCGCGAAGTATCCGCAGGGAATGAAGCGCAAGTATGTCGAGTATGAGGTTGGTGGTCCGGATGATTTGAACACCATTTCCTACACCTCGGGTACGACTTCGTCGCCAAAGGGCATTATGCTCTCGAACAACAACATCTCGTCGAACATCACCTTTGGTATCACGCGTATCAAGATGCCTATCGACTCGCACATCGTTTCGATGCTGCCGTTGGCTCACCTGTACGGTTTGGCTTTCGAGTTCATCTTCCCGATCTGTTCGGGTGCAACGGTATACTTCCTCGGTAAGATGCCTACCCCTACCCTGCTGTTGCAGGCGTTCAGAGACGTACGTCCGTATATGCTCATCACCGTGCCGCTCGTGCTCGAGAAGATTATGCGCAACAAGGTAATTCCTACGCTCGAAAAGCCGGCACTCAAATGCGCATTGAAGGTGCCCGGCCTGCGCAACGTCATCTTCAATTCGATTCGCAAGAAGATCCTCGAATCGTTCGGTGGCAATATGAAGCACATCATCATCGGCGGTGCTGCAATCAGCGGCCCTATCGAGGTGTTGCTCAAGCAGATCAAGCTCCCTTACACGGTAGGTTACGGTATGACCGAGTGCGGTCCGCTCATCGGTTATGAGGATTGGTACGACTTCGCCATCCGCTCGTGCGGTAAGCCGGTAGACGGTATGGAGGTGCGTATCGACTCGTCGGATCCACAGAATGTTGTGGGCGAGATTCAGGTATGTGGCGACAACGTGATGCTCGGCTACTACAAGCAGCCGGATATTACGGCCGACACGTTCACCGACGACGGATATATGCGTACGGGCGACTTGGGCGTAATCGACAAGTACGGCAACATCTACATCAAGGGCCGTTCGAAGAATATGATTCTCACAGCCAACGGTCAGAACATCTATCCGGAGGAGATTGAGGAGTTGCTCAACGCAATGCCGCACGTTCGCGAGTCGATTATCATCAACCGCAAGACGCGCATCATCGCAATCGTTGCAACCGACAACGACGACAGCAATCCGCTCTCGAAATCGCAGATGGAGACCATTATGAAGGCAAACCTCGTGATGCTCAACCAGAAGTTGCCGGCATACGCACAGGTATCCGACATTGAGATTTTGGACGACGACTTCGAACGCACACCGAAGAACTCGATCAAGCGATTTATGTATAAATAGTTGTAACTCACAACCTAATCAACAACCAGCAGCCCCCTACTGCAAATGCGGTAGGGGGCTGTTTTATTCGTGCGAAAATTGCAGAGCGCGCAGCAAAGCGGGCTAACGACCATTCATCTTAATCAGGCGCTCGACCTGTGCGTTAAACTCGTCGGCAGCGAGCAACGACTCGAGCGTCAGGTGCATACGATAGCGCCAATAGTGCTTCGGATTGGATGGGACGTTGATGCGCTCGGCCTCGCCATCCGCATAGCGAATCGAGCCGCAGACAGAGAGCCAATCCTGTAACGGCAGAATCGTGAGCATCGCAGGCGAAGCGAGGTGGCGATTCACAATCGCGTGGCACACCTCGGGAGTTGCATCGAGCGGTGCTTTGCCCTCACGGCACAGCACATAGTTGTAGTAGCGCTGGGTAGCTTCGCGATTCTCGCGCCACCAAGCACGCAGAGGATTCATATCGTGAGTCGAGGTGGTGCAGACCGCCATATACGGATAGTGCATCACGTCGGCAAACTCTACGCCCACGCACTTCGGCATACGCTCTATCTCGAGCGAGAGAATCTGCTGATGGCGCATAACCTCCGGCACGCAGTCGGGAATCATTCCCAAATCCTCGCCACAGGTGAGCATTCGCGTCGTTTCGACAAGCATCGAGAGTCGCGAGTTGGCGATATCCTTCCAATACTCGTTATGGCGATGGTAGTAGAAGTCGTTGTGTATCTGCGCAAAGGCGTGTTTCTGCTCGTCCGTAAGCGAGGCAAAGCGCTCGGTATCGAACGGCGTAATGCGCGGATAGTAGTGGCCCGGCTTATGGCGATACTCGAGCCACAGCACATTGTCCGACGCATAGTCCTGCGCCACATCGCGCGAAGGATCGAAATCGACACCCCACCGAAGGATCTCCTCCGCCGTATAAGGCAGCGACGGATTGAACTCGCCAAGCAAGGCGTTCACCGCATCGAGCGGCACCTCCCAGATGCGGAAGAAACCGAGGATGTGGTCGATACGGTAGGCATCGAAGTACTCGGCCATCTTGCGGAAACGCATTCGCCACCACGCGTAGCCATCCTTCGCCATCTCCTCCCAATTATATATCGGAAAGCCCCAATTTTGGCCCGTTGCCGAGAAATCGTCTGGCGGAGCACCCGCCGACGAGCTCATCACAAACAGCTCGGGCGATACCCACGCATCGACGCTGACCGGACTGACACCTATCGGGATGTCGCCCTTCAACGCCACAGCAAGCGAGCGCGCATAGTCAATCGACGAGCGCAACTGGCTATCGAGATGGAACTGCACGAAGCGGTAGAAATCGACCTGCTCGGAGTGGCCTTCGGCAAACGACGCACACTCGGCTGCAGAGTATGTCGCATATCTACCCCACGCCTTGAAATCGGGTGTCTTATACTTATCGCGCAGAACGGAATAGACGGCATAAGGCGTGAGCCAGCACTCGTTCTTCGCAACAAACTCCTTATATGCGCGAGAGGCGCGACATTTCGCACCCTGCTCGGCAAAGGCGATATGCAGATATTCAAATTTGAAACGCATAACGCGTTCGTAATCAAGCGCAGGGAGATCGTTAAGCTCGCGCGCAAGTCGCTCGAAGCGTTCGCGGTCGGCCTTCTTTCGCAGACGGGCCACCTCCTCCAAGCGGATATACATCGGATGCAATGCGATGGTAGAGTTGGCGTTATACGGGTACGAATCGCTCCACTTGCCGGTCATCGTCGTATCGTTAATCGGCAGAATCTGGATGACGCTTTCACCGCACTTATGACACCAATCGGCCAGCAGGCGCAGGTCGGCAAAATCGCCCACTCCGAAGCTGCCCTCCGAACGCAGCGAGAACATCGGCACAGCAACACCCGCACCGCGCCAACGCACAGCATCGCGCAGACGAAGGCCTCGCACGAGGGTTGGCTCCGAGACAGGCGCCAAGCGACGATTCTCGCCCTCCTCCCAACGCACCAACTCGCCCGTTATGGCATTCGTAACGACAAACTTATACTCTGCATCACACTCCCCATCGAGCGCCACCGCCCAGCGCGAATCGCCCGTATAGCTCATCGGACGCGCCTGCAACGGATTCCACTCCCCGAGCGACGGCGTACTGCCCAACAAGGCAAGTCGCTCATTACGCCCCAGCGTCGGTGCTTCGACCTCGATTCGCAGAGCCGATGCGCCAACCGTCGGTTC
This sequence comes from Alistipes sp., assembly GCA_045635325.1. Taxonomy (GTDB): domain Bacteria; phylum Bacteroidota; class Bacteroidia; order Bacteroidales; family Rikenellaceae; genus Alistipes. Next base: position 35,249 of record JAZRBZ010000005.1, read on the forward strand.
TCCCTCCACATCGTGAGCAAAGAGCGTATCGGCAAAGAGCGACGTGTAGGGCGCACGGTTCGACGGACGCTCACTCCACGCATCGCATACAACGAGCGTATCGGCCACACCGCCGAGCTCCACACTATGCGCCACACCCCACTCGCTACGCACCGTTACCCCGTCGGCGAGCACCTCGAACGAGTAGCACAGGCGTTTGGTACGCTTCGACACCTGCACCGTAGCGCTCCACAGCTCGCCCTCACAATGCATTGCACTGCGAGTGCCGTCGGAGAGCACCAGCGAAAGCGTTTCGCCTTGATGCGTACGGTAGTGTACGTTGATGGTTATCTTCATATATCGCGTATATATTTATTTCAAAATCCCGTATAACAAAAATACACAATTTTGCGAGATTTTCCCATAGTGGTCGCCCATTTTTATCGCCCTATAGTATAAATATAGGTATCTGCCGACTTCCGCGCGCGGCAGACGACGCACAAAAAAAACGAAGCCCGCAACATATCCGAAGATATGTATGCGGACTCCGCTATCGAAACTCTGTAGCAGCAAACGCTGCTCAAGAGAGAACTATCCCAAGAATGCCAAGAGGATACCTGCAGCTACTGCCGAACCAACGACACCTGCTACATTAGGGCCCATTGCGTGCATCAAGAGGAAGTTCGAAGGATTCTCCTTCTGACCAACGGTCTGCGATACGCGAGCAGCCATTGGCACAGCCGATACACCTGCAGAACCGATAAGTGGGTTGATCTTCTTACCCTCAGGGAGGAAGAGGTTCATAAACTTCGCGAGAAGCAAACCACCTGCAGTACCACAGCTAAATGCCAAGATACCGAGCACGAGGATACCGATCGTACGCAAGTTAAGGAACGAACCGGCCGTTGCAGTTGCACCTACCGAGATACCGAGGAAGATAACCACGATGTTCATCAACTCGTTCTGAACGGTCTTCGAGAGACGATCCACAACACCGCACTCCTTCATCAAGTTACCGAGCATCAAGCAACCAACGAGTGGAGCAGCCGATGGGAGGAGCAACGAGATGATAACGGCGATGATAACAGGGAAGAGAATCTTCTCGGTCTTCGACACCTGACGGAGCTGCGTCATCTTGATCATACGCTCGCTCTTGGTGGTGAGCGCCTTCATAATTGGCGGCTGGATCACCGGTACGAGTGCCATATACGAGTATGCTGCGATAGCAATAGGGCCGAGCAACTCCGGAGCAAGACGCGCCGTGAGGAAGATCGACGTAGGGCCATCGGCACCACCGATGATACCGATACTACCACACTCGTTTGGCTCGAAGCCCAGAGCGTAAGCACCCAAGAACGTAGCGAAGATACCCAACTGTGCTGCTGCACCCAAGAGGAAGCTCTTCGGATTAGCAATCAGCGGACCGAAGTCGGTCATAGCACCAACACCTACGAAGATGAGGCAAGGATAGATACCGAGCTTAACACCCAGATAGAGATAGTCGATAAGACCTGCATTATCGACGAAGATGTCCCAATGTACATGACCGCCTGCGAACAACTCCGAGTGGAACATATCTGCACCAGGGAGGTTGGTAAGCAACATACCGAAGGCGATAGGGAGCAACAAAAGCGGCTCAAACTGCTTCTTGATTGCAAGGTAGAGAAGGAAGCAAGCCAAGGCGATCATCACCGCATACTTCCAACCACCCTCCGCGAAGAAGCTTCCAAATCCCGAGGTCTCGACAAATTTGCCGAGCGACTCGATGATGAAATTATCGCTGAATAGAGTCATCATAGCACTACTCGATTACCATTAATACATCGCCCTCCATAACGGTTGCGCCGCTCGAAACGAGAATCTGCTTAACAACACCGCCCTTCTCGGCGTCGATGTTGTTCTCCATCTTCATTGCCTCGAGAACCAACAGAGTCTGACCTGCCGAAACAGTATCACCCTCCTTTACGTTGATAGCGGTTACGGTACCCGGAAGCGGACAAGCAACCTTATAGCCACCTGCTGCAACAGGAGCCGCAGCCGGCTTCGATGCGATAGGAGTCTTTGGCGTTACCGACAAACCGGTTGCTACCGGAGCAGCGGTTACCTGTGGCTTTGGAGCAGCTACTGCCTTGCCACCTTCAATCTCGACATTGTACTTGGTACCGTTTACGGTAACGTGCGCCAAAGTCGACTGCTCGTTAATATCGTCAATCTTTACTTCGTATTGATTGCCGTTGATTTTCAATGAATACTTTTTCATCTTTTTGTCTTAAAAATTATTTTTTCTCAGGTACCTGAGTAAGTCCGTGAATTTTAGAATTCCAAGGCGAGTATGCACGAGTGATGCGGTTGATGGTAAGCATCTCCGACTCCTGATCGTGCAATGCGCTCTTGTAGAGCTTGAGTGCCGTAGCAATAGCGGCAGCCAACTCCTGATCGCTGATTGCGTGGTCGTGCGGATGTGCAGTCTCGGCGGTAGCAGCAACCTTGGCTTTGTGTTCGCGAGTAAATACCCAGCCCATTGCATTCATTACGAAGATGAGCAATACCAGAACAGCAAACACCAAAAGGAAGCCGATGAGCGCCATCAACAACATCTCCGACCAACCTACGTTATGTAACATATTCATAGTCCAAACGGTTTACAATGGAATATTCGAGTGCTTACGAGCAGGGTTCTGCAAACGCTTGGTTGCGAGCGACTGCAAAGCACGGATAATACGGAAACGAGTGTTGCGTGGCTCGATTACATCGTCGATATAGCCGTAGCGAGCTGCGTTGTAAGGGTTCGAGAAGAGATCCTTGTACTCCTGCTCCTTCTCTGCAACGAACTTCGCCTTCTCTGCCGGATCGGTGAACTCGGCCAATGCCTTTGCGTGCAATACCTCAACGGCACCGCTTGCACCCATAACTGCGATCTCTGCCGATGGCCAAGCGTAGTTGATATCACCACGGATGTGCTTCGACGACATCACGATATATGCACCACCGTATGCCTTACGCAACGTAACGGTAACCTTTGGAACGGTTGCCTCGCAGTATGCGAAGAGCAACTTTGCACCGTGGCAGATAACGCCACCGTACTCCTGAGTCGTACCAGGGAGGAAGCCAGGAACGTCAACAAGCGTTACGATAGGAATGTTGAACGCGTCGCAGAAACGAACGAAGCGAGCTGCCTTACGCGATGCGTTGATATCGAGCACACCTGCCATAAACTTCGGCTGGTTAGCGATGATACCTACGCTCTGGCCGTTGAAGCGAGCGAAGCAGGTGATGATGTTCTTTGCGTACGAAGCAGCCGACTCGAGGTACTCGCCGTTATCAACGATTGCCTTGATAACCTCGTACATATCGTATGCCTGGTTAGGGTTGTCAGGGATAATCTCGTTGAGCGAATCCTCCAAACGAGCGATGCTGTCGGTGCACATTGCGAGCGGAGCATCCTCCATATTGTTCTGCGGCATATACGAGATGAGCTGACGGATGAGTGCGATACCCTCCTCCTCGGTGTCAACAGCGAACTGTGCAACACCCGACTTGGTAGTGTGAACAACTGCACCACCCAACTGCTCCTGCGTTACGTCCTCGCCCGTTACGGTCTTAACAACCTTCGGACCGGTAAGGAACATATTCGAGGTGTTCTTCTTCATAATAATGAAGTCGGTGAGTGCCGGCGAATATACTGCACCACCTGCGCAAGGGCCGAAGATAGCCGAAATCTGCGGGATAACACCCGAAGCCATCACGTTACGCTGGAAGATGTTTGCGTAACCTGCCAATGCGTTTACACCCTCCTGGATACGGGCACCACCCGAGTCGTTGAGACCGATGCAAGGTGCACCTGCACGCATAGCCATATCCATAACCTTGCAAATCTTGTCAGCCAAAGCAAGCGACAACGAACCTGCCGTTACGGTAAAGTCCTGTGCAAATACATAAACCAGACGGCCCTCGATCGTACCGTAACCGGTTACCACACCATCACCAAAGGTGTGCTTCTTCTCCATACCGAAGTCGTAGCAACGGTGCGTAACAAACATATCGAACTCCTCGAAGCTGCCCTCGTCGAGCAACATCTGGATACGCTCACGAGCGGTGAACTTGCCCTTCTCGTGCTGCTTGGCGATTGCCTTCTCTCCACCACCCATACGAGCCGTTTCACGGTTCTCGATGAGTTTGTTGATTTTGTTTTGAATTTCGCTCATAATGCTTTTATGATTTTTTCTTTTTTTTGATTATTTCTTTTCACACAACTCGGTCAGAATACCCTGAGTGCTCTTCGGATGAAGGAATGCGATGGTCATATCGTCTGCACCCTTGCGCGGAGTCTTGTCGATAAGACGGATACCCTGTGCCTCGGCGTCAGCCAACTGCTCCTCGATACCCTCAACGGCGAGTGCCATGTGGTGAATACCGATGCCCTTGTTCTCGATGAACTTTGCGATGGTCGAATCCTCCGAAGTGGCCTCCAACAACTCGATCTTGGTCTGACCAAGCATAAAGAATGCGGTGCGAACTTTCTGGTCTGCAACCTCCTCGATTTTGTAACACTTCAAACCGAGTGCGCCCTCCCAGTAAGGGATTGCCTCGTCCAAGCTCTTAACGGCGATGCCGAGATGCTCAATGTGAGATACTTTCATAGTTGTAAGTAATTAAATTTAGGTTTATAAAATATTGTGATTTGATCTATCTTCCCATCATTTTCGAATGTCCTGCACATTCAAACTTCGCAAAGTTACTATTTTCGTAGAAAATAACCAACATTTCGACGCGAAACTTTTCGGCCAATGTGAAAAAATTAACACGCAGCAAATCACCAAGCACAATTTTTCGTATATTTGTGAAGCGTTTAACACGGTGCCCGCGCACCAAAACACCAAACTCCTATGAGAAACTGCATCATTCTGCTCACGCTCGCCATCTGCGGCGTATGCCTCGCGCCGACTGTCGAGGCACGCCAACGCGAGAGGGCACGCACCGAGGTTTTGTCCCGCAGCAGGGGCTTCTACAAGGATATTTTTATGGACGGAGGCATCGGTCTGACATCGCGCACATCGCTTGCTGCCGCAACATTTTTGGGTGCATCGATAGAGCACTTTGCATCCGCCTCAAAAGATCAGCTCTCGGCAAAGGATACCCTACTCCAGACGAACATATTTTACGGTAGCGAAGAGGACACGAACGGATGGTTGTTATACCCCGATGGCGCACCTCGATTCCGCACGATCTACGTCAATGGCGGCAAGGCAAAAGTGCACGCCAATTCATTGGGCAAGAACGGAATATCGCGCTTGCGAGAGTATGTTAACGCGGGTGGCTCATACGTCGGCACGTGCGCCGGAGCGTTCCTCGGCTCGTCGGGCAGCATCAACGACAAAGGCGATTTGCGCAACACCTATTCGCACCCGAATCTCTGGCCCGGCTACACCCATAGCACCCGCCTGAAAAAGAGCCGTCCGACTCTTCGACTGGAAAAGGGTTGTCCGCTCTCGGCATACTTTGATTTTGGCAAGGAGCGACTCGTTACAAAGGTCTATCACAACGGGGGTTGCTACGCCCACATCGACGCCGCACACCCCCTGCCACAAGAGAGCGAAGTGCTCGCACGATACCAATTCGACAACACCGATAAGGTGGTAATCGACAACGAGATAGCAATCTGGGCGCACAAGCAGTCGCCGACGCACGGCCGCGTCATTCTCTGCGGCTCACATCCGGAAAGCAACACAGAGGGCAAGCGTCTCGAACTGATGTCGGCAATGCTGCTCTACGCAATGGATGGCAACCCTGCACCGAAGATAAAGGCAACTCTCGCCGAGGGCGAAGTGCGCGAGATGAACAAGCGCACAGAGGATAACGCCCCTGCCTACACGTGCATCGGCGACAGACAGTACCACCACTTCCGCATCGACGTTCCGAAGAGGTGCAAAAAACTAATCATCCACCTCGACGGCTACAAGGATGCCAAGAAGTTCGACCTCACGCTCTGCGCCAAACGAGGCGAGCCGGCATTCCACGACAACACGCTATCGAAGAACGTAGGAAGGGGCTGTAAAAAGACACTGACCATAGACTCGCCAAAGAGCGGAGCGTGGTATGTATCAGTATTTTGCGAGACGACCGTCAACACCTCGACCGGAAAATACGGAACGCACTATCGCAGCAAAACGTCGGTGCTCAACGGCGTGCCGTACAAGATATGGATTGAGTACAAATAGACGTCGCAGAACGCGTCTGCACGGACAAGTCAAAAAAGAGAGATTGCCCGCCCGAGGAGCAATCTCTCTTTTGCTTGAATTTTGCATTTGCAGTTTCGCCCAAAATTGATTACCTTTGCTTGTCAGATGAAAAAAATCGTTATCATACTCCTCGCGCTGATGTGTAGCGCGGGCACGATGGCACAAAACATTGCCATCGGGGAGCGTACGCCCAAAATCAAACATCTGCACCGAATGGATGGTGCCGTAGCACAACCTGCGGATTTCACATATCTGGGCTTTGTCCACTCGGCGAGCATCCCCTGCACGAAGTCGCTTGAGATGTTGGCAGAAATAGCAGAACAGACGGGTGCATTCAGTATGATGATATTCACCAAAGAGCCGGCAAGCGCACAGACCGCATCGACGCTGCAACGCTATGCCAACGGCCGTTTTTCGGAGGTGCACACCTCTGCCGAGCTGGCATTCAGCCGCCTGGGCGTGAACTACGCCCCATTCGGAGTTATCATAGACAAAAAACGAAGAGCACTGTGGTTTGGCGACCCACAATCGCTCAACAAAACGAGAATAATTGAAATCTTAGACAACTACCACAATATATGTCGTTTACGAAAATAGACCACTACGAAAAAGAGTATCTCGACACGCATCACGACAGCGCGTTGAACGTAACCGAGGGCGTTGCCGACCAGCCGATGGTCAATCCATACTTTGTGCGTAAGCGCAAGCGCGTGCTCACAACCGACGAGTATGTGCAGGGCATTCTCGATGGCAACATCACGATTCTCTCGCAGGCGATTACCCTCATCGAGAGCAACAATCCTGACAACTACGCACAGGCACAGGAGATTATCGAGCGATGCCTGCCACACGCAGGTCGTTCGGTACGAATCGGTATTACGGGTGTGCCGGGTGCAGGTAAGTCGACCTTCATCGAGGCGGTCGGCAATATGGTTACCTCGATGCACCACAAGTTGGCGGTGCTGGCAATCGACCCGAGCTCGGAGCGCAGCGGTGGTTCGATTCTCGGCGACAAAACCCGTATGGAGAGCATCTGCCACAACCCCGACATCTTCATCCGCCCTTCCCCATCGGCGGGCTCGCTCGGAGGTGTGGCGCGCAAGACGCGCGAGACGATTGTACTCTGTGAGGCGGCTGGTTTCGATGTGATCTTCATCGAGACGGTTGGCGTGGGACAGTCGGAGACAGCCGTACATTCGATGGTCGATATGTTTATGATGTTGCAGATTTCGGGCGCAGGCGACGAGTTGCAGGGCATCAAGCGCGGTATTATGGAGATGGCCGACATTATGGTCATCACCAAAGCCGATGGCGAGAACGTCCACAAGGCGAGCGTCGCAAAGGTGCAGTATCAGAACGCGCTGCATCTGTTCCCTCTGCCGGCATCGGGCTGGAGCGCAAAGGTTTACACCTGCTCATCGGTTGAAAAGACCGGTCTGGAGGAGGTATGGAAAGGCATTGAGGAGTATCTGGAGCACATCAAGCGCAACGGCTACTTCGAGCACCATCGTAACGAGCAGAACAAATATTGGATGTACGAGAGCATCAACGAGGCGCTGAAGAGCAGCTTCTACCTCAATCCGGAGATCGAGAGCCGCATCGGCGATATCGAGGAGAGGGTGTTGAGCGCAAAGCTCAGCTCGTTTATTGCAGCCAAAGAGTTGTTGGACATCTACTTCAAAAAATAGAAGGAGGAGAGCGTATGAAAATTGTAGTATTTACCGGTGCAGGAGTATCGGCCGACAGCGGAATAACCACGTTCCGCGATGCGGGTGGATTGTGGGAGTCGTATCGCATTGAGGATGTATGCACGCCCGAAGCACTTGCACGAGACCGCGCGACCGTCATCGAGTTCTACAACAAGCGTCGCAAGGAGCTCCTCGACAAGCACCCGAATCCAGGACACGAGGCGATCGTAGAGTTGGAGCAATGGTTTGATGTGGAGGTTATTACGCAGAACGTGGACGACCTGCACGAACGCGCCGGCTCGAGCAAGATAACGCACCTGCACGGCGAGTTAAAGAAGTTGCGCAGTTCGACCAATCCAGACCTTGTGGTCGACATTGAGGGTTGGGAGCAACAACTCACCGACACGGCACCCGACGGCTCGCTGCTACGACCATACATCGTATTCTTCGGTGAGCAGGTACCAGCTTTCGAGCGCGCGGCACGCATCATCGCAGAGGCCGATGTACTGATTGTCGTCGGCACGTCGCTTGCGGTATACCCCGCAGCGTCGCTCGTCGGATATGTGCGCGATGAGCGAGTACCAATCTATCTGGTCGACCCTGCCGAGCCGAATATCGGCTTTGTGCGCAATCCGATTACCCATATCAAGGAGCGTGCGGCGGTTGGTCTGCCAAAGTTGGTGGAGATGCTTCGAAATACCCTGTAACATATAAACGCGGGCGAGGCACACACCCCTCGCGCAATAACTGATAGCGGCAGAGTCCCCGAGCGGACACTGCCGTTTTTTGCTACGCCACCACTCCCAATCGGTGCATTTTCCACGAAAACGACCATTCCGAATAGCAAAATCGGACATTTTTACAATATTTTATTGCTTTTTGCAATATTTTATTGTAATTATTACTACTTTTATGGGGCAAAACCATAATTAACAAGTATGATGAGACTAATATCAAACCATACAGATGATTGTTTCGCACTTACAACCGCATTCGTAGAGACGAGATGCGAATGTACAACCGACACGCTGATTATCGGCTGTGTGATGTCGGGCATCAAACACATCGAGGCCAACGGCAGATGCATCACATTGCACGAGGGAGATATGTTCTACATCTGCAAGGGCGCGTACACCGAGACCAACATCCCGATTGGCAGCCACGCCTATGAGGATATCTGCGTAATGCTCAACGACCACGAACTTGTGCAGATACAACGTGCGTATTGCGTCGCGGAGCGCAGGACGTCGTACGTCACGACCGAATACATAGGTCGCATCGGCCGTATCGGCAACGTACGGCACAACGAGCTGTTCGTATTCTTCAAGGAGCAGGAGCGCGCCATTCTCGGCTTTCAGCACAAACTCTTTCCCGCGTTGGAGCGCATCAAGAAGGCTGAACTCATCGAACTGTTGCACGCCCACTCGAAATCGCTATTTCGACAAATCATCGCTCGGCAAATCGAGTCGGACGACTCCCCTATCACAGTCGAGTGCGAAGTAATACCGTCATAAACAGGAGGGGCGCTCGGAAACATCCGAACGCCCCTCTATAGCGATTTGCACCGGGATTATTTCACCGTAAAGGTGTACTTACCACTACCAACCTTATACTCTACATAGCCATCCGAGAAGCCCTGTGCCGAGAGCGATGGCTCGCTCGACACGACACTCTCAACGCTCGCTGCCGGAACGTAGATCGTAGCCGTCGTATTGAACGGAATCTCTACTTCAAGCGAGGTGAGCGCATTGTTCTCTGCCGTCCAAGCCGCTGCTACACGACCATACGGAGTCTGGGTTGCAGCCGACATATTGCTGAAGTCGCCACCCGTATGAGGACGAATCGAGATGGTCTTATAACCCGGCGAGGTCTCGCGGATACCAACAGCACTACGATACAACCAATCGCCGATTGCGCCATACGAATAGTGGTTGAACGAGTTCATACCGGTATCGAGAATCTTACCGCCCGGACGGATGCTATCCCAACGCTCCCAAACCGTCGTAGCGCCCATCGAAATCGGATAGATCCAACTTGGGCAGGTATCCTGCATGAGCAACGTGTAGGCAACATCGCTACGGCCGTAATCGGTCAGCACGTTACAGATGTAAGGCGTACCGAGGAAGCCGGTCGTGATATGGTTCTTATAGCGCTTGATGTTGTCAACCAAACGATCGACGGCCTTCGCACGCAACGACTCCGGCAACATATTAAAGTGCAGAGCCAAAACGTATGCCGTCTGCGTATCGGACGAAATCAGACCGTTAGGCGTAACATACTCGTTCAAGTATGCCTCGCGCACTTTGGCTGCAACATCGGCATAATACTCGGCATCGGCCGTGCGACCGAGCAACGCAGCCGAGCGAGCCATAATATCAGCCGAATTAGCGAAGAAGCACTGGCAAATCAAGAACTTGCTCGTAACTGCCGCCTGACCGTCGCGGTCGTTATCCTTCGTCCAGAAGAGCCAGTCGCCATAGTGAGCCGAGAAGTCGTGATTCCACAACCAGCCGCGTGGCTCGCTGACCGAGATAACGTAGTCAACCCACAACTTCATACTCTCGTACTGATCGGCAAGGATGGTCTTGTCGCCATAAGCCATATAGTGATCCCACGGAATAATCGTTGCCGCATCCGACCAACCAACCGATGCAGTACGACCCTTCAACTTAAAGGTATCAGGCACAGCACGCGGAATGCGACCATCCTTACCCTGATCGGCAGCCAAATCGGCAAGCCACTTGCGGAAGAAGGTATCCACTCGACCGAGGAACGACGCCGTACGGAAGAATACCTGTGCGTCGCCCGTCCAACCCAGACGCTCGTCGCGCTGTGGACAGTCGGTAGGCACGTCTACGAAGTTATCGTGGAAGCCCCACCAGATATTGCTCTGGAGCTGGTTGATAGTCTGATTCGAGCACGAGAAGGTACCGATATTGTCGAAGCCCGACCATACAGGAACAATCTCGTAGTCCTCCAATTTGAGGTCGCCCTCGACACCCTCAACCTTCAAGTAGCGGAAGCCGTAGAACGTGTGGCGTGGCTCAAAATAGTCCTCACCACCACTCAAAATGTAGGTACTTGTCGCCTTTGCCGTACGGAGATTCGTCGTATAGAAGTTACCCTTGTCATCCAAAACCTCGGCGTGAAGGATACGAACCGTATCGCCCTTCTTACCCTGCAGGCGAACTCGCTCCCAACCAACGATATTCTGACCGAAGTCGATAACCTTCTCGCCAGCCGGTGTAACGATATACTTAATCGGTTTAATCGGCTCGTTGATCACAACCGGCTCGTTAACAGTAGGAACGATTGTCTCAACCGAGAACTTATCGAGCACGGTAGCTGCCGTCCAAGCCGAAGCATCGTATGCCGATGTAGTCCACGACGCATCGCGCAAACGAGCATCGATAGTCTCGCCATCATAGATATTTGCAAAGACAACACCGTCGTGCTTTGCACCCTCCGGAGCCACCAACCAATCGTTGCCCGTGCAGATGGTTGCACGACTGCCGTCCGTATACTCGACATTGATTTGCAGGAGCAGAGCGACGTTCTTGCCATAGTGGTAGCGCTTCTCAACCTTACCATAGTTGATACCGCCCGAATACCAGCCCGGTGTAACGACAGCAGCGATGGTATTCGCGCCGGTCGCCAGTAACTTTGTTACATCGAATGCCTGATATTGCAAACGCTTGTTATAAGAGGTCCAACCCGGAGTGAGCTGCTTATCGCCGACGCGCTTGCCGTTGATAAACGCCTCGTAGATACCGTGCGAGGTGATGTAGGCCGTTGCGCGACGTACCTTCTTCGTCAGTTTCGCACCATCTTTACGCAGGTGAATCGGCTCGGGAACAGTGCTCTCCACTCCAATCCACTTCGCCTGCCAATCCTCCGAGCGCAAGCCCGTATGCCACGATGAGTAGGCACGCTTCGACACTTTGCCGTTGTTATCCCACACGCGAACGCTCCAGTCGTAGTGCGTATCTGGCGTGAGCGCACCCTCGTACACGACAGCAGTCGAGTTATCGGATGCCACTTTACCGGTGCTCCACACCTTTACGCCCTTCGAGGTAACGATCACCTCGTAGGCCGTTTGCGAGGAGTTGCTAACGGGCGAGGTCGAGATCCAGCTCATCACCGGTTTCTCGGCAACCGACACGCCCATTGGCGACGCTAAACTATTGACACGCAGCTGCGATACTTCAATTTGCGCATAGCCGACCAGCGGCAACAAGAGCGCAAAAATCATCAAAATTCGTTTCATATTTAATTATGTTTTAGGTTTTTCCATCTACAAATTTAGCAAAGATAAACGTATTCGCAACCCCTAAATCAAAAATTGTATAGAAAATAGCAAAAAACAAAGGTGCGCAACCCTCGTTGGGACAACCCTCAAAAAAAGAACATCCCGACCTATTGTCCTCGGGACACAGGTCGGGATGTCAAGACGTGGTTGTACGCTCTACAACTTACCCATCAGATAGTTGCGCAGATCGCTCCAACGATAATATACGCCGTTGATCGGCTTGCCTACCGACGCTTCGAGCACCTGCTCGCACTCGTTATGCATCACCTTAACAAGCACCTCGCCCGCGCGGTTGCGATAGAATACCATCTGAATATTAGCGGCCATCGGCGTAACGCGGTTACACTGCCAATAGCGCGACACGTTCGCAAAATCGTCCGTCACAATGCGACCACACTCAATACCGAGAAAGGCCACAAGCGGAATGACATTCACATCGTGTGCAAAACGAAGCGTCGCCTGCTCCTCGCCCGTAGCGATGGCACGGTCGGCCGTCTCGATAATGTTGCGCACGAGCGGCTTGATACCCGACAGCACCGCGTCAACATACAATTTCGACGGGCCCGTAAGTGCGTAGCGGCGAATATTCGACGCGCGCCATACAGCGGCACGCTCCTCCTCGGTGAAGAGGTATTGGTTCGGATCGAGGCCGACGTGTGGCGTAGAGCCGAAGATGGCATTCGCTATAAATACCTGATACATAAAGTCGTTCGTACTATTGATCTCCGTAGCGCTCTTCGCACCATTGCGGAACAGACGAGCCATAAATGCGCTCTGATTGGGCATATATGCTCGGCGCAACGAGTCGCTCTGCGGAAGCGACGTATGCTTCACGCTATTCAGGCCGGAGTAGGCCTTCAAATAGGAGTTTGCCTCGCTCGACTCGACTCTCAACTCAAGCTTCGGATCAAGGCGTGCAAACTCGGTAACGGCCGACGACATCGAGAGAATACAGCGCGGAACGATGGTCGAACGGCAGTCGATGAAGCAGCGACGCGAGCCCTTGGTCGAGAATATCTCCGGAAAGTTATGATACATTCGGTGTGCAATCCCGCGATGCTGCTCGAAGCCCAGCGGCGAGAGCTCGCCACCACGACCTTTGGCATTCTCGGTTGCAATCTTCCACTCGGCATAGTAACGCTCGCCAAGCTCGGTCAACTCGCCCGCATCGTGTGCACGCTGCAGAATCTCGAGCAACGACTCGTACTGCGACGTCGAGGTGTGCCAACGCGAACCGTGACGGCTGAGATGGCTGATGTAGAATGGTTTATACCCCTTCGGAGCTGGCGTTTGAGGCGTAATATGTTCAACCGGATATGGGCGATAGAGCTCGAACGCATATTTCGAATCTATCTGCTTAATCTCCTCGGCAGTTTGAGCCGATGCACAGAGCGCGACTGCAACTGCAAGCGCAAAAATCAAAAATCGTTTCATTATTTTTCGGTCATTATTTTTAGAATCAGTTTATCGGTTTCGCGCATTCCCGTACGGCCGATGGTCGTCAGATTGCGGATGCAGCAATCCACATCGTCGTCGATAATGCCTTCAAGCGAAGTCGTATAGCGATGATCCATAGCCAACGCAGCCGAGAGCACCGCCGTAGCAACGCCACTCGTCACCTTGAGCGAACAGCTTGGCTTTGCGCCGTCGCAAATCATACCCGTAAGGTTGGCAACCATATTCTTCACGGCATAGGTAACCTCCTCATAACCACCGCCCATCAGGCACGTAATACCGCAACTCGAACCCGTTGCGGCAACCACACATCCGCAGAGTGCCGACAAGCGGCCCAGACTGCGCTTGATATAGATAACGGTCAGATGGCTGAGTGTCAGTGCACGCAGCAACTCCTCGCGCGAAGCGTTATGCGCACGACCAAAGACCACCACCGGAACGGTAGCCGAGATACCCTGATTACCACTACCCGAATTGCTCATAACCGGCACCATTGCGCCACTCATTCGTGCATCGCACGCGCCACTCGTGTAGGAGAGAATCTTCGTAAAGAGCGTATCGCCAAAGACCGCACTCTTGGCCTCATCGCGCAACATACGGCCCAAACCGTGGCCATACGAGCCGCCAAACGAGACCTCCGCAGCCGCAATATTCATCTCTGCCGCTTGCCACAGGAACTCGACTTCCGAGAGCGGCACATTCATCGCATAGTCGTAGACCTGGCGCATCGAGAGCGCAAGCAAATCCTCCTGCGCACCCTCCTCCGACGAGCCACTCTCTGCCGAGCAGAGCACGTCGCCGTTGTGCGTCACCTCGACAAAACATGTATGCGAACCGGCAATGACAGCCGTCGCCTGATCTTTGCCACAGCCGACCGTCGTCTTGATGTAGAGCATCTCGTCGGTCTCGCGATCGATATCGATACGCACGTCTGCCTCCGAGAGGAAGGCCTTTGCCTGCTCGACCGCCTCCGGTGTCGTGTCGCGCAGCACCTCCAACGCATACTCCGAGCGACCGACCGTAGCACCCAATGCCACGGCAATCGGCAGGCCGGTCATACCCGTATTCGGGATGCCTACGCCCATTGCATTCTTATAGATATTGGGCGAGAGCAGCACCTCTACCCTATCCGGACGGCAAGCGAGTGTCTCACACGCCTTTGCAACACACAGAGCAACTGCAATCGGTTCTGTACATCCGATTGCCGGCACCACCTCACGTTTGAGAAGGGCAGTAATTTCCGCAAACTTATCTGTCATCATATACGAACACTATTTTACGAGATACCATATATACACCGCATACGCAGCAAGGTAGACCAAACCCTCGCCTCGCGTAATACGTCTATGTCCCACAACCAGCGCGGCAACAAGCACCGCAACGGCCGCACCAACCATCACGGCAATGTCGACCATCGTCACGTCGCTCATCTGAAGCGGCATAACCGTAGAACAGAGACCGAGAATGAGCAATATGTTGGCGATATTCGAGCCGAGCACATTTCCCAAAGCCAACGCTCCGTGGCCCTTCAGCATAGCAGCCATACTCGCCGCCAACTCCGGTAGCGACGTACCACCGGCCAAGAGCGTAATGGCGATAACCGACTCGCTTACGCCAAGCGAGCGTGCAATTTCGGTTGCCGACTCGAGCGTCAGCGTCGCGCCATATATCAAGCCGCCCAAGCCCAAAATAATCATTCCGAGCGAGCGCCACCAAACAAACTTTACAGGGGCCTCGGTATTCTCTGCCAGCTCCGACTCCTTGTTCTCCTGACGGCTGATGCGATACGACAATACCAACACCGCAACATAGAGCACCAGCATCACCACACCCTCAACTCTCGAAAGCGAGCCATTCGAGAGCATCGCCGCCAACATCAGCGACACCACGATACAAATCGGGGCATCAATTCGGACATTGTTGCGCGTGAAGAGCACCGGTGCAAAGAGCGAGCACACGCCCAGAATCAGCAAGACGTTAAATATGTTCGAGCCAACGACATTGCCAATCGCAACATCCGCATTGCCCGCAATGGTCGAAGCCGTGCTGACGGTAAGCTCCGGCAACGACGTGCCAACCGCCACGATTGTCATACCGATCAGGTATTCCGAAATACGCAGTCGTTTTGCAACCGCTACCGACCCGTTCGTGAGCCACGTAGCACCAACAGTCAACAATACAAGTCCGACAGCTAAAAGTAGCCAAGCCATAATTCTGTTCCTCTCTTTTTAGTTTGTTTTTCCATCCGCGCGAGCACCTCCTGCGCGCGCAATATCTCACAAAGGTAAGTTTTTTTATGTAATTACGCATAATATCGGCGGACGAAAAAATAAAATTGATAATTTTCTCGAAAAACTTTGCAGATTATAAAATAATGTCTATCTTTGCACCCGCAATGATGGTTCAACCCGTTGCAAACGATGGTGCCATAGCTCAGTTGGTAGAGCAAAGGACTGAAAATCCTTGTGTCCCTGGTTCGAATCCCGGTGGCACCACTTGAACCAAAGGTTAAAATCAACAAAACGCTGCAAATCAATGATTTGCGGCGTTTTTCTTTTGGCAAAAATCGGCACTTTCGGTGCAAAATGAAGCAGTTTAGTGTGTTATTCATGGACATTTTTTGGATCCCTCAAAAATGTACACTAATTGCATCATATTTCACTATTTTTCAACATCTTACAACGATTTCAACTACCCATTACCCGGCACTTTTTGTCGGGTATTTTTGTCCATTCGTGTACATACAAATAATGTGTCCATAAATAGCACACTAATCGTGTCGTATTTCGCTATTCTTCAATATTTTACAACGATTTCAACCACCTAATACCCGACACTATTTTGTCGGGTAGTTTTGTTCATTCGTGTACATTGCGATAATATGGCCATAAAAATGTACACGATTTTTCTTTTTCCCGTAACCCCTATTCACCAATCAGCACTATTCTTTCAACGAGCCCCGATATTGAGGCGTAACCAAAACTTATAATATTATGCAAAAGAGCACTTTTTCAGTAAACTTCTTCATTCGCCGCACCCGACTTGGCAAGAGTGGCGAAACACCTATTATGATGCGTATCTCCGTAGATGGCAGATACACCGAACTCAGCACACAGCGACGAGTGCCTGTTGAGCAGTGGAGTCAGAGTCGCTGTTGCGCCACGGGCAAGACCGCTGTGGCGTTGGAGATAAATCGCCACCTCGACAATTTGCGAAGCAAGGCGAGCGAGGCACATCAGAATTTCCTTGCCGAAGATGGCTATGTAGATCCATTTATTATTAAGGAGTTCCTGCTGGGCAAGCACCGCCGTCAGCGATTCTTCTTTGAGGTCTTCGAGGAGCACAACGCACGCATTGCTTCGCTGATTGGCAAGGACTACGACCGCACCACCTATCATCGCTATATGTTGTGTCTGCGCTACTTCCGTGAGATGATGGCGAAGCAGACAAAGGCGGAGGATTTTCCAATCAGAAACCTCAGTCACGAGATGGTGCGAGATTTCGAGCATTTTCTCAAAACCAAAAAGCGTGTGGCACAAAATACGATGATTCGCTATATGAAGTGTTTGAAGAAGGTCATAAACCTCTCCCTCGCCAATGGTTGGATGACAGTTAATCCTTTTGCCGGCATAAAGTACGCCGAGAAGAAGGTTATACGAGAGTATCTGACAATGCCCGAGGTAAACCGCTTGCGTGAGAAGGAGTTTTCGATTCAGCGACTCGAAATGGTGCGAGATATATTCTTGTTCTGCTGTTACACGGGGTTGGCGTACATCGATGTACACAACCTCCGCCCCGAGAATATCACCGAGGATGCCCACGGCCGTAAGTGGATACGCAAGCAGCGCGAGAAGACCGATGTGGAGTTCTATGTACCCCTGCTTGAATATCCGTTGCAGATACTCGAAAAGTACAAGAATCACCCGCTGTGCAAGGAGCGAGGCACGCTTCTGCCCGTATATGCCAACCAGAAGATGAACTCCTACCTGAAAGAGATTGCCGACTTTTGCGGGATAAAGAAACAGCTGACGATGCACATCGCTCGCTACACCTTCGCTACAACTATCACACTCGCCAACGATGTGAAGCTCGAAAATGTGTCGAAAATGCTCGGCCATACCTCAACCCGAATGACCCAGCATTATGCCCACGTGATGAATGACAGCCTCGCCAGAGAGATGGATAGGATTGCTCCTCTGGTGGATTGCGTGTCAACGACTAAAATTTAATAGCAAACAATAGTGGCTTAATAATCTTAATGTTAATTCAAAAAATATTACTATCTTTGTAGAAAAGAATGCAATATGTGCGGGCTATTTAATAGATTATTAAAACAGTTAGTTCGGAGAATAACACAAAGAAATAAGAGCACTATGGGAGAGATTGATAGAACATGGGCGCCGGAATTCCGTGAGTATACAGAATTTATTGCGGCTCATCCAAACTATAAAGGTTTGTTGATAGAGCGCAACAAAGATGGCAACCTCGGATGGGTTGTTACTGGCAAGTCTGCAAATGGTAAAATTCGTGAGGCTTGGTGGACTCAAAAAATGCAAGAACTTAATGCTCGCAACAAGGCAGAAGTTGCGAGGAGAATACATCCAACCGGGAAGCATGTTTGTCAATGTTGTGGTCGTGAAATGAGTATCTTCTATGAGTACCCAAACAATAGGACCTGTAAGCGATTAAATGTGATTCTCAAGGAATCTGTACAACCTGCCGATTATACAATCAGAGAGATTATCGAGAATAATGCTTCTGACGCCCATATTATTAGTGGTATAGCTGAGATATTTAGTGTTAAGACATATGATAGCCCTCAAAATCTGATTGAAATCATATATGAACGACATGTGGCTACAGAATCTGGTTTATTGTCTCCAGGCGTAATGAGTAATCCACCTGATCGCTTTGATGGTTTCCACTCTGATGGGCTATGCTGTCGTTCTAAAACTGACAAGGGTCGTCATAAGGATAATATGAAGACTTACACGCAGGATAGACGAGCATATGAGGAGTGGGCTGATGGCGACTACAACCTCGCAAATCGTCTAATGGGTGAGTTTAGCAAAGGAGATCAAGAATATAAATGCCCACAATGCGGGAAGACACGAAAGATGAGTGCAGACCATATTGGCCCTATATCGCTAGGATTCTGTCATAGTATACATAACTTTGCTCCTATGTGTCAACCATGCAATAGTGCTAAAAATAACAGGTTTACAAAATCAGATGTTGATGCGTTGATTGATATTGAGCAGAGAGGAGAAACTGTTATTAGTTGGCATTCTCAGTACATTTGGGATAAACTTAAAGGCTGTATCACTGATGACGAAATGGCTAAAAAGTTAAGTAATGTAATGGGTACTTGTCACCAGAATGTACTCAAACTCTTTTCGATTATTTATCAACAAATAGGAGAAGAATTCTTATTGCATTATTTGCATCCAGAATATTCGAAGTTTGACTATAGGTTTGAAAATTTCAACCCTCTTGATCTATCAACCCTCAAGATAAATGAAACAGAATTAGATAGTGCCAATAAACGCAGCAACAGCGAGCGTGTCGTAAGAATTGCGTTTGAAGCTTTGAAAGAGTTTGACAAAAAGGACAACAGAAGAACGAAGTTCTATATTGATGTTGAATCACCAGAATTCCGTGATCTAATATCTGTTATACATGGACAATCATTCGAAGAGGCAGATGCAGTGATTAAGAAGTATATAGCAAGTTTGACTCAAACAATCATTGATGAAGAATGGAACTAAAAAAGAGCCCGAGTGGGCTCTTTTTTAGTTGTTGTATTGCAGTTGATAAAATTCATCAAAGGTAATCTGACCTTGCATCAGGCGGTCGAATGGACTCATATTGTCAAATTTAACATCCATTTCAATTGAGCCTCCGCCATCTTCTATTGCAGGGAGGTTCCCTATTGCATCTCGAACAGTTACCACATTAGGCAACGATTCGTCATCATTACTAAATAATGGTTTGGGCTGTTCTATAACCACACCATCTCTAGAACCTATGATAAATACTCTTTTGCGCTTTTGAGGAACACCAAATTCCTCTGCATTAAGTTTGATTGGCTTATTAACAAAGTATCCAATCGACTCAAAAGCCTCCACAATCTCCTTAAAAGCTTCGCCTTTACGCATAGTCAATATGCCTGGTACATTCTCCATAACAAAGAAATTTGGACGCAATGTATCTACCATATGTACAAACTCTCTAAAAAGCTGATTGCGAACATCATTAGGATCTCTCCATCCAGCATAAGAGAAACCCTGGCAAGGAGGGCCGCCAACTATAACATCGATGCTGTGTCCTTCACACGCTTTTATTAATCTCGCTTTGACATCATCTTTTGTGATATCTCCAAGAATAAAGTTCTCATTTGGAGTATCTTTGCTATGATTGAATTGATTAGTAGACATAATATTCTTGTCTACTTCATTAACGGCAATTAAGTTAAAGCCGTTCATACAAAAGCCTGTAGACATACCACCACATCCAGCAAACAAGTCCACAAAATTGTATGATCTTAAATGTGGCTTGATTAATGACGATACGAATCTTGCTAACAACGGAGGTACGGCATTGCCTATTTGTTTATACTGAGAAGCTTTTGAACCCTGAAAAATAAAACTATCAGGGAATGATTGTAGACGAGCAGCCTCTCTGTTGGACATTACTCGATTTTGCGATGGATGAAGATTACACCCATTTCCTACACGATTAAAATAGGTTGCAATAGTGTAACTTGGTTTATCCCAACGCAATCGTCCGTAATATGTAGTACGCCCTCCTGTGGCTCGGATATTCGTCAATCTAGTATCCGAGATCGACAGCGGAATATCCTGCCAATTTCCGCCCTCTGGAATACACACAGCTATTTCTGCTTCGTGTGTTCCCATTTTAAAAGCAACGTGGTTATATAGTTTAGTCATATTATGCCAAATACTTTATTTCATCTTCTGTTAGGCCGTATAATTTGCCTACATAGTTATCTAATTCATCAATACTATTCCACTTGAAGTTCTCATCAACCTTTGAGAGATCAACAATTGGAAGCTCATTTAACTCGTAATTATTAATATGGTTGTTAGAACTAGTCACCCTGAACCTCCAATCTAACAAACTGCTATTGAGTAGAATATTTAGTTTTGCTAATGTAGTTGTGTCGCTTGATATATAATTACATGAGTTGCCAAGAATATCATTAGGCTCACAGTATACAAATTTCAAACGACGCTTGCTCGCAGCATTGGATATTTGTTGACATACAAGTCGCTGTCGTCCAAAATCAAAATTAATATAGTCTGCAGACTTGGATGCAATAAAATCCTCGCTAACATACTCTCCATTGATATCTTTTATGCCATTAACAGAAAGCATGTTACCTCTCACCAGACGATATTTTGTCTTTATATTGGTTATATATTCCTTGTACAAGGTCAAATCCAACTCGCCTCGCTTATTCCTAACATTCTTAAATGAACTTAGCTTAGCAAATTTGGATAATTTGTGAAGAATAGACCAGCCTTTACCTGATATGCTTGGCACCTCTAATTGTGTTCCAAACATCTGCTGGATGCTATTTAATGTAACCTCAAACTTTGCCCCTTCGCTATAAACTTCTATACAATCTGTTCTACCACCCTTTGTTAAATGAAATATACAAGTCGCTTGTGTCACATTGACAAAGAGAGGATCCTTTTCTGTATAGTATCGAATATACCTTACGCTATTGTTAAGGAGTAGATGCTTTCTAAGTTTTGTGGCTGAAACATCTGCGAATAGAGTCGAAGGACAAATTACTCCCAATTCACCTCCTATTTTTAACATTTGGAGCATTGCCTCAATGGAGATTTGATAGTAATTCAACATACCCTCTACTGAGTATTCATAATTGCCAGATGTTCGGAAATAATTGACCAAATTCTTTGTCAAAATCGCAGACTCCTCACTAAACTTATCCTTCGATGGTTTAAGTACAAGATATGGGGGGTTGGATACTATCGCATCAAAGCCCTGTCTAACAAATCCATCCAGGTCGCTATATCGAATAGCATTATCAACTACCGAATATAAACCTTCTTTAACGAGAGCATTTCGCAATATGATATTATTCTTGATGATATCCGCTATCTCAGAATTAACCTCTCCGTAATGCTCAAAAGCCTTTAATCTTGTGATATTGATAGCCACAGGGTCAATATCAATGGCGTACACATTATTGGTTACTGCACTTTGAGCATCGATTCCTTTACACGACAAATACTTAATAATAGCATCATAGAATCGACCTGTACCACATGCAAAATCTAATATCTTGGCCTCGGGCAAGATATATCCTACATTTCCCAATGTCGCTTCTACGATGTTGTATGAGATGTCTTCACGGGTATATACAGAACCTGTTTCTATTAAATTCTGCTTTGATTTACCTCGTGATATCTTTCCGTTGGAATAAGCGAATTTGGAATTAAGATACAGAATATGTAATTGCTCACATAAAGCAGAAACATTCCCAACATTTATATTTTGCGGAATATCAGCCACACAATCTGCCTTCTCAAAGCAAGATGATAGTATCGCATCTGATTGATCGGTATGCTGTTTTAGGTATAACCGAATAAGTCCATTAATAACGGAAATGTGAGCCTCTTTTGCTACTAATTGCACATCATTAGTAATAGATATGGGACTCTGAATCTTATTCAGAATCAACGAATTCTCCATTTCTATCAACAACTTAAGCATATACCTCTCTCTAAAGTGGCACAAAGTTAATCAAAAAAAATGGAATGAAGAATTTTCAGAATCTTAATGAGTCATGGTGTTATTTTGATAGACGAAAACACATCACAAATTAACTAATAGAAATTTTTTCGAAAATTTTTCACTTTCTTCAAACTTCTCCGAAAAACGCTCCTATTCTTAAAATAAAAAAGACTATGGTAATGGAATACATCGCAATTGACAAGGAACTCTACAATGAGATTGTAGCGACTGTCAGCACCGCATCGCAGGAGATTCGTGA
>JAZRBZ010000006.1:0-57861 GCA_045635325.1 Alistipes sp.
AGTTTTTGCCCGTTGCCGAGCTGCTCAGCGACGGCCGCATACAGTCACCCGAGGCGGCTCGTGCGGAGATTGCTCCGTGGTCGGTTTCGGCTCGCGGATTCGGAGAGTTTATGTGCGACGTATTCGACGAGTGGGTGGTGCGCGACGTGGGCAAACGCTACGTTCAGCTCTTCGACGCTACGCTCGCCCTGAAGGTCGGCGTGCAGCCATCGGTATGCTCGCTATGCGAGACTTGCGGCAGCGGTCTTACGGTCGAGCACAACGGCGATGTGTATGCGTGCGACCACTTCGTATATCCGGAGTACAAAATCGGCAACATCAACCACGACCGTCTGGCCGATCTCGCCTACTGCGACCGGCAATTTGAGTTCGGCGTATCGAAGCGTTCGTCGCTTCCGCGCGAGTGTCGCTACTGCCGACACTACTCGCTATGTCACGGCGAGTGTCCGAAGCACCGCTTTATCGAGGACTCGACGGGCGAATATGGCAAGAACTATCTCTGCGACGGATACAAACTCTTCTTCGACCACACGGCACGAGCAATGGACAAGATGAAGGAGCTTATCCTCGCCGGCAAACCTGCTGCCGAGATAATGAACGAAAGGTAACACGCAACAGCACAACGACTGCACGCAAACAAAACAAAGAGAGCCACATCTTCACGATGCGGCTCTCTGATTTATAGCGCCTTGCGACTATTTCAGCGCAGCAAGCTGCTCACGAATAGCGGCAATCTTCGCCTCGGCATCCGACTGCTTTGCACGCTCGTTGGCAACCACCTGCGCAGGAGCCGACGATACGAAACGCTCGTTCGAGAGCTTCTTCATAACCGACGCAAGGAAGCCCTCGTAGTAGGCCAAATCCTTCTCCAACTTGGCAACCTCCTCCTCAACATTCACGTTGTCGCCCATCGGTACGAAATACTGCGTGGTCTTCACGATAAAGCCGGCATCCGTCGCGCTCTTCTCGGTAACTGCCGAAACAGCCGACAGGTTACCCATCTTGCACAACACCGACTCGAACTCCGAAGGATAGTTCTCGTCGACGATAACCTTCAGCTCGATCTGCTCCTTCTGTGGCAAGTTCTTCTGCTTGCGAACGTTACGAACAGCCGATACGGCCTCTTGCAACAACGCGAAGCGCGCGAGCAACTGCTCGTCCACAGCTTTTGGCTCCGGCTTGTCGGCAACCATAATCGATTCGCCCGCCTTACGCTCGGCCAAATCCTGCCAAATCTCCTCGGTTACGAACGGCATAAACGGATGGAGAACAAGCATCAACTGCTCGAAGAAACGCTTGGTTGCCTCGATGGTAGCCACATCGGTCGGCTGACCGTATGCCGGCTTCACAATCTCGAGATACCAACCGCTGAAATCGTCCCAGAAGAGCTTATATGCAACCATCAACGCCTCCGAGATACGGTAAGCATTGAAATTCTCCTCAATCTCTGCAAGTGCAGCATTGAGCTTCGCCTCGAACCACGCAACACCGGCACGGTTGTTATCGCTCTGCGCGAGCGACTCGTCAACCGACCAACCGTTGATAAGACGGTAGGCGTTCCAAATCTTATTGCCGAAGTTACGGCCCTGCTCGCAGAGCGCATCGTCGAACATCAGGTCGTTACCTGCGCTCGAGCACAACATCATTGCAACACGCACACCATCAGCACCATACTGCGCAATCAAATCGAGCGGATCAGGCGAGTTACCCAACTGCTTCGACATCTTGCGACCAATCTTATCGCGCACGATACCCGTAAAGTATACGTTACGGAACGGCATCTCGCCACGATACTCGTAACCGGCCATAATCATACGCGCCACCCAGAAGAAGATGATATCCGGACCCGTAACAAGGTCGTTGGTCGGATAGTAGTACTTAATCTCCTCGTTGTCAGGATTGCGGATGCCGTCGAATACCGAAATCGGCCACAACCACGACGAGAACCAGGTATCGAGCACATCCTCGTCCTGACGCAGGTCGCTCATCTGCAATGCAGCATCGCCCGACTTCTCGCGTGCGAGAGCCAATGCCTCCTCTGCCGTTTCAGCTACGACGTAGCCACCCTTTGGCAGATAGTATGCCGGAATACGCTGGCCCCACCACAACTGGCGCGAGATACACCAATCCTTGATATTCTCCATCCAGTGACGGTAGGTATTCTTATACTTCTCGGGAACGAAGCGGATAACATCCTCCATAACGGCTTTGGTTGCCGGCTTTGCGATGTCGGACATCGACATAAACCACTGCATCGACAACTTCGGCTCGATAGCGACACCCGTACGCTCCGAGTAGCCGACATTGTTGGTATACGGCTCGGTCTTCTCCATCAGGTCGGCCTCAATCAAATCCTTCTCAATCTGCTTGCGACACTCGAAACGCTCGACACCGACGTACATACCGACCTTATCGTTGATCGTACCATCGTCGTTAAAGATATCGATGGTCTCCAGGCCATACTTCTCGCCGAGCATATAGTCGTTCACGTCGTGCGCCGGAGTAACCTTCAACGCACCCGTACCGAACTCGATATCAACATATTCGTCGCGGATAATCGGAATCGAACGACCTACGAGTGGCACGATTACGCGTGCGCCCTCCGGAATATCGGCATAGCGCGGATCGTTCGGATTCAGGCAGACAGCCGTATCGCCCAGAATGGTCTCCGGACGAGTCGTCGCAACGATGATGTTGCGATCCGTACCCTCCAACTTATAACGCAGGTAGTAGAGCTTACCCTGCGACTCCTTATATATTACCTCCTCGTCCGAGAGAGCGGTCTTTGCCGATGGATCCCAGTGTACCATACGCACACCGCGATATATCTTGCCCTTGCGATAGAGGTCGCAGAAGACCTTAATGACACCCTCCGTGCGCGGCTCGTCCATCGTAAAGCAGGTACGCGCCCAGTCGCACGATGCACCGAGCTTACGCAGCTGTTTGAGGATGATACCACCGTGCTTCTCCTTCCACTCCCAAGCGTGAGCAAGGAACTCGTCGCGGGTGAGCGACGCCTTGTCGATGCCCTCGGCCTTGAGTTTGGCAACAACCTTCGCCTCCGTAGCAATCGAAGCGTGGTCGGTACCAGGAACCCAGCAGGCATTCTTGCCTGACATACGGGCGCGGCGCACGAGCACGTCCTGCAACGTGTTGTTGAGCATATGGCCCATATGGAGCATACCCGTCACGTTTGGTGGCGGAATAACAATCGTATATGGCTCACGTTCATCCGGTTCTGAGTGGAAGAGGTTGTGGTCGCACCAATAGTCGTACCACTTCTGTTCAATCTCCTGTGGAGAGTACTTGTCAGCAATCTGCATAAGTCGATTATTTTTATTTCGTTTGTATTTTCTATCAACCATTGCCGCGCTTTTTCGCATCTGCGCGTTTTATCTTGCAAAGATAAGAAAAGAATTCTGAATATTGCGCTTTTAACCCCATCAAAACAGCCCCCTGTATCAAAAAATCTCACGAAATGCAAATAATCTGATTTTTACCGACTATTTCGTTCCATTTTATAAATAAAATGCCTACCTTTGTGCGCATTTTCCCCTCGTGTGCGTACGTCATACACACGTTACGCGAGAAAGGAGTGTAAAAAACGGCGGCAGTCGCGAAGGTAAAAACGCCTCGCTTGCCACAAACAGACAGAGGAAACAAACAACAAAAATAAACACAATAAATTTTTCAAAACACTATGATCAAAAAGCTTTTCGCCTCGTATGAGGCACCGGAAGTACGCTTGTGCAACATCCGCATCGAGTCGGGTTTTGCTTCGAGCTTGGTATTCGGCGACATCGACAACGCAGAAACCGAAGATTGGGGAACTCTCACAAACGACAACCAGTAAAACGGGGGAGGAACACTATGAAACGATTTTTCAGAATGATGATGCTCGTCGTTGCAGCAACGATGGCATTTGCGGCTTGTTCGCAGTATGAGGACGAGAACATCGCCGGCCCAACCGTTAAGGTTAATGTCTCAATGGTACTCGACGCAGTCCGTTCGTCGTTCGACACGCCAAACGGCACTTCGTACCCTACCTCTTGGGATGGTGACGAGGTGATGAAGTATGCTTTGAACCTTGCCAACGCAAGCAATGTTGAGCCGACTTTCGTCGACGACCAGTCGGCAACCGCAGAGTTGACCCTTACGGACGATGGTAGTGGCTCGTACACTATCCACGCTCTCTCGCCGGAAAGTGCTTTCGTATCGGTAAGTGCAAGTTACAAGAATTGGACTGTAGAGATTCCTGCGACACAGACGCCAACCGCTACGTCGTGTGACCCTGCGGCACAAATTCTCTATGCCGTATCGAACACTTCGGAGACGCTCGATGCATCGTATTCGCTCTCGTTCCACCACGCTACCGCTTACGGTAAGATGACGCTCAAGAATCTTGCGCTCAATGGTGCAAAGATTTCGTCGGTTGCAATCACCACCGATAGCGATATCGCAGGCCGTCACTACTTGTATGTAGAGAGTGGTACAACAAGTGTTAATAGTGGCGCAAAGAGCATCACCATCAACACCTCTTCGACAGAGAACATCTGGTTTGCTTGCGCACCGGTTGCGTTCACCTCGTTGAAGGTTACCGTTACGACCGACAAGGGTGTATTCACAAAGCAGATTTCGGCAAGCAAGGAGTTCAAATCGGGCAAAATTGCCGTATTCGCAATCGATATGACAGGTGTTGTGGCAGAGAAGCCGGCAGAGTACCAGTTGCTTACCGATGTTGCCGACCTCAACGTAGGCGACCAGGTAATCCTCGCAAATACCGAGGCAGCACAGGCAATCTCTTCGACGCAGAACTCCAATAACCGTGGTCAGGCAGCTGTAACCATTGATGGTGGTTGCATTGTAGCTCCGGGTGACGCAGTTGAGATTTTCGAGGTTGAAGAGGGTACGCAGGCTGGCACCTTTGCTTTCAAGGCAACCAAGACCGCAGGTTATATTTACGCAGCATCGAGCAGCAGCAACTACTTGAGGACCGAGCAGACTCTTTCGGGTAACTCGAGCTTCGCTATCACTATTTCCAACGGCACAACAAGCATCGTAGCACAGGGCTCGAACACTCGTAACAACATGCGTTACAACGCTAGTACGCCTTGCTTCTCGTTCTACGCAGCAACTTCAACGGTTAGTGCATTGGTTGATGTTTACTATCTCCCTTCGGGCAATGCACCTGCTACTCCGAAGATTAGCGCATCGGATATCGCAGACGTTCCGGCAGAGGGTGTTCAGAACGCAACCGCAGAGATAACGAAGAAGAATATCACCAGCGACGTAACCGTAACGAAGGACGGCACGGTAGTTACCGCAGCTTCGCTTTCGGGCAACACGCTGACCT
This sequence comes from Alistipes sp., assembly GCA_045635325.1. Lineage (GTDB taxonomy): Bacteria > Bacteroidota > Bacteroidia > Bacteroidales > Rikenellaceae > Alistipes. The sequence goes on from JAZRBZ010000006.1 coordinate 5,354, forward strand.
ACACCGTTTCGGCTAACACCGGCGACGCTCGTGAGGGTTGGATTAAGTTGGCAGCCGATGGTGCAGAGTGCACTATCAAGGTTTCGCAGGTTAGTTCGGTAGTGGAGTACTATGTAAAGGTAGACAAGATTGTCAGCGGCAGCCAGTTCCTGATTGTGTACAACGACCAAAAGGCATTTACCCCACTCACCAGTGGTTATGGTTATGCGTCATCAACTGCTGTAACCGTAGAGAACGACAAGATTTTGCGTACGGCAGCAACCAAGGCTCTTGAATTCGTATTCACCAGCACGGGCAGCGGTTATCATATGCAGGATGGTGAGTCGTACTACTATTACAACCAGGGCACTTACAAGAACTATAACCGTTCAACCAGCGCGCCTACGGGATATTGGACGCTTACTTATAACGGAGATGGCACGTTCAAGATTCTTTTCAGCACAACAAGCAGATGGGTGCAGTATGACACAAGTTATAATAACTTTGGTTGCTACGATACCGCTACGGGTGTAATGCCGTCAATCTACCAACTCAATGGTACGCCAATCGGCGAAGGTGGCGAGACTCCAGAGCAGCCAGAGCAGCCAGGCGGTGGCGAAGGCGTTAACGCAACCGACGTTATCAACCTCGCGTTTACAGGCGTAGCTGCAGGTACCAACTATGCTGCTTGGAGCGGCAAGACCGGCACTTCGGGTGCTGTTTATGCAGGTAACTCGGCCGGCGACAAGGGCTCGGTACAGTTGCGTAGCAACAACAACAATTCGGGTATTGTTACCACCGCTTCGGCAGGTAAGGTAAGCAAGATCACCGTTTCTTGGCACACCGATACCGCAAATGGTCGTACGCTGAATGTATACGGTAGCAACTCGGCTTATACCGCTGCATCCGATTTGTATGATAACAGCAAACAGGGTACTCTGCTCGGTACAATCGTTAAGGGTACTTCGACCGAGCTTGCAATCGATGGCGACTATGCATATATCGGCTTGCGTTCGAACGGCAGTGCAATGTACCTCACCGAGATTCAGATCGTATGGGGCGACGGTGGCGAGACTCCTGCACCTGTACAGCTCACGATGAGCAATGTTACTTGCTCGGCACAGACCGAGAACTCGCTCACTTTCTCGTGGGAGGCAGTTGCAAATGCAACGGGTTATCAGGTAAGCACAGACGGTGGCTCGACGTATGGTGCAACGCAGACCGCAACGACCTACACTTGGACCGGTCTTTCGGCAAGCACAACCAAGACTATCTATGTTAAGGCAATCGGTAACGGCTCGACCTACACCGACTCGGCTGCAAAGAGCGCTTCGGGCACAACCTCGGCTGCACAGGGTGGTGGCAACGACAGTGCTAACAGCATTACACTTGATTTTGCATCTGTTTCGAAGAACGTAAGTGACTACACTTCGACTTGGGAACAATCTCGCAATGGTTACAAATGGAGCATAACAAACTTCAACAACAATAATGGAGGTTGGACATATATCAGGTGTGGTCGTAAAAATGACCCATCGGTAGCATATATCGACACAACGTTTAGTATTCCTTGGGCTGTTGCAAGCGTAACAGTAACAGTTGATGCAGTTACTACAGCTGGAGTACAATCGACATATTTGCAGGTAGCAACCGATGCTACGTTCAGCAACGTTGTTGAGACTGTAAATGTAACTATTGCAAAGGGTGATGTAGCATATAATATTAGTAACCCTGGTGCAAACCGCTACTACCGACTGGTATATGATTGTGTCGCAAACAAGAACGGTAGCGTCCAGATTTCGAAGGTAGTTTACAGCGCACAATGAGGAACATCCGGCGATGAGGGCGCCGGAGGAGGCAATAATTCGGGTGGCAACTCGGGTTCGGGCAGTGGCTCGGACTCGGGTAGCGGCTCGGGTAACGACTCTGGCAATGGCTCAGGTAGCACGGGCGTAGCAGTTTACGATCGTTCGTGGGCAGAGTTGCCTGCCGCAAGCGGCAACAGCGCCTATACGGAAGATTACGCAAAGTGCGTGAAACTCTTTTCGGACGATCCGGACGGCAAGACGCGTCGCAACTACTCGATGTGCTACGACAAGAGCAACTACCTGGCGCGTTGGATAGCTTATCCGATGCACTCGTACTATACGGAGGGTAGCAACACGAGCGAGACCTTCTACCAAGATCCTTCGTTCACAAACAAGGAGCAGGTGACCGATACCTATAATGATTATAGTCGCGGTCATCAGATTGCAAAGGCACAGCGTAAGGTAACGCGTATGGCACGCCAGCAGACCAACTACTATACCAATATGACACCGCAGCTTCAATCGCTCAACGGTGGCAAGTGGAATACGTTGGAGAACAAAGAGCGCGGTGCGTGGATGTGTAGCGATACACTCTATGTCGTGACGGGTTGCCACTTCGACAACTACAACACCAAGTGTACGAATGACGACGGCAAGAGCTGTCCTGTTCCGACGCACTACTTTAAGGTGATGCTCCGTACAAAGGCGGGCAACACGGGCAAGCGCGTACAGGATTGCTCGGCAAGCGATTTGATTTGCGCGGGCTATTGGGTTAAGCACGGCGAGAACAGCGTGGTAACGCCACAGCTCAAAAGCGTGGCAGAGATTGAGCAGCTCACAGGTTTCACGTTCTTCGTAAACGTGCCTAACGCACCAAAATCGACTGCCGACTCATTCTTTGATTTGTAGTGGTAGCAGACCTACGAAGAGGTTCAAACCAAAAGACGACCGCCCCATCGGGTGGTCGTCTTTTTTTGTACTCGCGTGTGAGTGAACGGGCCGGTGCTCGCTCGTTTGCGTCGTCTGCGCAGGGAGTTTTAAGGTCAAATAAGATCGAGTAAGGTCTGATACGGCACGCGTGTATAAACGCGTATATAAATATATGTAAGGGCGCGTATAGTTCTTGTGGATAGCGGTAAAGCGCAAAGAGCAGGAGCAAGCGTAGGACGAATACAAGAAAACCCCAAAAGCAGACCGCAGGGGCAGAGCAGAAGGCAACAAAAAACCGCCCGGCTGAATGCCGAGCGGTTCAAAAGTGAAAGGTTATCCCCTCGCCAACAGATTAGTTGAGCGGAGTAACGCTTACATAAGACTTACCCGATGCCTTCTTGGTGAAGCATACGGTACCATTAACCAATGCGAAGAGCGTGTGGTCCTTACCCATACCAACGTTCTCACCTGGATTGTGAACAGTGCCGCGCTGACGAACGATAATGTTGCCTGCCTTCGCTACCTGACCACCGAAAAGTTTAACGCCGAGTCGTTTGCTTTCTGACTCACGGCCGTTCTTCGAACTACCTACACCTTTTTTGTGTGCCATACTTCTTTAACGTTTTTTAAGGTTATGCAACAATGTCTTCAATTAAAATCTGCGACAGATACTGACGGTGACCGTTGCATTTCTGATAACCAGTTCTGCGCTTCTTCTTGAACACGAGGACCTTATCATCCTTCAAGTGCTTAAGAATCTTACACTTTACCGAGGCGCCTTTTACAACAGGTGCACCTACCTTAACCTGACCGCCGTTCTCTACGAGCAGGACCTTGTCGAAGCTCACCGACGAATCTACTTCGCCTGCAAGACGGTGAACATAGAGCTTTCGACCCTTTTCAGCCTTGAACTGCTGACCTGCAATCTCTACAATTACAAACATTTATACTATAAATTTAATTTGTTCTGCCGAATGTTTACACAATTCAGCCCGCAAATGTACAACTTTTTTTTGGAACTGCAATCACTCCGGACTCTTTTTTTTCGGAATTTTCGGTTTGGCATATTTTTGGAAGAGTTGCACACGGCAAATAGTGTGCAAAAGCGTATGACAAAACTTATGATATACTCCTCCTCGTCGCGATGTCGAGCGTTGCTCGGCGGGTTGCTGCGCCACGACACGGTATCGATTGCGACAGCCGCCTCGCGCGAGGAGCTTTTCGACAGATGCTCCGAGGAGCTCTTCGACCGAGTGGTAACGGACGATGTGCGGATGTTTATGAACGGTTGCAATGCCGTCGAGCGGATTCGCAATGCGCAACAGGGCCGCACGGAGATCGTCGTCGTATCGAACGATTTGAGCGAGGGCACGATACTCTCGCTCCTGGAGTGTGGCGTAAATCAGTACATCTCGCTCCCGACCACCATCGCACGGCTCAGGCACAAACTCTGCGGCGTATGGTAGTGCTAACGCTCATCGTGCTGCTTGCCGGCGGAGCCGTTCTCGCTGTGGGCCGGTATCTCGTGCGTCGCCGATTGCGCCATACGGAGCGCTGTCTGCACCGCATAGGCCGATATCTCGCCTCACCGAGCAGCGATGCGCTTGCCGACGTGCGATCGGGACTCTCTGCAACGGCCTTTGCCGAGGCGGTCGCCTTTGCCGGCGAACTATTGGCAGGAGAGACGCAAGAGCGTTTGCGCGAAATCGTGCGATACCACTCGCTCGACAACCACATATTGCGTCTCTGCGAGCACTCGCAGGGGAGTCGGCGGGCATATCTGCTTGCGTTGCTTGCACGCCTTCCGCTCGATATGGCCGTAATGCGTCGCATCGAGCCGATGTTGCACGACGAGGATAGCGACGTGTGCTTCTACGCCTTGCTATGCTGTTTCGCCATCGACGAACACACTGCCATTCAGCAACTCGCCTCGTTCGGCAGACGGCTGTCGCACTTCGAGGTGGCGGAGCTGCTGCCGAAGGTGTGCCGCTGTGTGGACTCCGTTGCGTGGACTCCGCTATTGCGATCGACGGACTACAACCTATGTCTGCTCGGCATAAATATCGTGCATCGGTTTGCGATAATCGAGAGCGAGATCGACCTGCAACACGTCGTAATCGAGGGCGTGCAGGGACTGCAGTACGATGCGTTATGCGCGCTGGCGGATCTGCAGTGCAATGTGGCCCTGCCCGGCATACGCCATTGGTTGCAGCAGCAACGCAGCGAGCTTCGCGAGGCCGCGTGCCGACAACTCGTGCGTTCGGGCTACTCGGCCCTATCGGTTGCACCGATTCTCGGCAAGAGCGAACGCCGACTCTTTGAACAGATGCTTCACACCTATAAACGCCATATCGGATGATGGCAATCGTTCTACTCTCGGCTCTGGCCATCGCCATCGCTCTTCTGGCGGTCGGGTTGCGGCTATCGTTGCGAAGGTGGCACTCCGAGCGCAGTCGGATGTTGGCCCTGTCGACTACGACCGAGAGCGACGCCATCGGCTGCATCGGGGTTTCGATACTCTGCCCGCACCCCTCGTCCGCCCGTCTGGTCGAGGCGCTGCTCGATGCACGCTACCCTGCCGTCGAGGTCGTTGCAGCGTTCGATGCGGAGAGCGACGCAGATCTGCTCATCGAACTTCGCACAACATATCTGCTCGTTGCCGTCAATCCCCCGCCCGCGCAAGCCGACGCGCCTGCACCACGCGCGCTATATCGCTCGCGGAGTCGCTCTTTCAGGCGGCTTGTGGTGGTTGATGTGCCGACTGCCGACCGCGCTCTGTTGCTCGACTCGGCTACCCGCGCAGCGTCGTTCGATGCGCTTGTCGCCATACTCGGCAACTCGCACCTGCACCCATCAGCCGCAGGACGCATAGCAATCGAAATTGCGCGATCGGCCTCCACGCTGCACTTCGAACCCTTTACCTCCGTCGAGGAGGAGGCACTCGTCGTCCCGCGCCACATCATCGACCACAGCGAGGGTTTCAAGGGCTACAAAAGTCGGGCAGCGATGCGCCGAATCCGACACATCGAGGAGATACTCACGGTGCCTATATCCGAAAACGACCATTTTATGTTGGAGGAGCGACCAACGTATACTTTTTTGAATATTTTATCGTTAAAGATTATGAAATACGGAAAACTTTTACTATCTTTGGTAAAACACAAAACAGAATAGCAATGCTAACAGAAGACATTCGTGCATATCTACTCCCGAAGGCGTTCAACGCGGCTGTGCGTGCCGGACAGGAGATTATGAAGGTATACAAGAACAGCGACGATTACGATATCGCCGTAAAGAGCGATAAAACCCCTATTACGATAGCCGACCGCCTGGCTCACAACAAGATAAAAGAGATGTTGGGCGAGACGCGCATCCCAATTCTCTCGGAGGAGGGCCGCGAGATGCTCTACGACGAGCGTCGCAACTGGGAACTCTTTTGGCTGGTCGATCCGCTGGACGGAACGGTCGAATTCATCAAGGGCACTAACGAATTTACGGTAAACATAGCCCTGATGGCCGACAACGTATGTGTATGCTCGGTCATCTACGTTCCTTGTCTGCAAAAGGCCTACGTCGCAAGCCAGAATATGGGTGCATACCTGCTGACCGACATCGCTCCTTCGGCCGAGGCGTGCTACTCGTACGACGAAATCTGCTCCGCACGCCGACGACTGCCGCTTGCCGAGCACGCACACAGCACTTACCGCATAGCCGTATCGCGTTCGCACCAGACCGACGAGACTCGCCAATACATCGACGCCGCACGCGCCGAACACAACGATGTCGAGATTGTCGAGCAGGGCAGCTCCTACAAGTTCTGTATGCTTGCGGAGGGCATTATCGACTACTATCCGCGTACGACGCACACCTACGAGTGGGATACGGCAGCAGCCGAGCTGATTCTCGCCGAGGCGGGCGGCTGCACACGCTCGTTGCCGGGCTATGAGCCGTTGCGCTACAACAAGGAGGATTTGCACAATCCGTGGTTTGAGTGCCACCGCGCGCTGTAACGCAGTTTGACGAAGGCCATTGCGCAGGAGATTCACATCGCAACCATAACAACCATAAAGGGTGCCCCGCGTGGGACACCCTTTATTCGTATCTTTCCGGCAAGGATTACTTGCCCAAAAGCTTCATTACCTCGTTATAGACGGTCTCGCCGTTGTAACCGAACTCCTTGTCAAGCACCTTATACGGAGCCGAGTAGCCAAAGTGATTGAAACCGTGAATATTATCAAGCGAGCCAACCAAGCCGAGCAACGTTACAGGCAGACCCGAAGTCATACCGTAGCGCAATACGTCGGCAGGGAGCAACGCCTCCTGATACGACTTTGGCTGATCGCGGAACAAACCCTCGCTCGGTACGTTCACGACGCGAACGCTGATGCCATCCTTCTTCAGAAGCTCGGCACCCTCGATGAGAGTCGCAACCTCCGAACCCGAAGCAACCATAACGACCTTCGGCTTTGCCGAGTCCATAACGATATATGCACCCTTCTGCGACTGCATCGCCTCGTCGCGACGCGAAGCCGACAACGACGGAAGGTTCTTGATATTCTGACGCGAGAGGATGAGCGCCACCGGACGCTGCTCCTCGAGAGCAATCTTCCACGCTGCAATGGTATCCTCGGCATCGCCCGGACGGAGAACAACCACCGAACGCTCGCCGTGGTGGTTACGCAGGTGCTCCATCAGACGAATCTGTGCCTCCTGCTCAACCGGCTGGTGCGTAGGGCCATCCTCGCCCACGCGGAACGAGTCGTGCGTCCAGATGAAGATAACGTGCAGACGCATCAGAGCCGAAAGACGTACAACCGGCTTCATATAGTCCGAGAATACGAAGAACGTACCGCAAGCCGGAATAATACCGCCGTGCAGTGCCATACCGTTCATAACGCAAGCCATCGTGAACTCCGAGACACCCGCCTGGAAGAAATTACCGCTGAAATCGCCCTTCGTGAAGGCCTTGGTCTTCTTCAGGAAGCCGTCGGTCTTATCCGAGTTCGAGAGGTCGGCCGAAGCGACAACCATATTCTCAACCTTCTCGGCATAGACACCAAGCACAGCGGCCGAAGCAGCACGCGTTGCCTGATCCGGCTTCATCTCGATCGAACGATAGTCGATCTGCGGGAGCTTACCCGAAAGGAACATATCGAGCTTGCGAGCGAGTGCAGGGTTTGCCGAACGCCACTCCTGCTCTACGTGCTTAAGCTCAACCATCTCGGCACGAAGTGCGTTTGCGCGCGCCTCGTAAACCTCCTTGCTATCCTCGAAAACAACGAACGGATTCTCCGGATCGCCACCCAAACCGCGAACGGTAGCAGCATAATCCGCACCCGCAGCCGAAAGTGGCTGACCGTGAGTCGAAACCTTATTCTCGAAGCTCGAGCCGTCGCCCGCAACAGCGCCCTTACCCATCACAGTCTTGCCGATGATGAGCGTAGGAGCATCGGTCGGCTCGTTTGCCTTACGCAACGCCTCGCGAATCTGCGGAATGCTCTGGCCGTCGACCTCGATTACGTTCCAACCCCAAGCGCGATACTTCATCGCAACATCCTCGGTGTCGACCTCGTCGACCATTGTCGAGAGCTGGACGTTGTTCGAGTCGTAGTACATAATCAGGTTCGAGAGACCGAGGTTGCCGGCGATACGGCCAACACCCTGCGACACCTCCTCCTGAACAGCACCGTCCGATATATAGATATAGGTCTTATGTGCCATCCACTCGCCAAAACGAGCCACCATAAAGCGCTCGGCGATAGCAGCACCCAAACCCATAGCGTGACCCTGACCGAGTGGGCCCGACGTATTCTCAACGCCGCGCAACACGTCAACCTCCGGATGGCCCGGCGTTACGCTACCCCACTGGCGGAACTGTGCCAAATCGTCCATCGAGTAGTGGCCTGCCAAAGCAAGCACCGAGTAGAGCATCGGCGACATATGTCCCGGATCAAGGAAGAAACGATCACGATACGGATAGAGCATATTATCCGGATCGTAACGCAAGAATTCGGCGAAGAGCACATTTACGAAATCGGCTCCACCCATAGCACCGCCGGGGTGGCCCGACTTTGCCTTCTCTACCATCGAAGCGGCCAACACGCGAATATTATCGGCGGCCTTTGCAAGTTTAGCATCAGTAGTCATACGCTATCTCTATGTTTTATGTTTTTACTTTATCGTTTCACGTTGTAGGTTTCGAGAAACCATTTACAAATATAAAGATTTATTTTGCAATCGCCAATCTTTATCTGCTCTTTTTTCTCTTTTTTTTTAGACCGCCTCCTTCAAGCTGCTGAGCGACGTGCGCTCCAACTTCTCGGCTGCGTAGGCCTTGGTAACCACAAAGCGATCGACGCTCTGCGACGGAATCTCGAACATCGTGTCGGTCATAATGGCCTCGCAAATCGAGCGCAGACCACGAGCTCCGAGCTTGAATTCGAGCGCCTTATCGACGATATAGTCGAGCACCTCATCCTCGAAGACAAGTTCCACACCATCCATCTCGAAGAGACGGCAATACTGGCGAATGATAGCATTCTTCGGCTCGGTTAGAATATTACGCAATACCTCGCGCGAAAGTGGCTCCATATAGGTGAGTACCGGCAGACGGCCAACGAGCTCCGGAATCAGGCCATAGCTCTTGATATCCTGCGGCATAACATACTGCATCAGGTTTTCACGGTCGATGCTCTCCGTATTCACCCTACCATAGCCCATTGCGCGGGTATTGAGTCGCTGTGCGATACGCTTCTCGATACCGTCGAACGCACCACCGCAGATGAAGAGGATGTTGCGCGTGTCGATATGCTCGAACTTTTGGTCCGGATGCTTACGTCCGCCCTCCGGCGCTACGTTTACAACCGTACCCTCCAGAATCTTCAACAGAGCCTGCTGCACACCCTCGCCCGACACGTCGCGTGTGATGCTCGGGTTGTCGCCCTTGCGGGCAATCTTATCAATCTCGTCGATAAAGACGATGCCTCGCTGCGTGGCTTCCAGATTGTAGTTCGACGCCTGATACAGACGCGAGAGAATACCCTCGACATCCTCGCCGACATAACCCGCCTCGGTGAGCACCGTAGCATCGACAATCGTGAACGGCACGCCGAGCAGGCGGGCAATCGTACGCGCGATGAGCGTCTTACCCGTACCCGTAGGGCCGACCAGGATGATGTTCGACTTATCGAGCTCAACCTCGTCCGCCGAGGCGTTTTTCGAGCCGATAAGACGCTTGTAGTGGTTATAGACCGCAACCGAGATATATCGCTTTGCGCTATCCTGTCCCACTACATAACGATCGAGGAACTCCTTGATCTGTACCGGCTTGAGTACCTCGTCCAACTGCATATCGAAGCCATCTCGAGAGGGCTGCTTACGAGCCGCGCCCGACGAAAGCATATCGTTATCGACCAACGACTTATAGCCGAGCTCGATACAGCTGCCACAGATACTCACACCGCTGTCGATACCCTGAAAGAGTATCTCCACATCGTTGCGACGACGACCACAGAACGAACAACAATCCTCTCTGCCGCCGCCTTTATGATTTGTACGTTGAGCCATAAATTTCCCTTCGTTTGATGCCTATTTAAAGACTAATGTTTTGCGAGTACCATATCAATCAAGCCGTAGCGACACGCCTCCTCGGCCGAGAGCCAATAGTCGCGGTCGGCGTCCTTCTCGATGGTCTTAATCGCCTTGCCCGAGTGCAACGAGAGAATCTCGTACAGCTCGCGCTTCACGCGTGCAATCTCGCGAGCCGTAATCTCGATATCCGATGCCTGGCCCTGCACACCACCCAGCGGCTGGTGAATCATCACACGCGAGTGTGGTAATGCCGAACGCTTGCCCGCAGCGCCCGCCGTAAGCAGCACGGCACCCATCGAGGCTGCCATACCCGTACAGATGGTTGCAACGTCGCAACCGATGAGCTGCATCGTGTCGTAGATACCCAAACCAGCCGAAACGCTACCGCCCGGCGAGTTGATATAGAGCTGGATATCCTTATTCGGATCGGTCGACTCGAGGAAGAGCAACTGCGCCTGGATAATATTAGCCACATCGTCGTTAATCGGCGCACCCAAAAAGAGGATGCGATCCATCATCAGACGGCTGAATACGTCGAGCTGCGTTACGTTAAGACGACGCTCTTCGAGAATCATCGGATTGACATACGAGTCGTGCATCGAGCAATAGTCGTGCAGCACGGTCGACGCAATACCGCAGTGCTTGGTAGCAAATTTCTTAAATTCGGACATAATCTCTTATTGGTGTTTGGAGAAAAAGACTCTGCAAGTTTGGTGCGAGACCGACTTGCAGAGTCTGATTCAATACTTAATATGACAAATATTACAACTCTTGTGCAAGTTCTGCGAAGTCGGCAGCCGATACGGCCTTCTCCGCAACCTTCACTTTCGAACGAACGAACTCGACAACCTTCTGCTCGTAGAGCTTCTCGTAAATCTTCTGGTTCTGCTCCTTGTTCTCCAGGATGTTCTTCACAAAGTTTGCAAGCATCTCCTCCGGAGCATTAGGCATACCGTACTGTGCGAACTGCATTGCTGCAAAATCCTTTGCCTCCTGCTCTGCCTCTGCCGGAGTAACGGTCAGCTTCTCGGCGGTGATGATCTGCTTCTGGATGTAGTTCCACGAGAACATCTTCACAAATGCATCGAAGTCCTTCTCGATCTCCTCCATCGAGAACTTACCCTCGTTGATGGTATACAACCAACGCTTCAAGAACTCAACCGGCATCTGCAAAGCTGCCTTCTCGAGCATAAACTTGCGAACGGTGCCTGCGAAGAGGTAGTCGCTCTCACGCTTGGTCTCGCCCTCGATCTGTGCATCGATATATGCATCCAACTCCTCGGCGGTCTTTACGTTACCCTCCGGGAATGCGGTCTTGAAGAACTCCTCGTTGAGCTCAGGATTTGCGAACTGGCGAATCTTGGTAATCTCCAACTCGAACTGTGGGTTGATACCCTCCAACTCCTCCTCCTTAACGTGCAACATAGCTGCGCGCTGTGCAGGAGACTTGTACATCTCGTTCAAGTCGATGGTCGTCTTGTAGCCAACCTTCTTGCCGATCCACGGCTTGCGCTCCTCGTCGTTCATCGAGATAAGGCCTACATACGCATCCTCAACTCGCAACTCGCCGTTGTCGAGCGTTACCGTAAGCGCCTCATCCTTCTTCACCTTGTCAACCTCTACCAAACGGCCGTAGCGACGGAGGTAGTTGTCGAGGAACGATGCGTGCATCTTCTTATCGATCTTAATCTTGTGGTAAGTGAGCTTATCCTTCGCCGAGAGCTCGACATCATACTTTGGTGCCTCGCCGATCTCGAATACGAACTCGAAAGTCGTATCGTTATCGAAATCGAATGCACCCTGCTCCTCTGCCGGAATAACATCGCCTACGTAGTCGATATTCTCCTTCTGCAAATACTCGAACACCGAGTTCGATGCAATGCGGTACGACTGCTCGGCTACAACGCCCTTGCCGTACATCTTACGGATGATACCCATTGGCACCATACCCGGACGAAAACCCGGAATGTTTGCCTTACGCTTGTAGTCGTGAAGCATCTTCTCGACCGATTCGCCGTAATCCTTCTCATCGACTACGACTTTGAGGAGCGATACGCCCTGCTCTTTCTGTACTCTTGTGATATTCATAATCCTATGTTGTATTATTTATTTTTCCGTTCACACTGCCCACCCTCCGCTTGGTTGACGCGCTGAATGAGCGCGCAAAGATAATAAATTTTTCGGAATTTTCAACCATTCGACCGCCTTAAAAATCACAAAAACGGGCAAAATCGAAAAAAGTGTAGCGATTGTGGCACAAAAGTAACAAATTCGCCATATTATATGGCACATTCGTCGCCGTAGAGCACCACTTTTGCAAATTATTCGTACCTTTGCACTAATATGAAGAGATTGATTCCGATACTTATCTGCTCGTTGCTGGTGGCAGGTTGCACGGGGCGTACCGCACAGCGCAGTACGACGCGCAGCATCGTCTCGCCGCAACGCTACACATACGAGGTTGTGGCCACCTATCCGCACTCGACGACAAGCTACACACAGGGCTTGCAGTTTGTCGACGGCATTATGTGGGAGGGCACAGGCGGCTACGGTACATCATTCATCTCGCGCTACGCGCTCGACGGCACCAAAGCGGAGGAGCTTGCCAAATTGCCGCGCACGGAGTTTGGTGAGGGCATCACATTACTCGGCGAACGACTCTACCAGCTGACGTGGCAAAATGGCCGTATGCACATCTACGACCGCAAGACGATGCACAAAGTCGGCACACATTCGTATCGTGGTGAGGGTTGGGGACTCACCTCCGACGGCGAGCGACTCTATATGTCGGACGGCACGTCGGACATCCGCGTAATAGACCCGACGACGCTGCGCGAGGAGCGACGTTTCAATGTCCGCTTCTATGGCGAATCGCTCGGCTATCTGAACGAGTTGGAGTGGATCAAGGGGCGCATCTGGGCAAATGTCTATACGCTCGACCAGATCGTAATCATCAACCCCGAAGACGGCCAGGTGGAGGGATACATCGACCTATCGGGCCTCCTCTCGCAGGAGGATATCACCCCGACGACCGACGTCCTCAACGGCATTGCGTGGGACGAGGCGGGCGACCGTATATTCGTCACGGGCAAGAATTGGAACAAACTTTTTGAAATCAGAATCATAGCACTATAAATCAACGCATTATGACACCGCAAGAGTTTCGCAGACATCTGCACGCCCATCCCGAACTTTCGTTCAAGGAGTATCACACGGCAGAGTTCATCGAGGAGTCTCTGCGCCGAGAAGGCATCGAGCATCGACGCATAGCCCAAACGGGTGTACTGGCTCGCATCGAGGGGTGTGGCAACACGTCGCGCGCCATTGTGTTGCGTGCCGATATTGACGCGCTGCCCGTGCACGAGCAGACCTCGCTGGAGTACAGTTCGCAGAACGAGGGAGTGATGCACGCGTGCGGTCACGACATCCACGCAGCGGTCCTCTTCGGTGTATTGCAGCGTCTGCAGCACGACCGCTCATTCGAGGGCACCGTCTTCGGCATATTTCAGCCGGGCGAGGAGTGCAATCCGGGCGGAGCATCGATGGTCTTGGCCGAGAATCCGTTTGATGGATACGAGATATGCGCCGTCATTGGCGAACACACGGACGGAGGTTTGGAGGTTGGCGAGTTTGGTTTTTGTGCCGGCAGTTTTATGGCATCGAGCGACGAACTGCGCTTCCGAGTACGCGGTCGCGGTGGCCACGCCGCAATGCGCGATAAGATCGACGACACGGTAACGGCTACGGCCCACCTTATCCTCGCGCTCAATGCGCTGAATGCCGACTGCACGCTCCTCTCGACGGGGCGCGTCGTAGCAGCCGGTGCAACGAATGTCATCCCCGACGAGGTGGCTGTCGAGGGCACACTTCGCACGTTCGATACCGCAGCGATCGACAATCTATCGACTCGCGAGCGCGCGTGGCGCGACATCTACGCCGCTGCGAAACGCACCGACGAGAAGTACGGCACATCGACCGAGGTGGACATAAGTAGCGGCTATCCGTGCGTGAAGAACGATGCACAGCTCACCGAGCGTGCGCAAGCGCTATGCAGCGAAACATTTACGGCAAAGTCATTGGAGAGAAGGTACACGGCAGAGGATTTCGGCTTCTATTGCGAGCGTTATCCGTCGCTCTTCTACCGCTTGGGTGTCGGCACAACGGCCGGCAGAAGCCACTCCTCGGCCTTTGCACCCGACGAGCGCGCAATAGAGACAGGCGTGGAGTTTATGCACCGTCTGGCGCTCAACATCTTATAGAACGACACAACAATGGGAAAGAAACGAGGAAAGAGATTTGGGTTTGAGGAGCGTGCGGGCTTTATCGTGAATATGTTTCGCGAGATGCCCGAGAAGAAGTTCACGCTGAAGCACCTCGCCGCAGCGTCGGGAAGTGCCGACCGCGAGGGACGAGATATAACAAAGCATATTCTCGATACGCTGCTCGAACAGGGATATATCGAGATGGAGGGCCGCGGCAAGTATGTATTAAGCCGTAGTCGAATGCCGCAGTACGAGGGTGTGGCCGATGTCAACACCTCGGGCTCGGTATATGTGCAGTGCGAGGGTTTGGATTCGGACATTTTCGTCCACTCGCGCAACGCCCACAGGGTGTTGGATGGCGACCGCGTGCGAGTGGTCATCACCCACAAATCGCGCACCGGCGCACTCGAAGGCGAGATTATGGAGATCATCCAGCGCAGCGGCAAGTGCTATGCGGGTGTGGTGGAGGTGTGCTCCAAGTCGGCCATCATCGTACGTCCCGACTCGCGCCATCTACATACCGAGATATACCTCTCGCGTCGCAAGTATCCGAAGCTCAACGAGGGCGACAAGGTTGCCGTACGCATCGTTGCGTGGCGCGACAGCGACGATATGCCGACCGGCGAACTGGTCGATGTATTGGGCGTGGAGGGCGACAACGATGCCGAGATGCACGCCATCCTGCTGGAGTTCGACCTACCGTACCGCTTCGACAACAAGGTTGAAGATGAGGCAAAACACATTGACAGCACCATCACGGCAAAAGACCGCGCCGAGCGACGCGATATGCGCGACGTGCCGACACTCACGATCGATCCGGCCGATGCAAAGGACTTCGATGATGCACTCTCGCTGCGCCGTCTGCCAAACGGCCTTTGGGAGGTGGGTGTCCACATCGCTGACGTTACGCACTACGTCCGTCCGGGCTCGCTCATTGACGACGAGGCTATCGAGCGCGGCACATCCGTCTATCTGGTCGACCGCACGATTCCGATGCTCCCCGAGCGACTCTCGAACGAACTCTGTTCGCTCCGTCCGCACGAGGAGAAGTTGTGCTTCTCGGCCGTATTCGAGATGAACGACGAGCTAAAAATCGAGCGCGAATGGTTTGGCCGCACCATCATCTACTCCGACCGCCGCTTCACCTACGAGGAGGCACAGCAGATTATCGAGTCGGGCGAGGGTGATATGCGCGACGAGATACTAACCCTGCACCGTCTGGCACAAGCGATGCGCAAGGAGCGTTTCCGCAAGGGCGCAATCGCATTCTCGCGCCGCGAGGCGAAGTTCTCGCTCGACGAGCAGGGCCACCCTATGGGCGTATATTTCAAGGTGCAGAAGGAGGCAAACCAACTCATCGAGGAGTTTATGTTGCTCGCCAACCGCCGTGTGGCGACGTTCTGCGCCAAGCGTGGCAACACTCCGCGCACGATGGTATTCCGCGTACACGACCGTCCGAACGACGAGAAGTTCGAGCGCTTCCGCAACTTTATCCTCCGCTTCGGCCACATATTCAAGGCAACGAAGGGCGCAGCCGTAGCGAAGGAGCTCAATACGCTGATTGACAACGTGCGAGGCAAAGCCGAGGAGAATGTAGTTTCGATGCTCGCCATCCGCTCGATGGCAAAGGCGATATATACGACCGACAACATCGGCCACTACGGTCTGGCATTCCCATACTACACCCACTTCACGTCGCCTATCCGCCGCTACCCCGATATGATGGTACACCGTCTGTTGCAACGCTATCTCGACGGAGGCAAGTCAGCCGACCACAACGCCCTCGAGGCGCTGTGCGAGCACGCATCCGAACGCGAGGTGGTAGCTGCCGAGGCAGAACGCGCTTCGATAAAGTACAAGATGGTGGAATTTATGGCCGACAAGATTGGCGAGGAGTTCGACGGCCACATTTCGGGCCTGTCGGAGTGGGGCATATTTGTCGAGTTGGAGGATTCGATTGTCGAGGGTATGGTGGCTCTGCGCGATATTCAGGGCGACTACTACCGATTCGACGAGCCGCGATATGAGGTCTACGGCAACTCGACGGGCCGCGTATACACGCTCGGCGACAAAGTTCGCGTAAGGGTTAAGAGCGCCGATCTGCGCCGACGATTGCTCGACTTCGTATTTGTAGACAGCGAGCAGCGTATCGAGGAGGAGTTTCTGGCCGACGTCGCAAACGCTCGTCGCAAAAAACTGAAATAAAGAATGTTATCACCAAAGGACATATACGCAAAGGCGCACTCGCGCGAGCCGCTATCGTTCGAGGAGGCGTGTCGCCTATACGACGAAGCACCGCTGGCGGAACTCGCTCGCGAGGCAGATGCTCTGCGCCGTGCATCGGTCGACGATCCGTCGGTCGTGACGTGGCAAATCGACCGCAACGTCAACACGACGAACGTCTGCGTGTCGGGGTGTCTGTTCTGCAATTTCCACTGCAAGCCACACCAAACCGACCGCCATTTCACCACCACCATTGACGAATATTGCTCGAAAATCGAACGTATGCTCGAGCTTGGAGGCGACCAACTGCTCCTGCAGGGCGGAATGCACCCTGCGTTGCGAATCGACTTCTACGAGGAGCTCTTCCGCGAACTTAAAGCGCGCTATCCGCAGGTGCGTCTGCACGCACTCGGCGCGCCGGAGGTGGCTCACATCGCCCGCATCAGCTCGCTCACGACGCGCCAGACTCTCGAGCGACTCGTGGCCGCAGGTTTGGACTCGCTGCCGGGTGCCGGAGCCGAGATTCTGGTCGACAGAGTGCGACGCAAGATTTCGCCCGCAAAGCCAAGCGTAGAGAGTTGGCTCGAAGTGATGCACGAGGCACACTGTATGAATCTGCCGACATCGGCAACGATGATGTACGGCCACATAGAGACTCCGCACGAACGCATCGAGCACCTAATCCGCATACGCGACCTGCAAGCCGCCGTGCCCGAGGGCAACTACGGTTTCATCGCATTCATTCCGTGGATTTTCCGCTCGACGGGAACGCGTCTCGAGGCGCAAGGCGTCGTATCGCACCTCTCGCCTACGGAGTATGTACGCATAATTGCTATCAGTCGCCTGGTGCTGAACAACATACGCAACATTCAGGCCTCGTGGCTCACGGTCGGCAAGCAGACTGCACAGGTGGCTCTGCACAGCGGCGCAAACGATATGGGTTCGATTATGATTGAGGAGAATGTCGTCTCGTCGGCAGGTGCCGACAATAGTTTCGATGCCGAGGGCATTCAGCGCGCGATTCGCGAGGCGGGTTTCACGCCGCGTCTGCGCGACCAACTCTATCGTTACCGAGATTAGCCGCGCCGCCCGCTCGTAGCCATTCGGCTCGCAAGCAAAAAAGGTTGTCCTCCCGCGAGGGAAGACAACCTTTTTGATTGATATCAGACCGATATTACAACGCAGGAACAACCTCTGCTGCAGTCTCTGCTACCTCTGCTGCTACCTCTGCAACCTCAGGAGCACCCCACGCGATTGCAACCGAAGCGATAAGGTAAGTTGCTGCAACGGTCAAAATTGCGTACAACTCTGGGAACGCTGCGAGGATGAGGGTCTTACCCATCACGTCGTGACCGTTACCGATTGCTGCGATACCGCTTGCACAAACCTTGCCCTGATATACAGCTGCGAGGAGGTTAACCATACCTACGAGCAGACCGATACCCAATACAGCTGCACCCTGTGCAGGAGTGATTGCAGGGCCAACGAGTGGATAGAGGTTAGTTACCATAAAGAAGCAAACGAAACCGTAGAGACCCTGCGAACCAGGGAGTGCCGAAAGCACCATATAACTACCGAATGCGCCACCGTTCTTCTTCATTGCGCCTACTGCTGCCTGACCACAGATTGCAGTACCGATTGCAGATGCGATACCTGCCAAACCTACCATAAGCGCAACGCCTACATAGGCCATAATAATTGCTGAATTTGCCATAATTGTAATTTGTTTTTTGTGATTATTAATTATTTGTTACTTATTCGTTTTTAAGCGGCTCGAAGGCACGGGTGCCCATCTCGAAACCGGCATTTTTGAAAAACTCCACGAAAGTCAATCGCATCGGGTGAACGAACGACGAAATGGTGGACATAAAGAGGTTGATACCGTGACCGATGAGCAGGATAACCGATGCACCCAGAATCTGGAACACCGTACCCACACCGAACTGCTCGATGCCGGCATCCAAGCCCGTAAGACCCATAGCAAGCGAGTTGAACACCAGCGCCAACACACCACCCGACAGACCGATTGCGAACAAACGGATGTAGGAGAGCAGGTCGCTGAGCAAGCCCGTTATATTATTATAGGTATCCCACAGACCAACGCCGAAGTTGGCAAAGATATTGAAGCTCGGTTTGTTGAGCAGCAACATCAGCACCAACGCAACACCTGCGGTTGCCATATAGGCCGGCGACGAGAACGAGTACCACTCAATCTCGGCAACACCCGCAACACCCGCAAGGCACGAACTCAAAATGAGCAAGAACCAACCCAGCGAACCGAGTGCATTCTTAAAGCCGAACGTGCGCGAGGTAACCACGATATTGATTGCCATACCGAAAAGAATCTGGATGATACCGATAACGAGCGACGTATTAAAGAAGTCGTTTTGGAAGTCCAGGAACGCGAAGTCCTTGAACATCGGCACAGCCGAGATGCTCATTCCGAAGAACGAGTTGGCAAAGAAACCGAACACGACACTCGCCACACCGCAAACGGTCGAGAAGAGTGCCGCCTGGCGCATCTTCGCTCCACCCTTGAGCAGCAGCGCAATACCTGCAGCCAGAATCACCGAGCCATAACCCGCATCGCACAAACAGATGGCGAAGAAGAGCATATAGAACGGTGCGAAGAACGGCGTAAGGTCGATCGTGCCATATTTAGGCAACGAGTACATATTGCCAACGAGCTCGAAGATACGCGAGAAGCAGTTGTTCTTGAGTTTCACCGGCGTATTGTCCTCCGGAGTCGGACGCTCCTTGATGTAGACCACGTTCTGTGTCGAATCGAGCAGAGCATCCACCTGCGAGCAGGTTGCCTCCTCGGCCCAACCCTCCAAGACGGTGAGCAGATCGTCTGCCGCACGGTCGGCGGTTGCCGAGATACGAACATTCTCCAGACGCTTCTTGAGCGACGACAACTCGCCAGCAATCTCATCACGGCGCGCAGCACAAGCTCGCAGAACGACCTCCGCTGCAAGAATACGCTCGGACGAGTGCTTGATTGCAGCCGTAGCATCCGAAGTGCTCATCTGCGGAGCTTTGAGCTCCTGTGCATCGATCGAGATATCCTCCGAACCCGTACCGATAACCACGAAACGGGCATAACCCTCCGAGTCATCAACGAGCGCGAGGTTATAGAGCGACGACCACTCGTCACGGCTCTTCTCGAAGGTCGAGAGCGGAGTAACGAAGTAGCGCAAAACGATTCCTGCCTCGGCAAGCGACGCAAGGCGCTCAACCGAGAAGTCGCCCCACGCGTTCCACTCGTCGAGCAACTTTTGCAGACGAGCGATTTCGCCCTTCGCAGCCGCAATTTCGCTCTGCGTGGCAAGGTACGTCGCATAGACATTGCCCTCAACCGAAGCATCGGTCGACGGCTCCAACGCTGCAAGTGCATCGAGTGCCTTCGTACGGCCCTCGATATCCAAAAGCAGAGTGCGATCCTCCTCCGACGGCTCCCAGCCCGAAGAGGTGATATCGACCAAACCTACCTCACGCAACGAGTCGATAAACTTGTCGCGCTCCTCGGTCAGAAGGACGATATTATATTTCATCATCTTGACTATCATTATTCGCCACCCTCCTTTGCAGCTTGTTGTTGACGTGTCTTCACAATCTTCTGGGCAGACTTCGAGAGGTTCTCCTCGTCCTCCATAAAGCGTTTAATCTTACGTATGGCATCCTCATACCCCGGGATTTGCACCTTCTCGTAGAGGTTTACCTTCTGAGTGGTTTTACGGCGTGCGTAGTCGAGCAACTCCATCTGGCGGTTGTAGACCTCGAACTCCATTCCCAGATGCGCAATGCGCTTGAGAATATCGAGTCCGTTGCCATACCACGCCGGCGAGGAGAAGAGGTCGAACGGCTTCTCGTCGAAGATGACCTCCTTGAGCAACGGGATACGCACACCCGCAATCTTCTGTGTCGTGAGCACGACATCAGCGATGCGCAGCAGTGTACAATCAAACTCTCCCCACAGAGCCGTCATATAGTCGTACTCGGCAATGAGCCGATCCAACTTCTCGCGGTAATCCGTGGCAGAGTCCTTCGCACGTTTGACCTCGGAGCGCAGCGCAGACTCCTTACTCTTGATGGTAGGGAGTGCCTTCTGGCGCATTTTCAGCTGTTTGCCGAGCTCGCCGAGCGAAGTCTTGTTATATTGAAATTTGATTGCCATTCGTTATTATGCTTTCCAATATTTTTCGATGAGTTCGGCCTTGATGGCAACCTCCTCGCGGGTGAAGTATGCACCGAAGAGCGTCCACGCCGTATCGAGCATCTCGGTGATGTCGATGTTAACGTCGATGGCAAGCAACTTCTCCGAATAGTCGTGTGCAAACTTCAATGCACGCTCGTCGTAATCCGACAAGTCGAAACCGTTCTCCAATTTGGTCTTTGCATTAGCAGCATCGGCATACAGACGCACGCAGGCATTCATCACCTGTGGGTGATCCTCGCGAGTCTTCTTACCGATAACGAGCTGCTTCAGACGCGACAACGAACGGAATGGGTCGATGATAACCTTACCCGTATCGGAGTCGTTACGCAAGAAGAGCTGACCCTCGGTGATGTAACCCGTATTATCCGGAATAGCGTGCGTAATGTCGCCACCCGAGAGAGTGGTTACGGCAATGATGGTAATCGAACCACCGTTAGGCAGCTGCACCGCCTTCTCGTAGATCTTTGCCAAATCCGAGTAGAGCGAACCCGGCATCGAGTCCTTCGACGGAATCTGATCCATACGGTTCGACACGATAGCGAGAGCATCGGCATACAAGGTCATATCGGGCAAGAGCACCAACACCTTCTCGCCCTTATCGACTGCGAAGTACTCGGCAGCCGTAAGCGCCATATCCGGAACGAGCAGACGCTCTACCGGTGGGTTGTCGGTCGTATTTACGAACGATACGATACGGTCCAACGCACCTGCGTTCTCGAATACCTGCTTAAAGTAGAGGAAGTCATCGTTGGTAAGACCCATACCGCCCAAGATGATCTTGTCGGCCTTTGCACGCAGAGCCACGTTTGCCATAACGGTATTGTATGGCTGGTCAGGATCGGCGAAGAACGGAATCTTCTGACCGGTTACGATGGTATTGTTAAGGTCGATACCTGCGATACCGGTAGCGATGAGCTCCGATGGCTGCAGACGCTTGAACGGGTTCACGGTCGGGCCACCAATCTCGCGCGCCTCACCCTCCAACTGCTCGCCACCCTCGAGCGGCTCGCCGTATGCGTTGAAGAAGCGACCTGCGAGGTTCTCCGACACCTTCAACTTCGGTGGCTCACCGTGGAATACCACCTCCGAATTGGTTGCAATGCCCTCCGTTCCGGCGAACACCTGCAATGTAACGTGCTCGCCCATAATCTTTACTACCTGGGCGAGTTTTCCGCCTACGGTAGCCAACTCATCATTACCTACGCCCGTTGCGCGAAGCGTTACGGTCGCCTTGGTAATATTGTCGATTTTCGTATATATCTTTTGAAATGCTCGTGTTGTCATAATCACAAATTATTTAGCGGAGGCAACATACTCCTCGATTTGCTTGTCATAGTCGTAGAATTTCTCGCTCTTCCACTCCGAGTAGTTCATCTGGCGGAAGAGGTTGATGAGACCCTTGAAGAACTTCGAGCACGCCTCGAAATCCTCAAAGTCGAAGTCGTAATCGCAGATGTCAAGCACCTTCTTGTACATCAACTGCTGACGCTCCATAGGGCAGTTAGCGTCGATATCGTCGAAAGCATCCTGCTGCAGAATCACGAAGTCGATGAGCTCGCTCTTCCAGAAACGCTCGTGGTAGTCAACAGGTACACCGTCGTCACCGAGAATGTTGATCTGGTCGTTCGCCTCCTTACCACGCTGAACGATGGTCTTACCGCGACGTACCAACTCAACCCAACCCTTCTCGATCTTGCCGGCGAGGTACTCCTCAACCTCCGGATACTCCAAATACTTCGAGTACGAATCGAGCGGATCGATTGCCGGATAACGCTTCGAGTCTGCACGGCCCTGCGAGAGAGCGTAGAAACAACGCGCTGCCTTCTTGGTCGACTCGGTTACCGGCTCCTTCAGGTTACCACCCGCAGGCGATACCGTACCAAGGAAGGTAACCGAACCCGTCTCGCCGTTGGTCAGCTTCACGAGACCTGCACGAGCGTAGAAGTTCGAGATGATTGCCGACAAGTCCATAGGGAACGCATCCTGACCAGGCAACTCCTCCAATCGGTTCGACATCTCACGCAATGCCTGCGCCCAACGCGAAGTCGAGTCGGCCATAACCAATACACGCAAACCCATCGAGCGGTAATACTCACCGATAGTCATACCCGTATATACGGATGCCTCACGCGCTGCAACCGGCATATTCGAGGTGTTACAGATGATGATCGTACGCTCCATCAGTTTGTGGCCCGTGCGAGGGTCAACCAACTCAGGGAACTCCTTAAAGATCTCCACAACCTCGTTTGCACGCTCACCGCACGCAACGATGATAATCACATCTGCCTCGGCCTGCTTCGAGATGGCGTGCTGCAACACGGTCTTACCTGCACCGAACGGGCCCGGAATAAAGCCGGTACCACCCTCGGCAAGTGGGTTGAACGTATCGATTGCACGAACACCCGTCTCCATCACCTTCGACGGACGCGGCTTCTCGGTGAAGCAACGAACCGGCTGCTTAACCGGCCACTTCTGAACCATTGTAACCGGATACTCGTTACCGTCTGCATCGGCGAGTACGGCAATCGTATCGGTAACCTTATAGTCGCCAGCAGCAGCAACGCTCTTCACGGTATAGTTGCCCGTCATTACGAACGGAACCATAATCTTGTGAGCAATCCACTGCTCCTGCACCTCGCCCAACCACGATGCTGCCGAGACCTTATCGCCTGCTGCAGCCAGCGGCTTGAACGCCCAAGTGCGCTCGAAGTCGAGCGGCTCGGTAATCGAACCGCGATTAATGAACAGACCGTCCATCTTCTCCAAGTCGTTCTGCAAACCATCATAGTTGCGCGACAACAGACCCGGAGCGAGTGTTGCTTGAAGCATATGGCCCTCGAACTCTACACGGTCGCCGATTTTCAGACCACGAGTCGAGTCGTAAACCTGTACATAGGCGTCGTCGCCTATAACCTTGATGACCTCCGCCATCATACGCGTATCACCGCAGTAAACATAGCAGATCTCGTTCTGGCCGACTGCACCGTCTGCCTTAACGATCACGATGTTAGAGATGATACCGCTAACTTTTCCTGTTGTTTTCATCAAATATTTTGTTTTTTATAATTTTCCTACCAACTCCTTACCGTCGAGCTCGGCCATCAGACGCTCGAACATCGCACGACCGGTCGCGCGGTCGAGTACGCTCCAACGAGCAACGATGCAGACCTTTACCAGATAGCACATAACGGCATTCAGATCGAAATAGTCGAACAGAGAGAGTTCCGAAGCTATCGACCAACGAATCAGGTCGATCTTACGCTCCTTTTCAAGAAGATTGCTTTCGTCGCCAACGGCAGCGATGAGCGAATCGATATACTGCAACTCGCCACGCAAACCGAAATCGGCAGCCGAACTACGGTGCAACTGCTCCACAATCTCGCCCTCGCCTACGGTAACCGTATCGACAGCTACACCGCGCTCGCGAGCCACGATAGCGGCCGTAACGTTACGCAACGTACGGTCGGCCTCCGACCACTCACGCAGGAAGCGCGACGAGCTTGCGGCGCACTCCTTATAGTAGCCGGCGAAGAGCGACGCAGCGAACGGTTGCTCGACATCGACCTGCTCAGCATCCTCACCATCGGGCTGGGCATAGGCGCGCAGCACACAGGCAAGACGCTCGGGCAGACGCGTTGGACGCAGCAACTCCTCCGACAACTCCTCGGTCGAGAGACGGCCCAGACGGTTGTGTGAGGCGCCACCGTTACGCAGAGCCACGAGATTTTCGCAATCGTAGTAGGAGAGCAGGAGCTCAACTTCTCGCCAATCCTTCTTCGAGAGCGACTCCTGAACATCCGTCAATATCTGCTCGATATCGAAACCCTTTGTTTCGGCATCGAGTGCATATTCGCGGAAGCCGGCTACGAGTGTATAATAATTGTTTGCGAACATAACTAGAAGAGCAACTGAGAAACCTTTTCACGAAGATACTCCTGCATCAGCGCAGCAAAACTCTCGTCGGTGAAAGCGATATAGTAACCGCCATCCTTCTCGCCTACCTTGAAACCGGTGCGAACATCGTTCGAGTAGCCAACCTCGACACCAGCTGCGAGCAACTCCTTTGCCGACTGCTCGAAGAGCTTCGAGAACTCTGCCTCGAGCGCTGCCGGAAGCAACGCCTTAAGGTCTGCCTTCGAACCATCGCTGTTCCAATTCTTCGCTACCTCGAGCAACATCGACTTAACGAACGCTGCATCAACGGTTGCCTGCTTAACGCCTGCACCTACGCTCTTTGCGATAACTGCCTCGGCAAGCTCGTTCTTGATGGTTGCCAACGCCTGCTTACCTGCAAGCGAAATCTCGGTCATCGAGTTCTTTGCCGTATCAGCCGCCTTGGTCTCTGCCTGCTTTACGATACGCGCTGCCTCTGCCTCTGCATCAGCAAGAATTTTTGCTGCCTGCGCCTTGGCATCAGCCACCAAACGGTCGGCCTCAACACGACCCTTCTCCAATCCCTCACCATAGAGGCGATCGGTCAGTTCCTTGAGTTTGTTTTCCATAATCGGTTTTGTTTTTGTATATGATTTTATGTATTATCCTTTCAACCTGTTTGCTCACAGCGACTTGCGTCGCTACCCTTACGCACGGGCATACGTTCGCCCGTAAAAACGGCGCAAATATACGACTTTTTTCTCTGAAAAACAAGTCTTTTTCGACATCTGCACCTTTCGAGCGCGTTTTGCGAATTTTCAGCCACGAAATCCATCGCATATTCTGTTCATAATCTCGCTTACGGCTATTCGGCAATCGGATTAATGCACCACATCGCTCAACCGCTCACACAAAAAAAATAATCGGCATTTGGAGAGCTCCAAACGCCGATTATTCGTTATAACATTGTAACTGTTACGAGTGCTGCGGACGCAACAGATCCTGCACAACCTTAACAGGCGAGAATGTCGAAATAGGAACATCGACAAAAATCGTGCTCCAATCCGCCATTGCACCATTCCAGAGACCAGGCAGCTCCTGCGCACGAAGGTCGCGGCCACCGCTCGACTTCGAAGAGATGAAGCCCGTTGCAGGGTCGGTATACTGCAACAGATCGAACTTCGTACCGTCAGCACGACGAACACCGCAGACCAAATCCACCGGATTGAAGTGTGTTGCGCTCTTCATCAGGTGCATATCCTCGGCCGAAATCTGGCTCGATTCTGCGATTTGGAGCGTCTGCGTGCCGTCTGCATTCTCCACCCAGAACGGGCCACCGCCCGGTTCGCCCTCGTTGCGTACCATACCGCACAGACGGATAGGACGATCGAGCAGATGCTCGAGCATAGCGACATCCACATCGTTCGGCAACTTCACGCACAAGCGATTCTCCACGAAATCGGCAACCGCCAACAAATCAGCCTTGCCCTCACGCAGAGCATCCAGATGAGCAAACGCCTGCTCCTGCAACTCGAGCAACAGGCCTGCGAGTGCCTTCTTATAGAGCACCGTATCGGCACGCAGAGCGTCGGTCGTTACGTTGTCGATATTCTTCACGAAGATAATATCTGCATCGATATCATTCAGATTCGAGAGCAGAGCACCGTGTCCGGCTGGACGGAACAACAACTCGCCCGCATCGGTGCGGAACGGCGTATTGTCCGGATTAACGGCTATCGTATCGGTCGAAGGACGCTGCTGCGAGAAGCTAATGTCGTAGCGCACGCCATACTTCTGCTCGTAGTGAGCCACCTTCGACGCAAGCAGCGAGCGGAACGCCTCCTCGTGCTCGGGCGACACGGTAAAGTGCAGACGAGCTACACCATTCGCGCTACCATAGAGAGCCGCCTCAACGAGGTGCTCCTCAACCGGCTTGCGAGCGCCATCCGCATAGGCGTGGAACGTTACCAAGCCCTTTGGCTTTGCGCCATACTCCAAACCCTTGCCAACGATTGCCGAAACGACCGCCTTCTCGTCCGAGAAATCGGCAACAACCTCTTTCAATTCGGGATAGAATGCAAAGCGCTCGATGTTCTGCAACAGCACGTCGATACCCTTGCCGCGCTTATCCTCGTTGACAAACTCGAACAACTCCTTAAACATACGGGTTGCAGCGCCCGACGCAGGGACAAACTTCACAACCGAGAGCGAATCCTTTCGCGCATCGTAGAGTGCCGCAGCGCGCTCGCACTCCTCCTTCGAGAGCACAACGACGCCATCTTCAGGCGAAGCAGCCGACACGACGCCAAGCGACGGGAAGCCACGACGGAAGTTCTCAATCTGCTGCTCGACCTGCTCGAGAGTGAGGCCGTGATGGCGAATCTGTTCTAAATCTTTTTCGTTAAACATACGTTTTTCTGGTTTTATTTGGTTAGAATCTTTTAGGTTCGACACATTTATCCTCAAAGTTAGAAATTTTTATCGAATTTTGCACAATATTTTCCGACTTTTTCTGTGCTTCGACGATTTAATCGGATTACGGCGACAAATCTCGAAACAATTTAGTATCTTTACCGCGTAAAACAAGGAGTCCGCTCCCGAGAACACCAAAACAATGATTCGCATTTTCGACAACGCAGACCTCACGTCGCGTAACAGTTTCCACGTCTGCCAACGTGCCACACGACTCATCGAGTTCGACTCGCCGGAGGATTTGGTTGAGATTTTCGACCACCACATCAAGGGTGATTGGATGGCGCTGGGTGGCGGCAACAACATTCTCTTCACACGCGATGCGGATATGACGCTCATCTCGCCACGCAACCTCACGACGGAGCTACTCGGCGAGGACGAGCAGACGCTGCGCGTGAGAGTCGGTGCGGGTGTCGAGTGGGACGACTTTGTGGAGTGGTGCGTGGAGCACAACCTGTGGGGTGCGGAGAATCTCTCGCTCATTCCCGGTAAGGTCGGCGCAGCACCCGTGCAGAACATCGGTGCGTATGGTCGCGAAGCGAAGGACATCATCGAGCGCGTGAACATCTTCCGCACGGCAGAGCGCACCTTCGACTCGCTCTCTGCCGCAGAGTGCAACTTTGCCTACCGCGAGAGCATCTTCAAGGGCAAACTCAAGGGGCAGGTGATTATTGTCAGCGTAGATTTCGTGCTGCAAAAGAGCGCAACACCCGACCTTAACTATGGCGACGTGGCCCGCGAAGTCGAGGCACGCGGCGACGCTACGCTGCGCAACATCCGCGAGGCGATATGCGCCATCCGTCGCTCGAAACTTCCCGACACGGCCGTTACGGGCAATGCCGGCAGTTTCTTCAAGAATCCGATTGTCGAGCGCGCCGTCGCCGAGCGACTGCTCGCCGAGTATCCCGATATGCCGCACTACCCTGCTGCCGAGGCCGACCGCATAAAGCTCGCTGCGGGATGGCTCATCGACCGTGCCGGACTGAAGGGTTACACCGAGGGCCACGTCGGCGTGCATCCGCGTCAGGCGCTGGTGCTCATCAATACGGGCGGTGCCGATGGTGGCGAGGTACTTGCGTTGGCTCGCAAGGTGCAGCAGACCGTGCGCGAGCGTTTCGGCATAGCCATCGACACGGAGGTCAACATTTTATAGCGGCAGGGGGGGGGCCCGACAACCGCACTCAGAGACAGAACCAAAGATATGACAAACGATATATTGTTACAGAATTTCGAGCGTTACAACGACCGACACAAGCTCTTTTCGCACTCCGACCGCATACTGCTTACGGTGTCGGGAGGTGTCGATTCGATGGTGATGCTGTCGCTCTTCGTACAGTCGGGCTACGACATTGGCGTTGCCCACTGCAACTTCTGCCTGCGTGGCGAGGAGAGTGATGAGGACGAGCAGACGGTACGCCGCGAAGCCGAGCGACTCGGTGTGCCGATATACAACAAGCGTTTCAACACGACGGAGGAGATGGAGCGCACGGGTGAGTCGATGGAGATGGCGGCCCGTCGTCTGCGATACGATTGGTTTGCCGAGTTGTGCGATGAGCACGGCTACACGACAATCGCCATCGCCCACCACGTCGACGACTCGATTGAAACCTTCTTTATCAACCTGTTACGCGGCACAGGCCTGCGCGGTCTGACCGGCATACACCACCAGCGCGGCAACATCATCCGTCCGCTGCTCTTCGCCTCGCGCAAAGAGATTTTGGAGTACGCCGTAACGCACAAGATTCCGTTCCGCGAGGACTCGTCAAACCGCTCGACGAAGTACCTCCGCAACAAGATACGACTCGGACTCGTGCCGATGATTCGCGAGATAAACCCTTCGTTCACGGCCCTTATGCGTGGCAATCTGTATCGTCTGACCGATGCGCAACGCTTCATCGATGCAGCAATCGACAAGATTAAGCACCACTGCATCGAGTCGCACGACGGAGAGGAACGCATTTGCACGGAGCGCATCGACAGCGATTTTCCGCGCGATTTTGTGATATACGCCATCCTCAACTCGTCATACGGCTTCAAGGGCGATGTGGTGGACCACCTCTGCAAGGCCCTCTCGGCAGGAGGTACCGGTCAGCGATTCTATTCGCGCGACTATGTGGCATATATCGATCGTGGCGACATCCTCATCGAGCATATCGGCGAGCAGGACGAGTGCCGAATGGAGGTCAGCGAGCACGACCTGCGCAGCTACTGCGGCAACTCGGTGCTCTACTACACGCACACCGACATCGACAACGTCTCGGAGTACAACGCTCCGCCGGAGGTGGCATTCATCGACGAGGATAAGTTGCACTACCCTCTCACGTTGCGCCGCTGGCGCGATGGCGACACGTTCATCCCGTTCGGAATGTGCGGTCGCAAGAAGGTAGGCGACTACCTGACCGATTGCAAGGTGTCGCCGACGCAACGCAACCGCCAGTTCGTGCTGGAGTCGGATGGCGAGATTGTATGGGTCGTTGGTCGTCGTACGGACGAGCGTTTCCGCATAAACGACCGCACTGAAAAGATTTTGAAGATCACAAAAGAGATGCTATAAACCACTTACGATAGAACAAGATGGCAAAAAGTACGGCAAAATTCAAGGATAGCGAGGCGGAGTTCCGCCGTCTGTGTGGCGAGATTGACGCTCGCCGATTCTCACCCGTATACCTACTGATGGGCGAAGAGCCGTATTTCATCGACGTCTTGTGCGACAAACTCGCAAACGGCATCCTCAACGAGGCGGAGCGTTCGTTCAACCAAATCACGCTCTACGGCCGCGACACCGACGGTGGAACGGTGGCGAGCTACTGCCGACAGATTCCGATGATGGGCGGATATGAGGTGATAATAGTCAAGGAGGCGCAGCAGCTACCCAAGCCGGAGTTGCTCGCAACCTATACGGCTAACCCTCTGCCTACCACGATTTTGGTCATCTGCTACAAGGAGAAGAGCGCCGACAAGCGCCAAGCACTCTACAAGAGCTGTCTGGCAAACGGAACGGTCTTCGAGTCGGTCAGACCTCGCGACTACGAGATAAAGGATTGGCTGGGTGGTTTCGTTCGCACGAAGGGGCTCGAGATAGACCCTGCGTGCGTGGAGTTGCTTGTCAATCACCTCGGTTGCGACATATCGCGCACGAGCAACGAGCTCTCGAAGCTCCTCGTATCGCTCCCCGAGGACAGACGCCACATCACGGCCGCCGACATCGAGACATATATCGGTATCTCGAAGGAGTTTAACAACTTCGAGCTGTGTCGTGCAGTGGCTGTGCAAGACATTAAGCGTGCGATGACCATCGCCGACCACCTATCGCGCAACCCGAAGGAGTACCCTCTGTTGCTGACGATTATGGCTCTGTTCGGCACCTTCCGCGAGATATTCATCGTAAACTATCTGCGTTGGCGCGAGAAGTTCCGCAATGTGCCGTTCCCGACCGACGCCGAGCTGCTCGGTCATCTGCGCTCGAGCAATATGTACGCCCTGCGCGACCTCAAGCAATACTCTGCACGATGGAACAACCGCAAGGTGTTCGACATCCTCGGTCTGCTGCGCGAGTACGACGGCAAGAGCAAGGGAATCGACACAGGAGGCAAGAGCGATGGCGAGTTGTTGCGCGAGTTGCTGCTGAAGATATTTTCATAACCCGATTTAACACGATACGACCGCCCACAAAAAAAACGGCAAGCGATGGAGGATACTATATATATAAATGGACGTGCGTGCGAGAGATATCGCCACTTTGGCAAACCGTATCTCCGTGAGCGCATACGCACCATTGGATTTCGTGCGCAAGCGGTCGAGCACCATATTCGCCACCTCGCATCCGTTGCAGAGTCGCTCTACGGCGAGCGTGAGCGCTTATCCACAGAGGACATTCAGCGCGAAATAGACCAACTGCTTCGCAACGGACACTACTCCGCATCGGCTTGCCACATCATCGAGCTGCGCACCTACGGCGCAGGCCACTACTCGCTGCACGTCGCCGAGACTTCGTTCTACAAGAGATTCGGTCTGCGTGCCATTCGCCCCATAGCACGTCTTTCGCAAGAGTCGATACCGTTCAACGGCGCACCCACAAGCGCATTTACCGAACTTGTCGAGCATCTTCGTCGCACGGTAAACGCTGCTCGCAAGGATGGCGACAGCCGCAACGCAGTACCCGTAACCATCGACCATACGGGTTGTGTGACGAGCATCGACGGCTGCACTCCGATTGCGGTCAAGGGGCGCGAGATCATCTTCTCGCCAACCCTCGGCGATCCGTACACCGAGCAGCTGCTTGCCCTCTGCCAACGCTTGCGTGGCGGGCAGGTTGTCGTACGCGCCCTGATGGAGAGCGAGCTCGAGGGACTCGATGAGTTGATGTACGTCGATTCGCGCGGCATAACCTCGATTGCCGAGTGCGGACGTGCGGTATATGCCGACATCATCGCCAACGTCCTCGACCGCGCAATGGAGCAAGAGTAGCGCAATAACGAGCGCGACATAATAGGCCGAAAACAAAAAACCTGCCCGATGAATCGGACAGGTTTTCTTATTTGAGTCGTTTACTCTGCGAGCGGATTACTCTGCTGCAGGAGTCTCTACAGGCTGCTCGGTCTGCTCCTCTGCAGGTGTCGGCTCTGCGTATGGCAGAACCTCGATGAGCTCAACCTCGAACTCCAATGCTGCGTTAGGGCCGATATCACGACCTGCACCACGCTGACCATAAGCCAACTCCGAAGGAACGTAGAGAATAATCTTACCACCAGGGCCAACGAGCTTCATACCCTCGGTCCAACCCTTGATTACGCGGTTAAGAGGGAACTCTACCGGCTCATTCTCGCCGATAAACTTACCCTTCTCATCGAACTGGTTTGGCTCCCACTCACGCATCTGATCCTGCTGTGCCTTTGGACGGTTCTCGAACTTCGACGAGTCGAATACCTGACCATCCAACAAACGACCGGTGTAGTGAACCTTCACAACATCGCGATCGTCGGTTGCTGCCAACGACATATCACCTGCCTTAACAACCTTGTAGAGCAAGCCGCTCTCGGTCTTCTGCACGCCCGACTTCTTGCTCATCTTCTCCAACCAAGCTGCCGACTCCTCTGCTGCCTGTGCAGGACGAACTACCATAAAGTAGTGCTGCAAGTACTCCTGAATAGCTGCCGGATCTACGGTTGCCTCCGGATTGCGACCATCCTGAATACCCTTGATTACCCATACCATCTGCAAAGGCAACTTGCTCGAACGGAGGTTGTGGCCGATGTCGTTACCGAAAGCATACGAAATGCTGTCGCACTCCTCCTTCGACGCGAAGAGCGAAGGAAGTTCCTGCTCCAAAGTCGAATCTGCCTCGATCTTTGCGTTCTCCTGCTGGCGAGCCGGAAGACGGTTGGTGAAGTAGTCGCGGAGAATCTCTACGGCCTCCTCCTGGGTCTGCTTCGAACGGTTGAAAGCACCGTCAGCAACACCGGTCTCAACGATGTTGAAATCGAACGAAATCTCGCTCATCTGAGTCGAAACACCGTGGCCGATGTTCGTACCGAGGTAGTACGAAAGGGTATCCATCTGCGACTCGTTACCCTTAGTAATGTTGCTTGCACCATTGTTGTTGCAAGCGCTCAATGCCGCTACACATACAATTGCGGCGATAAGAATCTTTTTCATTTTTAAACTGTTATTTTTTGGTTAATCTATCTTCGCGCATTTTTGCGGAGCAAAGGTATAAAAATTTCTGCTGAAAACCATATTTTTGCAAATATTAGTTATCAGGAGCGAAATTTATGACTTTTTTTGGGCTTTTTGGGACAATTATCGGCGATGGCGATACTCGATATCGATCACATCGACACGATAGTTAAGCAGCTGATGCGGAGCGATTCCCAACTCCTCGTCGCCTGCCGAGCCATACGCCTCCTTCGACGGCAGCCACGCCTCAAAGCTACCTCCGCGACCGGCAATACGCACGATTTCGCGCAGACCGAGCAACAGATCGCGGTACGAGCAACGCAGAGTATCCGCCTCGCGAATCACCTTGCCCGCATCGTCGCGAATCGTGTAGGCAATACGCACCGTATCACGCGACGAGAGCGACTGCACGTTCTGATCGCCCAGCTTGTCAATCTTGTAGGTTACACCCGTTCGGGTACGGACAAACGAGCGGTCTCGCTTGGCCAAATCGGCAAGGAACTGCTCCTGGTAGGCCATCGCCTTCTCGTGGATGAAATAGACCTTCTGGCCGAGGTAGTAGTCGCGAGCGTCGCTCATCGTCATCAACTGTTGCTGCTCGTAGACATCCTTGATTGCCTGACACACGGCATCGATATTGAGCGTCGAATCCATACGCATCAATGCCTGTCCCACATTCAGACCAATCACATACGAGAGCGAATCGGTCTCGTTCTGCAACTTATTACCGCCGCCCTTGCAGCCAATCAGCGACACGCCAACCATCACGGCAATGACGAGCGCGGAAAATATCTTTTTCAGCATATTTCTCTTGTTGTATTATTTTTATCTACTTGTTTTCCAAACCCTTAATCGAGGCCGCACAGAGCTTCGCAAGCAGTCGTGCACCCACAACGGCATCGATACCCGATTGCAGTTTGGGCACGACCTCCGTCAAATCGAAACCGACGATACGTCTGCCCGACACCACGATTTCGTTCACAAGGAAACACACCTCGTCGAACGACAGACCGCCCGCCACGGGACGCACCGTATTCGGACAACACTCCGGCAAGAGAACATCCACATCGAGCGACACATACACCTCGCTTGGCAGCGTTGCAATCACATCGGCTGCACACTCCTTCCAACTGCGTCCGCCGAAACGCGCCGCAGAGAGCTCTTCGGCAAGGAATATCGACGCGTGGTCGTTCTGCTCCACCTCGCGAACATCGCGCTCCGAGCAGTCGCGCACACCCACCATCGTAAGGTGCGACACGGCCGGAATCTCCTCCAGAATATTACGCGCAATCGAGCGGTGCGAGTAGTCGAAAATTCGACTGTCGCCACCCATATCACAATGAGCATCAAGGAATAACACGCCCATACCCTCATATCGCTCGGAGAGGGCACGGATGGCACCAAACGCTACCGAGTGGTCGCCACCGACCACACCCACCACCTTGCCTTGTGCGGCATAGCGGGCAACGTCGCGCGCCACACTGGCGTGCATATGGCGGAAGCCGGTATTGATACGCGCAAGTTTACGGCCAAAGAAGTCGCCGGCAATCGAGCCGCCGTCCTCGATATGCGAGAGCACCTTATCGGCATCCGAGCCGAGCTGCTGCGAACTCTCCTGAATATCGTAGTCAATCTCTGCCGTCGCAATGCGCCCCTCGATCGAGACTCCCGTCATACCGTCGTACAATCCCATCGACATCGAAGCGTCAATTATCGCATCCGGCGCATAGGCAGCACCCTCGCCAACGGCCGAAGTTACGGCCCAAGGTGCCGAGACCACCACTACCGAGCTATCCTCCGTCGAGACAGCATCGCGAAAATAGTAGCCGCCGTTGTCGTCGCCACCGCCAATTCCCAAATGTCGGAAAATATTTATATCCCTTATATCCATAACAAATAGGTTTTCTGCGACAAAAATAACAAAATAATCGGAAAACGATACCCGTAAACCGAAGGGAATAGTTATATTTGTATGTTTTTAGCAACATTTCACAAAAAAGCGAACAGATGAAGATTGTAGCAGACCGCGCAATACCCTTCCTCGCAGGCGTTTTAGAGCCGTACGCCGAGGTGGTATATATGGATGGCGAGAAGATTTCGGCAAAGGCAGTGAGCGACGCAGATGCGCTCATCGTCCGCACCCGTACGCGTTGCGATGCCAAACTCCTCGAAGGGTCGGCCGTGAAGCTCATCGCGACGGCAACCATCGGCTTCGACCACATCGACCTGCGCTACTGCCGTCGTGCGGGCATCATCGTGACGACCGCCGCAGGGTGCAATTCGGCAGGCGTATTGCAGTGGGTGTCGGCAGCGCTTGCAATGCTTGCAGAAAGGGATGGATTCACCCCCGAGCAGCGCACGCTCGGCATTGTCGGCGTAGGCAACATCGGTCGCCTTGTCAAGCAGTATGCCGAGGCGTGGGGCTTTCGCACGATATGCTGCGACCCTCCGCGCGAGAAGGTCGAGAAGTTGGGGTTTGTAGCACTCGAAGATGTTCTGCGTGAGGCAGATATCGTAACTCTGCACACACCGCTCGACAACAAGACTCGCGGTATGATCTCCGCAGAGCAGGTCGAGCTAATGCGCGACGGCGCGACGCTCATCAACGCCTCGCGTGGCGAGGTGGCACAGACCAAAGCGTTGCTCTCGGATAAGATTCGCTGCGTAGTGGATGTTTGGGAGAACGAGCCGCAGATCGACCGTCGACTACTCGACAAAGCACTCGTCGCCACGCCACACATCGCCGGCTACTCGCTGCAAGGCAAGGCCAATGCTACAGCGATGTCGATCCGAGCGGTGGCTTCGTTTTTCGGAATGCCGCTCATCGGATGGTATCCGCCACAGGTCTCCCCTGCCGAGCGAAAACCGATTAGTTGGGAGGAGATGTGTCGCACGATTGGCAGCCATTGCAACCTCGCCGAAGAGAGCCGACAGCTAAAAGAGTCGCCCGAGCGATTCGAGTCGCTGCGCAGCGAATACAACTACCGCAACGAATATTTTTAACGTCTCGCCACCGACGAGCGTACACTTTTAAGGGATTTTTTATACCTTTGCATATTAAAGAGAAGGTATTATGGGAGAATTGATACGTTTTCTGACACCCGTCATTGGCGCTGAAAGGGCTCACAACGCGACAGTTATGCTGTTGCGCATCTTGGGCCACATTCCGGGCGCAAAGTGGTTTATGCGCAAGCTCTATTCGGTCGAGCATCCGTCGCTGGAGCGCGAGGTGTTTGGCCTGAAGTTCCGTAATCCGATAGGCGTTGCGGCCGGTTTCGACCGCAATGGCGAGATCTTCCGCGAGTTGTATGCCCTCGGTTTCGGCTTTGTCGAGATTGGCACCGTAACCCCTATGGCTCAACCCGGAAATCCGCGTCCGCGCATCTTCCGCATCGGTGGCGATCGTGCCATCCTCAACCGCATAGGTCTTGCAAGCAAGGGTCTGGAGCGTGTAATCTCGAATCTGCGCCACTCGCACGGCGACATCATCATCGGCTGTAACATCGGCAAGAATACCATTACCCCACCGGAAAATGCTCCGGCCGACTATCTGCGCGTATTCCGCAATCTGTACCAATACGTCGACTACTTCACGGTGAACGTGAGCTACAATACGACCTTCAAGCAGTACGTCCCTCGTACGCGCGAAAGCATAATGGAGATTATCGAGCCGCTCTTCGACTTCCGTCGTGGCCAGAATCAATATCGCCCGATATTGCTCAAAATCTCGCCCGACCTCTCGAACGAGGATGTCGATATGATGACCGATATTATGATCGACACGCCGCTCGACGGCATCGTGGCAACGAACGCCACAACCCGCGCCCAAAACCTGAAGACGAGCGTCGATCAGATGAAACACTACGGAGCGGGCGCAATCAGCGGTGCGCCACTCACGAAGCGCTCGATCGAGGTTGTACGACGCATCCACGAACGCTCGAAGGGAACGTATCCGATAATCGGTGTCGGAGGATTGATGACGCCGGAGGATGTTCGCGCGATGCTCGACGCCGGCGCAACGCTGGTACAGGTCTACACGGGCTACGTCTACGAGGGCGCAGGATTCCCGGGCAAGATTTGCCGTTCGCTCATCGACGAGAACGAGAGCAAGTAACACCCTCATACAGACAATGAAAGCGACGATTATAACCATTGGTGACGAGATTCTGATCGGTCAGATTCTCGACACAAACTCGCGCTACCTCTCGCAGCAGCTCAATGCAGCGGGTATTGTCGTGCACGAACGCACCTCGATAGGCGACCGTGCCGATCAGATCATCGAGACGCTCAACCGCGCCATCGCGCAGAGCGACGTCGTGATTATCACGGGCGGACTCGGCCCGACGAAGGACGACATCACAAAGCATACACTTGCACGATACTTCCACTCCGAGATGCGCTACGACGAGCGCGAGGCGGAGCACATACGCACGATGCTGGAGCGTCGCGGTATAGAGTTCAACGAACTCAATCGCGGACAGGCGATGGTGCCCGAATGTTGCACCGTGCTGCACAACGCACACGGCACAGCGCCGGGTATGTGGTTCGAGACGGAGGGCACGATCATCGTATCGCTGCCGGGCGTACCGTTCGAGATGGTACACCTCATCGAGGATGAAGTGATGCCGCGACTCAAGGAGCACTTCTCACTACAACAAATCGTCCACCGCACGCTCATCACATCGGGCATCGCGGAGTCGATACTCGCCGAGCGCATTGCAGCGTGGGAGGATGCTCTCCCCAAGGAGTTGCATCTGGCGTATCTGCCCGCACCAAACATCGTACGTCTGCGTCTGTCGGCATACGAGGTGGATGGACGGAGCGCGGGCCGCACGATAGAGCGCGAATTTGAGAAACTGCGCACCATAATTCCCGACAACATAGTGGGTTACGAGGATGCCACGGTCGAACAGCTCGTTCACAATCTGCTCACCGAGCGCGGGCAGACGCTTGCCGTAGCCGAGAGCTGCACGGGCGGTCGCATCGCATCGTTATTCACGGCACAAGCGGGCTCGTCGACCTACTTTATGTGCGGAGCGGTAACATACAGCAACCGCTCAAAATGCGACATTTTGGGCGTGGACGAGAGCGCAATCGCGCAGTTCGGAGCCGTCTCCGAGCAGGTTGCCTGCCAGATGGCCGAGGGTGTACGCCGCGTGGGTGGAGCCGACTACGGCATTTCGACTACGGGCATCGCAGGCCCGAGTGGCGGCTCGGCCGAGAAGCCGGTCGGCACGGTATGGATCGGCATCTCAACACCTCAACGCACGTTCGCCATTCGCCGCGACTGCGGCACTGATCGCGGTCAGGTCATCTCGCGCGCATCGGCCTACGCAATATCAATGTTGTATAACGAAATCAAATAGAAACGACATGAAACTCAAGCTCTTCCTAATAGCACTTGCGGCACTTGCCTACGCTTCGGCCGAGGCCTGTTCGTCGGCAATCATCGCACCGCGCGCATCGAGCGAAGGCGGTGTAATCCTGTGGAAACATCGCGACCAGACGAAGAATCCCGACTCGAAGATCGAGCACTTCACCGACGGCAAATACTCCTACACGGCGTTGGTCAATGCCCACGTCCCATCGAGGAGCGTATATGCCGGTCTGAACTCGGCCGGTTTCGGCATCATCAACACCAACACGAAGAATCTGCCGGTCGACGACTCCGACCCAACGGGCGAATTGAAGGCGGGAACGATCATGCGCGACGCGTTGCGCGAGTGTGCGACGGTCGAGGAGTTCGAGCAACTGTTGCGCGCGACCAAACGCGCATCGACCTTCCAGAGCAATATCGGATGTGGCGATTCGACGGGTGCTGCGGCATACTTCGAGGTGTGGAGCGACGGCTACAAGCGCTACGATGTCGATGAGACCAAACACGGCTACGACATCCGCACCAACTTCAGCTTCGCGGGCTCGATCGAGAAGCGCGGCACAACCGAACGCCGCCATCGCAGTCTGGAGGCGCAGATGGAGGGCAAGCGCACCTTCTCCTCGAAGGACTTCTTCGGCTATTCGCGTTCGTATTTCAGTGCCGACCGAGGCGACGTGCTGCTCTCGGAGCGACCTTACACCTGCACCAACTACACCGTACCACGCTCGTCGAGCATCGCCTGCATCGTCATCGTCTGTGGCGAGCATCCGCGAATGGACGTAACGGTGGGCCACCCCGTAGCGGGCTTCCAGATTCCGGTATGGGTAGAGGCGGGCGAGCACCTGCCGACCTGCATCGCAACCAGCGCAATGTACGACCTCTCGCGACAGTTTATGGATAAGGCCTACACCAAGACCGGCAAATACTACCGCGTGGAGAAGGATGTCGTATTGCGTGCGCTCGGCGTGAGAACGCGCTTCAAGTATCCGACGACGATGCCGACCGATATCGACGCCTTCAATAAGAAGGCCGACGCGACGTTTGCCGAGCATCGCAAACGAATGCTCAAGGTGCTGTAATGCGAGCTCCGCGCATGCACCGCAATCGATTGGTACAAGTTTTGCGTTTAGAATAAGATTTATTATATTTGCACGTCAAAACACTCCAAAAAACAGATATAAGAGATGATCGAGACTTTGAAATTCTACAAAAATTTCCCTAAAGAGGGTATTAATTTCATCGATATTATTCCGTTTCTGCAGTCGCGCGAGGCGTTCTGCGAGGTTATCGCTGCGCTGAACAAGGCAACTACCGCACCTAACGTGGCAGCTCCCGAGGCGCGCGCATTTCTCTTTGCTTCGCCGTTGCTTTCGTTGCCGGAGAGCGGTGTGCAGAACATTATCCCGATGCGTAAGAGCGGCAAACTGCCGTTCAACGATGGCGATTTGATTGAGATTAAAATCGAGAAGGAGTACGGCTTCGACAAGCTCTACTACCGCTTGAGCGACATCGCTGCGGGCGTTCCGACGGGTGACGTGTTCGAGGTTACGGTGCTCGACGATGTTTTGGCTACGGGCGGCACGGCCGAGGGCGTGGCTCGTTCGCTCGAGCAGCTCACCATCTACCGCAACGGCAAGCCGTACAAGGTGCGCATCAAGGAGTTTGTCTTCCTGGTAGGCATTCCTGAAATCGGTGGCCGCGAGCGTTTGGAGAAGATTGCGCCTGTTACAACGCTGATGGATATTTAGTCGATTGACACACCATAATTTGAGCATCTGCCCCATCGGCGGGCGGATGCTCTTTTTTTTGCACGGATAAGAAATTTTTCGTACATTTGTAACAAATACAACGGAATCCCTTCCCCGAAAATTCGGGGGGGGATTTTTGCATTCTAAATCAGTTAGTTACAATGAAAACCACCCATTTTATCTACACAGCGCCTACCGTGCGCGAAATCGCACTGCGTGCCGAGCGTGGCTTTGGTGCATCGCTCGAAATTCCGACCGTAGACCCCGAGCAGGGTTGGTCGTTGCGCCCTACCGATGAAATTATCGAAGAATAAATCACAAAAATCATAAACGTATGAAGAAAATTTTTCTTTTTGCACTCGCAGCAACGCTGTTTGCTGCTTGTTCGACCGATGCAACACAGGATGTTGCGCCGGAAATCCCAACCTCGCCCGACGAACTCTATGTTTCGTTCGACGAGGAGACATCGCGCATCCAACTCGGCGAGAACAGCACGCCCGTTTGGACCGAGGGCGACCTTGTTTCGGTATTCTACCGCTCGAACGCCCACGACAAATATGAATTTACCGGCGAGACGGGCGATACCGATGGTACTTTGAAGCGTGTATCGCAAGGCATACCAACTATGGGGTTGGACAAGGTGATTGCCTTATATCCATACAACGCGAACTACCTTTTGTCGCCTCTCTCGGGCAATATTAAGGCATCGCTTCCTGCCGAGCAGACCTATCTTGCGAATAGCTATGGTGTCGGCTCGTCGTTGATGGTTTCGTCGAGCAAGACAGACCTTTTATATTTGAAAAATGTGTGCGGTTGGTTGAAATTGCAGTTTACGGGCGAGGGTACTATCGAGAAAATCGTCTTGCGCGGTAACAATGGCGAGCAGGTTGCGGGCGATATCTATATCTGCTCCGACGATGCTTCGTGTACACTTGCCGGCGATTTGACGGGCGCTGACGGCACAAATTCGGGCGATTTGGGAGGTGCGCTTGTTGATACAAATACCATTTTAACCTCCGTTATACTTAACTGTGGCGATGGTGTTACACTTAACTCCGAAACCCCTACCGCATTCTATATCGCTCTGCCTCCGCAGACATTCACGCAGGGCATTACGATTACTGCAGTATGCGACGGTGGAACAGCGCGAACTAAATCGACCGAGAACTCACTTACTGTCGAGCGCAATCATATTGTGCCTATGGCTTCGTTGGCGGTAGAACAGTTAGAGATAACGGAAACGCCGGAGATACCTGATACTCCCGCCCAACTCACCCCTCCCGCTAACGAAATTTGGTACACCGGCAGTCCCGTTTCGCCATACGACACCAGCGCTTTCGGGGCTCCTATTATTTCAAATACCTACAAGGACGGAAAGGGTGTTATTAAATTTAATGGAAATATTACTTTGATTGGGTATCAGGCATTCCTTAGATGCAACAAGCTGACAAGTATTACAATTCCTGATAGCGTTACTTCGATTGGAGATGATGCATTCTATTATTGCGAAGCGCTGACAAGTATTACTATTCCTAATAGCGTTACTGAGATTGGAGAGAGTGCATTCTATTATTGCCACGACCTGAAAAGTGTTACAATTGGCAATAGCGTTACTGCGATTGGAAATGATGCATTCTATTGGTGCACCAAACTGAATGTGGTATATTGCAAACCAACGACGCCACCAGCAGGTGGTAGCCATATGTTCGATTACTATAGCAATGGTATCCGCCCTCTAGGCTGTACAATTTATGTGCCGACGGAATCGGTTGATGCATATAAAGCCGCATCGGGTTGGAGCGATTACGCTTCCTATATCAAGCCGTACAACTTTACAGAATAGGACGCGAAACGCATAACGGTCGTTGGCAAAAAGAGCAAAAAAGCCAAGCGACCGAGCTTTGTAGCATCTGCCTTGCGGGGCGGATGCTCTTTTTTTGGGCAGAGCCGAGCGGATTTCGCAAAAAAATTCCTAACTTTGCGCGATTATATGCTTATTGCATAAGCAAGCAGCAAATTTTAGGAGCGAAAAAACAATAAAAAAACAATACGATATGAAGTTCAAAGAGTACAAAAATCTCGACCTCTCCGCTATCACGGAGGATGTGTTGCGCGATTGGGATGCGGACGATACGTTCCATCGCAGTATAACGACGCGCGAAGGTCATCCGACATTCGTATTCTACGAAGGTCCGCCATCGGCAAACGGTATGCCGGGCATTCACCACGTTATGGCTCGAACAATCAAGGACATCA
Source organism: Alistipes sp. (assembly GCA_045635325.1). Taxonomy (GTDB): domain Bacteria; phylum Bacteroidota; class Bacteroidia; order Bacteroidales; family Rikenellaceae; genus Alistipes. The sequence continues at coordinate 47,767 of JAZRBZ010000006.1, forward strand.
TCTGCCGCTACAAGACGCAGCAGGGCTATCTCGTTCACCGCAAGGCGGGTTGGGATACGCACGGTCTGCCCGTAGAGTTGGGTGTGGAGAAGACGCTCGGTATCACGAAGGAGGATATCGGCCGTAAGATTACGGTCGAGGAGTACAACCGCCGTTGTCGCGAGGACGTGATGAAGTACACCGACGTATGGAGCCGCCTCACGCGACAGATGGGTTACTGGGTAAATCTCGACGAGCCGTACATCACCTACGACAACAAGTATATCGAGACGCTGTGGTATCTGCTCAAGAAGCTCTACGACAAGGGCCTGCTCTACAAGGGCTACACCATTCAGCCATACTCGCCGGCAGCCGGTACGGGTCTCTCGACACACGAGCTCAACCAGCCGGGTTGCTACCGCGACGTGAAGGACACCACCTGCACGGCGCAGTTCCGCGTAGTGCGCGACGAGCGCAGCGAGCACCTCTTCGAGGGCGTAGAGGGAGAGCTATTCTTCCTCGCCTGGACCACCACGCCGTGGACCTTGCCGTCGAACACGGCACTCTGCGTAGGTCCGTCGATTGAGTACGTTCGCGTGAAGTGCCTTAACCCTTACACCGAGCAGCCACAGACGATCATTATGGCGAAGGAGCTCGTACCGACATACTTCGGCAAGAAGCAGGAGGGTACGTTCACCGTCGAGGAGGAGCACTCGTACGCAGGTCGCGAGTTGGAGGGCGTCCACTACGAGCAGCTTATCGAGTGGGTGAAGCCGATGGGCGACGCGTTCCGTGTGATTGTGGGCGACTACGTTACCACGTCGGACGGTACGGGTATTGTACACATTGCACCAACCTTCGGTGCGGATGACGACCGCGTAGCAAAGCAGGCGGGCATCGTGCCGCTCTTCGTGGTTGATACGGCAGGCAAGAACTGCCCGATGGTAGACCGTTCGGGCCGTCTGTTCCGTCTGGAGGATATGGACGCAGAGTTCGTAGCAAAATATGTGAACGTGGAACTCTACAAAGAGTGGGCAGGTCGATATGTGAAGAACGCATACGACGCAGCGCTTGCCGAGAGCGACACGACACTCGATATCGACATCGCCGTAACGCTCAAATCGCAGGGCAAGGCGTTCAAGATTGAGAAGCACACCCACTCGTACCCTCACTGCTGGCGTACGGACAAGCCGGTGTTGTACTACCCGCTCGACTCGTGGTTTGTTAAGGCAACCGCAATGCGCGAGCGTATGATCGAGCTCAACAAGACCATCAAGTGGCAGCCGGAGTCGACCGGTTCGGGCCGTTTCGGTAAGTGGCTCGAAGGTCTGGCCGACTGGAACCTCTCGCGTTCGCGTTTCTGGGGTACGCCGCTGCCTATTTGGGCAACGGACGACTACTCGGAGGTGAAGTGCATCGGCTCGGTAGAGGAGCTGATGGGCGAGATCGAGAAGTCGATTGCCGCAGGTGTGATGACCGAGAACCCATACAAGAACTTCGTTGTGGGCGATATGTCGAAGGAGAACTACTCGACCGAGCGCATCGACCTGCACAAGCCGTATGTGGACAACATCGTACTCGTCTCGTCGAAGGGCGAGCCAATGCGTCGCGAAAGCGACCTGATCGACGTATGGTTCGACTCGGGCGCAATGCCTTACGCGCAGCTGCACTATCCGTTCGAGAACGCAGAGACCTTCGACAAGGTATTCCCTGCCGACTTTATCGCTGAGGGTGTCGACCAGACGCGCGGTTGGTTCTACACACTGCACGCCATCGCTACGATGCTCTTCGACAACGTCGCTTTCCGCAACATCATCTCTAACGGTTTGGTGCTCGACAAGAACGGCAACAAGATGTCGAAGCGTCTGGGCAATGCAGTCGATCCGTTCGAGGTACTCGACAAGTATGGCGCCGACGCAACACGTTGGTATATGATATCGAACTCGCAGCCGTGGGACAACCTCAAATTCGACGTCGAGGGCGTTGATGAGGTGCGTCGCAAGTTCTTCGGCACGCTCTACAACACCTACTCGTTCTTTGCCCTCTACGCCAATATCGACGGCTTTACGGGCCGCGAGGAGCAGGTACCGATCGAGCGTCGTCCGGAGATCGACCGCTGGATTATTTCGCTGCTCAACACGCTCGTACGCGATGTAACGGCAGCTCTCGAGAACTACGACCCTACACCGGCCGCACGCGCCATTCAGGAGTTCGTAGGCGAAAACCTCTCGAATTGGTACGTCCGTCTGAACCGCAAGCGTTTCTGGGGTGGCGAGATGAGCGAGGACAAGCTGGCTGCTTATCAGACGCTCTACACCTGCTTGGAGACCGTTGCAAAGCTCGCAGCGCCGTTCGCACCGTTCATTTCGGATCGCATCTTCCGCGACCTGAATGCCGTTAGCGGCAACTGCACCGAGGGCTCGGTACACCTCTCGTCGTTCCCGGTATGCAACGAGCAGCTGCTCGACCACGACCTGGAGGAGATGATGGCCATCGCTCAGCGCACATCGTCGATGGTGCTCGCGCTGCGTCGCAAGGTGAACATTAAGGTACGTCAGCCACTGACAAAGATTCTCATTCCGGTACTCGACGCACAGACCGAGAAATATATCGATGCCGTACGTCAGCTCATTATGAACGAGGTGAATGTCAAGGAGATTGAGCTCATTCACGACACGACGGGCATCATCACCAAGCGTATCAAGCCGAACTTCAAGACGCTCGGCCCACGCTACGGCAAGTATATGAAGCAGATTGCAGCCCTGACGGCAACCTTCTCGCAGGAGCGCATCGCCGAGATTGAGCAGTCGGAGAGCATCACGCTCGATATGGGAGCCGAGCAGATCACCGTATCGCCTGCCGACTTCGAGATTACGTCGGAGGATATGCCGGGCTGGCTCGTGACGAGCGAGGGCAAGCTCACCGTTGCACTCGACATCACCGTTACTCCGGAGTTGCAGCGCGAGGGTGTGGCACGCGAGTTGATTAACCGCATCCAGAATATCCGCAAGGATTCCGGTCTGGAGGTTACGGACAAGATCAACGTAGTAATCGAGGCGAAGGAGTCGGTGGCGGATGCCGTTGCAGAGTTCGCAGCATATATCGGTCAGCAGACGCTCGCCCTCACGGTGGAGACGGCTGCCGAGGTTGCCGGCGAGTTCGTGGTGGATAGCGATATCAATGACGAGCCGCTGAAAATTGCAATTACGCGAATCGGATAACCGAAGTTTTTTCACACCATAAAAAAATGGCTTCGGGGTGCACTCGAAGCCATTTTTTTATAACAACCCGAGAAAAAGATGCAAAAAATATATGCAACAAGTTGTATATATCGTAATTAATTGCTATCTTTACTAAAACAAAACAAAAGAAAGTTATGGCAGAGACGATTAAAACCAGATACAACGATGCCGAATTGGTAGAGTTTAAGGAGCTGATTCTTTCGAAACTCGAAGTAGCTCGCCACGATTACGAACTGCTCCGTGCGGCCATTACACATAGTGCCGATAACGACACGGAGGATACTTCGCCTACGTTCAAGGTACTCGAGGAGGGTGCTGCAACGCTGTCAAAGGAGGAGAGCGAGCGCCTGGCTGCGCACCAGCTCAAGTTCATCAAGAATCTTGAGATGGCACTCGTGCGCATCGAGCACAAGACCTACGGCATCTGCAAGACGACCGGCAAGCTCATTCCGCGCGAGCGTCTGTTGCGTGTGCCGCACGCTACCGAGTGCATCGAGGCAAAGGAGAGTCGCCGATAGCCACGCATCGGGGCGAGTAGCTCCGTCATCAATACAAAGAGGGTGTTCAATCATTTGGGTTGAACGCCTTTTTTTGTCCCCATTCTCTGCACCTCCACCCCACTCAGGCACCCGGCATCGCGTCGGTAACAAATCCATAACTTAACATAATAATTTATTTGCACGCTCCGTTATCACTCCTGAAAAGTTATAAAAGAGAGGAAAAATATATGGAGGTTAGAATATCGAAAGCGCTGGAGGGCGTGATTGCCCGTACGGCGTTCGACACCGCACGAAGCGGAATGGATCACTCGTTGAAGGATTGCCTGATGCTCGCCTTGCTGCGCGACGACGACTCGATGGCATACCGACTCCTGACGAACAGATTGCAGGATTGGCAGATGTACCAGATACGTCTGCGTTTGGAGCGCGAAATTCGCCGTGCACCATCGGAGGGCGCAGCTCCCGAGACATTCTTTATGGAGTATGCATCGGCCCTGCGCCGACGATTCTCCGACGTGCGTCGCGTATCGACTGCCCACGCCGCCATAGACATCATCGGCGATGGAGCGAGCGCTGCGGCACGCATCTTTGCGATGTACGGCATCACGGTATCCGTGCTGGAGGAGGAGTTGGAGCTCCTCGCCTCTGAGTCCGCATCATCCGACGCGCACAACACCCCTATCGCACCGACACTTGCACCTACCCCGCCACCGATCGACGCTACACGCACGGGAGGGACATCTCTCATCGAGCAGTTCGGCACCGACCTAACCCGCGCAGCCCGCGAGGGGACGCTCGATCCGGTTGTCGGTCGCGAGGAGGAGATCGAGCGCGTGGTGCGGATTCTGGCACGCCGCAAAAAGAACAATCCGATACTCGTCGGCGAGGCCGGAGTCGGCAAGAGCGCCATCGTCGAGGGGCTTGCGCTACGCATCGCCTCGGGCAACGTACCGACGGCATTGGCCGGCAAGAGCATCGTATCGATGGATGTCGCATCGCTTGTGGCCGGCACAAAGTTCAGAGGTGAGTTCGAGGAGCGTATGCAACAACTGCTCGACGAACTGCGACGCAATCGGCAGACGATACTATTCATCGACGAGATACACACCATCGTCGGTGCAGGTGCTACGCAGGGCTCGCTCGACACGGCAAACATCCTAAAACCGGCGTTGGCGCGTGGCGAGATTCGCATCATCGGGGCTACGACGCTCGACGAATTGCGCGAATGTATCGAGCGTGATGCTGCTCTGGAGCGTCGCTTTGGCAAGGTGATGGTCGAGCCACCGACAGCTGAGCAGACACTGCGCATCGTACAGAACATCGTCGCCATATACGAACAACACCACGCCGTGCACTACTCCGAGCAGGCACTCTCGGCGTGTGTCGCGCTTGCCGAGCGCTACGTTACCGACCGCAACTTTCCGGACAAGGCGATCGATCTGCTCGACGAGACGGGTGCCGGCGTAGCACTTCGCACCGCAAAGCACCAATCCGATGGTAGCGAGGCACGGCCGACGATTACAGCCGACGATGTGGCGCGCAGTGTAGCCATTATGACGGGCATACCGGTCGAGCGGCTCTGCGGGGACGAACGCGAGCGGGTGCGCGACCTGGAGCGAAAGCTCTCGGAGCGAGTCATCGGGCAGGAGGATGCCGTACGACGTGTAGCGAAGGTGATTCGCAGGGCTCGGGCAGGGGTGCGCGACGAGCAGCGACCGATGGGAGTATTCCTATTTGTCGGGCCGACGGGCGTAGGCAAAACACTGCTTGCGAAGGAGCTTGCACGGCAGATGAATGGCGAGGCAGAGATTGTCCGTATCGATATGTCGGAGTACAGCGAGCCACACAATGTCGCCCGACTCTTCGGTGCGCCTCCCGGCTATGTCGGCTACGGCGAGGGCGGGCAACTCACCGAGGCGGTACGACGACGCCCATACTCGGTGGTGTTGTTCGACGAGGTGGAGAAGGCACACCCCACACTCTTTGATGCGATGTTGCAGATACTCGACGAGGGGCGTCTGACCGACGGCTCGGGCCGACGCATCGACTTCCGCAACACGGTGATTGTGATGACCTCCAACGCGGGCTCGCGCGAGGCGGCCGAGGGGACGCAGGTGGGTTATGCCACCGCTTCAAAACAGCGCAGCGCGACGGAGCATCCCGACACGCAATATCGCAAGGCGTTGGAGCGCACCTTCTCGCCCGAGTTTATCGGGCGCATTGACGAGATTGTCCTCTTCCGAGAGCTCACCGACGAGCAGGTACAGCGCATCATCGACCTGGAGCTTGGCCATCTGCTGCGTCGCGTCGAGCAGTTGGGTTACACGCTACGCGTTACCACGAAGGCACGTCGCCGATTGGCTGCGCTTGCCTACGAACGCCGATACGGTGTGCGTGCGCTCAAACGGGTGCTGGCAAAGCATATCGAAGAGCCGCTCTCGGAGATGCTCATCGACGGCTCGCTTGACGAGGGTACAACGATTATGGTCGACTCCTCGCAGAGCGGCATTCGCCTGAAGGCCGCCTGACAGACCGACGCGCATAGAACGACAGATGGCTGCCACTCGTACAAGAGGCAGCCATCTATATTAAATAATTAGGTAATTTTGCGAACTACTTTACGACCTTATCGGGATTCTCCCTGAGGAACTTCTCCCACGAAACGCTGCCCGCCTTACGCGCGCGACGCTCGCCACCCAAACCCTTCACACGCTCACCACCGAGCGCACGCTCTATCGGGTTGGTCGAAGCGTAGTAGTGGCACAAGGCCACAGCCATACCATCCGTCGCATCGGCTCTGCGAGGGCGCTCCTCGATATGTAACGTGCGACAAACGACACCCGCCACCTGCTCCTTCGAGGCCGAGCCCAGGCCCGCTATCGCCTGCTTGATACGCGACGGAGCGTACTCCGTAACGGCCTTATTGCGACTCAACGCCGCAGCCATTGCCACACCTTGTGCGCGACCGAGCTTGAGCATACTCTGCACGTTACAACCGAAGAAAGGCGACTCAAGGGCTACCTCCGATGGTTCGTAATCGGCAATCAGATGGCACACGCTGTCGAAGATACAGCGCAACTTGGCATACGGATCGTCGATCTTATGAAGGTCGATGTCGCCGAGCGTAACAGCACGCAACACTCGCCCCTCGACCTCCAACACGCCGTAACCCATATAGTTTGTGCCCGGGTCGATACCCAAAATGCGATAGATGGCCATAATAATATTGCGAAAGGTCGGGCAAGAGCATTACCCGACCTTCATTTCACGTTCGTAAGACTATTTGAACAACTCGGCGAGCTTCTCCTCAACTGCCTCACCACGCAGATTCTTGGCTACAATCACGCCATTGCTGCAGTCGATAAGGAAGTTGGTAGGGATCGACTCTACAACATATGCTTTCGCTGCCTCGTTATCGAAACGATTCAGGTCGCTTACGTGTGGCCACGACAAGTTCAGGTTCTTGATTGCGTTGTTCCACGCCTCCTTGTTGTGGTCGAACGAAACACCGAAGATCTCGAAGCCCTTCTTGTGGTACTTCTTGTAGGCAGCCGTCAAGTGAGGCATCTCACCCATACAAGGGCCACACCACGAAGCCCAGAAATCGAGCAAAACGTACTTGTTTGCAGGATTCTCAACAACCGACTTGAGCGAAACCTCGTTGCCGTTTACATCCTTCTGAACAATATCGATATAGATAGGTACGATATCGCTACCCTCAACCTGTGGCTCGGTCTGCAACTTGCGCGTTGCTCTATCCTTTGCCTCAACTACCGACTGCAAGAGCTGCATCTCAGGCGAGAGCTGCTCCAAGCACTGCAACATCTCGTATGCCGAGAGCGTCGAGCGCTTCATCTGCAACAACATATCAACACCGAACGGATTGTTTACGTTCGCGTCGATGGTCTTGTCGATCAACTCGTCGAACTCGTTACGGATCGCCTCACGCTCCTCGCTGCTTGCGGCCTGCGTGTAACGACGATTCAGGATGTAGAGCTCGCCATTGAATACGTTGTAAGCGTCGTTCGACGGCGTACCGCCAACCTCAACACCATTGTCCTTGCTGAAGTCGCCCGTTACCTTAACAACACCCTGCTCTGCGTATACCATCGTGATATGGTCGTGGCCCGACATAATTGCATACTGACGTGGCTGGCCCTCAGGCAACTCGAAGCAGAACTTACCCTGCTCAACCTTAACGGAGTCGATAACGCTACCGTTACGAACCGGCTCGGTAAGCATCAACGTACCATCAGCCAAATTTGCTACATCGCCCTCAATCGTGCAGTAAGGACGAACACAGCCGACTGCCATTGCAACAGCTGCGAAAACTACTAATAATTTCTTCATCTTTTTTGCTTTTTTATTGTTAATTGTCAATTATTTATCTTCCTGAAGGGATTGCTACTACTCCGCGCGCAGCTGCTGCAACTCGCGCTCGAGTTCCTCGACGCGACGCTTCAACTCCGGCAATGCCTTGAATACTGCAAACGAGCGATGGTAACCCATTCCCGGCAATGCAGGATAGCCGAAACGAATCTCGTCGTCGCCCACATTCTTGTCGATACCCGACTTGCTGCCAATCTTCACGCGGTCGCCAATCGTAACGTGGTCGGCGATACCCACCTGTCCGGCAAGGAAGCAGTTGCGTCCCACCTTCGAGGTGCCCGCAATACCCGTCTGTGCCGACGAAACCGTATTCTCGCCCACCTGAACATTGTGGCCGATCTGGATGAGGTTGTCGAGCTTTACACCGCGACGGATAATCGTCGAATCGGTCTTTGCACGGTCGACACACGTATTGGCACCAATCTCAACATCGTCCTCGATGATGACGTTACCCAACTGCGGAATCTTATCGAAACCACCCTGCGCATTCGGTGCAAAACCAAAGCCGTCGGCACCGATAACTGCTCCCGAGTGGATGATACAGCGCGCACCAATCACGCAACCCTCGTAGACCTTCACACCGGCATAGAGCGTCGTGCCTTCGCCTACGCGCACGCCGTCGCCCACGTAGCACTGCGGATAGATCTTCGCACCATCGGCAATGACGGCACCCGCCTCGATGACGGCAAAATCGCCGATGTAGCAGTTCTCGCCCACGGTCGCCTTCTCGGAAACAGAGGCACGAGGCGAGATGCCCGTCTTCTTAGGTTTCATCGCGTTGTACATCTCAAGCAGACGCAAAACGCACGCACCGACATTGTCTACCTTCACGAGCGTCGCCTGCACGGGCTGCTTCGGCTCGAAATTGCGCTCGACAAGCACCACCGAGCAACCGGTCGTGTAGAGGTACTCCTCATACTTCGGGTTCGACAAGTAGGCCAAACCGCCCTCCTTGCCACCCTCGATGGACGATACGGTCGAAACCGCTGCATCTTTATTGCCAACCACCTCGCCACCGAGCAGGCCGGCTATCATCTCTGCTGTAAACTGCATAACTCTTTCGCTATAAATATTTCTCGATATCAACCCCCTCCGGCATAAAATCGCTCACATCGCGACCAAAGGCGTGCAATTCGCGCACGACGCTTGACGAGATGTGCGCCTGCTCGGCAGGTGTCATCAGCAACACGGTTACCAACTCCGGAAACAGGTGGCGATTGGTTGCCTCTATCGAACGTTCAAAATTAAAATCTGTTGTGTTGCGTACGCCACGAATCATCGCCACCGCCCCACACTCGCGCGCGAAGTCGCCCGTCAGCGTCGAGTACGATACCACTCGCACACGATCGTTGCCCGCATAGAGATCCGAAATGAGTCGAAGGCGCGCCTCCACAGGAAGCATTCCGCGCTTCGATACATTCTCGCCAACGGCAACGACAACCTCGTCGAAGAGCGAGAGTGCCGACTCGACAAGCGATGCGTGACCACGCGTAAATGGGTCGAACGACCCGGGGAAAAGTGCAATTCGTTTCATAGCAACCTCAAAGGTACAAATAATTTTCGGATTTCGCTGCCGAAAAGTAAACTTTTCGGAATAATATTGTAGGCCACGCCTACACAAGTAACGAAAGTCTATCCATTTTTCGTATATGAACAGACTCTCGTGGCAACATTTGACTATTATATCGTTATCACAAAGCGACTTTGTCGCCCTGCAAACAGCACTCTGCGCAGACAAGTCTACCGAGGCGCAACAAGCTGAACGAGTCCTATTCGGGCACAAAAAAAAAGACATCGAGGAAAAACTCGACACTCAATACAACGACTGCCTATACAGCTGGACGCGACCGGCGGCAGAAGCCGAGAGAAGACCAAGCAGAGGTGCTGCAATCGAAGATTGTTGGGGTTGGGGAGCGATGTGCGAAAACTTGTTTTCAAGCGCATTCGCTCACCAAGCACAATGATTTGCACCGAGCAAACAGCAC
>JAZRBZ010000007.1:0-8329 GCA_045635325.1 Alistipes sp.
GGTAAATGAATTTTCTTTTAGCCTATCTGCCCAACCCTTACAACTTCGTTGTCTGCCTCCGCCTCTTCCCTCTTCGGTCACCTCTCGGCTTCTGCCGCCGTTCGATTCAGCGAAAGGCAAGGGGATTGGTGTAATCTCCCTTAATGCCCAAAATCTATGCGAGAAAGTAGTTCAAGGAAAGGTGGATCAAGTGGAATATAGACAACAAAAAAGGAGAGGTTTTTCCTCTCCTTTTTGCTTGTCAGCCAATCGGTTTAGTGTGCGTGATGGTGGCCGGCGTGCGAATGGCCGTGCGAGTGGTTGTGGTTGTGCTGCTTGTGGTGCTCGAACTCCTCCTCGCTGAGCGCCTTGAACACCTTAACCTTGATGCTCTCGAACGCCTTGGTGAGCTGCTCTACCGAGTTCTTGCTTGCGTCGTAGGTTACGCTTACGCTCTGCGTTGCAACATCCACCTTCAGGTTCTTGATGCCGCGCTCGTAAGGGATGGTGTTGGTAATCTTCTTTGCACAACCCTCGCAATCGATATCCGTAACGAAAACGGTTGTTACAATCTTCTTCTCTGCCTTTGGAGCTGCTGTCGAAACTGCTACTGCCATAATTGCAACGACAGCCATCAAAATAATCTTCTTCATAGTTCTTTTTATGTTTTAGTTTTTTTTTGTGTCTTTCCGTTAATATAGGTTGAAACGCACACCGATATAGATCTTTCGGCCCATCAGCGGTCCCCATACGCACGACGAGTTAAACGATGTGGTGTAAGGGTTTGCCGGGTCGATAATCGGCATCATATCGGGACGATTGTGTTTCTTTGCCCACTTTGACTGCGTGAAGCCGGCGATGTTCTCGCAACCGAGGTATATCTCCCAACGCTTGATGCGACGGCTCACCTGTGCGAAGAACATCGGGTAGATAGGCGACTTCTCGCGAGCCGAGAGATCGCCATTCTGCGTCGGCAACCAACTGCCGCCGTTGAGCTGTGCCGTTACGTCGAACACCCACTTGCGCATATTCGTTGCGTATTGGAGGTTGATGAGCGTCTTGAACTCGCCAACCAGCGGACGTGCAACGAGCTGCTGCGAGCCGTCGGCACGCGTGATGGTGTACTTGCTGTCCGTCCAGCGGAACGTGGCGAAGATGTCGAATCGCTCGATCGGCGACCACGTCATATCGAACTGGTAGGTGTTCGTGTACGACTTGCCGTCGGTGCTGTAGATGTGGATGTTCTGCGCGTCGCGCTCCTGATCGACAACCACGCTGTGGAATAACTGCGTGCGGAAGTAGTCGATGCTGATGGTCATATCGCGATACTTGACCGTCGAGATGGTCTGCGAGAGCGAGCCACCCGCCGTGAGCGCCTTCTCCATACGGTTGAAGTCGCGACCGGTGCCCTCGTCGTAGACAATACGACGGCCCGTAGCGAGGATACCGATATTGTCGGTTATGATGTCGGTCGGACGGTGGCCCATACCTGCCGAGGCGCGGATGATGGTCGTCGGCGTGATGTTCCACTTGATGTGGCCGCGTGGCGTGAGCAGATGACGGCGGAAGTAGAAGTTGTAGTCGTAACGCATACCTGCCACGACGGAGAGCTTCTCTTTGATATTATATGTATACTCGACATACGCACCCACCTCGCTCTCGTTGCGGTCGAAGTTGCGTAACACGTTCGTCGGATTCGCCTCCATCCAAGGGTTGATGCGCTTCCACGTGTAGTCGGTTAGCGTTTCGCCGACAAAACGGGTTGAACCGGCAATGCCCGCGATGAGCGACGAGCGCGGCGAGAAGTAGTGCGAGTACATCAGATTGGCGTTTGCCATATGCTGACGGCCATCATAACCTTTGTCTGCACCGAAGTAGGCACTCTCGTCGAAGTAGTCGTAGTCGACCACAAATGCCACGTTCGAGCGCAACTCCTCGTTATCCTCCGCATTGAATACGGCAGCACCTACCGGTTTGCCGAACTTGAAGTATGCGTTGGCCGATTCGTTTACGATGGATGCGCCATATACGTTGTCCTCTCGCCAAGTATCGCGGAAATTATAGGTGTGTGCCGTGTCGTTGAATCGATGACCGTTGAAACTCGTCTTAAATATAGTCATACCGCTGACGCGATAGTCGTTGACGTACTTCGCACCCCAACGCACCTGCGAGCCATCCTTGCCCTGATAGAGCCAACGGTTGGCGACGTTGAACTGCTGGGTCATCGGCAGGTCGTGAAAACCGTCCTTGTCGTGGTCGTAACCCTTTGTGGACATTGAAGCGTGGGCGAGAATGACGGTCGATAGACGCTTGTCCTTGGTTACAGGCAGCGCGGTCGAGAGGTTTACTTCGGGCTTTAAGTCGTTGTCGAAGTATAGGTTGAGGAAGAATCGCTCCTCGTCGGTTGGCTTGCGGTGCTCGAGGTTGATCTGTCCGGTGATGGCCTCGTGGCCCGATGTAACGGAGGTTACGCCCTTCGATACCTGAATCGAGTTGAGCCACATACCCGGCGTGTAACCGAGTCCGTACGGAGCGCCGATACCGCGCATTATGGTGCGGTTTTCGTCGAGAATCTGCGTGTAGGTGCCGGCCAGACCGAGCATCTTGATTTGGCGTGCGCCGGAGATTGCATCGCTGTAGCCGACGGTTACCGATGCGGAGTTCTCGAAGCTCTCGGCGAGGTTACAGCAAGCCATCTTGCAGAGTCCGGCAAAGGATATGGTTTCGTTCTTGAGCAGTCCCTCCTGACGGATGAAGTTGCCCGACGCGCGCTCCACTACGACGCTCTCCAACTCGACGCCCTGCGTGAGTCGCAACTCGATGATCTGCGCGTTGTTATCGACGCGCACGGTGTCGTTCGTGTAGCCGAGAAACGAGCCGACCAGACGGTCGTAGCCCTTCACGCGATGGAGCGTGAAACGCCCCTCGATGTCGGCCGCTTCGCCTACGTTCGTGTCGGCCCAATAGACCGACGCTCCGGGCATAGGTTTGCCCTCGGTGTCGACGACGCGTCCGCTTACGTTCTGGGCATAGGCGGTTGCTCCTGCTGCGAGCAGAAGGGTGGCAAAAAGTGCCGATTTGATAATATTTTTCATAGTTTGTTTTTACCGATTGTTAGACATAATATGCGGGGCGAAATGCGTCCGTCGTGCGGTGCATCTCGCGGGTTAAATTATGCCTTAACGGGTGGGGCGCGCAGTGCCGTCGATGTGGAGAGCGGCTGCTGCGGCAGTGGTATTTTTAGCTGAAAATATGAGCTCTCGCTACCGCCTGTGCGGTCGGTATCGTGCGCCGTAATCGTCGCAGCCAACGCATAGCATATCAGCGGTTTGGCGAGTTTGTTGGCAAGACGGGTTTTGTCGTAGAGGTCGATCTCCGTCGTGTGGTCGTGGTGGCAGTCGCAACTGTGCTCTGCACGAACGCCCTCGGCGGTCGAGTGGTGGTGGCAGCAGTGGCAACACGTCGAGGCGGTGTGGTGTCGCTCGCGGAAGTGGTCGCTGCGCGAGCAGTGGCAGAAGATGATGGTCGCAGCATAGCCGAGCACCGACGTCGCATAGACGGCGAGCAACAACGACGATATGATACGCTTCAACTTCATTTGCATTGGACGATTTCTCCTCTTCGGGATAGATTAAACGAGGTTACATTCGCGGAGTTTCTCAACCCACGCTTCGGCATCGCGCGCAGCAATATCCTCGGCAATGTCAAAGTTTTCGAGCAGAATATCCTTTACGGTCTGCACCGTGAAATCTACGCCCTGCAACTTTTCCCACAACAGCAGCGATGTGGAGTTGAGTGCAATGACACGAGTCATATCTGCGCCGAAGCGTCCCTGCATAATAACGACGCTCTCGCCGGCGATATTGCGTACTTTGTAACCCTCCTTGAACTTCATCTCTTTTAATATTGAAATATTAACACGCGGCAAAGATAGGTAAATTTTGCGAAAAATCGCCCTCTTGGTGGCGATTTACCGACGAAAAAGCAGATTGTTGAAAACTATTTTCGGGAAAAGTTCGTCGAAACGCCAAAAAAATGTATTTTTGCGGATATTGTTTAACGTGGAATATTAGGCATAAATTTATGTTATCACTACTTTTTTACATCTACATCCTTGTAGAGCTCACATTTTTCTTCATTTTGTCGGTTATCGCTCTGGTTGTGTGTTTTCCGTTCGATAAGCCGCGTCGTGTCGTACACTCTCTTTCGCGAGCAATATGTATGTGTTTCTGGCTTGTGCCGCTGACCTGGCGTCGCACGATTCGCGGTCGCGAGAAGATCGATCCGAAGACTCCGTACGTAATTGCAATCAACCACAACTCGATGGCCGACATTCTGGCCCTCTACTTCCTGCCGCTCAACTTCCGTTGGGTGAGCAAGCGCGAGGTGTTCCGTATGCCGTACATCGGCCCGTTGCTTACGCTTCACGGCGATATTGCTATCGACCGAGGTCGTGGCGCAGAGGCGATGCGTAAGGTTGTCGAGGATGGCAAGATGTGGGTTTCGCGCGGTGTCTCGATTGCGATGTTCCCAGAGGGAACGCGTTCGAAGACGGGCGAGATTCAGCGCTTCAAGCTCGGTGCCTTTGCGCTGGCAAAGGAGGCGGGCGTTGCCATTCTGCCGGTTGTGTTGGATGGTACGCGCGACGTGCTGAAGAAGAACTACCTCTTCAACTGGCGCAACCACTTGAAGATTTCGGTGCTCGATCCGATTCCGACCGAGGAGGTCGCTTCGGCCGAGTTGCCAACGCTCCTCTATCGTGTACACGACGATATGGCTGCGGAGTTGGCTCGTATGCGCAGCGAGAAGTAGGCAGCGTAACAGAGTGGGGCAGAGGTGCTCTCGCCGTCAGGTGAGGCCGACTGTCCGAATAGCGAGTAAATAAAGATTTCGAAATATATAGATGGCAGAGTTATTACAAAACAACAAATACGACGATGATTCGATAATCACGCTCACCCCGCGTGAACACGTTCGTTTGCGTCCGGGTATGTATATCGGCAAGTTGGGCGACGGTACGATGTCCGACGATGGTATCTATGTGCTTATTAAGGAGGTTACCGACAACTCGCTCGACGAGTTTATGAATGGTTACGGCTCGCGTGTGGAGATTACCGTCGAGGATAACGTGGTCTCGGTGCGCGACTATGGTCGAGGTATTCCGTTGAAGTCGCTTGCAGCGGCTGTCAGCGTGATGAACACCGGTAGCAACTACGAGGAGGACGGCAAGAAGACCGTCGGTCTGAACGGTGTCGGTGTCAAGGCGGTAAACTTCCTTTCGAGCGAGTTTACGGCACGTTCGGTGCGTGGCGGTGAGGCGCGTACGGTTACCTTCTCGCAGGGTTTGGAACAGACCGATCGCTGGGAGAGCGATGTGAAGGAGAAGGATGGTACGTTCATCTCGTTCCGTGTCGATGAGCAGGTCTTCGGCAAGTATTCCTACAATATGGAGTATATCGAGCAGATGGTGCGCAACTACACCTACCTGAACAAGGGCCTGACCATCACGCTCAACGGCGAGAACTATAACTCGAAGAATGGTCTGCTCGACCTGCTGAACGACAATATGGACGAGGAGCCGCTCTATGCTCCGATCCACCTCTCGGGTAAGGATATCGAGATTGTTGTTACGCACGGCAACCGCTATGGCGAGGGTTACTACTCGTTCGTCAACGGCCAGTATACGCCACAGGGCGGTACGCACCAGGCGGCATTCCGCGAGGCGATTGTGAAGGTGCTCAAGGAGTTCTACCATAAGGACTACGATCCGTCGGATATCCGCGGGTCGATTATCGCAGCCATCTCGATCAAGATTTCAAAGCCGCTCTTCGAGTCGCAGACCAAGATTAAGCTCGGTTCGAAGGATATGTGGAAGGATGGCCCGTCGATTCGTCAGTTTGTGGGCGATTTCCTCTCGACCGAGTTGGATAACTACCTGCACAAAAACCTCGATGTGGCACAAGCCATCCAGCGCAAGATTGTAGATAACGAGAAGGAGCGCAAGGCAATCTCGGGTGTGCAGAAGAAGGCTCGCGAGACGGCAAAGAAACTGATGCTAAACAATAAAAACCTGCGCGACTGTAAGATTCACTATACCGACAAGCACGAGCTTGCCGAGCAGACGATGATCTTCATCACGGAGGGTAATTCGGCGTCGGGTTCGATTACCAAGAGCCGTAATCCGCAGACGCAGGCGGTCTTCTCGCTGCGCGGTAAGCCGCTCAATTCGTTCGGTATGAAGAAGACGATCGTCTATAAGAACGACGAGTTCAACTTCCTGCAAAATGCGCTCAATATCGACGACGATATGGATAACCTGCGCTACGCAAAGGTCATTATCGCAACCGATGCCGATGTCGACGGTATGCACATCCGATTGTTGTTGCTGACCTACTTCCTGCAGTTCTATCCCGACCTGATTCGTCGCGGTAACCTCTTCATCTTGCAAACACCGCTCTTCCGTGTGCGTAACAAGAAGGAGACGCACTACTGCTACTCGGAGGAGGAGCGCCTGAAGGCGATTGCGCGTTGCGGTGCGAGTGCCGAGATTACGCGATTCAAAGGTTTGGGTGAGATTTCGCCCGACGAGTTCGCGGAGTTCATTGGCGAGAATATGCGTCTGGACAAGGTGCGCCTGACCAAGGACGATCCGATTCTCGATATGCTGACCTTCTATATGGGCAAGAATACCTACGACCGTCAGCAGTTTATCGTCAATAACCTGCGCGTTGAGGAGGATTTGGTTGATGGCGATCTGCTCATTGGCGGCGACAACGAGGAGTAGGATAATGAAGAGTAAAAACAGAGAAAGAAGAAACGAAAATATATGTCCGAAGAGAGAGATGAAATAATCCGCGAGGAGGAGATGACCGCCGACGAGGAGTTGGTCGCTACGGAGCCGGGTAAATATGACCGTCTGATGACCGAGCAGAGTGTTCGCCGCCTGACGGGTATGTATAAGAATTGGTTTTTGGACTACGCTTCGTATGTAATTCTGGAGCGTGCCGTGCCGAATGTCGATGACGGTTTGAAGCCCGTTCAGCGTCGTATCCTGCACGCGATGAAGGTGGTCGACGACGGTCGCTACAACAAGGTGGCAAATGTCGTTGGTCAGACGATGCAGTACCACCCGCACGGCGATGCGTCGATTAAGGATGCGTTGGTGCAACTCGGTCAGAAAGAGCTACTTATCGATTGCCAGGGTAACTGGGGTAATATCCTCACCGGCGACGAGGCGGCTGCCGCCCGTTACATCGAGGCGCGTCTGTCGAAGTTCGCGTTGGAGGTGGTCTACAATAAGAAGACCACCGAGTGGATGCTGTCGTACGACGGCCGAAAGGAGGAGCCTGTAACGCTGCCCGTTAAGTTCCCGTTGCTGCTTGCACAGGGTACGGAGGGTATCGCCGTAGGTTTGGCATCGAAGATCCTGCCGCATAACTTCCTCGAGCTCATCTCGGCATCGATTGCCTATCTGCGTGGCGAGGAGTTCCAGTTAGTTCCCGACTTCCAGACTGGCGGTATTATGGATGCCAGCAACTATAACGATGGTCTGCGTGGTGGCTCGGTGCGTGTTCGTGCCCGCATCTCGAAGATTGACAAGCGCACCTTGGCAATCACCGAGATACCCTATACAACCACCTCGGAGAGCATCAAGGAGTCGATTATCAAGGCTAACGAGAAGGGTAAGATTAAGATTAAGAAGGTAGATGACAATACCGCCGAGAAGGTCGAGATTGTTATTCAGGTGGCTGCCGATGAGTCATCGGATAAGACCATTGATGCACTCTACGCCTTCACTGATTGCGAGGTCTCTATTTCGCCTAATGCCTGCGTTATTGTAGATGATAAGCCCGTATTTATGGGTGTTAGCGATATTTTGCGCTACTCGGCAGACCACACCAAGGGTCTGCTTGGTCGAGAGCTTCAAATCAAGCTCGACGAGCTGAACGAGGCTTGGCACTCGGCATCGTTGGAGCGCATCTTTATCGAGAATAAGCTCTATCAGCTTATCGAGGGCTGCCGTACCCGCGAGGCTGCCTACGAGGCTGTGGATAAGGGTCTTGAGCCATTTAAGTCGAAGCTAAAGCGAGAGGTTACCTTGGAGGATGTGCAGCGCCTTACGGAGCTAAAGTTCATTCGTATCTCGCGCTACGATTCGGAGAAGGCCGACAACGAGATTAAGCAGATAGAGAAGGATATCAAGCAGACGAAGTATGACCTTGACCACCTCACCGACTACGCCATTGCCTACTTCGAGCGTATCAAGTCCAAGTATGGCGAGGGCAAGGAGCGCCGCACCGAGATTCGTGAGTTCGACACCATCGAGGCGTGGAAGGTGGCATCATCGAAT
>JAZRBZ010000008.1:0-282454 GCA_045635325.1 Alistipes sp.
AGTACTCCTCTTGCTATTGCTCACCATTGTAAAATTCCTAACTCTCTATGCCGCGGTTGTTTGATGGAAGTCGGTCTTCCGTCCGCATCGGAAGGCAAGCCCGATACGCGACTTATAACCCGTTGTCGCAAATATAATAAAAGTATTCAGCAAATCAAAGCAATACAGCGAAAAAGGCAGCACCGAACCGTATAATTTTGAAAAAATCAAAGCCAAGCGCGGAGGGCTCGAAAATTTTCGCTACATTTGTCGGCACGTTGTTTTGGTGCAACAGAAGCGAGTATGAAGATTAAACCACCGAAATTTATCCGACGGCTGATGCCCGACCTCGTATGGGAGATCGAGGACGAGGAGGGCGTGTTCATCACCTTTGACGATGGACCGACACCCGGCGTCACGGAGTGGATTCTCGAGACGCTGGCGCGCTACGACGCCAAGGCGACATTCTTCGTGCTGGGCAAGAACGTAGAGCTGTATCCGTCGCTCTATCAGAAGATTATCGACGCAGGCCACAAGGTCGGCAACCACACCTACTCGCACCAGAAGGGTTGGGGAATGTCGCTCGAACGCTACCTGGAGGATGTCGATTTTGCGGGCGACCTCGTCCATTCGGAGCTCTTCCGACCGCCCTACGCTCGCGTTACGCCGTCGCAGATGCGCGCCGTGGGCCGCAACTACAAAATCGTGATGTGGGACATCGTCTCGCGCGACTACAACCGTGCACTCTCGCCCGAGCGTTGCCTGCGAAATGTAACCGACCACGTCGCCGCCGGCTCGATTGTCGTATTCCACGACAGCGACAAGGCGTTCCGCAATATGAGCTACGCCCTGCCACGCACGTTGGAGCACATCCGCAAGATGGGATTACGTTGTAAAATCATAGAGTTATAGCCAGTTATGAAGATAGTCGTTGCCGTTACAGCCGCCAGTGGCGCAATCTACGCCCGACTGCTCGTCGAGCAGTTGAACGCGTGCGAGTGCGTCGAGCGCATAGCCCTAATTTTCAGCGATAAGGCGCAAGCCGTAGCCGCAGCCGAGGGAGTTGAGATTCCACTCTCGGCGAAGACCACGCTTTACGCTGCGAACGATATGTTCGCCTCGCCGGCAAGCGGGTCGGCACGCTGGGATGCGATGGTAGTCATCCCGTCGAGCGTCGGTACGCTCGGTCGCGTTGCGGCGGGCATCTCGCAGACGCTCATCGAACGCGCTGCCGATGTTATGCTCAAGGAGCGTCGCCGACTGATTTTCGTCGTGCGCGAAACACCGCTCTCGCTTATCCATCTGCGCAATATGACGACGCTCACCGAGGCGGGGGCCGTAATTCTCCCCGCAGCGCCGTCGTTCTACTCGCGTCCGCACGACATCGAGGCGCTGTGCCGCACGGTCGTCGAGCGCGTTGTGGCACAGCTCGGCATCGATGCGCCGCACTACGAGTGGGGCGAGCAGCGATAACCACCGCAGGCACGACGACAGCACGAGCGATGTGGGTAAGATGTCGAGCGGCGGAGCTAAAGCGCAGGGCGAAAACTAAGAGTGTGGTTGCAGCAGCAAAAGAGGCAGATGTTGCGGAAATTTTACGATTTTTCGCTTAACTTTCTTGTTTTAAGTATATTTTTGTAATTTTGCAGCCGAATTAGAGAAAACACAAAATTCAAAAACATAAAAAGTTATGACAATTACAGCAGCTGATATCAAAATCGGTATGTGTATCGAGATGGACAACAAGACGTTCCTCGTTGTCGATTTCCAGCACTGCAAGCCGGGCAAGGGCCCTGCTTTCGTTCGTTCGAAGCTCAAGAACTTGGAGAACGGTCGCGTTCTCGAGAACACCTTCTCGTCGGTAGGTCAGAAGATCGAGCAGGTACGCGTTGAGCGCCGTCCTTACCAGTTCACTTACGAGGACGATTTGGGTGCACACTTTATGCACTGCGAGACTTTCGAGGAGATCAACATCGAGAAGCAGCTCATCAACAACTACGACTTGATGGCTGACGGCCAGATCGTTGAGGTTATGTTCCACACCGAGAAGGAGAGCGTTCTCTCGGCCGAGTTGCCACCAATCGTTGATATGGAGGTTGTTTACACCGAGCCGGGCATCAAGGGCGATACCGCATCGACCAACTCGCTCAAGCCGGCAACCGTAAACACCGGTGCAACCATCAAGGTACCGTTGTTCATCAACACCGGCGACAAGATACGCGTCGATACCCGCACCCGCGAGTACTACGAGCGTATCAAGTAGTCGACCGCAAAACGAAAAATTGCGACAACACAAGGGCTGTCCCACATCAGGGGCGGCCCTTTTTGTGTGCCGATGCAGGGCGAAAATCGCTCGGCAAACCCGCCCAAAGTGCAAAATTATTCGTACGGGCTGCAATATTTTCCATTAGGGGAGCGTTGACTACAACATAAAAGTGCAAAAAGAAAATCGGGAAAATATTTCTATATCTAAATTTTTTGCCGTACCTTTCGGGCGTTAAAAATGAAATTTTTAATCGAATATAAATTTTTTACTTTTTTTATGAAACGTTTTTATGATTTTTTGAAGCTCCTGCTCATCGCGTTTATGGGTGGAGCAATGGTAGTGGCTTGTGAGCCGACACCAGAACCAGATGAGCCGACTCCGGGCGAGCCAACCGACAAGGTCGAGGCAACCATCTCGGCACAGCTCGCGTCGGTGGAGAAGACTGCGGCTACGATCGAGGTCACTACCAAAGCAGTAACAGAGTACGCTTATGTCGTTCTCAAGAAGGATGTAACTATGGAGGAGACCGCCGAGGCCATCCTCGATGCTTTTGAGGAGAGAGTTGCTTGCGAGGATGGCAAGCACACCATCTCGCTCACGGGCCTCGAGAGCGCAACGGAATACAAGGTGCTCATCGCAGGTATCTACGGCAACGACCAGCTCGTAGAGAAGATTGCGAAGGTAGAGTTCAAGACCTCGAACGAGTACACGATGGCGGTAACGTGGGTTGAGGGCAGCACTTCGTCCACTTCGGCACAGCTCAAGCTCACCACCAAGGGTATCGTAGAGTACGCTTGGGTAGCATTGGACAAGAACGCATCGACCGCTAACCAGAGCGCCGACCTGCTCTTTGCAAAGGGTACGGTATGCGACTGCGTTGACGGCGAGAACATCGTAGAGGTTACGGGCCTCGCCCCAGACAAGACCTACAACGTGCTGATCGCCGGCTCGACCATCGACGACGACTTCTACGGCGAGGTATTGAAGATCGAGGTTTCGACTTCGCGCTTCAGCGAGGAGCTCACCATCTTCGACATCGACTATATGTCGTTCAAGGCGCACCTCAACTTCCCACGCAGCAAGGTAACCGAGGGCAACGTAATCAAGGTTGGTTTGGCCGACTTGGCAACCTACAACCTCTACGCTTCGGCCTACACCGATGCCGAGCGTCTGAATATGCACGACGGTGTATATCACAACTATATGAAGCGCGACTCGACGATGATCTTCGACGAGGAGCACAACTACTTCGAGACCGATATGGATACGGGCGACTACGAGGGCGCCGACCTGCTCAACTACTTCAACCCTATCGTTCCAGGACAGCCGATGTATCTGATGTTTGGTGAGTTTGCATACTCGCCTGTTGATACCGACCACCGCGCAGGTTGGGGCCCTGGCTACTACATTCCGCTCTTCAACGAGGTAGACTACTGGCAGGCATACCTTACCGGTACGAACGTAAATCAGGCCGACTTTTGGACGGGTTACTACCGCAAGGAGTTCGTAATGGCAAAGCAGCCGGATCAGATGGCTGACGTTCCAACCGTAAACTTCAACCTCACTCCAAAGGGCACGGGTACGATTCACATCGAGCCAACCGAGAATACTTGGGGCTACTGCTTCTTCGTAATCGACGCTCCGACTTACCTCAACGACCTGATGCCGATCCTCAACCGCAAGACCGACTACTTGCAGTGGTTCACCACCTCGTACCTCGCAGTATACCAGGTGGGCGCTTTGACCGCTTACGCTCCGGTTGATTTGGCAGTAGAGGACTACTGGTACCTCACACGCGGCACCAAGTATTACTTGTGCATCACCTCGCTCGGCGACGATATGGGTTCGAAGCAGTCGTTCACCCGTCTCGAGTTCGAGTTGCCACAGCCAACTAAACCGGCTCCAAACATCGTTGTAACGGCTATTCCGGAGAAGAGCACCGCAGAGGAGGTTTACTTCAACATCAAGTCGCCAAGCAAGGATGTAGAGACCGTTCAGTACGTTGCTAACTACGAGCGCGACTGGGAGGCAATGCGTACACAGCTCAAGAAGAGCGGTTACCCAGCAGACGAGATCGACCCTTATATCATCGGCCAGTACGGCGGTTCGTTCACCGAGGAAGAGATCAAGCAGATCAACTCGGACGCAGGTTTCGAGTTCTCGATCGAGGCTCGCGAGGATTCGTCGATGTACTGCGGTGCTATCGGCTACAACGACGAGGGTACGGCTTCTACCCCTTCGATTGCTCAGGTACGCTCGCTCGAAGAGCCGGCTGCCGAGCGCGTAGAGTCGCCACTCTTCAACTCGCTCAAGGGTAACTGGGTTGCTACGGCTACCATCATCGGTCAGGAGTACATCAACAACGTCCTCACTCCATTCGAGCGCGCTCACACCTCGAACGTAACCATCGGCGAGGTTGGCTACGAGAAGACGCTTCCGGATGAGGTTTACAACTTGTTCTTCACTTCGACATCGCTCAAGACCAAGGAGGCTGTCGATGCTGCTTACGACGAGTTCAAGCAGTCGGTAGACAACTTCAACCGCAAGACTCGCAACCAGAACCGTGTTCTCTGCCAGGGCTTCGACTTCGATATCTATGGCTACGGCGGTCAGCAGTACTCGGCATTCAAGTCCCCTTACGAGCTCTTCATCAGCAAGGACTACTCGGGCTACAACTACGAGTCGCCAATCTACGACTTCGGTCCGAAGTGGTATCTCGAGATTGCGAAGGATGGCAAGGTTACCGCTCCGTTCAACGCTAATTATTTCGCTCCTGCTTCGCAGTGGTGGTACTACATCTATACCTTCATCGGTATCGGTAAGAACGAATCGGACGGTCAGACCTACTCGCTCGACCACGTTCTCAACGAGTATGGCGAGCCGGTTAACGGCCACTTCCCTGTTGAGGTTACTACGGCAGCCGACGGCTCGGTAAGCAAGATCACCGTTAAGCCACTCGTACTGGATGGCACTACATACTACCCTAATATGGGCCGTTCGAGCACGCTGGGCTACTCGGTAAGCGGTCAGATCGTTTCGGATCTGGTACTCACCCCTGCTGCAACAACCACTTCGAAGAGCGTTCAGTCGCTTGGCGCAACTCGCGGTCAGGAGATCGTATCGACGCCACGCTTCAAGTCGGTTAAGAAGGTTGTTCGCAAGAGCAAGACCGCCCTTCCTGAGAAGAAGGTCTTCAAGCAGCGCAAGCAGTTGCCGCTCAAGCCAATCGACCACGAGACCTTCCAGGCCAACTCGAAGAAGTATCTCGAGAAGCGATTCGGCAAGATTCAGGAGCGTTAATCGCTACCCTCATACCGTCAGAAACTCTCCGCGAGGGGAGTTTCTGTTCGGTTTTTTTTAAACCACGTCTCTCGGCAGACAATCGGCGGACAAACCGCCCGCTTTGCCCGCTCGAGCAGACGACACCAACCAACCGAACGATTAACCTACCAAGTTATGAAGAGATTATTTTTACTCGTTTTCGCCCTTGCGACCACGCTGTCGCTCTCGGCACAGTCGCTTCCGAATGTCCACATCGAGAATATCGACGGTAAGGAGATCTCCGTGCGCTCGCTCGCCGGTACCAAGCCGCTGATCATCTGCTTCTGGTCGACGACCTGCAAGCCGTGCATTCAGGAGCTCTCGGCAATCAACGATCAGTTGCCTGACTGGAAGTCGGAGGCCGACTTCGACGTCATCGCCGTTTCGGTCGACGACGTACGCACCTCGGCTCGTGCCAAGGCGTTCGCCAAAGCGCAGGGCTGGGATATGATATGCCTGTTCGACGCCAACCAGGCGCTCAAGCGCGCGATGAACGTGTCGCTCACTCCACACAGCTTTGTTGTCGATCGCAGCGGCAACATCACCTACTCGCACACCGGTTACACACCGGGCAGCGAGATGGCATTGCTCGACAAGGTGCTGAAGATTACCGGCCGAACAATCAAGAAACCTAACACCAAACGATAGGCGCTATGAAACGATATCTCTTATGCGCCGCAGCACTCGTCGCTGCGCTCACCGCTTCGGCACAGGTGCAGCTCGGCGAGAAGGGCGGTACGCTGTCGGGTAGTTTCGAGAGCAACAGTATCATCTACCTCAACGACAAGGGACTTTCAACCCCTGCTCCTGATGGACACTTCGGCTCGAACAACTACCTGAAGGTCGACTACACGAACGGTCGTTTCTCGGCCGGCCTGCAGTTCGACATCTACGCGCCTGCGTTGCAGGGCTACGAAATCGGCCCATACCTCGAAGCATCGAAGTTCAAGCACATTGCCTACCCGATGAAATACTTCAAGTGGGAGGACAAGAACTACTCGGTTATGCTCGGCGACATCTTCGACCAATTCGGTAACGGATTGGTGTTGCGTACGTTTGAAGATCGCCAGCTGGGCTTCAACAACTCGATCGAGGGTTTGCGCGCGACGTATAACTTCGACCGCTACCTCGCCGTGAAGGTGCTCTACGGTCGTCCACGCCTCTACAACACCTACGCAGGCAGTTGGTCGGGCGGTGCCGATTTGAGCGTTTCGCTCGGCGACATCTTCGGCTTCAAGCAGGGTGGCCTCTATCTCGAGGCGAGCTACGCCAACCGCTACGAGGGGCTGACGAAGAGCGAGACGGCCGACTTTGCAGCGCGCGGTATGACCTCGCCGCTGGTAAATATGACCTCGGCACGACTGAACTTCGACATCGCGGGGCTGACTTTCCGCAGCGAATATGTCTTCAAGGGCAAGGATCTCTCGACGCCATCGGCTGTCGAGGCAAAGCGCGGTCAGGCAGCATACGTCGAACTGGGCTACAGCTATAAGGGCTTCAGCTTTTCGGCTACGGCACGTATGCTCGACAATATGGGCACGCTCGTATCGCTCTACGGCAGCGGCACGGGCAACGCGCTCAACTACCTTCCGGCTCTGACACGCCAGTATACCTATATGCTCGCCAACCTCAACCCTTATCAGGTGGTTGCCGAGGGTGAGTTCGGTGGTCAGGCGGACATCTACTACACCTACCGCAGCAAGAGCGATCGCTATCGCTATTGGAATTTCCACGCCAACTACTCGACCTACTACACGCTCCACAAGGAGCAGAGCAGCAAGGGACAGCGCGAGCGTCTGTGGCAGGACATCAACTTCGACATCGAGCGCCAGTGGAGCAAGCGTCTGAAGACGACCGTGCTCTACTCGTTCCAGGAGTGGAATCCGTACCACGGCTACCACCACCGCACCTACGTCTCGAACATCTTTGTTGCCGACGTGCAGTACAAGTTCGACCGCAAGAAATCGTTGCGCGTCGAGGCGCAGTACCTGCTTTCGGGCGAGTACGAGGGCGACTGGGTAGCGGCTCTGGTCGAGTTCAACATCGCTCCGCATTGGAGCATCTACGCCAGCGATATGTACAATATCGGTCGCGACGGACTCGGCACGAAGAAGAACTACTACAACGCCGGTTTCAGCTTCACCTACAACCGTACCCGCATACAGCTCAGCTACGGTCGCAACCGCGAGGGCTACATCTGTTCGGGCGGTGTGTGTCGCTTCCAGCCGGAGTACACGGGATTCAACCTTGCAATCACTTCATCATTCTAAAACGTAGAGCGATATGAAACAGATACTCAACACTATCATCTCGCTGGGCGTCGTGCTTATGGCGGCACTCGGCACCACTTCGTGCCTCTACGGCATCGGACACGATGAGGAGATTGGCGGCGACGTAAACACCGATGGTCTGAAGGTCAATGTATCGACGACGGTCATCTATGCCGACGGTGCAGATATGGCGACATTCGACGCCACGTTCAACGGCGAGCCACTCGGCGACGGCGATGTTACGTTCTACAACGCCGAGACCAACGAGCCGATGAACCTGCTCGATATGAGCTTCTCGACCGGCACAAAAGGTACGACGAAGATCTACCTGACGTACGTCGACAGCAACGGCAAGGAGCACACCTCCGAGACATTCTCAATTCAGGCAATTCTGGAGTTCGACTTCACGCCTACCGACGAGGATGGCCTTTCGGTGGCTCTCTCAACCAACCTCCTGCAGCTCGGCAACGGCAGCACGCTCTTTATCATTCGCTACAACGGCGCAGTTGTCGGTGCGGACGAGGTGAGCAAAATCAAGTGCTACGACGCGTCGAACGACTCTCCGGTTGCACTTACGACGACCGAGGTTACGGCCGAGGACGGAACGCTCTACCTGCTGCCTACGTTCACTCCGAGCGAGGTTGGCGAGCGCAGCTTCTGGTTCTCGTACAAGACCAAGAATACGCTCGACAAGCCGGTGAAGATTCGCACCGTCGACACCCCGATTCCGGCACCTTCGGCAGATACCGATCCGCAGAACACCTCGTTCAAGCGTCGCGTGATGCTGCAGCAGTTCACCGGAACGTGGTGCGGTCAGTGTCCGCATATGATTCGCTCGATTGAGATGCTCTTCACCAATGAGGCGTATGCCGAGAGTACCATACACGTTGCCATCCACGACAGCGATTCGTTTGCAGTTCCGGACATCAGGCTCTCTAGCTTGCTCGGAGTAGGCGACTTCCCGACTGCGAAGGTAAACTTCGACTACACCATCCAAAACTATGGTGTGGAGGCAAACGTTGCAAGCCTGATGGCGGCAATCAACGGCGCAATGATGGGCCGTGCCAAGGCGGGTATCGCTGCACGTTCCATCCTAAAGGACAACACGCTGCTCATCCGCGCAAGCGTTAAGGCAGCCGTCGATGGCGAGTACTTCGTGGGTGCTTGGCTGCTCGAGAGCGGCCTCTACGAGCGACAGTCGAACGCATCGGGCCTCTCGGGCGACTTCGACCACCACGAGAATGTCGTTCGCATTGCCGACAGTCGCGCCTCGAACCACAACTTCAAGGGCCACTCGCTCGGCATCATCAGCGCAGGCGACACGGCCGACTACCTCTTTGCGATGGAGCTCGACGAGGCGTGGAAGAAGGAGAATTGCCACATCGTGCTCTTCGTCTCGACCTTCGACCACAAATCGCAGGTGGTAACCAACGTAGCAAAGACCGCATCGCTCACCTCGGGCTTGACATTCGAGTACGAGTAACGAAACGGTGCTACCTATATATATTAAGGTGTCTGACCGCAGCTGGTCGGGCACCTTTTTTGTTGGGAAGAGAATTTTTTGTATATTTGTTTCGCGAGATGCGCGCACGGGCGTACTCGCGCAGGAGAATAACCCCTCAAACAAGAGACACTATGAAGCGATTACTGACATATATTCTGCCGCTTGTTGTGCTGCTGTGTGCGTGCGACAACGACCTCTCCGACCGCCTCGACCGTCTGGAGAACGACCGCATAGCCAACGTCGAAGAGCAACTCGCGGCGATGAGCGCCACCGCCACACAACTCGAGTCGGCCATCGTGCTGCTACAGGGCTACTCGGCATCGCTTACCTCGTCGGCAGCCGAACTGCGTCGCGCAATCGATGCAGCCAACGAGAAGATTAAGAGCATCGAGGAGAGCGCCGACCGCAACAATCAGGAGATTGTCAATCTGATAAACGAGCTTAACACGCTGAAGAACACCACGAGCGAGCGCCTGTCGCAGATATTTGCAACGATCGAGACTATCGAGACGACTATCGCCCGACTCGACTCGCAACTCGTCGAGATAACTCTCCGCATCGAGCAGGGACTCACCGACACGCACACCTGGGCCGAGGCGACCTTTGCCACGCTCAAGCAGTACAATGCTCTGCTCTCGGAGCTTGCGCTCGTGCAGACCGTAGCCAACACCACAGCCCAGAGTTTCAAGGAGTTTGAGACATCGACCACCGAGCATTTGGCAAGCATCGATGCACAGCTCGCCGAGTTCAACGAGGCGATGTACTACGCATACACGATGATCATTCGCGACCTGACAAACAGCTACAACGAGGCCATCATCACTGCCGGCCAGGACATCACGGCAGCCTACACCGAGGCGATTGCAACCGCTGTGAAGAGTTCGGAGGATGGACTCAAAGCGTGGGTTGGCGCGCAGTTCGACAAATACTACGACATCGCGCAGACGGAGGCGAAGCTCGCCGCACTACGCACAACCATAACCGATGGCGACGCCCAGCTGCAGAGCGAAATCGACGCCCTCGCGACATCGCTCGCAAAGGCAAAAGAGGAGCTCACGGCGGCCTATCAGCGTGCCATCGAGGAGGCCATATCATCGAATAACGGCACAATCGACACCCGCATCGCGGAGGCAATCTCCGCAGCCGAGGCGGTAACCGATGCCCGTATCGACCGCGTAGAGAGCTATCTCGAAGCGCTTGCCGAGCGCATTGAAGAGCTCGAATCGGCACTCGCGAAGTTGCTCGCACGCGTGCAGTCGCTCACCTACATCCCGACCTACTCCGACGGTCGCGCCACGGTCGACAGCTCGACGAAACTCCTCACGCTCGACTTCCACCTCTCGCCCACATCGTGCGTTGCAACGCTTGCCGAGGTGTGGGAGAGCGCCGTTTCGGTCAAGGCCGTACGCACACTCTCGCGTGCCGTAACGCTCACACCGCTCACCATCACCGCATTCGAGGCCGACGCTTCGCAGGGCATCATCTCGCTCACCGTTGCGTGCGACGCCCTCGGCGAGCGATTCTTCGAGCAGGGTGAGCCGGCAAGTGCCGCGCTGTTTATCTCGGACGGCAACAACAGCGTAATCTCCGACTACATCGAGCTCGTCGTGCAATAGCCACGCTCCTGCCCAACATAACACACCCCGAAATAGATGAAACAACACCTTCATTCGCTGATTTTCGCGCTCCTCGCAACGCTCCTCACGCTCGGCTGTTCTCCCGAAACGCCGGAGGATATCGTCGTTACCGAGCTCCGCATCGAGCCGGCAAACATTACGCTCACCGTTGGCGACACCTACACTCTGAAGGCAACCACGATACCGGCATACGACAACCTCTCGTTCGAGTGGGTGTCGGTAAATCCGAACATCGTAAGCGTCGACGAGCACGGCACGGTAGAGGCACTCGCTGCAGGTACGGCACAGGTGCGTTGCTACTACGGCGTAGAGCTCTCGGCAAAGGCCGTCGTGAAGGTGGAGAAGAGGCCGACACCGCCGGAGGAGGAGCCCGACGAGCCGGAGGCCGAGCCCATCACCTTCAGTTCGCCTCTCTCGAAAGAGATGATCTTCTCAAGCCGACAGTTGGTCTATCCGGGAACGGTTATGCAGTGTTTCGACTTCTACGGCGAGGGCGAGAACGACTATATCTACTTCTCGCAATGTGCCGGCGACGCCACTACGGGCAACAAGTGGATGGTCGTCTTGAGCCGCGTCAGACGCGGTGCGTATGGCGACTCTACCCGCAGTAGCGAGGCGATGAAGTTGCGTTGGTTTGGCCACGGTACGGTAATCTGCGTCGAGCACGCGGCCGATGGCGACTACGTCTGGGTTGATTCTAACGCCACGCTATCCAGCGGCTCATACTCCAACAACAAGACCTTTGCGCGCGTGCGATTCCAACCCAACACCACGCACGACCACTACACAGGCGAACAGTTCTATCTGAACTCCTACAAGGATGCGTCGGGCACATCGTGGACGGTCAGCAACCTGCAGGTAAACATCGACTTCGATGCTCGCCAAATGTTGCTCACCGCAACCTCGAGCGGCAGACGCCACATCATCGTCTACGATTTGGATAAGGTGCTGGCATTGAAAGAGGAAAACGTAACGCTCACCCGCACCTGGGGCGGCGAGGGTGGCACGAATACCACTCTGCAAAAGAACGTAAAATCGACCGTATCGGCTCGCAACCTCGGTTCGCTCACGCCAATCGCTTCGTTCCGCCTGACAAACAACCAGAACTCCGATCCGACCTACTCAAAGACCTGGTCGATAAGCTATCAGGGACACGCCATTCGCAACAACCGAATCTATTGGTACGAGGGCAACGCCGTTGAGCGCACATCGGGCAGCGGCGTCTACGACGGCTCGTGCGCCTTTGTCGAAACGTTCGACTTCGAGGGCAAGCGCGTTGCGCCACGTGCGAAGATATACGCGGCATCCGACTTTACGAATATGTTCTCGCTGCTCGACCTCAACGACAACCACTACAGCGAGGCCGAGGGTATTCAAGTAAAGGCCGACGGCAAGATCTATCTCGGCATTACCACCCATATTGCGGGCAAGACATCCGGCAATCGCCGCGCGACCATCTTAAGATACGACAAGCAGGAGTAGCGCCCCGTCAGGCGGAGTGGTACACCTACGAATCGCAAAAAAACAGCCCCGACTCCTAATGGAATCGGGGCTGAGCATTTGCAAGGTGTGGATCCTGTAGGGCTTGAACCTACGACCCCCTGATTATGAGTCAGGTGCTTCTAACCAACTGAGCTAAGGATCCGTCGGAAAAACTCCGTTTGCGAGGGCAAAGATATAAAAAAGTTGCAAACCGCACAAATCTTTGCCGTCAAAACAAAAAAAAGGTCTAAATTTGTAGAAAAATCAACCCCGAAAGCTATGCATACAGACAAGCGACTTATTTTGGCAGCCGCCTCGGTAGCGACGCTCTCCGCCACAGAGGCCGACGCAAAGACAACGCTCGAGAACGTAGGCGAGAAGCGCCCGAACGTCATCTTCATCCTGCTCGACGATGCGGGATATGGCGACTTCGGCTGCTATGGACAGACGAAAATCGAGACTCCGAATATCGACGCGCTTGCCGAGCAGGGTGTGCGCTTTACGAATATGTATGCCGGAGCACCCGTTTCAGCACCGTCGCGCTGTACGCTGATGACGGGCCTGCACTCGGGCCACGCACAGATTCGATCGAACGACGAAATGACCGAGCGAGGCAACGTGTGGAGCTTGCGTGCAATGTGCGCCAACCCCGAGTTGGAGGGCCAGGCGCCACTCGCACCCGGCACGCCGACGCTCGGAACGATGATGCGCGATGCGGGCTATCGCACGGCAATCATCGGCAAATGGGGCCTCGGTGGCGCTTCGTCGGCCAGCACACCACTCGATATGGGATTCGACTACTTCTACGGCTACCTCTGCCAGCGTATGGCGCAGTGCTACTATCCGCCATACTACTACCACAACCGCGAGCGCGAGTACACGAACAATCCGCCACTCGAGCTTGGTGATAAACTCGACGCAGGGGCCGATCCGTACGACCGCGCAAGCTATGCAAAATTCAAGGGCGAATCGTACAGCCCCGATGCGATTTACGACAAGATAGAGCAGTTTATCGACCGCAAGAGCCGCGATCCGTTCTTCCTGATGTGGACCACGACCATCCCGCACAGCGCACTCTCCGCGCCCGACGAGTGGGTGGATTACTATGTGAAGAAGTTTGGCGATGAGAAGCCGGTCTATACGGGCAAGGGTTACTTTCCGGTGCGCTATCCGAGAGCGACCTACGCCGCGATGATTTCGTACCTCGACCACCAGATTGGCGAACTCGTCAAGCACCTGAAAAAGAAGGGTTTGTACGACAATACGGTCATTATGATTACCAGCGACAACGGCCCGTCGCACAACTCCTACACCTCGACCTCGTGGTTCGACTGCGCCGCTCCGTTCCGTAGCGACCGCGGCTACACGAAGCGCTCGCTGCACGAGGGCGGTATCCGAATGCCGTTCATCGTCTCGTGGGGCAAGCATCTGCGCCCTGCCGTAAGCGACTACGTCGGCTACTTCCCCGATGTGATGCCGACGCTGGCCCACCTTGCAGGCGTTGCTGCCGACCGTCAACCGCAGAGCGACGGATACTCGTTCGTGGCAACTCTGCTGGGCGCGCCTCAACACCAAGACAACCACTCGTACCTCTATTGGGAGTTCCCGAAATTCAAGGGCGGCAACGGCTGGCTCTGCGTGCGTATGGGCCGATGGAAGGGGCTCGTCGAGGATGTTGCCGACGGCTGTACGAAGATGCAGCTCTACCTCATCGAGGACGATCCGCGCGAGGAGCACGACGTAGCGGCCGAGCACCCCGACATCGTTCGCGATATGTGGCAGGCGATTTACAACGAGCACACGCCAAGCAACCATCCGCTCTTCCGCCTCGACATCCGCTATCCGGAGTGGTTCACGCCGAAGAGATCTGTTCGATAGATATAGGGTTCGTCCTCTGCAAGTTTGCCTGCGGAGGACGATTTTTTTTCGGGTGTGCCCACACGATGCACGACGGCGCATACGGCCCTATCTGCCACGCGCGAAGATTCGCTTTGCGGAGCTCTCTGCACCGAGAGCAAACTGCATTCGAGCGAGCCAAAGCGAGAAATGGCGCAAGAGGAAAAATGATTTTCTAATTTTTTTCCACTTTTTGTGAAAGAAAATGAAGAAATTTTGCACCAAATAATAAAAAGAGAGTTATCTTTGCGCCACGTTTACCCCCGCAATGGCGTATTACAACACAAGTAAACGTAAAAATCAGCATTTGAAGACAAATAAAATTTTGCATATAAAAATGAATATTCATTCCATAACCATTATGTTCGCGCTGCCGGAGCACACACACTACGCCGAGCGTATCTGCACGCTCATCTACGAATCGGCACTGCAACGCGGAACGGGTATTGCGAAACGCTCGCCGGAGTATATCTCGGCAAAAATCACGGGCGGAAAGGCCGTAGTGGCGTTAGACGGCGATAAATTGGTTGGTTTCAGCTACATCGAGTGCTGGGGCCACGGCGACTTTGTCGCTACGTCGGGACTCATCGTCGACCCCGAATATCGCCACTCGGGTTTGGCTGCGCAGATCAAGGCAAAGACCTTCGAATTGGCAAGAAAACGATTCCCTTATGCAAAAATATTCAGTATCACAACTTCGTTGCCGGTGATGAAACTCAACTCGCGCCTCGGCTACAAGCCCGTAACTTTTTCGGAGCTGACCGACGACCAAGAGTTCTGGCAGGGCTGCGAGGGTTGCTGTAACTACGACATCCTGTTGCGCAACAATCGCCGAATGTGTCTCTGCACGGGTATGCTCTACGACCCGAAGACACCACTCACCGAGCAGTCGCGCATCTCGCCGTACATTATGGCGCTGAAGAACCGTCTGCGTAAGATTTTTCACTTGAAGTAAAACAAAAAAACGACAATACTATGGACAAGAAAAGAGTTGTACTTGCATTCAGCGGAGGTTTGGACACCTCCTTTTGCGTAAAATATCTGACCGAGGAGTTGGGTTACGAGGTCTACACGGCCATCGCCAACACGGGCGGTTTCAACGACGAGGAGCTCGCTTCGATCGAGGAGCGTGCGTACCGTCTGGGAGCGAAGCAGCACGCAACGCTCGACATCACCCACGAGTACTACGAGCGCAGCATCAAGTATATGGTCTACGGCAACATCCTGCGCAACGGCACCTACCCTATCTCGGTGTCGTCCGAGCGTACGTTCCAGGCCATCGCCATCATCGAGTACGCCAAGAGCGTAGGCGCACACTACGTTGCTCACGGCTCGACCGGCGCAGGCAACGACCAGGTACGTTTCGATCTCACGTTCCAGATTCTGGCTCCGGAGATCGAGATTATCACCCCAACCCGCGATATGACTCTCACCCGCGAGTATGAGATCAACTACCTGAAGGAGCGCGGCTACGAGGCCGACTTCGTAAAGATGGAATACTCTATCAACAAGGGCCTGTGGGGCACGAGCATCGGCGGCAAGGAGACCTTGCACTCGGAGCAGACACTCCCCGAGAGCGCATACCCAAGCCAGATTACGGCCGAGGGCGAGCGCACGTTGCGTCTGCGTTTCGAGCAGGGCGAGATTGTGGCAGTTGACGGCGTAGCGTACGAGGACAAGGTAGAGGCAATTCGTGCCATCGAGGCCATCGGTTCGCAGTACGGCATCGGTCGCGATATGCACATCGGCGACACGATCATCGGCATCAAGGGCCGCGTAGGTTTCGAGGCAGCAGCTCCGATTCTGCTCATCGCTGCACACAAGATGCTCGAGAAGCACACGCTCACCAAGTGGCAGCTCTACTGGAAGGATCAGATCGGCACCTGGTACGGTATGTTCCTCCACGAGGCACAGTACCTCGAGCCGGTTATGCGCGATATGGAGTGCTTCCTCGAGAGCACCCAGCAGAACGTATCGGGCGAGGTTGAGATCACGCTGCGTCCGTACAGCTACACGCTCGTCGGTGTAGATTCGACGTTCGACCTGATGAAGACCGACTTCGGCGAGTACGGCGAGGTGAACAAGGCGTGGTCGGCCGACGACGTGAAGGGCTTCACCAAGATTCTGGGCAACCAGATGAAGATATACCACAACGTACAGAAACGCAACGGTAAGGAGGAGTAATGGTTAAGGTCGGAATTATAGGCGGTGCGGGCTACACGGCGGGCGAGTTGATTCGTCTGCTCGTACACCATCCGCACGCAGAGATCGTCTTCATCCACTCGTCGAGCAACGCCGGCGGTCGCATCTGCGACGTACACGGCGGTCTGTGGGGCGAGTGCGACTTGCGCTTTTCGTCGGAGTACGACCTCTCGGCAGTCGACATACTCTTCCTCTGCTCGGCTCACGGCAAGAGCCGCGAGTTCTGGGCCGAAAACCCAATGCCGGAGGGGCTGCGCGTCATCGACCTTGCGCAGGACTTCCGCGACGAGAGCGAGGGCTATGTCTACGGTCTGCCGGAGTGGCAGCGCGAGCGCATCGAGGGTGCTACGAAGATTGCCAACCCGGGCTGTTTCGCCACCGCCATCCAGCTTGCGCTCCTGCCTTTGGCGGCTGCGGGCGCACTCAAGAGCGACATCCACGTTACGGCCATCACCGGCTCGACCGGCGCGGGCGTAAAGCCGTCGGCTACGACACATTTCAGCTGGCGCAACGACAACATATCGACCTACAAGTGCTTCACACACCAGCATCTGCTCGAGATCGGTCGCAACCTGCGTTCGCTGCAACCATCGTTCGGCGGCGAGATTAACTTCGTACCGATGCGTGGCGACTTCGCTCGCGGCATTCTCGCTTCGGTATACACCGATACCGACCTTACGGCAGAGCAGGCCGTGGCGCTCTATCGCGACTACTACGCCGACGCGGCATTCACCTTCGTTGCGGATGGCAACGTCGACCTCAAGCAGGTTACCAACACCAACAAGGCGATTGTCTCGGTAGCGAAGTACGGCACGAAACTCCACATCGTTTCGGTCATCGACAACCTGCTGAAGGGTGCGTCGGGCCAGGCGGTGCAGAATATGAACATCATCTGCGGACTCGACGAGTGGGAGGGCCTGCACCTGAAACCAAACGCATTTTAACCCCACTCCAAGAGGAGCATACAAGCAATGAAACTTTTTGACGTATATTCACTCTACGATATCGAGCCGACGCGCGGCGCAGGCAACTATGTCTACACCGCCGACGGCACGGAGTACCTCGACCTCTATGGCGGCCACGCCGTTATCTCGGTCGGCCACGCCCATCCGCGCTATGTGGAGGCAATCGCCGAGCAGGTAGGCCGTCTGGGCTTCTACTCCAACTCGGTCGAGAACTCGCTGCAGGGCGCACTCGCCGAGCGTCTGGGACGCATCAGCGGCTACGACGACTATGCGCTGTTTCTGTGCAACTCGGGTGCCGAGGCAAACGAGAATGCGCTGAAACTCGCATCGTTCCACTCGGGCAAGAGCAAGGTACTCTGCTTCTCGAAGGCCTTTCACGGCCGTACGTCGGGTGCAGTGGCCGCAACCGACAACCCTACGATTCAGGCACCGTTCAACCGTACGGACAACGTAGAGTTTGTGCCGCTGAACGACATCGCACAGGTCGAGCAGCGACTCGCAACGGGCGAGTTTGCAGCCGTACTCATCGAGGGTATTCAGGGCGTTGCCGGCATACATCTGCCGAGCGACGAGTTCCTGCGCCAGTTGCGCGAGCTGACCGAGCGCTACGACGTGTCGCTCATTCTGGACGAGATACAGTCGGGCTATGGTCGTACGGGCCGATTCTTCGCACACCAATACTCGGGCATCCGTCCCGACATCATAACCTGCGCCAAGGGTATCGCCAACGGCTTCCCTATGGGTGCGGTGCTGATTTCGCCGAAGTACGAGCCGCGAAAAGGTATGCTCGGCACCACGTTTGGTGGTAACCACCTCGCTTGCGCTGCGGCAATCGCCGTGCTGGATATCATCGAGAACGAGGGGCTGGTGGAGAACGCTCGCGTGGTGGGCGAATATCTGCTCGCGGAGCTTCACAAGTTGTCGCAAATCAAGGAGGTGCGCGGTCGCGGTCTGATGATCGGCATCGAGATTGAGGGCTCGGCATCCGAACTTCGTCGCCGACTGCTCTTTGAGCAGCACACCTTCACGGGCGGTGCGGGCGCAACGACCGTACGTCTGTTGCCGGCACTCACCATCTCGCGCAAGGAGGCAGACCTCTTCCTGGAGCGTTTCAAACAACTATTATAACGACTTAAGCGTATGAAAAAGTTCACAAACGTAAACGATATAGGCGACTTGAAGTGCGCCGTAGCCGAGGCATTGGAGGTCAAGCGCGACCGATTTGCCTACACGGAGCTTGGCCGTAACAAGACCGCAATGCTCGTATTCTTCAACTCCTCGCTGCGCACGCGATTGAGCACGCAGAAGGCGGCTATGAATCTGGGTATGAACGTAATGGTGCTCGACGTCAATCAGGGGGCGTGGAAGCTCGAAACCGAGCGCGGCGTGGTGATGGACGGCGACAAGGCGGAGCATCTGTTGGAGGCAATTCCCGTTATGGGCTCCTACTGCGACGTTATCGGAGTGCGCTCGTTTGCCGGCTTGAAGAACAAGGCGGAGGATTACGAGGAGCGCGTCATCGAGCAGTTCATCCGCTACTCGGGCCGTCCCGTATTCTCGATGGAGGCGGCTACCGGCCACCCGTTGCAGAGCTTTGCCGACCTGATTACCATCGAGGAGCACAAGACCAAGGCGCGTCCGAAGGTAGTTCTCACGTGGGCCCCACACCCAAAGGCCCTGCCACAGGCCGTACCTAACTCGTTCGCCGAGTGGATGAACGCTGCCGACTACGAGTTGGTGGTAACCCATCCGCACGGCTACGAACTCGACTCGCGCTTCGTGCGTCCCGAGCAGATTGAGTACGACCAGCGCAAGGCGTTCGAGGGTGCGGACTTCATCTACGCAAAGAACTGGGCAGCGTATGCCGACCCTCACTACGGCGAGGTGCTCTCGACCGACCGCGATTGGACGGTCGATGCCGAGAAGATGGCGCTGACCAACAACGCATACTTTATGCACTGTCTGCCTGTGCGTCGCAATATGATTGTAACGGACGAGGTTATCGAGTCGCCTCGCAGCTTGGTGATTCCGGAGGCGGCCAACCGCGAAATCTCGGCACAGGTGGTACTAAAACGAATCTTGGAGGGACTCGAAGGATAATGGCACTTGGCAAGATAACGGTCGTAAAGATTGGCGGCAACGTCATCGACAACGACGAGGCATTGGAGCGCTTCGTTGCCGATTTCGCTGCCCTGCCCGCACCGAAGATGCTCATTCACGGTGGCGGTAAGCTCGCTACACGACTCTGCGAGCAGTTGGAGATTCCGACAACGATGGTCGGCGGACGCCGCGTTACCGACCGCCAGACGCTCGACATCTGCACGATGGTCTACGCCGGCCTGATCAACAAGCGCATCGTCGCAGCTCTGCAGGCGCAGGGTTGCAACGCAATCGGATTGACGGGAGCCGACGGTGCCGCATTGCCCGCACAGCGTCGCAATCCCGAGCCGATCGACTTCGGTTTCGTGGGCGACATCGTTCAGGGCGAGGTAAACGCCGAGCTGATGGGCGTGCTGCTCGACAAGGGCATAACACCCGTATTTTGCGCCATAACGTACGACCGCAACGGAGGCCTGCTCAACAGCAATGCCGACTCGGTGGCTTCGGCCGTAGCGATAGCGGCTTCGACGCTGGCGACGACCGACCTGATCTTCTGTTTCGAGAAACAGGGCGTGTTGCGCGACGTGGAGGACGAGAGCTCGGTGATTACCGAAATCCGCCCCGAGAGCTACGCCACGCTGCGCGAGGAGGGAGTTATCTACAAGGGTATGCTGCCGAAGATCGACAACGCCTTTGCTGCTGTTCGCGCGGGCGTTAACAGCGTAACAATCAAGCATTCGGACAATCTGCTCACGCAGAGCGGAACAACCATAAAACTATAGGAGCGATGACCGGCAACCCAACCTCTCACGATACGCTTGCGCTGCTCGACCGACTGATAGCGACGCCATCCATCTCGGGCGACGAGGCGGGTACGGCAGAGTTGCTGACGGAGTTTCTGCGCTCGCACGGCGTGGAGCCAAATCGCCTGCACAACAACGTCTGGGCTGTGGCCGAGGGGTACGACGAGTCGAAGCCGACGCTGCTGCTCAATTCGCACCACGACACGGTACGCCCTGCTGTGGGCTACACGCGCGACCCGTTCACACCGCACCACATCGACGGCCGCATCTATGGTCTGGGCAGTAACGATGCCGGTGGCTCGGTGGTAACGCTCGCAACACTCTTTCTACGCAACCGCAACACCTCGCATCTGCCGTTCAACCTCATTCTGGCCCTTACGGCCGAGGAGGAGACGATGGGCGCAAACGGTATGCGGGCAATGCTGGAGGAGTTCGCTGCGCGGGGGTTGAAAATCACGATGGCGCTCGTTGGCGAGCCGACCGATATGCAGCCGGCAATCGGCGAACGAGGACTCGTGGTGCTGAACGGCACGGCTCACGGCCGTAGTGGCCACGCCGCACGCGAGGAGGGCGAAAACGCTCTGTACAAAGCACTTGACGATATCGCAACACTCCGTAACTACCGCTTCGACCGCACCTCCGAGGTGCTGGGCAACATCAAGATTTCGGTAACCCAAATCGAGGCAGGTAGTCAGCACAATATCATTCCGGCCGAGTGTCGGTTTGTGGTCGACGTTCGCACGACGGACGCCTACTCGAACGAGGAGGTGGTCGCGCTGCTGCAACAGGCCGTCGGCTCGGAACTCACACCTCGCTCGACGCGCATTCGCGCATCGGCAATCCCGACCTCGCACCCGCTGGTAGAGGCAGCAGTTGCCGTCGGTGGGGAGTGCTTCATCTCGCCGACAACCTCCGACCGCGCGCTGATGGGCGGCATCGCGGCATTGAAGATGGGTGTCGGTTGTTCGGCCCGTTCGCACACGGCCGACGAGTATGTCGAGGAGCGCGAAATCGTCGAAGGATTAGAGAGATACGAATCATTACTTGCTGCTCTGGCAAGGATTCTTAACCGATAGAACAGTTATGACAAAGCTATGGAATAAGGGTTTTGAACCCGACAAAATGATAGAGGAGTTTACGGTCGGTGCCGACCGCGAGCTCGACCTTCAGCTTGCGCGCTACGACGTGCAGGGCTCGATGGCGCATATCCGAATGTTGGAGAGCATCGGACTGCTGACAGCCGAGGAGCTCGAGGTGCTGCTCGCAGCGCTTGCCGACATTGCGGAGAGCATCGAACGTGGCGAGTTCGTCATCGAGGAGGGCATCGAGGATGTCCACTCGCAGGTCGAGACGCTGCTCACGCGCCGTCTGGGCGACATCGGCAAGAAGATTCACTCGGGCCGTTCGCGCAACGACCAGGTGCTCGTCGACCTGAAACTCTTTATGCGCGACCGTATGCAGCTCGTTGCCGAGCGCGTCGAGTCGCTCTTCAACCGACTGCAGTCGCTCAGCGAGCAGTATGCCGATGTGCTGATGCCGGGCTACACCCACCTGCAGGTGGCTATGCCGTCGTCGTTCGGACTGTGGTTTGGCGCTTATGCCGAGGCGCTGGTCGACGATGTGGAGATGGTGGCTGCGGCGTACCGCATCGCCAACCAAAATCCGCTCGGATCGGCCGCAGGTTACGGCTCGTCGTTCCCGCTCGACCGCACGATGACTACCCGACTGCTTGGCTTCAAGACGCTGAACTACAACGTAGTAGCAGCACAGATGAGCCGAGGCAAGACCGAGCGTGCCGCAGCGTACGCCATCGCTTCGGTCGCGTCGACACTGGGGCGTTTTGCGATGGATGTGTGTATGTTTATGTGCCAGAATTTCGGCTTCGTTTCGTTCCCCGATTCGCTCACAACCGGCTCGTCGATTATGCCACACAAGAAGAATCCGGACGTATTCGAGATTATGCGCGGCAAGTGCAATCGTCTGCAAGCCGTACCGAACGAAATATCGCTGCTCACGGCCAATCTTCCGCTCGGCTACAACCGCGATTTACAACTGCTGAAGGATATTATTTTCCCTGCAACAAGCGAGATTTGCCAATGCCTGGATATGTGCGACTATATGTTGCAGCACATACGCATCCGAACAGATATTCTCGAGGAGGAGAAGTACGACTACCTGTTCACTGTCGAGGACGTTAACCGCTTGGCATTGAGCGGAGTACCATTCCGCGAGGCATATCGCCAAATCGGTATGCAGGTACAGCGCGGCGAGTACACTCCGACTCGCGAGGTACACCACACCCACGAGGGCAGCATCGGCAACCTGTGCAACGACCGCATTGCCGAGAAGATGCACCGCGCAATGGAGCAGTTTAAGGAGTAAGCACAGCGCAAAACCAATACCTTGAAACGGAGTGGCCGATAGGTCGCTCCGTTTCTGTTTTATACGCCTGATTATC
Source organism: Alistipes sp. (assembly GCA_045635325.1). Classification (GTDB taxonomy): domain Bacteria; phylum Bacteroidota; class Bacteroidia; order Bacteroidales; family Rikenellaceae; genus Alistipes. The sequence goes on from JAZRBZ010000008.1 coordinate 22,884, forward strand.
ATTCCCAAAGCCGAAAACTGCGCCCCAAAATCATCCAAAATGGCGCTAAAATTAAAAAACTTAAAAAATCTGCGCTCATTATTTCATTTACCAAAAAAGATAATTATCTTTGCAACTTAAAATATCACTATGTAATAGTGATAGCCGACAACGCCCTCTTCTCACACACAAGGGCGAGGCAGAAAAATAGCAACATCTAAACAACTTAACTTATATGCTTCTTATTAAGAAACTCTTGATTGGGCTCATCGCCCTTTCCGTATCTCACGTTGCGTTGGCGCAGTTGCCGGTCGTAAAACTCGAAAATCGCAAGGGCGAGATTGTAAATACGCAGTCGCTCGTCGACGGCAAAACCCCGATCATCATCTCGTTCTGGGCTGTTACCTGCAAGCCCTGCATCCGCGAGTTGGACGCCATTAACGACGCAATGCCCGATTGGTTGGACGAGGCGGCATTCCGCGTAGTGGCAGTCTCGACCGACGACAGCCGCTTCTCGGCACAGGCACGCGCCTGGGTGGAGGGCCACGGTTGGAACGACTTCACCGTGCTCTTCGACAAAAACCAGGAGTTTATGCGCGCGATGAACGTGTCGTACACGCCGCAGGTGTTCGTCGTCGACAAGAACGGCAAGATCGTCTACTCGCACACGGGCTACACGCCGGGCAGCGAGCAGGAGCTGATCGACAAGATTAAGCAGCTCAAATAACTCTACCCCACCTAACCCAAAACAAAGCTATGAAGAAATTTTTTGGACTGCTCGCATCGCTGATGTTCCTCCTTCCCGCTTCGGCACAGGAGACACCCGCAACAGAGACCGCTACGCCACAGCAGCAGGCGGAGGCACCACAGCAGCAGGAGCAAACCGTAGAGGAGAAAAAGGAGAAGAAGAAGCGCAACCTCGGTCGACTGACGGGCAGCTTCGAGACCAACTCCATCTACTACGTTCAGGATACCCGCACGGGCGCTATCGCTCCGGACGACAAGTTCGGCTCGAATAACTACCTGAAAATCGACTACTATAACGGCAAGTTCTCGGCCGGCGTGCAGATGGAGGGCTACCTCCCCGTTCTGCAGGGCTATCCGACCAATCTCACGAAGGTCGCCCTCACGAACTACTACGCGGCGTGGACCGACAAGAGCTTCTCCGTTACGGCGGGTACGTTCTACGACCAATTCGGCAGCGGTCTGCTCTTCCGTTCGTACGAAGATCGCACGCTCGGTATGAACAACGCTCTGACCGGTGCGCGTTTCACATACAACTACAAGGATATCGTCGGCGTGAAACTCATCTGGGGTATGCCGCGTCTGGGTATGAAGTTCACCGACACGCAGGCACGCGGTGGCGACATTTCGTTCTCGATATCGAATCTCGCAGGTTGGAAAAACCTCTCACTCGCAATCGAGGGCTCGGTGCTGAATCGCTACGAGAAGATTTCGGCCGACCTGAAGGAGGAGGGCGCACGTCCAAGCTCGACCGGCTTTTCGGGCCGCATCAACTTCGAGCATAAGGGCTTCATCGTGCGTGCCGAGTATGTCGATGCCGGCGAGCGCCACTATCCGAACAGCGCATACGACGGCGTGAACGACCCACGCATCGACCTTATCAAGAACGGCAACGCACAGCTCCTCGAACTCGGATATAGCGGCCACGGCCTCGGCGTGAACGTAACGGCTCGCCGACTCGAGTATATGGATATGCCGATCGAGTACCGCAACACATCGACCTCCAACTCGATGAACTACATTCCGGCACTCACGGCGCAATACTCCTACCTGCTCACAAATCTCAATCCGTACATCGTGCAACCGAGCACCTTCTTCGGCTCGCATATCAGTCCGGGCGAGATTGGCGGTCAGGTGGACATCTACTACAACGTCGCTCGTCGCACGAAACTCGGCGGTAAGCGCGGTATGAAGCTGGGACTCAACTACTCGATCTACTACTCGCTCCAGAAGGATCGCTCGCTCAAGGCCGACAACCTGCTTTGGCAGAGCGTGAACTTCACCCTCGAGAAGCAGATTACGCGCCGCTTCAAGCTCAACTTCCTCTACTCGTTCCAGGAGTACAACGACTCGCACGGCGTGAACAACATCACCTGGAAGTCGAACATCTTCGTAGCCGATATGCTCTATAAGTTCACTCCGACCATCTCGGCTCGTCTGGAGTTGCAGTACCTGCTCTCGCGCGACGACGATAAGGATTGGATGGCGGCACTCGCCGAGGTGAACTTCGCACCACACTGGAGCGTATTCGTCAGCGATATGTTCAACCACGGCTCGACAAAAACCCACTACTACAATGCCGGTGTCAGCTTCACCAAGTCGCGCACCCGCATCCAGCTCAGCTACGGCCGCAACCGCGCCGGTGTGGTATGTTCGGGCGGTGTGTGTCGCAACATTCCGGCATATACGGGTGCTAACTTAATGATCACAACATCTTTCTAAAATATGAACCGATTTTTTAGATACGCCTTCGCGCTGATTGCCCTCGCGGCAATCTCGTGCCACGGCGACACCAACGAACTCGACACACCGACTCCCCCGAGCGATGGTGGTGGCGATAATACGACCGAGAGCGGTCTGGTGTTGAGCATCGACAAGCAGACCATCGAGGCCGATGGTACGGATGCAGTAACCTTCTCGCTCACGCTCGATGGCGAGGAGCTGATGACGACCGACGCAACGCTCGGCAACGTGCGCATCAAGCACGAGGTGGGCGACGTGAAGCTCGACCGCTACACGACGAAGTTCTCGGCCGTAAAGAATGGCGACTACTCGTTCGTTGCAACCTACAAGGGACAGCAGAGCATAAACTCGGTACACGTCAAAGCACGCAACCGCGAAAAGTATGAGCCATACGGCCAGAAGATCGTAGTCTACAAAATCACCGGAACGTGGTGCGGCTACTGCCCGATGATGACCGCTGCGCTGAAGAACGTCAATCCGCTGTGGAAGAACAATATGATTATCGTGTCGATGCACAACGGCGACCGATGGTCGATTCCTTCGAGCGGCGGCAACGACATCGCCGGTTCTATGCTCTCGCGCTTCGGTGGCACGGGCCTGCCATCGTGCGTATACGACCTCTCGTTCTTGGATTCGCAGCGCACCCCTACCGCTATCGACGGACACATCTACGAGCAGCTGCGCGATGCGCCGGCAACCTGCGGTGTGAAGATTTCGCAGGCGATGATGCTCAACGGCACGCTCAACATCTCGGCATCGATTCACTCGCCAAAGGGTGGCGAATACGATTTGGGTTATGTCGTTCTGCTCGACAACCAATACTACACGGGCGGTACGGCTACCGACAACACATACAGCGACATCGCTTACGCCGTATCGGACAATCTGATGGCGATGAGCGACAGCCGCTTCACCCTCGCAGCAGGCGAGGAGATCACCAAGCGCTTCTCGGTGAAGAACCTGCCGAGCGACCAGATGGACAATATGCGAGTTATGGTCTTTGCACTCGCCAAGTCGGGCGGCAAGACCATCATTGATAACGCCAACGTCTGCGCCATCGGCAGCAGTGCCGACTATATGGCAGTCGAGTACATCGACGGTCTGCCGGAGGGCCCGGATGGCAGCGATGTTACGCCGGAGGGCGTTTTGCGCATCGAGGCCGACAAGACCACCATCACGGCCGACGGTACGGACGCCGTTACCTTCACCGTGAACTACGGCTCGCAGGATGTATCGAATGGCACGACGATGAATCTCATCTACACGTTCTGTGGCGAGCAGACCGAGCTTGCAGCCGGAGCTAACCATTTCAGCACAACCACACCGGGCACCTACACCTTCAAGGCGCGCTACTACAAGGCGGGCGACATCTTCTCCGAGAACGAGATTACCATCACGGCAACCGCACCGGCACAGGGCGAGTCGCAGGATTTCCGCCACAAGATGCTCGGCGTGCAGTTCACCTCGGTCGGCTGTCCGAACTGTCCGGTACTCAGCACCGTGATTTCGCAGATTCAGCGCGAGCAGCCAAACCGACTCATTCCGATTTCGTTCCACCTCGACTATAACATCTCCGACCCGATGAAGATTGCCATCGCCGAGAACTACTACAATGCTCTCGAGCCGAACGGCCTGCCACGCTTCTATCTCGACCTCCGCGTAGGCGAGACGATGACCAGCAGCAAGTCGGTCATCGACTCCGAGATGGCAAAGACGCTGGCCAACTATCCGCCATCGTGTGGCGTAGCAATCTCGACGGCCTACGACGCATCGACGCGTCGCCTGACCATCACGCCTCGCATTCAGTCGAACACCTCAACGGCATACCGCTACCTCGTGTTCCTTGTCGAGGACGGCATCGAGCACAGCCAATACGGCGTAACGGGTTCGTACACGCACAACAACGTCGTTCGTGCCGTGCTCTCGGATAACATCTACGGCGCACGCTTCAACGACGGTGCGATGCTCACAGCGGGTGTCGACACCCCACTCTCGACTCCGATCTCGACCACACTCGCAAGCGGTTGGCGTGCCGAGAATATGCGCGTCGTATGCACGGCGCTCACCTCGCAGGATGGCGGCATAACCTATAGCTGCAACAACACGAACGAGTGTCGCATAGGCGAGAGCGTCGGCTATGCGCTCGAGGGCGACGAGGGCGATGATAATGGCGGAAACGAGGGTGGCAACACGGGCGGCGACGCGAAGCGTTACAACCGCCACTCGGCAGTATTCGAGTTCACGGGTGCGTGGTGCTCGTTCTGCCCTGCCGGCTATCGTTTCCTGCAGTACCTCATCGAGGACTACTACTCGCCGGAGAAGGTTCACGTCCTGGCGTTCCACGACTCGACGGGCGGAAACGACCCGATGGGTATTCCGCTCACGAATACCATCCTCAGCGGTTTCCAGTCGCAGTTCAACGTTAATTTGGACTTCCCTGCATTCGTAGTCGATATGCGCGAGGGCACGTCCGACAAGGCGCTTCTGGAGGGTATGCTCGAGCGCACGTTCAAGGACTACCCTGCGACCTGCGGCATTCGCCTCGAAAACAGTTGCACGGCCGACGGCAAGCTGTCGATCAAGGCCGAGCTCTGCGCTTCGGAGAGCGACACCTACCGCATAGCGCTCTATCTGCTCGAGGACGGCATCGTCGCAAAGCAGGTGGACAACGGACTCACAAAGGATAACTACATCCACAACCACGTCGTTCGCACGATGATCTCCTCGCTCTACGAGGGCGACCGCGTAGGTACGCTCGCAGCGGGCGAGAGCAAGAGCACGAACTACTCGCTCACGCTCGACAGCAGCTGGAATGCCGAGAAGTGCTCGGTGTGCGCGCTCGTAATCGACGGCAACGGCTATGTGAACAACGCAGCCGTATGTTCGCTCAACGGTGTAACAGATTTTGATTACCAAAAATAATAACAGCTATGATTAAGAACCTTTTTAGAATGTTCATCTGTGCGCTGCTCATCGGCAGCATCGCTGTTGCGTGTGGCGAAAGCGGCAACACGGATGACAATGGCAATGGAGGCAATCAGGAGCAGCCAAACGAGCCATCCGACCCGTCGGATGAGCCATCGGATGAGCCAACCGATCCTTCCGAGCCGACAGATCCTTCCGAGCCGACAGATCCATCGACACAGACTCCGATGGATATCTATCCGGGCGTACCTACCCCAATCGTATGCTACGAGAACAAGGTAGAGGCATCGAACGAGGGTGTGTCGCTCGAGGTTACGAGCATCACGAACAACAACTTCGTATTCGTAGCTCGTCCGGGCGAGTTCGTGCAGTCGTATCGTCTCGACGTATTCCCGTTGTGCCGTCTCTACAACGCTCTCTACGAGCAGATGCGCACCGAGTACAAGACCGAGGCAACGGCTCGCGACATCGACAACTGGATTCGCGACTTCGTATTCAACTCGACGGGTGCGGGTGCCTACACCTTCGATCCGGAGACTCACACCGACTATGCGGCAAAGGAGTTCGACTGGATGAACACCTCGTATGCACAGGCGCACGTTGTGCCTGATGCCGAGTATATCATCGTGGCCGTTGCTTGCTACGACAAGGCGGGTACGGACGATGGCGAGATGTCGATCTGCTACGTCAAAACGACCAGCGAGCAGCTTATCGGCAACCCACAGGTGGAGATCGACGTGAAGGTCAACTACCGCGCAATGCAGATTACGCATATCCCGAACACCGACTGTAAGTACCTCTATCACTGGTGCTCGAACGAGGACGACCTGATGCCGTACATCAACATCTATGGCCGTAAGCTCTACACCGACTTTATGCGCCACGCCATCGGCGACGCCGTAGCGGCAACCGACGTGGACAACCTCTGGTACTACCGCGACTTCGGCCAGAGCGCAAGCTCGGATGTGCCTATTATGGCAACCGCCATCGCACTCGACGAGAACAAGACGCCGGCCAAGGACTTCAACTCGACGGTATTTACGCTGATGCCGATTCCGGAGACTCCGGAGGGCAATGGCGAGATTCGCATCGTGGAGGATAAGCTCGGTGCCGACTACTTCTGGTACGAGTACACGATGGCCAACAACACGCCGTATATGTTCTGGAAGCCGTTCACTCCGGAGGAGGCAACCTACTACCAGACACAGGCAACGGCCGACGAGCTCGCAGCTCTCGCACTCTCGCTCAACGAGGATGGCTGGGGCTTGAAGAACGACAACTACTCGTACAACGCCAATACGGGCGAGTACGGCAAGATCGGCACGGGCCGCGACATCTGGTATGCTGCGCCTGACAAGGAGTACGTTATCGGTTACGTTGCGCGTAACCGCGTGCAGGAGCTCTCGCAGGTAAAGTTCACCAAGCCGTTCCGCACCAAGCCGGTTGTAACCGACAATCCGTCGGCTTGCACCTCGGACGCAGTTATGACCGTTACGTCGAACGGCCGCACCAGCATCACCGTTGCATTTACATACGACTTCGAGAAGCACGCCGGCGTACGTTTCCAGTACATCGAGCCGGTTTTGGATGGCGCAGGTCAGCCGGCAGCGGATGCCGATCGTGCGACATTCCTCTCGTACTTCGGTTTCGGTGGCGACAGCAACTCGCAGGGCCAGACCTTCAACAACTGGCACGCCGACCCTATCGGTAAGGACTCGTTCACGATGGCGGGTATGAATCCTGGCACAACCTACCGCTTCGCGTATATGTGCGAGGACTGGAATGGTGTCGTAGGCGAGGTTAAGTTCGCCGAGGCAACCACCGCAGCTATCGCAGGTGGCGACAATCCGGTAGCCAGCATCGAAGCTTCGCGCAACGGTGGCGTACTGAACTTCACCTTCAAGGCAAACGAGGATACCGAGAGTATGCAGTATATGATCGGTACGCTCGATACTGACAACGACGTACTCGGCATCAAGTATCTCGGCAACGACAGCTACTACACCGCCGAGGAGTATATCAAGAAGTGGACAACGGCTTGTATCAACCTCGGTCTGCCGACCTACAACCTCACAACGACGCTCGACCACTCGGCCGGCGAGACGCTCGTGGCACTCTGTATCCCATTCGGTGCGAACAGCGTGCGCGGTAAGCTCGTCTACAAGATTTGGGACGGCACGTCGTTCAAGACGCTCTCGGACTACTATCCGGGCTACGTTCCGACGGCTGCAGGCGAGAAGGTAGTGATGGCTCCGGCCCACACGGGCAAGGCCGTTCACGCATCGCAATACAAGCAGGCGAAGGTAACCGTTGCAAAGCCACGCGCAAAGAGCGAGGTCGTAGAGCACTATATGATTGTGGATATGCACCGCCTCGGCAAGCATCCACACGCTACGATGAAATAGAAAGACAAACCTTTTTATAATTATTAACAGTCCGATAAATCAGGAATCGGCAGATATTGATCCCGAATCGCGTGCCTGATTCACGCGATTCACACAAAAAGTTTGTTTCTATGAAAAACTTTTCTGTATTTTTCAAAAGCGTAATGTGTGCGTTTGTTGCTGCATCGATGCTCTTCACATCGTGCCAGTATGACGACACCGAGTTGCGCAACGAGATCGCTGACCTCTTCCAGAAGGTTCAGGCACTCGAAGATCGCCTCAACGAGGAGGTTTCGGCTCTGACCGACCTCATCGCTGCAGTCGATGCAAAGACCGTGGTAGTTTCGGCTACCCAGGCAGAGGATGGCGCGTGGGAGATTATTCTCTCGTCGGGTCAGACCATTATCGTTCATCCAAAGTATGTTCCTACCCCACAGGAGCCAGAGAAGAACGAGGGTTGCATCACCGTTATCAAGGAGGGCGATGCATACTATTGGGCTATCATCACCAACGGCAACGCGGTAGCTATTACCGACGCTAACGGCAAGATGGTACCTGTAAACCACAACGCACAGCCACTCGTAACCGTTGACAACGTAACGGGCGAGGTTAAGGTTTCGTTCGACGGCGGTGCATCGTGGGTTGTTGTCGAGAAGGCAGCAGAGCAGAAGCCAGAGGAGCCAGAGGCACCAAGCTGCATCTTCGTAGGCGTTGTAGACGGCAAGGAGAGCGTAGAGTTCACCCTCGCTGACGGCAGCGTTATCTCGATTCCAAAGGCAGAGGAGATCGACTTCGGTGTGAAGGCTGGTAAGACCTTCGTTACCCCTGGCGAGAGCGCAGAGGTTGCACTCACCGCAAACAACATCGACGACCTGACCGTTATCGCAAAGCCAGAGGGTTGGAAAGCTAACATCTCCGGCAAGGTTCTCACCATCACCGCTCCTTCGCAGGAGGCAATCGATGGCGGCACGGCAGAGTTGGAGGGCGTTATCAAGATCCACGCTGCAGGTGGCGACGGCAAGTGTAAGGTTGGTAAGATTGCAGTTTCGGCATCGAGCAGCTCGCTCGTTTTGTCGGTAAGCGGCGACGTATTGACCATCTACAACAACGTGATCACCGATGGTTGGTATGGCCCACAGATTTCGGTTGCATACTTCGGTATCGCAGAGGAGGAGAACTTCTCGACCGATGCAATCGCAAAGGGTCTGAACGACTACACGCTCGATTCGTTCCAGTGCTACGATGCAATGACCACCGTATCGGTCAAGAGTATGTACAACCAGTACATCCTCCACAACTACGGCGAGGAGTCGACCTATGTTGATGTTCCTGCAGGTAAGTCGTATGTAATTTGGGCTATTTCGGGTAGCGATGACTGGGCGCACGTTTACACCGGCGACGAGGTTGTCTTCACTCTGTTCACCCCTCCATTCCTCACCTTCACCAAGGAGACTGTAAACTTCAACACCGCAGATTTCTCGGTTAAGGCAGGTGGTTACGACTCGTATATGTACGGTACGTTCAAGGCAGCGAGCATCGATGAGGCAAAGGCACAGCTCGAGTGGTCGTTGGCTGACTGGATCGACGGTTGGGGCACATTCGGTGAGACTACTACCGACCTCAACTTCTCGGGTAGCGTAATGGATTTCGGTTACCAGGGTTGGGACTACAACGTATGCCCTGCAACGAACTATGTTGCATTCGTTTTGCCTGTTTCGAACGACAAGCCGGTTTCGACCTACACGATGGACGACATCAAGTTCTTCGAGATCGCTACCGATCCTCTCCAGCCAGGTGGCTCGGCTACGCTCAGCTTCGTAACCAACGAGCTTACCTATACCTATGTTGATGTAACGATCAACGGTTCGGACAATACGACAATGATCTACGCAGCTCCGGTTTACGAGTCGGATCTCTTGACCTACAACACCGACGAGGCGTTGTTGGAGTACGTCTTCGCATACTGCAACGAGTACGGTCAGATTCAGGTTGGTAACGTAGGTACTGCATACATTTCGTCGCTCAACCCTGGTGATAACGCATACGTTGCAGCTGTTGCAGTTGACGAGCAGGGTAAGTACAGCCCACTCTACAAGGAGAAGTTCACCACCAAGAGCGTAGCATTCAACGAGACGTTGAAGGTTAAGATCGACGAGCAGGCATCGAAGATCGAAATCTCGTCGGCTTTGATTAAGGTTTCGACCGAGGGTGGCGTAGCAACGAAGTATCGCTACATCGCAACCGAGCTCGACGGCTATTATTGGAACAGCCTCGGTTCGGAGGCAGCTGCCGAGGGCAAGATGGCTCTCGAGACCAGCTACTACATCAAGGAGGTTGCAGCTAACGCACTCGTTGATGGTTGCATCTCGCTCACAGGTCTTGAGACCGGCGCAGAGCACATCTTCGTTGTTTTGGCAATCGACGCAGAGGGTAACCCTTCGCGCGCTACTTCGTGCAAGTTTACTCCTAACCTCCCTGAGTACCCACTCATCCGCGCAACTAACAGCGCATACGATGCAATGAAGCCAACATACACGAAGAACGTGGTATGGAACGGCGACTATGGTTGCTTCGACGTTTACTGCGACGTAACCCCTGCAGCGGGCACCGAGAAGTTCTGGGTTGCAGCTTTGGGCGAGGAGTACCTCTCGGCTGAGAGCGCTGCAAGAGACGCTGTTAACTACCTCTTGCTCAACGATGGCCAGTACATTGGTAGCAAGTCGTACACCAGCGCAGCTTCGCACAAGAGCACCTACATCTACGATGTAAACGCTAACCTCTGGATTTCGTGGTTGGATGCACAGGGCAACTACTACGAGTGTATCCGCGAGCCACTCTTCTCTTGGAACTACGTTCTCAACACCGCAGCAGAGTGGACTGCATCGGAGCCAACCGTAACCGTATCGCTCGATGGCGGCGTAATGTCGTACACCGTAACTCCTGGTGCTGGTGCTTCGAAGGTATACATCTACCCTCATCCAAGCAAACTCTACTACGAGGATAACACTTTGACCTATATGATGACGCTCAACCCTGAGTGCATCACTACCGACAGCACTTACAGCGGCAACATCACCGTTGTAGAGGAGATGCCACACATATATGTAGCGTGGTCCGACGCAGCCGGTAACCTCTATCAGGTTAAGGACGTTACCATCGAGTAACCCCTTCTCACTGAACAACGATATAGCCGGTCGAGTTCGACCGGCTATATTTTTTTTGCGCGCGACAGGAACAACCGCCATTAGTTGTCATTCGTTGCCATCTAAAAAATTTACTTGACCTTACCTAACCTTACTCGACCTTACTCGACCTTACTTGACCTTACCTAACCTTACTCGACCTTACTTGACCTTACTCGACCTTACTTGACCTTACTCGACTTTACTTGACCTTACTCGACTTTACTCGACTTTAGAAAAAACAAAAAAAAGGATGCTTTGCCCTGCAAAACATCCTTCAGTTCAATCGCTGATTGCGCGCCCGCCTAAAACTCCGGAAGCGACTCTACGCGACGATAGACCGAAACATCCGCACGGTCGTCCTTCGCCGTCCAGCGCATCTGCTCGGAGGTAAGCTCGACGATGTAGCGGTGCGACCACTCGTCATAGTCGTACTCGCCTGTGCCGTACGTTCCGCGAATCACAGCGCCCAGCTCGGCATCGTTCTCGATATAGTAGCGGCCCGTCTTAATCTCGACACCCATACTGCCCACATTCTGGTAGAGCGTATAGGTGCGATCCGAGCGCACGATGTCCAGATAGACGTACGACCCTTCAGCAAGCGTCGCGCCACCGTCGTACGACTCGAGCATCCAAACACCGGCAATGTTGTTCGGCGTAACATCAAGGAGTGGCTCTACGGGCTCCGACTCCTGATTATGGCAGCTGCCAAGCAGGGCAGCCACAGCTACAAAAGCAATTTTCAGATATTTCATACTCTCAATTATTTCGTTTCTGTTGTTATTCGTATCTCTCTATGCGACGGTGGCACAACCACTCCGTCGAGGAACAGGCGCTCTCTGCGAGCGTCGACACCCTCGCCAAGCGTGATGACCAGATCGCCCTCGCCACCCGGAGGCAACACCTCCGGCTCGCAACGCAGCGATACACCCGCTGTCGAGAGCAGCGTATCGCGCACGATTCGCAACGGTTGCTGCCCGCCATTCATACAGGCGATGCGCTCCGTACGACTCTGCGCAAAGGCGACACTGCGTCGGCGCAAGAGCAACGCTCCGCAACTCTGCGGATAGTCGCCGCTACGATCCGCCATCGGACGCACCTCGCCACGCACCTCGATAACCGCCGTCGGAAGCGCATCCGACAGATCGGTATATACCATCACGCGCTGCGTAATCGCTCCGGGATGGCCCTTCGGATAGTAGGTCAGCCGAAGCACGACGCTCTCACCCGCACGGATGAGTCGCTCGTCGCACCTTGCCGCCAGACAGCGACACGACGTCGATGTGCGCGTTACGACCAACGGTCGCTCGCCACTATTTCGAAGCACCACCTGCGCCTCGGCCGTTGCACTCTCCTCGACCTCTCCGAGCCAAACTCGTCCACCACCCTCAACAGCAAGCGACGAGGCGACCGTGCGCGGATTTGCCACGCTATCGAGTCGCGACTGCGGGATGAGCTTCATCTGCGCCGAGCCAAACGTCGGCACAAGCAAAGCGACGAGCAAGAGCCACACACGCACCATTACAACCAACCGTTATCGGAGGCGCTGCGGCGTACCGTGATATTAAACGTGTGCTGCTGGCCGTTGCTTGCCTTGATGGCGGCCGTTGTTGAGCCGCTGCTCAAGCCCTTGAAGATCAGCTTATCGCCGCTCTTCGTGCAGGACGCAACACTCTTATCGTCAATCGTTACGACGAACGACAACTCGTCGCCGCCCTCGAAGTAGCGCGACGGTGCAACCGCAACCTCGCCACCCTCCGCAACGTAGATGTTCGGGAAGTGCATCTGCGAACCCGCACCGGCTATCGCCTCAAGGAATGCGGTAGCGTTAATCTGGCCCGAACCCATTCCGCCACGATAGTCCGCAAGGTTGATCTGCATCGGCTGAATCGGGCCGATATCCACAACATAGCGGCAGTACGACTTCTTGCCCACCAAGTAGCTGTCGATTGGCGTAGCCGTAGAGACGAGCAACTGCTGCAACTCCGACGCCTTGAAGTGGCGACGCAGCTGCGTTGCGTAGCTCACGCCGAGCGCAACAACGCCCGAAACGTGAGGACAAGCCATCGACGTACCCTCCATATATCCGTAGCCGCTTGGGCTGACGTGGAACGGCAGCGTCGAGAGGATACAACCCACCTCGCCATAGCGATGCTCGTCGTCGATATACTCGTAGTAGTAGTCCTGATCGCCACCCGGAGCCGATACGGTCGTACCCATTCCGTAGTTGGTATATACGGCAGGGGTAAAGTCGGCAGCCGTAGCCGCAACCGAGATATAATCGTCCGCGGCACCCGGAAAACCGGCCGCGGCAGCACTCTCGTTACCGCCCGCAAAGACTGCGATACCACCCTCGATAGCACCATTTGGCGAGCCGGCTTTGTGCGTGAAGTACTCCAATGCCTCGCGTTCGAGCGGCGAGCCGGCAATCCACTCCTCGAGTGAGCCGAAACCGACAGCACCCCAATCGTAGACATTGGCGCACGGCGAAACATAACCCCAGCTACACTGAAGCACTACCGCACCGTTGTCGGCCGCATACTTAATGGCACGCACCGTCGAGAGGATGCTCGTCGCCACGTTGCCCGAGAAGATCTGGCAACCCATAATGCGCACACCGCTGCTCTGCGAGCCATCGCCACCGGCAATCGAGCTGATACCGATGCCGTTGTTGTTCACCGCTGCGATAACGCCCGCAACGTGCGTACCGTGGCCCGAATCGTAGGCATCGTTCGAGACGATCACGCCCGAGTCGTGTACGAAGTTATAACCATACTTATCGCCCGCATAACCATTGCCGTCGGCGTCCTCATCCGAGCGAATAGTCTCGCCCTCGTTTACCCACATATTAGGCAGCAGGTCGGGGTGCTCGTAGAAGATACCCTCGTCCAGCACCGCCACGATAACGCTATTGTCGCCCGTCGAACGCTCCCAAGCGCGCTCAACCTGCACGTCGGCATCCTTAACCGACTTCACAATGCCATCCTTACAAAAGCCCTCGCCGTTGTTTACCAGATTCCACTGCGCGGCGAGCAACGGATCGGACATCGTCGAACGCGTCGTCGAACGCAGGGCTGCCGACAGACGCTCCTCCGAGAGCGGTACGGCACGGCCCGTATAGGCACGTTTAATGGTGCGGTTCACATCAACCTTCTGCACCTCGCCCAGACGAGCAAAGCGGCGAGCCACCTCCTCTACCGGCATCTGCGAAGCGTCGAAACGCACCACATACCACAGATGCAGGCCACTCTCGATGGTGCGCTCCTCGGCACGCTCATCAATCGGGAAGACACGCTCAACCGAGCAGGTGCCAATCACCGACAGCACCTCGTCGATGCTCACATCGCCGCAACGCGTTACGCGCGCACCGTCCACACCGAGCTGCTCGACCATCGCAGCGACTCTCGGCGAGAACTTCACGAGCAACTCGTCGGTCGCATACGGGCGAAGCGTATCGGACGAGCCGATCGTCTGCTCGGCCGTGTGCGAACACGACACCGCAAGCAACACGCCTGCAAGTATATATATCAATCTCTTCATTTTACTCCTCCGTTGGTTGGTTCTTCGTTGTATACTCTTTGTAATAGTAGTCCATATTTGCCGGCTCGTTGTCGAAGACCGCGAGCGTTCCGTTCTTGGCTCTACCCTCCTGCGGGAACACCAAGCTGTACGGAATCCACAAATCGAGCGCCGGGTGGTAGAGCAACCAATCCGGCAACTTACCATAGAGGCGGTTGTGGTTGATTGCAAAGCGCTTGGTCGACGGCATCACCTTCTTGATGCGGCGGTCGACCAATATCTGCGGCAGCGAATCCACTGCATCGATCTCCGCCTGCGTGTAGTATGGCACCTCGTCGTCGTCCTCGAAGGTCGGCAGCTGGCCCTGCAGGTAGTTGACCGATAGCACCAGCGTATCGAGATCCCACTTTATCAGCTCGGCCGGGAACTCCGGCTCGTCCATAAAGCCACCCAAATCGGTACGCACCGAGTTGCTCAAATCGGAGACTGCACTACGCTGGTTGGCGTTGAGAATCAACGTACGCAACGCAGGGAAGTTCTCCTTGGTGAGCACCTCCGGCACGGTCTGGAAATTGTTCGAGCCGACATCCAGATACTCGAGATTCTTGAGTCGAGCCAGACTCTTCGGCAGCGACACCAAACCATACGAGCCCAGCGTGAGTCGTTTGAGCTGCGTAAGTTCCGCGATATCGTCGCCGAGTTCCAGATGCAACAGGAAGGTATTCGTGTTACCGAAGAAGTACAACTCGTCGGCTGCCGTCAGGTAGCGCACCTCGAACGGCAACTGCTCCTTGATATTAAAGAAGTAGAACTCTGCCTTGCGGACACGTCCCACCTTCTCCGGCGTACAGCCATCCATACTCTCGTCCCACAGCACCACGTTATCCCACAAATCCATCGACTGCGAAGCATCCCATACGGCCATCGTCTGCAACGTACGCGAAATCGAAAGCAGTGCCACCGAATCGCCGGCGCGCGTGTCAGGCACTATCGGCTCGGCCGCCTGCTGCTGCACTTCGAGCCCATCCTGACGGGCAAGCTCGACGTTTGACTTCGGACGGAAGACAACTTGCGCGAGTCGCTCGCGGGCCGTCGTATTGATATCCCACTTAAAGCGGACGGTCGTCTGACGCGGACGTACACCGCGATTCAGGTCGAGCGTATAACGCTCCGTGCTGAGCCAACCGGCATTGTCGGGAATATCGACCGTAAAGTCGATGTTCGAGCGCACCGTAACGTCGAAATAGCGGTCGTCGATGCGGTCGTAGTTGGCAATCTCTACCTTTGGCGAGGAGAGCTCAATCGTGTAGTCGAAACCCTGCTGGTTGATGACAATCTCCTTCTCCTCCCACGTTGCAAGATTCTGGATACGCACCACACCGCGACGTGGCGATGTGGTCAGTGCCGAGTCGATGATGAACTGGCACTCGGTCGTTGCACGGCCGTTAGCCGGCGAGACCGTAATCCACGCATTATCGGTCGAGGCAATCCATCGCTCGGAGCTCGTAATCGTGCGGCACACCACGCCACCCGTCGCCTCAACATCGAACGCAATCGGCTCGGTCGAGAACGAGTTATCCGTCCTATCGGTCTCGCAGCTACACATCAGCGCAATGGCTGCGAGCATTATAATTCGAATCTGTTTCATATCCTATTCAAGCATTGCGTTACAGTTAAGAATCGTCTGCGTCTTATCGTAGAGCAGAATGTAAGCACCCACACTCCACGCATAGCAGATATCCGACGCATCGAAGATGATGTTCGGGTTGTCGCTGATATCGAGGTAGTAGATGAGCGTCGAAATCGTATCGTCGATCTTTCGCAAGTCGTTCGAGCCGAGGTACAGACCGCGCAAGCCCTTGTGGTTGAAGATGCCCGTAGGCCACTCGCGCAGACAACGCTCGCCGGCAGCATTACGCTGACTGCGAATACCGTAGACCGTCAGATAGAAGCTATCGAGCGGCTCGAATGGGAAGTGCGAGAACGAGTTGAACGAGAGCTCGATACCGTACAGATACGGCAGGTTGCCTGCGTGCAACTCCCACGGCAGGTCGGTGAGTTTGTTGTACGACAGGTCGATCGAGGTCAGGTATATCGAGTTTGCATACTCGAACGATCCCTTCGGAATCTCGTCGATGTTACAAGCGCGCAGGATGATGTACGCCACCTGCGAATTGGTCTCGGCAAGCACCTTCGGATACTTGGTCAGCAGCGGATTCTGCGCCAACGTGAAGGTGTTGACCTTGATGTAGTACGAGCCATCCTCTTCACCCTCGAAGCCGTCGATAAGGTTGCCCGAAAAGTCGACCGACGTGAGCGTCGCATTGCGATCCGCAGCAAAGATGTTAGGCACCTTCTTGAGGCGGTTGTAGCGCACCGAGAAGCTCTCCGAGTCGGCATAGCCGCAGAAGTAACCCTCGGCATCGGTAGGCAACTCCTCGAGGTAGTTATTGTCGAGGTAGAGCTGGACGAGCGAGACGCTCTTGCCCATCGGATGTACCTTCGTCAGCTTGTTGTATGCCAGGTCGAGCAACGAGAGCTTCGTCATATTGCGGAACGACTCCGGAAGCTCGACGAGCGAGTTCTGACGCGCATAGAAGATCTGCACCTTCTCCTTCGACGCACCATTTGCGATGGCATCCATACCGGCATAAATCTCCTCGGCGCTCCACTGCGCGTTGTTGGCAATGTTGATCGAGATAAGCTCCGGCATCTGGGCAATCTGCAATGGGAACTGCTTCAAATTAGGGCAGTTATAGATCTCCAAGTCGGTACACGACGTGAGTTGTGCAAGCTCCGCCGGCAGCGACTCCACCGCGCTGTTCGCGATGAAGAAATACTGCAGATTGGTGAGCTTGCCAATCTCGGCCGGAATCGAACGCAGACCGTTGCAGAGCGTACCGTGGTTGGTATCCATCTTCACGATCTGCTGCTGCGCACCACTCTTGCGGTCGATAATCTGCGACTCGGTCATCGTATCGTAGAGCGACGTTGCGGCGATATGGATATTGTTCTCCGCCAATGCACGCGCACACGGCTCGCCGAACTGCGTGGCTGGGTGGATGATGCTCAAATACTTCTTATGATCCTCAAGGCGCGTACGCGAACGCTCGGCAAGCGAACGGTTGCCATCGAGCGTCGGATCGTACGAGATGAGGTTCGAATCGTTATGCGAGCCGAGGTACAACTCGACCATTGCCGTCAGCTGACCGATGGCAGGCGACAGGTCGCCACGGAAGGCGAAGTCGCTGATGTCGATCTTTGCCACACGACCGTTCGAGTGCAACTGCACACCCGGCTGATCGCCCCACAAATCGGGATCCTTGTTGAAGTCCCAATTTGCACCGCGAGCGAAGTTCTCGCCGACATAGTACCAATTCTCGCCGTCGAGCGACTTCCAAATCTCGTACAGAGCATAGTAGTCCTTGATATAGTCATCGCTCTGATAGAACGTTACTCGCACATCGGCCTCGGTCGTCACGTTGTCCGCCACCTCGAACTCCGATAGCTTCGGCGAGGAGTTGGCCTCGAGCAGGTTTTTCGACTCGTCGTAGGTCTCGTACGCCACGACGCGATAGCGGCCCGCAGGAAGCGACACGAGCGAATCGCACTTGATGGACGAGGTGCGATAGCCCTCCTTGTCGCTCATCTCGTTCTGCTCGTCGAAGTGATACGAGAACTCGGCTGGCAACTGCTCAATCTTCTGCGGATTGGTTACGCTACCCGATGCCAGCACACGACCGACCGTAAGGTTTACGAACTTAACCTCGTCGAAGGTATATTGACGAGTTACGGCACGCGTAGGCGCATCCGAGAAGTCGGCAGCATCCTTCTTCAGTGTGAAGCGCACGCTGCCTCGCGGTGCGACGTTGACCGTAATGTCGTGTACCGTAAGGCCACCGGCCGTAACCGTAAAGCGGCTCTCCGCAGCAGGAGCACCCGCATAGAGGAGCTCGTCCGTCGCATCGTAGAGCGAGAAGGCCACCAGACGGTAGTCGCCCGTGAGCAACTGCAATTTATCGGAGCGCAGACCGAACTCGGCACTCGCCGCGTCGGCCGCATAGAGCGACAGCGTCTGCGCGATTGTCGTATCCTCGTAGCCGAGCGTAACCTTCACCTTGCACGCCTCGCCGAGATAGTCGAGCGTACCCTTCAGTGCGCGCGACTCATACGACGCCTCCTTATAGAGTTTGAATTGGGCGTATCCGTAATCGGGATCGCGGTAGTCGGGCGCAGCATCCTCGCTACAACCAACCGCCACAAGGGCCATCAGTACGGATAACAGCTTCAAAATTTGCTTCATTATTCAGGAATATTGAGTGTACAAATCAACACAAAAGCACCTTCGCCGAACACCAGCGCACCGGTCTTGCCGTTACCATTCTTGGCATCCATCGTAACCATCTGGAAGTCCGAGCTGTACTCATACTTAAGCCAATTCTCGTCCGCCTGATTGACGTATGCGTAGGTCTGTGGCAGACCAACGAGCATCGACATATTCGGAGTGGCGGTGGTATAGGTCAGGTGGTAGACCTTCTCGCCATACGATGCATACTTCACATAGAGGTCGCCCGAAGTGAGCTCCTCGAGCGTCGAGTTCTGCTGCGCGGCATACTCCGGATAGTAGAACGCAACGCCGGTCGACTGCACGACAGCAGTCTCGTTGTAGCGGCAGAAGATGAATGCGAAGACACCCGTCTCGTCGTAGAATGCAACCGCACCCTCGTAGTCGCCCGTATAGGCGTTCTTGGCCGCTGCGGCAGTAGTCTGCGTAGTGTCCATAATGACACGCACGCGCTCCGACTCCGTACCGAATACGCTGGTCGTAATCCACGCGTTGCTATCCTCCGTAATCTCGACAAGCGAGCCCGACTCGTTGGACGAGAAGCACTTGATAGCCGTATATGGACGTACCACATTCACATACCAATCCTCATAAGCCCACGGCGAGGTGTAGAGCAAGTCGTAACCCACGCTTGCGCCGGCAAACTCGTTGAACATCCGATGCGAAGCATCCAGCGGAGCGATGGTCGTACCCAACGACGCCATAGCATCCTGGCCGACAATCTCGATCGAACCCGGATCGCCTGCCTGCTCGACAACCGTAACGACATACGGTGCATACTCCGGCGTGATGGCACCATTGATGGCAATCAGGTCGATATTATCCGTCGCAACACCCTTCGGCATAACGAGCACCGTCGCCTTACGCGCAGCGCCCTCGTTCGTCGTAACGCCAACCGCTACCTGACGCGACTGAATCACCGCACCGTTCGACGCATCCCAATCGGCGAGCGTAAGCGACACCCACTCCGGATTGAGCTGCGGCTGAACAAGACCTGCCTTCTCGACAAACTCCACAGCGCATACCGCAGCGCCGTCGATAGCCGTAACGGTAGCGTATGCCGAACCCTCGACATACTCGCCAACCATCGAGTTATACATCTCGCCCTTATAGTTAAACTCCGTCGTTGCGGTGAGGCCCTCGACCGAGAAGATGTCGGTCGCAGCCGGAATCGTAACCTTAAGCGTTGCGATGACCTTATCCGTAGCCACAGCATCCACAAACGAGAGTGTTGCGCTCTGGCTCTCCAACGGATACTTCGTCTCGTCGCCCTTGAGCCACACCTCGGTTATGCCCGGCTGGCCGCCCGTAATCGGCTCGATCCACTCCGGCGTGCCATCCACAACCCAAGCGAAGTTGCTCTCGACCTTCACGCGAGTCGAGTAGAGAGCCATCTCCACCGGCCAAATCATCGTCAGCCCCTCCGTGCCAACCTCGGTCGACTGGTAGGCGTAGGTCAGGTCGCCCTCCGCAGCATAGCTGAACGTACCCTCCTCGAGCACTACCGAGTAGAGCTTCAGCTCGCGCTCCTTGTGCGAGAGCGTCAGCTCGGCGATGAGCTGCGTCTGGCCCTGCATCGTCATCGACACCTCGCAAACGTGGTCTGCATCGAAATCCTCGACCGCCGACACGGCAATCACAATCGTGTGCTCGCCTGCCTCGCCACGCTTCTTATAGACGAGATTCTCGCCATCCTTAATCTGGAAATAGTTAGCCGTCGCCTCGGGAACGCTCACCTCCCACGCCACGTTAGGCGCGATGGTGAGTGTATACTCGCTACCGCCAACAACCTCGGCCTCAACCTTCTCCGGGAATATCGGCTCAACAACCGACGGAGTATCCTCGCCGCCGTTGCCCTCGCCTTCGCCCCCGTCAATCGGAGTCTTCTCGCACGCCGCAAAGAGCACGCTTACTGCAAGCATCACGCTTGCCAATCGAAATAAATGTTTCATATCGTTCTGTTTTTATTTGTTTCTCTTCTATATTGCGTTCATCGTTTAAAAGCCCTCGCCCTTCAGACGCTCGGCCTCCTCGTCGGAGATCCACTCCAAGACATTGTAGTAGTGGCCGACCGTACCGACCGTCTCGCCGAGATTCTCGACATAGACGTGCAACCACAGCACAGCAAAGCGCTGGCAGGAGTTGAAGTACGAGTCGTAGTAAGGGCTATCGTCGCACAAGATGTGGTTGTCGCCCAAAATCTGACCAAACACCGACGCCTCGTCGCTGAGTACCTGATCGGCATCCATCGTGATAATCGGCTCGGCAGCATTCTCGCCGTGCAGGCGCAGCGTGATGTCGTAGCCGTCGAAGAGGCAGTTGCGAACAATCACCATATCCGCCTCGGTCGGGTGGGCATCGACCTTCACCACGCGCTGGTACGAGGTGTTCTCGCCCGGATAGTCGCGCAGGAAGAGCGACGAAATCACGGCATAGCCCGTGAAGTTGTTTCTATCGAACGGACAAGCCTTATACATCACGACCTTCGTGCAGTCGGAGTTCTCGTACAAATCCCACTTCAGCTGCTCGGCCATCACCAATCGCAACTTGAAGCCGAGCGAATCGGTCGGCTCGATATTCTCGTAGATGCCCTCCACCTCGACAGCCGTAGCGAGCTTGCCCGCAGGGATGGTTACGGTGTTCGAGAGCAGACGATAGTGCTTGCCCTCGATGGCATTGCTGCCCGCATCGACAACCTCGACACCGAACGTACGGTCGTACGAACGTGCGACGGTCGACGCAACAGCCACCGAGAAACGGTTGTTATCCTTCTCAACCACATTGGTCGAGATTGAGTCAGCAAACATCACATACTCGGCATCCGAGTAGGTCGTGTAGTGCTCCTTGCACGCCGTCGTGAGAGTCAGCACCGCTGCCGCTATATATAATATATGTATATTCTTCATCTTCGTTTAGTTGCTTTCGTTAGGTTGAACAAGTGAGCCCGGTGCCTCGATCTCGTGAATCGGAATCGGCCACACGAAGAGCGGATTATCCGCCTTGATGGAGAGCGAGCTACCCTCGGAGAGCGAGTTGGACTGCGGCGTACGCGTAAAGCCCTCGCCATTGCGATAGAGCTTGCCCCAACGCTTCAGGTCGTGCAGACGGAAGCCCTCCATATAGAGCTCGCGCACACGCTCGGCAGCAATCTGCTCGATGTAGTTGCTCGCCGAGAGAGAAATCGAGCCGCCCGACGAGAGTCGCGTAGCACGCAGAGCCGAGAGGTCGTTCGACGCAGCCGAGAAGTTAGGCGTCGCCTTGCGGCAGTGTGCCTCGGCACGAATCAGATACTGCTCGGCCAAACGGAACGGCTTCGGCATCACCGTATGGTAGATCAAGCTGCTGCTGATAAAGTCCTGATTACCGAAATACTTGACGAGCAGCGGCCACTGCAGACCGTGAGCGTAGCCCGTCTGCAACGTGTAGAAGTAGCTGCTGTAGCGCATATCGCCACTCGAGTAGAGGTCGAGCACCCACTGCGCCGGAACGTAGTCCGGATAGTAGTACGTATAGTCGTTGTTGAAGCCGAGGAACGCCTGACCAAGCGCACCGCCGTACGAGGTTGTCGTAAAGCCCACGCGCCAGATGATCTCGGTCGCCATATCGTAGTTCCACATATAGTCAAAGTAGGTCATCGAGTCGGTATAATACTGCGTCGCCGAGCTCAAAGCGAATGCCTTGTTATCGATGAGGCGAGTCGAGTAGTCGATTGCCGTCTCCCAATCCTGCATATAGAGCGCCACGCGGGCGTGCAGGGCGTAGGCCATTGCGCGGGTAACGAATACGCTGCTGAATGCATCATCGTCGCCATCGAGCAACTCCTCGGCACGCTCCAAGTCGCGCAATACCTGCTCGTACGAGTCGTAGAGCGATGCACGCGGAAGCGGCTGTGCGTCGGTATAGTCGGTACGCAACACGACGCCGAGCTCCTGCTTTGCGGTTGCCGGATCGTACGCCTTGCAGTAGCACTTCAACAGCTCCGAGAAGCAGAGTGCGCGGATGGCATAGACCTCGCCCGTATAGATATCGAGCAGCTCGATATGCTCGTCGTTGGTCGTTGCAGCCACAACGCCACTGATGCGTTCCAGATAGAAATTACAGTTGGCAATCACCTTATAGAGCGCAGCGTAGACGCTCTCGACCTCTGACGTGGTCGAACGAATCTCCCACTGCCAGAAGTTGCCGTAGGTGTTCGAGTAGCCATCGACCGCATAGACAAAGTCGGCCTGCAGGTCGGGCAGGATGGTCAGGTAGCCGCTATACAGCGCACTGCTCTTGAGGAGTGCATAGATACCCGTTACGGTCTGCTCCGCATCCTGGAATGTCTTCATCGCATCCTTCTGCGGAATTGCCGACTCGGGGAGTTTTTCGAGGCACGAGGTGGCGCAGAGTGCCGCCATCGCCACAAAAAGTATTTTTATGTTTCGTATCATATCGTTAGCTGTTCGTTTAGAAGGTTATGTCGAGGCCGAAGGTGAATTGGCGCGCCATTGGATACTGCGCGGCATATACATTGGCTGTTCCCTCCGGATCAAGGCCCGAAAACGGAGTAAACGTAAAGAGGTTTTGCGCCTGTGCGTAGATTCGCAGACCACGCATAATGCGGCTGCGCGTGATGAGCTTCTCCGGCAACGAGTAGCTGAGCATCAGATTCTTCAGACGCAGGAACGACGCATCCTCCAACAGACGGCTGTCGAACTCGGTGTAAACACCGTGGCGCGGGATGTCGGTTACATCGCCCGGCTTCTGCCAGCGGTCGAGCAGTCGGCGCGACTGGTTGTACGATGCAAAGCGGCCGTTCGACTCGTCGAAGTAGCGGTCGTTGTTAATCATCCATCGGTCAGCAACCCAGCTGAACTGTGCCGTGAGCGAGAGGCCCTTCCAGCTCAACGCCGTACCAAAACCACCCTGCCAAGGGGCGATATAGCTCTTGCCGACGAGCACCTTATCCTCGTCGCGCAGCTCGGTCGTCAGCTCGCCATCCTTCGTATACCACAGCGCATCACCGTTCGCAGGGTTGACACCCGCATAGCGGTTGATGTAGAACTCGCCAAGCGAATGGCCGACAACGAGTTTCGTATTCGTACCCGAACGCTCGTACTCCTGCACACCGTTGTAGAGCTCGACAATCTCGTTATGGTTGTACGAGAAGTTGGCATTCACCGTCCACATAAAGTCTTTGGTCTGCACGAGCGCACCCGTGAGGTTGAGCTCGACACCCTGATTTACCATCACACCGACATTGTCCCAATAGTAGCCGAAGCCCGACGTAGAGTATGGCTCGGGCACCTGCATCAGCATATCGGACGTACGCTTATGGTAGAGCTCCAGATCGACATTGAGTCGATGCCAGAAGCCGAAGTGCAGACCGAGGTTGGTCGTCCACGGACGCTCCCAGCCGAGATTCTCGTTACCCGGCTGCAACAGACCTACGCCGGCATTGCCCACATAGTCCGCGCCACCGCCAACGAGCGCCAGATGCTCGTAGTTCGGAATCGACGAGTTACCCGACGTACCGGTCGAGATCGAGATCTGTGCGTTGGTCAGCCAGCTCTTCGAGCTCTCCATAAACAACTCGTTGCGCATATTCCACATAAAGCCGAGCGACCAGAAACCGGCCCAACGACGCGACGAACCGAAGCGCGACGAGCCATCGGCACGCACCGAGAAGTCGGCGAAGTAGCGGTCGGCATAGTTATACTCGCCACGAGCGAAGAACGAAACGAAGCCGTAGTCCGAGTCGGTCGTGTCGCTCCACGACGTTGCACGCGTGCCCGACGAGATATTCGTCAGGCGGTCGTTATTCTGGCCCGCCGTCATCACGCTGAAGGCCTCGTAGTGCGTATCCACACCCTCGTGACCTGCGAGGAAGTTGAAGTTGTGAAGGCGGTCGATATCGAAGCGGTAGGTAATCGTATTGGTCATCGTCAGCGTGTAGCTGTCGGTCGACGAACGCGACGCAGAGCCCTGGCCCTGGTTTGGCGCATAGCTCGGCAGCGACTGACCGAAGCCCGTCGTATGCGAGTAGTCGATACCCACCTGCGAGCGGAGCGTGAGGCCCTTGATAGGTGTCGCCTCGGCAAAGGCCGTCGAGAGCACCTTGTACTTGTTGTATGTTACCGGATTATTCTCCAACCACTCGACCGGATTCTGACCGTTACCCTTCCACGAGCCGTCGGCAATCGAGGCCGTCGTGCCGTCGGCACGATACGGATCCCAATAAGGCATCATAAATCGTGCAGCCGAGATTGGCGTAACGAGCGTATATGCGCCCTCGTCCGCCTGCTGAATCTTCTGGTAGTTGAGCATCGTGTTTGCGCCCATCTTGAGCCACTTGCCCATCTTGCGCTCGAAGTTGGCACGCGTCGAGAAGCGCTGGAACGCCGATCCGAGAGCCGTACCATCCTGGTTGTAGTAGCCGCCCGAAATGTAGTACGACGTCTTCTCGTCGGCACCCGAAACAGCCACCTCATAGTTCTGCAACAGTGCCGCCGAGTTATACACGCGCTCCAACCAGTTGACATCGGTCTGCGAGAGCACGGTGTAGTTCTTACCCTCGTCCATACCGATCTGCTTCTCGTACTCGATACGCTCGGCCGTGTTCATCAAGTCCCACTTATCGCCGCAAGCCACCTGCGAGAAACCGAGCTGCATACGATACTCGATACGCGGACGGTCGGCAACCTTACCGCGCTTGGTGGTGATGACAATCACACCGTTTGCCGCACGCGCACCGTAGATCGAGGTCGACGAGGCATCCTTCAAGACCGAAATAGACTCGATATCGGCCGGATTAATCGTATTGAAATCGCTCGATGCGATAGGCACGCCATCGAGGATATAGAGCGGAGCCGTACCCGAGTTGATGGAGTTCGTACCACGAATGGTCATCACGGCCGCAGCACTCGGCTCGCCCGTGTTCGACATTACGGACAAACCCGGCACCTGACCTTGCAGGGCCTGATCGAAGGCCGCCGTCGGCGTCTTCTCGATCTTCTCCATCTTCACGGTCGAAACCGAACCCGTAATGGTACCCTTCTTACGCACACCGTAAGCGATAACCACCACATCGTCGATTGCCTCCGTCTCGGGCTTCATCGCAAGGTCGAACGTGAAAGTTCGCTCGCCGGCAGGCACCTTCCACAGCACCTCCTCGTAGCCCAGAAACGAAAACGAGAGGGTGTTGCCCTCCGTCGCCTCGATGGTATACGTTCCATCCGTCATCGTGGTCACGCCACGCATTGTCTCCGCCTCAACCACCGCTACACCGAGCAATGGCTGATTCTCTTCGGTCGATGTAACTCTACCGCTGACGGTTACCTTGCCCGCTTTGGTTTGCGCGTGCAGGGTCGAGCCGAGAAAGCCCGACAGAGTCAAAACAGCACCGAAAATCAGTAAAAATTGTTTGAGTGAGTTCATAATCGGCAAAGATAACGCTTTTGTACTTAAGTACAAAAACTTTTGCCGAAAATCATTTCGTTATTTTTTTGCAGAAAAAAAAGCGGCCGCTCTATCCTAAATCTCGAGACGCAATGCCGCCTCGACCGCCTGATGCATATCGTAGTAGCGATACTCTGCCAAACGACCGCCAAAGACAACATTCGGCAGTGCGGCAGCAAGCTCGGCGTAACGCTCGTAGAGCGCCATATTGCGCTCGTTACCAATCGGATAGTATGGCTCTGCGCCTTCGCTCCACTCGCACGGATATTCGCGAGTGATTATGGTATGCGGGGTTTGCACACCCGAGAAGTGTTTATGCTCGATGATGCGCGTGAACGGAGTCTCGGCATCGGTAAAATTCATCACCGCCACGCCCTGATAGTTCGCCTTCTCCAAACACTCCGTCTCGAAGCGCAGCGAACGGTACTCCAGCGCGCCGTAGCAGTAGTCGAACCAGCGGTCGATTTCGCCCGTATAGACAATCTTGCGAGCGAGCTGTTCGAGCTCTGCGCGGTGGGCAAAGAAGTCGCACCCGAGGCGCACCTCCACACCCTCCAACATACGCTCTATCAGCTGATTGTATCCACCAACAGGAATACCCTGATAGGTGTCGTTGAAGTAGTTGTTATCGAACGTATATCGCACGGGCAGACGGCGGATAATCGACGCCGGCAAATCCCGACACGCACGCCCCCACTGCTTCTCCGTATAGCCCTTGACGAGCACCTCGTAGATGTCGCGACCGACCAGCGAAATCGCCTGCTCCTCCAGATTCTGCGGCTCGACGATACCGCTCTCGCGGCGCTGTGCCTCGATGCGCTCGCGGGCCTCATCGGGCGTAGTAACGCCCCACATTGCGTGGAACGTATTCATATTGAACGGCAGGTTGAAGAGTCGGCCGTGATAGTTTGCAATCGGCGAGTTGATGAACGGACGGAACTCGACAAACGAGTTGACGAAATCCCACACGGCACGATTCGACGTATGGAAGATATGCGCTCCGTAGCGATGCACCGACACACCATCCACATCCTCGCAGTAGAGATTGCCGCCGATGTGCGGACGACGCTCGACGACGAGCACTCGTAGGCCCGCCTGTCGCGCACGATAGGCCACCGTCGCTCCATAAAGACCGGCGCCAACTATCAAATAATCGTACGGTTTGCTGTTCATCGTTTCGCTATTTTGTTTGGTTTTTTTCTTTACATTTTCAGGTAGCCACCCCACCGCTAAATCTCCTTGCGCAGACGGGCAACCGGTATGCCGAGCATCTCGCGATACTTGGCCACCGTACGACGGGCGATGCAGTAGCCGCGCTCGTTGAGCAGATTCATCAGCTGCTCGTCGGTGAGCGGGCGACGCTTATCCTCGTCGGTGATGCACTCCTGCAACAGATTCTTTATCTCGTAGCTCGACACCTCCTCACCGCTGGTGGTCTGCATCGCCTCCGAGAAGAGCGACTTGAGCAGAATGATGCCAAACGAGGTCTGCACATATTTACTATTGACCACGCGCGAAATGGTAGACACGTCGAGCTGCGTACGGTCGGCAATATCCTTCAGAATCATCGGTCGCAGACGGCTGCGGTCGCCATCCTTGAAATACTCCTGCTGGTAGTCGAGTATCGTCTGCATCGTGCGCATCAGCGTATCGTGGCGCTGCTTGATGGCCGACATAAACCACTTTGCCGAGTCGATTTTGCTCTTCACAAAGGCAATCGCCTCCTTGTCCTGCTCGCTCATTCGACCGTCCGCCTTCACCATATTGCGAATCACATCCAGATAGTGGCGGTTAATCTTCAAGTCGGGGATATTATACGAGTTGAGCGACAAATCGAAGTGGCCGTCGCGGTAGTCGAGTATAAAGTCGGGGATGATGTACGGCGCACTCTCCACGCCATCCTCCGCAAAGAGGTTGCCCGGCTTGGGCGACAGGCGTTGCACCTCCTGCACAGCGGCACGGAACTGCTCCTCGCTCACCGCCAGCCGCGCCATCAGACGCTCGTAGTGCTTCTTGACAAACTCCTCGAAGTGCGACTCCAAAATCTTGTACGCCAAGCGTTTTGCGGGCGTATCGAGCGGTTGTGCCGAGAGTTGCAGCATCAGCGACTCGCGCAGGTCGCGCGCACCGACTCCGACCGGCTCCAGATGCTGAATGATACCGAGCAGATGCTCCAACTCCTGCTCCGACGCCTCGACACCGAGCGAAAAGGCGATGTCGTCCGAGACCGATTGCAGGTCGCGACGCAGATAGCCGTCGCTATCTATGCTCCCCACGATAAAGACCGCCAGACGCAGATCGCGCTCCGAGAGGTTGCGGAAACCGAGCTGCTCGACGAGCGACTCCTGCAACGAACGCCCGCTCGAAATCTGGACGTTACGCGGACGGTCGTCCTTCGAGTAGTTATTCACGCGACTCTTGTACGAGGGCGTCTCGTCCTCGCGCAGATACTCCTCGACCGAAATTTGTTGCGGCTCGTCGCCCGACTGCTCTTGCGAGGAGTGATCCTCCTCCAAGACGATATTCTCCTCAATCTCCTGTTTTATGCGCGCTTCGAGCAACGCAGCAGGCAGCTCCAGCAGTTTTATCATCTGAATCTGCTGAGGCGATAGCTTCTGCTGTTGCAGGAGCGCTTGTGTCTGTCCGAGTAGTGCCATAATCTTGATTTTTCAGGTTACATTTTCACACTGCATCACTTGACAGGAGTCTTCACTGCGGGATAGTTATTCGTTTGCTTGTCGTCGTGCGCCAACCATTTCAGCCACCGAACGAGGCGGGCGCGACAAGCGGGTTTTCAAATAGCAGGGTGCTCGGAGCAGACACTCGCTGTGCGTGTTGTCCGTCGTTTGCACCCCACAAATTTGTTATGTTTGTTTCACTTCACAGAAGTTGCGTATAACAAGAGTTAATTTCGGGACTGCATACGCGAGCCAAATCAACCTTGCCAGACCACTTCTGACTAAAACTCTGCGTTGTTCGGCGTACGAGGGAACGGAATCACATCGCGGATGTTACCCATACCGGTTACGAACAAGAGCAGACGCTCGAAGCCCAAGCCGAAGCCGGAGTGCGGTGCCGAGCCCCAACGACGTGTGTCGAGATACCACCACATATCCTTCTCCGGAATACCGAGCTCCTGGATTCTTGCACTTAACTTGCCATAATCTGCCTCACGCTCCGAACCACCGATAATCTCGCCGATTTTCGGGAACAATACGTCCATTGCGCGTACCGTCTTGCCGTCCTCGTTCTGCTTCATATAGAATGCCTTGATCTCCTTCGGATAGTTGATCAGGATAACCGGACGCTTGAAGTGCTCCTCAACGAGGTAGCGCTCGTGCTCGCTCTGCAGGTCGCAGCCCCAATCGCAAGGGAACTCGAACTTGCGACCCGACTCCTGAAGGATGCGGATACCCTCCGTATAGTCCAGGCGCACGAAGTCGTTTTCCAGAACGAAGTTCAGGCGCTCGATAAGCTCCTTATCCCACATCTTATTCATAAACTCGAGATCCTCGCGGCAGTTTTCGAGTGCATAGCGGATGAGGTATTTGAGGAAATCCTCAGCCAAGTCCATATTGTCCTGCAACTCGTAGAATGCCATCTCCGGCTCGATCATCCAGAACTCGGCCAAGTGGCGCGGCGTATTGGAGTGCTCGGCGCGGAACGTAGGGCCGAACGTATAGATCTGGCCGAGCGACAACGCACCCAGCTCACCCTCCAACTGGCCCGATACGGTCAAGCTGCACGGCTTACCGAAGAAGTCCTGCGTGTAGTCAATCTTGCCCTCCTCGGTGCGTGGGAGCTCGTTCATATCGAGCGTCGTTACCTGGAACATTGCACCTGCACCCTCGCAGTCCGAGGCCGTGATGAGCGGCGTGTGGAGGTAGTAGAAGCCCTTATCGTTGAAATACTTGTGGATGGCGAATGCCATTGCGTGGCGGATTCGCAACACTGCACCAAAGGTGTTGGTACGCGGACGAAGGTAGGCGATGTCGCGCAAGAACTCGAGCGAGTGGCCCTTCTTCTGCAACGGATAGGTCTCCGGATCGGCCGTGCCGTATACCTCGATCTCCGACGCCTGCACCTCTACGCCCTGACCTGCGCCCAAGCTCTCGACGAGCGTACCGCGAACACAGATACACGCACCCGTAGTTACGGGCTTGAGCGTCTCCTCGGCAATCTTCTGCAAGTCGACCACAACCTGAATGTTCGCAACGCACGAGCCATCGTTCAATGCGATGAACGCCACGTTCTTGTTACCTCGTTTGGTTCTTACCCAACCCTTTACGACAACCTCGCTGTCGTATGCGGTGGATTTCAACAATTCTGCAATTCTCATTTTCGTATGTTTTTTGTTATTTGTTTTCTCTCTTTTCGGAGTCGCGCCGCCGGCCGTACGCTGCAAAACGCGCCATTCCAATTTGCAAAGTTATAAAATTATTATTTTATACCGCTGTTTTTTCTCACGATTTTGAGTGCGAACGCAATTTTCTTCTATCTTTGCACGAAGAAAACTGCAAAAAACAGATTGCAAAATGAGAAAATTTTCGCTTCTAATACTTGCTGCGCTGGCCTACTCGGTCGGTTTTGCACAGGAGGCAACTTTCGACAATCCGCAAGTAGCCATATTCGCACAACGCATATTTCGCACCGAGTTTTCACCCTTCGACGCTCGTCAGGCAGCGCTCAACGGCGACCACTCGACCACAGCCGAGCATATTCCGTTCGTAGCGACGCGACACCGCTCAAACGGTGTAATGGAGTTTTTTGGCCAGGAGGTCGAGATTCCGACCGCGTGGAGCGATAACAACACCTATCTGCACATCGAGAACGCCCACTCGGCATACGCTGTTATGGTAAACGGCACGATTGTCGGTCTATCGGACGATCCGCACACGCCGGCCGACTATCTGCTCACGCCGCATCTGCGTCAGGGCACCAACCGCATCATCATCGCGTTACATCCGGAAAGAGCGCCGGAACTCTCGGCCGGAGCACCAAAATCCGAGCGTAAGACATTGGAGGGCAGCTACATAACATCGCAACGCAAGCTTTCGATCTTCGACTACGACGTACGCATCACGCCCGACGAGAAGGGCGAGACGCTGCGACTCGCGCTCGACGTCATCGCCGCCAACGACTTCAACGGCGAGGAGAGCATCGCCATCGGCTACGACATCTACGACCCGTCGGGCAAGCTCGTCGACTACGCCGTACGCGAAATGACGCTGGCAGGCCATAGCCGCGACACTCTGCGCGTGCGCACCAACCTCGGTGCCGAGATGCGCTACCTGTGGCAAAACGGCAAGCCGTCGCTCTACCGAATGATGCTCTACACCAAGCGCAACGGCAAGCCGCGCGAGTATATCCCGCTGCACGTCGGCGCAGGCACAACTTCGTTCTCCGACGGCCACATTATGCGCAACGGCAAACCCGTAAGTATCAAGGCTGTAAAATATAACGCACTCGGCTCGCGCAAGGAGGCCTCGACCGCCATCGCGGCACTTCGCAAGCAGGGCTACAACACGCTTCGCCCCGACGCTCCGCAACCCGAGTGGTTCTACGACGTATGCGATGCGCTGGGAATGTACGTCATCGAGCAGTGCTCCATCAACCCTACGCGCGAGAGCGGCAACCGCACCATCGGTGGCACACCATCGAACAACCCTGCGCTCGTCGACGAATATCTCGAACGCGTTCGCGGAGCGTACTACCGCACACGCAACCACAGCTGCATCATCGCCTATTCGCTCGGAGGCGAGCAGGCGGGCAACGGCTACTGTATGTACAAGGCGTACGAGTGGTTGAAGAGTGTAGAAAAGGAGCGCGCCGTTATCTGCTTGTCGGCTGACGGAGAGTGGAATACGGATATTGACAAAATCGAGTAGCGCAAGATGAACATCGAACTTTTGGTTGTCGGCAAGACCGACTCACGCGAGGTGGATGCGCTCGTCGAGATGTACTCGCGACGCATCGCTCACTATGTACGTTTCGGGGTAACCTATCTGCCCGATGTGCGCAACACGAAAAGTCTCTCCGAGCAGCAACAAAAGACGCTTGAAGGCGAGGCCATCCTGCGCCAAATCGGCGACGGCGACCGCCTCGTGCTGCTCGACGAGCGCGGTGCAGAGTATCGCTCGACGGAGTTTGCCGACCGCGTGCAGAAGTGGATGAACAGCGGTGTGCGTCGCGTAGTGTTTGTCATCGGCGGCCCGTACGGCTTCTCGGAGGCCGTTTATGCGCGCGCCAACGAGGGCGTATCGCTCTCGAAGATGACCTTCTCGCACCAAATCGTGCGCGCCATCTTCACCGAACAGCTCTATCGCGCCTTCACCATCATCCGCCACGAGCCATATCACCACGAGTAGCACAACTCGCAGAGAACACTCTATAAAATGACAAAGGGGCTGTCCATTCGGACAACCCCTTTATTGTGATGGTGTGCAACGCAGCCCTTGTCGGACGGCTTATTAGATCGAGATATCGAGAATCTCAAACTTCAGCACACCGGCCGGCACGGTTACCTCAACGACATCGCCCTTCTTCTTGCCGAGCAACGCCTTGGCAATCGGCGTACCGATAGCGAGCTTGCCCTCGCGCAAGTTGGCCTCGTGCTCCGCCACGATGGTGTATACCACCTGACGATTGTTGTTGTGGTTGAGCAGCGTTACCTTGCTCAAAATCTGCACCTTGCTCTTGTCGATCTTGGTCTCGTCGATGATGCGCGAGTTGGTGAGCGTCGCCTCCAACTGTGCAATCTTCATCTCGAGCATACCCTGCGCCTCACGCGCAGCATCGTACTCGGCATTCTCCGACAAGTCGCCCTTGTCACGTGCCTCGGCAATAGCCGCAGCAGCAGCGGGACGCTCTACCGAACGCATATGATCCAACTCGTCCTTCAGACGCTTGTAACCCTCCGCTGTCAAATAAATAATCTCCTGTGCCATAATTTTTTATCTTTTTTGTTTTTGTTCTCCCTCTGCTTGCCGTGCGCGCCTTCGGCCCCAGAAAACCACCCCCGACGAACACAACAAAAAATAAAGAATCCCAACCCTTCGATCGGAACCCTGCTTATGTGGGCCTAACGCCCCCTGTTCAAATTTGTTGCACAAAGGTACGCAAGATTTTTCTTATTTCAAAATTTTTTGTCCCGCGATACCCTTAACCTGCACATTTTGGCGCTTTTGTGATGTTTCTCGCCGACAGCAAAACACCTCCGCCCCCCGATGGCAGAACGAAAAGCCGAAACGACGCGCAACCGCCCGTTCGGCCGATAGCACGCCGTTGCAACAAATTTATATCTTATCGAACTTCTGGGTATACTTACGCCAATAGTACTTTATCGGATTGGTGTATTTGAGCTGTTTCCACGGACGACTGCTGTGGGGAAGATGCACCACAGGCAGATTAACAAACAGATAGTTCGTAAAGCCCTGCGCACGCGACTCCTGCGAGATATGGACATCGAACCAATGCTTGTCGGGATTCATCTGGTGGAAGTCGTACGAGTGCAGGAAGCGGTTGGTGAGCAGCGAGCAGCAGAAACTGCAATGGCGCTTTACCGGCTGTGGTTCAACCTTATAACCTCGCGCATACTCGTACGGATAGTTTATCGCGCCACTCTCATTCACGGTTACCGCAGCCGCTATGCCGCAATCCTCGCGCTCGGCAGCTCCGTCCGACAAGCGCTGAATGGTATCCGGTGCCACAATGACATCCGACTCGACAATCAGCAAGTCGGCACCCTCGGCCAATGCGCGCTCCTGACAGCGTTGGAGCACAAGCAGATAGTTTGGCGACGGGTGATCCGTAAGGTCGGAGAGATTGACCAACTCAAAACCCAATTCGGCCGCATAACGCTCCAACAGAGCGGTATTCTCCGGAGTGCTGAAATCGTTGTAGACGGTATAGATGTATGGGGTTGTCAAACGCGATGACAGTATCGCACGAATGGTCTGAATGGTCGATTCGATAGAATCTTTTACGGGAGTAATAATATGTAATGATTTCATAAAAACGGCCGAGGTTTGTACTCTGTTCTACGCCACGCAAAACGCTTTGCGCGCTCACACCAAATACAAAGATACGACTTTAAATTACAATATCATAAAAAATATGAATTTTCGTCCGGAAAATATATCGGAAAGGTGGCGCACTCCGAGTGGGAGATAGCGAGCTTGAAAGGTACTCTGTTTTTTTTGAGAAGGTCGGGTAAGGTCAAATAAGGTCGAGTAAAGTCGGGTAAGGTCGCGCAACCAGAGGTTGCTTTAAGGTCGAGTAAGGTCGGGTTATATTTTTGCGCCTGACTTTAAATTCCTTAACCCCTCTAAACCCCTAAATTCTCTGTTGTGCTTTGCGGTCGAAATGTTTTTGCGCCTGACTTTAAATTCCTTAACCCCTCTAAACCCCTAAATTCTCTGTTGTGCTTTGCGGTCGAAATGATTTGCGCCTGACTTTAAATTCCTTAATCCCTCTAAACCCCTAAATTCTCTGTTGTGCTTTACGGTCGAAATGTTTTTGTCAAGGACGTTACTTGACCTTAATCGACCTTACTTGACCTTAATCGACCTTACTTGACCTTATTTGACCTTACTTGACCTTAAAAAAGAAAAAAGCGGGCAGGAAAACCTACCCACTTTATTACAACCCTAAAAATCGTTTTTTTACTTCGCGATGAGCGCCGTATACTGCTCCGCCGTAAGAAGCTTCTCAACCTCCTCTGGAGCAGACATCTTAACCTTAACCATCCAACCCTCACCATACGGATCGGTGTTAACGAGCGATGGATCGGCGTCGATTGCCTCGTTTACCTCCTCGATAACGCCCGAAACAGGAAGGAACGCATCGCTTACGGTCTTAACTGCCTCGATAGTACCGAATACATCGCCTGCCGAGAGAGTCTCGTCGAGAGTAGGGATATCGACAAATACGATATCGCCAAGTTCGCTCTGCGCGAAATCGGTAATGCCTACATAGGCATATTCGCCCTCCACACGACACCACTCGTGGTCGTCGGAGTATCTCAAAGTTGCTGGTACGTTTGCCATAGTTTTAAAAGTATTTATTGTTTAGTTTTTCTGTTTATCTGCCACAAATATAGTTATTTTTTTCAATCCGCGCACTTTCCGCCAAATCTTTTCGTCGGTCTAACGACGAGAGGCGATTACAAACTCCACCTCTTTGAAGAGGTAGGAGTGGCGGCTGCCGTCGGCGCGCTCGAGCAGAAGGTCGCCCGAGGGGAGCACTCCGCGAAGTGTCGCCTCGAAGCGTTCGCCACTCGGCAGAGCGTAGGTGTGCTGCTCGTTCAGGCGATACATACGCTCGTGGTAGTCGTTCTGCAGCTGTTCGGCCTCCCCCTCGCGCAGCTGACCATAGCGACGGGCAAGTGCCTGCTCGAAGCGGGCGAGCACCTCTGCGCTATCGAACTCGCGCCCTCCGCTCTCGCGCAACATCGAGGTCGGATTGGGCAGGTCGGGCGAAAATTCGCGCTGGTTGACATTTATGCCGATGCCGACAATCGTGCGCGACAGGCAGCTGCCCGAGTAGGTGTGCTCGATAAGGATGCCGACGATTTTGCGGTCGCCGACATAGATATCGTTCGTCCACTTAATGCGCGCCTCGATGCCGTAGAGGGCAAGCATATCGACGAGCGCGAGCGCCACCGCCTCCGAGAGCAGAAACTGCTCGCGTGCAGGCAGGAACGACGGCTCCAGAACGGCCGAGAAGGTGAGGTTTTCGCCTGCACGGCTCTCCCAGGTGTGGCCACGCTGACCACGGCCCGCCGTCTGGAAGTCGGCCCAGATGATATCCCCCTCGCGATACTTTGCATCGCGGGCAAGGTCGTTGGTCGAGGTTGTTACCGATATATGCTCTATCATACGCGCCTATACGCTCACGTTGTGGTCGCGCAACGCATCGTTGAGCGAGGTCTTCTTGTCGGTCGACTCCTTGCGCTCGCCGATAATCAGCGCACACGAGACATTGAACGTACCCGCAGGGAACTGCTTCGGATAGGTACCCGGAATGACGATCGAACGCGGCGGAACATAGCCCTTGTAGGTCTTTGGCTCGCTGCCCGTAACGTCGATGATATGGGTTGAGCCCGTAATCACTACATTCGAACCGAGCACCGCCTCGCGACAGATGTGCGCACCCTCGACAACGATGGCACGCGAGCCAATGAAGCAGTTGTCCTCGATGATGACCGGAGCGGCCTGCACGGGCTCCAACACGCCACCGATACCCACGCCACCCGAGAGGTGGACATTCTTACCGATCTGGGCGCACGAGCCAACCGTAGCCCACGTATCGACCATCGTGCCCGAATCGACATAGGCACCGATATTGACATACGACGGCATCATCACCGCACCCGGAGCGATATACGCACCATAGCGCGCCACACCGTGCGGAACTACACGAACGCCAAGCTGATGGTAGTCGCGCTTGAGTTCCATCTTGTCGTACCACTCCAACTCGCCGGCACGCATCGTGCGCATCTTCTGAATCGGGAAGTAGAGGATTATCGCCTTCTTCACCCACTCGTTCACCTGCCACTTGCTCTGCTCGAGGTCAATCGGCTCGGCACAACGCAGCTCTCCCTTATCTACCGCCTCGACAACGGCACGAATCGCCTCGCGAGTAGCGCTCTCATCGAGCAGGGCGCGATTCTCCCATGCACGCTCGATAATCTCCTGTAAATGCAAAAATTCGGACTTCATATCTATATATTTTTATTATTTTCTCACGTTTGGCACTTCGCCTCACACATAAATCATACAAAGATACACATTTTTCCGTCTCTTCTGCAAACTTTTTAGTAACTTTGCGCCAAGCAAAGTTTCGGAACTATGAATAAAACCCTCAAAAGCATTTTAATCGTCGTAGCGATGGTTGCCATCTGCTACGTCGCAGGTTATGCCGTTGGTAAAACACTCAAGCGTATGCTAAACAAACAGATTGAATATCCGGAGACCACTCGTGAGCAGGTCTCGGACAACTATTTCGGCCACGAGGTTGCCGACCCGTATCGCTGGCTGGAGGACGAC
Organism: Alistipes sp.; assembly: GCA_045635325.1. Classification (GTDB taxonomy): domain Bacteria; phylum Bacteroidota; class Bacteroidia; order Bacteroidales; family Rikenellaceae; genus Alistipes. The sequence goes on from JAZRBZ010000008.1 coordinate 60,193, forward strand.
TGCTCGGAGCGCACGGCCGAATGGGTTAAGGCACAGAACGCGGTAACGTTCGACTACTTGGGCTCGCTGCCTTCGCGCAAGCCGATTCGCGAGCGATTGGAGGAGCTCTACAACTATCCGACCGAGAGCGCACCTTCGAAGCACGGCGATTGGTACTACATCTCGCGCAACAGCGGCCTCCAAAACCAGAGCATCACCTACCGCAAGCGTTCGCTCGACAGCGACGAGGAGGAGGTATTCTTCGATCCGAACACCCTCTCCGAGGATGGCACCGTAGCGCTCTTCTCGGGCTCGCTCACCAAGGACGGTCGCCTGTTCGCCTATGCACTCGCCTCGGCGGGCTCGGACTGGGTTGAGATCTTCGTGATGGATACCGAGACCAAGGAGGTGCTCCCCGACCACATCAAGTGGGTGAAGTTCGGTGGCGCACAATGGACAACCGACGGCAAGGGCTTCTACTACAGCGCGTATGACGCTCCGAAGGAGGGCGAGGCGGTATACTCGGCAAGAAACACCAACCAGAAGGTATACTACCACCGCATCGGCACTTTGCAGGAGGAGGACGAGCTTATCTATGCCGATCCGGCCAATCCGTTCCACTACCACGGCGGTGGCGAGAGCGAGGATGGAAAGTGGGTATTCATCACCTCGTCGGCCGGTACTTCGGGCTCAAAAATAATCTACAAGCGCAAGGGCGAGAAGCGCTTCCGCACGCTCTTCGAGGGCTTCGACTACGACTATATGATGCTCGACTGCTACGACGACCGCGCATTGGTGCTGACCAACGCCGGCGCACCTAACTACCGCCTGATATCGGTTGACCTGAACAGCGGTAAGCAGTGCGACATCATTCCGGAGAGCGACGTTCTGCTCGACGGCGTAGGTACTGCGGGCGAGTATCTCTTCGCATCGTATCTGATTGATGCACAGAACAAGGTATTCCAGCACGACCGCAACGGCAAGCTCATCCGCGAGGTGGAGTTGCCGGCTATCGGCTCGGTGTTCGGTTTCGACGGCGAGCGCGAGGACAAGGATCTCTACTATGTCGTAACCAACTACACAACCCCTGGTACGATCTACCACTACGACCTCGAATCGGGCACCTCGACACTCTACCACACACCTGAAGTGAAGTTCGACCCATCGCAGTACGAGACCAAGCAGATATTCTTCACCAGCAAGGACGGCACGCGCGTTCCGATGTTCGTATCGCACCGCAAGGGGCTCAAACTCGACGGCTCGAATCCTTGCTACCTGTACGGCTACGGCGGCTTCCAGATAAACCTCACTCCATCGTTCACCACGACGGCCGTAATGTTTATGGAGCAGGGCGGCGTATGGTGCGTAGTCAATCTGCGCGGTGGCTCGGAGTATGGAGAGAAGTGGCACAAGGCGGGTATGCTTGACAAGAAGCAGAACGTCTTTGACGACTTCATCGCAGCAGCCGAGCACCTCATTGCCGACGGCTACACCTCCTCGCCAAAACTCGCCATTGCGGGCGGCTCGAACGGAGGTCTGCTGGTCGGTGCCTGTATGACTCAACGCCCTGAACTCTATGCCGTTGCATTGCCGGCTGTCGGCGTGCTCGATATGTTGCGTTTTCACCGCTTCACCATCGGCCACGGCTGGGTTGTCGAGTACGGCTCGTCGGAGAGCGCCGAGCAGTTCGAGTACCTGATCAAATACTCGCCGCTGCACAACGTACGCGAGGGTGTGCACTACCCTGCTACGCTTGTTACCACGGGCGACCACGACGACCGCGTCGTTCCGGCTCACTCGTTCAAGTTTGCCGCCTCGTTGCAGCACGCCCAGGCGGGCGACGCTCCGGTGCTGATTCGCATCGACACCAATGCCGGCCACGGCTCGGGAAAGCCGACTACGAAGCGTCTCGACGAGACAGCCGACGTATTTGCATTCCTGTTCGAAAACACCGATACAAAATACAAAAAGATTAAGAGATAAATGAAAGTCTACAAGTTTGGCGGTGCCTCGGTACGCAATGCCGACGGCGTCCGCAACCTCCGCTCGATTATCGAGGGAGAGAGAGAACTTTTCGTCATCGTTTCGGCGATGGGAAAGACCACAAACGCACTCGAAGTGGTCTTTGACTGCTGTCGCAAGGGCGACATCGCAGCCGCCGAGGCGAAGATTGACGAGATTGCAGCATACCACCAGCAGATCATCGACGAGCTCTTTGGCGAGCCCCATCCGCTGGCACAGATCGACGCCTTCATCGCCGACCTGCACCGCTTCGTTACGACTGTTCCATATGACGCATCGCGCGCCGAGGAGCGTTACGACCGCACGGTGGCGTTTGGCGAGCTGATTTCGACGGCCATCATATCCGAATGGCTCGCATCGGTCGGCATCGCAAACCATTGGGTAGATATGCGTCGCTGCTTCGTTACGCAGTTCCGACACAAGGATGCAAACGTGTTGCTCGAGGAGTCGAGCCCGCTGTTGCGTCGTGAGGTGGCCGGCTCGCAGGCACGAGTATTCATCGGTCAGGGCTTTATCGGCAGCGCAGCCGACGGCTCGACTACCACGCTCGGTCGCGAGGGCTCGGACTACTCGGCAGCCGTCGTTGCGAACATCCTAAACGCCGAGTCGATGACCGTATGGAAGGATGTGAACGGCATCCTCAACGCCGATCCGAAGATCTTCCCCGATGCTCGCAAGATCGATGCACTCAACTATGTGGATACCATCGAGTTGGCATACAGCGGTGCGCAGATTATCCACCCGAAGACCATCAAGCCGTTGCAGAACAAGAACATCCCGCTCTTCGTCCGCCCGTTCGGCGACAAGACGGCAAGTGGCACGAAGATTGACGGCACGGCCGAGAACGTAACGATGCCTATCATCATCCTCAAGCGCAACCAGTCGCTACTGAAGCTCCGCTCGCGCGACCTCTCGTTCGTCCTCGAGGAGAAGTTCCCGATCGTATTCTCCACACTCGAGCGCTTCCGCATCAAGACCAACCTCATCAACAACTCGGCAGTCGATTTGCGACTCTGCGTCGAGGAGAGTTGGCGTCTGGAGGAGGCGGCCGAACTGCTTCGTGGCGAGGGCTTCGATACCGAAATTGACAACAATGTCGAGTTGCTGACCATCCAGAACTACGACCATGAGACACTCTCGACGCTCACCGAGTCGCCGCACAACATCATCCGCCAAACCAACTCGAAGAGCGTTCGCATCGTCCGCCACAAGGAGTAGCGCGCAACGCCGCAGCGAGATAACACCGACCAGCCCGCCCGACAATCCACTTGTCGGGCGGGTTGTTTTGTGGGACACAAGAGACAAAAGCCCCGTTGTTGAAAACTTTTTTGGGCGTTTTATTGGGCGAGTGGCGGAAAAAACATAACTTTGTAACTTGAATTCGTTTTCATAGAAAACGTACAACGACGGCAAAAGCCAATTTTCAACCCAAAAAGAGAGTCGAAACTATGTCTTCATACCATACACCGGTGCTGCTCGAGGAGTCCATCGCGCTGCTCGATATCAAACCCGACGGTTGCTATGCCGACCTTACATTTGGCGGTGGCGGCCACTCGCGCCGCATCCTGCAATCGCTCGGCGAGGGCGGCTCGCTCTACGGCTTCGATCAGGATCGCGACACCAAAGCCAATGCGCCGGACGACGAGCGTTTCCACTACGTCGAGAGCAACTTCCGCTTTCTGCGTTCGGCTCTGCGTCTGCGCGGTGTACGACAGCTGGATGGTATTCTGGCCGATCTGGGCGTATCGTCGCACCACTTCGATTCGCTGCCTCGCGGCTTCTCGTTCCGAGGCGACGCACCGCTCGATATGCGTATGAACCAGCGTGGCGGAGAGACCGCAGCCGACGTGGTGAACAACCGCTCGGAGGAGGAGCTCGCCCGCATACTCTCGCAGTACGGCGAGTTGGAGACGACGTGGAAAATCGCTGCTTGCATCGCACGCGCTCGCGCCTTGGAGCCAATCACAACAACGGCAGCGCTCGTTCGCGCCGTAGCCCCCTGCACGCCGAAGCGCGACGAGTCGAAATTCCTCACGAAGCTCTTTCAGGCGCTCCGCATCGAGGTAAACGGCGAGATGGAGGCCCTCAAGATGGCTCTCGAACAGAGCTTGAAGCTGCTCAAACCGGGCGGTCGACTGGTGGTCATCTCGTACCACTCGCTCGAGGACCGCATCGTCAAGAACTTTATGCGCAGCGGCAACACCGAAGGTCGCATCGAGAAGGACTTTTTCGGGCGCAGCACGACTCCGTTCGAGGTCGTTACGCGCAAGGCCGTAGTACCGAGTGAGCAGGAGCTCTCCGAAAATTCGCGTTCGCGCTCTGCACGCCTGCGAGCCGCAACCAAACTGTAAATCCGCAACCGAAGATGGCACAATACGACGATAGTGAATTTTTGACCGACTCCCCCGAGGAGATCCGCCGCCGCGAGGAGCGCGACGAGATTCGGCGCATAGCACGCACCGAGTTTCGCCGTATGCAGTCGGGCGAAGCGGAGGAGGATGTGGCGGAGGATATCCGTCGCGAGGAGGAGGCACGCGAGGCCGCGACGCCAAAGCCGCTGCCGGGCTGGTTTGTGGCCTTCAAGAAGCTGGCTACGGGCGAAATTCTCATCGGCAAGGGTGCCACGCGCATCTACGACTATGTGATCTATATCGCGTTGCTCTTCTTCCTGAGCATCGTCGTCATCTTCTCATCGCTGCGCTACGAGGTGCGTCGCAACCGACTCTCGCAGGAGGTCGACCTGCTGCACGAGCGCTCGATACGAATGAAGGAGCAGCGCTATCAGCTCTGTTCGCACTCGTCGATTGTCGAACTGCTCCGCGAGCGGGGCATCGAACTCTTCGACCCGCTGTCGCCAACCAACGTCATAGAGGAGTAAGGAGGAGGGCCCTATGGAGGAGAACAAGAAACGAATGCAACGCGAGATATTGACGCGATTGAAGTGGGTGTACATCTGCTTCATCTGCATCATCATCTTCATCGTCTACAAGCTCATCGTCATTCAGTTTGGCGATAGCGAAATTGCTCGCGCATCGAAACGCATACATCAGAACATCATCCGCCGCGACACGCTCTATGCCCATCGCGGCTCGATACTCTCGCGCGACGGCAAACCGCTCGCGACATCCATCTTCCGACGCTCGATCGTCTTCGACTTCGGCAGCGAGGGCTTCGACAACCGCGAGCGATTCCTCGAGGGTGCCGACACGCTCTCGAAGCTGCTCGCCGCATACTTTGGCGACAAGAGCGCGAAGGAATACTTTACGAAGATGGTCTCGACGCACGACCGCTGTCTGCGCTACGAACTCGAACGCCACGACACGGTACGCTACTCGGAGGGTTTCTTTGCCGAGCTGTTCGGCATCAAGAATCGCGACTCGCTCAAGGCCGTCTATCGCACCGTGCGCACGCATAGTTACACGAAGCTCTTCCGCGACGTGGATGCCAACGAGTGGCAGACGCTCAAGTCGTTCCCCGTGCTGAACGAGTCGCTCGGCAAGGTCTACACCATCGAGAAGCACGACGCCCGCGTCTATCCGCACGATGAGTTGGCACTGCGCACCATCGGTCGCTCGGACGACCACCGCCGCTACGGTATCGAACACGCCTACCGCGAACAGCTCGCCGGCACGGGTGGCTACCGCTGGCGACAGCGCATTGCACCGGGTTTCTACACGACGGTCGAGGACGAAGAGCACCGCCCGCAGAAACCGATTGACGGCGCCGACATCCACACGACGCTCGATGTCGATGTGCAGGATGTGGCCGACAAGGCACTGCGACTCACACTCGAAGAGGAGGGGGCAATCTGGGGCACGACAATCGTTATGGAGTGCGCGACAGGCGACATCCTCGCAATGGTCAACCTCGGCAGGGCCAAGAGTGGCGAGTTTGTCGAGAACCGCAACTACGCCCTCGGCGCACGCACCGAGCCGGGCTCGACCTTCAAACTTGCATCCTCGCTGGCGCTGATCGACGATGCCGGCGTATCGCCCTCGAAGCGCTACCACTCGGGCTTGGGCAAGCGCGTGCAGGTGGGCAAGTACAACACGATTCAGGACTCACACGCCATCGGCAAGGAGACGGGTGGCGTAATCGATATGCGAACGGCATTTGCCGAGTCGGCCAACGTCTACTTCACGAAGGCGATCTACGACGCCTACGAGAGCAACCCGCAACGCTACGTCGACGTGCTGCACCGTCTGCACCTCAACCAGCCGGTCGGTCTCGAGCTGCTCGGCGAGGTTTCGCCCGTCTTACCATCGCCTAAAAACCGCAAGACGTGGTACGGTTCGACACTCGCCAACCTCGGCTACGGCTACGCTCTCGAGCTTGCTCCGATACAGACGCTGACGCTCTACAACGCCGTTGCCAATGGCGGACAAATGGTCGCTCCACGACTCGTAACGCGCATCACGCGCGACGAGCAGATCATCGAGGAGTTCCCTACCCGTACGCTCGTCGACTCGATATGCTCCCAACGCACACTCGCCACACTGCGCAGTATGCTCGAGGAGGTGGCCCTGAGCGGTACGGCCAAGGAGTATTTCGGCGAGTCGAAATGTGCGTTCCGCGTCGGTGCAAAGACCGGAACGGCAAAAATTGCACAGGGTAACATCAAGTACAGCGACGGCTACTATCTCGGCTCGATGGTAACATACCTTCCGGCCGAAGCGCCACGCTACACGCTGATGACCGCCATATTCAAGCGCAAGGGTACGGGCAAGACGGTCTATGGTGCCGGTCTGGCAGGTCCGGTGCAGAAGGCGATTGCCACGTTCCTCTACAACCGCGAGACAAACACCTTCGAGGGGGACGAGCAGGTGCGCCACCAACCGACGGAGTTCAAGGGTGGCAACATCGCCCACATCCGCGAGGTGGCCGATGCGTTCGACATCCACGCCTCGTGCGACAGCCGAAAGGGCTGGGGCTCGGCAGGCGACGTGGGTGGCGACGGCAGAGTCAAGATTACGACGCTGCCCGATGCGAAGCATCAGATGCCGAGCGTCGTGGGTATGGGCCTTGCCGACGCACTCTTTATTCTCGAGTGTCGCGGCCTGAAGGTCTCGTTCACGGGTAGCGGCAAGGTTACGGCACAGAGCAAGGCCGAGGGTGAGCCCATCGAGCAGGGCGAGCGTGTCGTGCTGACTTTGGAGTAGAAAAAAAAGCGAAAGACAAGATATGAAACAACTGAAAGATTTATTGCAAGGGGTAACGGTCATCCGCACCGTAGCGCCGAGCGGAGCGAACGCGGCGGAGGTCGAAATCCACGCCCTCACGCTCGACTCGCGACGCGTGGCCGAGGGCAGCTGCTTCTTTGCAATCGAGGGCACAACGGCCGACGGACACGCCTTCATCGGCAAGGCCGTCGAGGCGGGTGCTGCGGCTGTGGTCTGCAAGCATATCCCCGAGGGGGTGGCAACCGACCGCTGCACGTTCATCCTCACCGACGATACGGACAAGGCGGTAGCCACAATGGCCGAGAACTTCTACAACAGACCGAGCCGACGAATGAAGGTGGTCGGCGTAACCGGCACCAACGGCAAGACAACAATCGCCACGCTGCTCTACGAACTCACGCGCGCGCTCGGCCACAAGGCAGGCCTCGTCTCGACGGTCGTCTACAAGATTGACGAGCGCGAAGTGGCCTCGACACACACCACACCCGATGCAATCCGCCTGGCGGAGATGATGCACGAGATGGCGGAGTGCGGTTGCGAGTATTGCTTTATGGAGTGCTCGTCGCACGCCATCGTCCAGCGTCGCATCTACGGCGTAGAGTTCGCCGGTGCGCTCTTCACCAATCTCACGCACGACCATTTGGACTATCACAAGACCTTTGCCGAGTATGTTCGCGCCAAGAAACTCTTCTTCGACGAGCTGCCGAAGGGTGCCTTTGCGTTGGTCAATGCCGACGACCGCAACGGCGAGGTGATGTTGCAGAATACGCGAGCAAAGCGCCACACGTTGTCGCTGCGCTCGATGGCGGACTTCCGCTGCAAGATTATCGAGACCTCGCTCGATGGTATGGAGCTGCGCATCGACAACCGCGAGGTGTGGGTAAACCTGCTCGGTCGCTTCAACGCCTACAACCTGCTCACGGTCTATGGCGCGGCACGTCTGCTCGGTTTCGAGACGGAGGAGGTGCTCTGCGCGATGAGCGTACTCTCGTCGGTAAGCGGCCGACTGGAATTCGTGCGCGCGAAGGACTCGACGACGGCAATCATCGACTACGCCCACACGCCCGACGCACTCGAGAACGTGTTGCGCACCATTCAGGAGTTCCACTGCGGAGCGAGCCGCATCATCACAGTCTGTGGCTGTGGTGGCGACCGCGACCGCACGAAGCGTCCCGAGATGGCAGCAATCGCCGTGAAGCACTCCGATATATCGATCTTCACGTCGGACAATCCGCGCACGGAGGATCCGATGGCGATTCTCTGCGAGATGGAGGCGGGAGTCGAGGCCGGCAGCCGGTATATGAAGTTTGTGGATCGCGCCGAGGCGATAAAGACGGCGGTAATGCTCTCCGCACCGGGCGACATACTGCTCATCGCGGGCAAGGGCCACGAGAACTACCAGATCGTCGGCACGGAACGTCTGCCGTTCAACGATCGCGAGGCGGTCGAGGGTTGGTTTGCGACCTTCAATCGATAGCAGCAATCACGCTTGAGAGAGCCAAACAACAAAACAAGAGAGAGATAAACCGAAAAAAATAGAGAACACGTATGCTATATCCACTTTTTAAGTATCTGAACGAAACGTTTGATTTGCCGGGCGCAGGAATGTTCCAATACATCTCGTTCCGCGCAGCGCTGGCAATCATCATCTCGCTACTGATCGTAATCTTCGTCGGCAAGCCGATTATCCGCGCTCTGCAGCGCCACCAAATCGGCGAGACCATCCGCGACCTCGGATTGCAGGGCCAGCTCGACAAGAAGGGAACACCCACGATGGGCGGTGTGCTCATCCTGCTGGCAATCCTCATCCCGACCGTGCTCGTCGGCCGTCTGGACAATGTCTACATCGTGCTGCTGACCGTATCGACCATCTGGTGCGGTGCGATTGGTTTTCTGGACGACTACATTAAGGTTTTCCGCCACAACAAGGAGGGCCTGAACGGCCGTTTCAAGATTGTGGGCCAGGTGGGACTTGGCATTATCGTCGGCTCGGTGATGTGCTTCTCGGATTCGGTAATCGTGCGCGAGCACACCTCGACACCCATCGAGCAGCAGGTCGTAACCACGACCGAGAGTGGCGACGAGCTCGTTACCACCGTTCAGCACATCCGCATCGACTCGTCGGAGGAGAAGACCACCAAGACAACCATCCCGTTCATCAAGGATAACGAGTTCGACTACGGCTGGCTGGTGGGTGGCAACCGCACGCTCGCGTGGATACTCTACGTTGTGGTGGCGATATTCGTCGTTACCGCCGTATCAAACGGTGCGAACCTGACGGACGGTCTCGACGGTCTGCTGACGGGCGTATCGGCACCGATAATCTTCGTGCTCGGCATACTCGCCTATCTGTCGGGCCACGTCGTATATGCCGACTACCTCAACATTATGTACATTCCGGGCAGTGGCGAGCTCGTAGTCTTTGCTGCGGCAATGATTGGCGCGCTCATCGGTTTCCTGTGGTACAACTCCTTCCCTGCCCAGATATTTATGGGCGACACCGGCTCGCTGGCCATCGGCGGCATCATCGCCGTCTTTGCGCTCTGCATCCGCAAGGAGTTGCTGCTGCCGATTATGTGCGGCATATTCCTCGCCGAAGCGGTTTCGGTGATGGTGCAGGTCGGCTACTTCAAATACACCAAACGCAAGTACGGTGAGGGGCGTCGCATACTGCTGATGTCGCCTCTGCACCACCACTTCCAGAAGCAGGGCGTATTCGAGACCAAAGTGATGATGCGCTTTACGATCATCTCGCTCCTGCTTGCAGCCATCAGTTTGATAACACTCAAAATCCGATAGATAACAATGACGCGAACACGACGTATAGCGGTGCTGGGCGGTGGCATCAGCGGCTACGGCTCGGCCATCCTCGCCAAGAAGCAGGGACTCGAGGTATTCCTCTCCGATATGGGGCAGATTGCTCCGCGCTACAAGGCACGCCTCGACGAGTGGGGCGTGGAGTACGAGGAGGATGGCCACACGACGGAGCGCATCCTCGCAGCCGACGAGGTGATCAAGTCGCCGGGCATTCCGGACACGGCACCTATCGTGAAGCTGCTGCGCGAGCAGGGCACACCCGTAATCTCGGAGATGGAGTTCGCCTGCCGATATATGGGCTCGGCGCGCACCATCTGCATCACGGGCAGCAACGGCAAGACAACCACCACATCGCTCATATATAAGATTATGCGCGACTCGGGGGCAAAGGTGGCCCTGGGTGGCAACATCGGCGAGTCGTTCGCCTACTCCGTCGCAACGGGCGAGTACGATTGGTACGTTCTGGAACTCAGCTCGTTCCAACTCGACGGAATGTTCCGCTTCAAGGCCGACGTCGCCGTGCTGATGAACATCACGCCCGACCACCTCGACCGCTACGACTACTGCTTCCAAAACTACGTCAACTCGAAGATGCGTATCGCGCAGAATCAGACCTCGCGCGACTGCTTCATCTACTCGGCCGACGATCCTACGATATGCGCCCAGTTGGAGCGCCACCCACTGCGTTCACGCGAGTTGCCGTTTATGGCCAAGGCGGCCGTGGCAAGCGTGGCGGGCGATGCCTACCTCGAGCCGAGCGGCACGTTCACCGCATCGGTCGGAGCCTCGATTATCGAAATCGACACGGCGCAGATGCAAATCAAGGGCCTGCACAACGCCTATAACGCTATGGCTGCGGCACTTGCAACGCTCGCTGCAGGTGTTGAGCCGGCACAGGTCGAGCGTTCGATCTACGACTTCTCGCCCGTCGAGCATCGCCTCGAGCCGGTTGGCGAGGCGCGTGGTGTGGAGTACATCAACGACTCGAAGGCGACCAATGTCGACTCGGTATGGTACGCCCTTGAGAGTATGAAGCGCCCCGTAGTGTGGATTGCCGGCGGCACGGACAAGGGCAACGACTACGAGCCACTCAAGGCGTTTGCACGCGAGAAGGTACACACGCTCGTGTGTATGGGCCTGGATAACGCCAAGCTGCAACGCGAGTTTAAAGGCGTGATTCCGAACATCATATCGACCTCCTCGCTCGACGAGGCAATGCGCGCCGCAGAGGCCGCTGCCCGCGAGGGCGACACGGTGCTGTTGTCGCCTGCGTGCGCAAGCTTCGACCTGTTCAAGAACTACGAAAATCGCGGCGAGCTGTTCAAGCAGTGGGTACGCGATAACTTACTCAAATAGAGATGAAACAGAAGCAGACAAAGACCGAAAAAACCGCCGAGGAGATACCTTCCATCCTGTCGAAGGTGCGACTCCTGCACGGCGACCGCGTGCTATGGGTGATCATCCCTATGTTGATGGTCATCTCCATACTCGTCGTCTATTCGTCAGGCGTCAAATACGATACTCCGACCGGCAACTCGACGACCGCCAATCTGTGGAAGCACTGCATCATCATTCTCATCGCGGTCATCGCTCTGCTCATCGCCTATCGCATCAACGCGAAGGTCTATCGCAAGGCAGCACCGGCCGCCTATCTGGGCTCGCTCGCGCTGACCGTTGCCGTCTACTTCATCGGCGACTCGACCAACGGCGCTGCCCGCTGGATCGACTTCGGTTTCTTTATGTTACAGCCGTCGGAGCTGCTCAAACTCGCCACCGTTGTATTTATGGCGCGACAGCTCTCGATGAAGCAGAAGAGCATCACCACGCAACGCCTCGTGCCGTCGTTCAACCCGTTGAAGTGGCGCGAGCCGGCGCAAAAGAAGATTTGGATTGAGGGTACGCTGCCCATACTGCTGCCCGTTGCGCTCTCCTGCGTCATCATTCTGCCGGCCCACACCTCATCGGCACTGCTCGTCTTCGTCATATCGTTCGTGATGATGTTCATCGCCCGTGTCCGTTGGCAGGATCTGCTGAAAATCGCGGCAGTCGTGGTGGTTGCCGCATCACTCTTTGTCGCCATCGGTGCAGGTCGCTCGATGACCATCCGCAACCGCATCGGCACATTCCTATCCGACAACGAGGTGCCACTGGGTAGCAAACCGCTCAACCAGCTCACCGACACCGAGCACGCCATCATCGCCATCCACGACGGCGGCACGATTGGCGTAGGAGCGGGCCAGAGCGTGATGCGCGCCAAAATCACCCACCCCGAGAGCGACTATATGTTCGCCTTCTTTGTCGAGGAGTACGGAATCGTGATGGCTCTCTTCCTGCTCTCGATCTACGCCTGGATATTCGTCCGCGCCATCAATATCTTCCGCCGCAGCGAATGGATCTTTGCCGGTCTGCTTGCCGTCGGTCTGGCTTCGCTCGTGACGGTACAGGCGCTGCTGCACATACTCGTTTCGGTCGATGCGTTCCCCGAGACGGGCCAAAATCTGCCACTCGTCTCGCACGGCGGAACGTCGATGCTCTGCACGGCCGCCGCGCTCGGCATAATTCTCGCCGTGAGTCGCCAGGTGGAGGAGGGTTCGCTCATCCCGACCGATGTGGGCGAGAAGTTCACCACACCAACCGATCATAACCTCTAACTCGCTATGGAACAAAGCGTCAGACTCGACAAATACCTCTGGGCCGTGCGCGTTTTCAAGACGCGCAGCGATGCTGCCGATGCCATCCGCAACAACCGCGTAACGGTCGATGGAGCGTATGCCAAACCTTCGCGCGAAGTGAAGGTCGGCGACCGAATTTCGGTGCGTCGCACGATGATCACCTACACCTACCGCGTGCTCGGGCTCATCGCCAACCGCCAGCCCGCCAAAAACGTACCGCTCTACTGCGAGAACATCACTCCGCAGAGCGAGTTGGACAAGCTCAACGTACCGCACGAGACCATCTTCGTATTCCGCGAGCGCGGCACGGGCCGCCCGACAAAAAAGGAGCGACGCGAGATCGATGCCGTGATGGAGGGTATGTTTTTCGACGAGGATTTCGCCTTCGACGACGAGGATTAACCCGCCCCGAAGGGCCCATTCTGCAACAAAGCCGAGGACAAAATAGCGTCCGTTCGGCTTTTTTTCGTTTTTTTTTATAACTTTGCAAGTTATAAGCGCCATTGCCAACGCGCGCATACGCTCGCAGGCGAGGGCTAAACGACTGATTATGCTCGAAAAACTTGCAAAACAGACCGCGATTTACGGTATCAGCACCATACTCGGACGCTTCCTGAGTTACCTGCTGACGCCCTTCTATACGCGTATCTTCGGTGTGGAGACCTACGGCATCATTACCGATGTCTACGCGCTGATTCCGTTTGCACTCGTTACGCTCACGCTCGGTATGGAGTCGGGCTACTTCCGCTTTGCTGCCAAAGCCGAGGCGCAGGGTGGCGATGTGGCGGGACAGAAGCGTCGTCTGTTTGCTACGATGTGGGGCATCACGTCGCTCGCCGCCGTTGCGTTCTTTGCCCTCGTTGCAATCTTCTGCAATCAGGCATCGGAGCTGATGGGCGAGGCGTATGTCGCCCATCCGGAGTATGTCGTGCTCGTGGCCGCTATCGTTATGGCCGATGTCGTGGGCTGCATCCCGTTCTCGCGCCTTCGTGAGCAGGGACGTGCGCTGACCTTCGTGGCGCTCAAACTCGCAAACATCATCCTGCAGGTGGCGCTTGCCGTAGCGTTCTGGGCCTTCGGACTCTTCGACACGGAGCTCGGTGTGGGTTGGGCATTCGTTGCCAACCTTATCGCCAGCGTCGTAACCACTCTGGCCGTCGTTGCCGTCAACCGCACCCTGCCTCGCATCCAATGGGCGATGCTCGCGGTGCTGTTCGCCTACTCGCTGCCGCTGCTCATCTCGGGCATTGCCGGCACGGCCAACGAGTTTATCGACCGCCAGCTGCTCAAATACCTCGTTCCGAGCGGAGCGATGGCACAGCTGGGCATCTACGGCGCAATCACGAAAATTGCCGTCGTGATGACACTCTTTACGCAGATGTACCGTCTTGCGGCCGAGCCGTTCTTCCTCTCCAACTTCCGCAAGGAGGAGTTCAAGGAGATGAACGCCGCCGCCCTGAAATACTATATGCTCGCCTCGATGCTCATCTTCCTGGCCATCGCACTCTTCCGCGACGTGTTCGCCCTCATCGTGGGTGGCGACTTCCGCGAGGGTGTCTTTATCCTGCCGGTGGTGCTCGGTGCGAACATCCTCAGCGGTGTGTGGCTCAACCTCTCGTTCTGGTACAAGCGCGAGGAGAAGACGCGCTATGCGCTGTGGGTTACGTTTGCCGGACTGATTGCATCCGTTGCGGGCGGTCTGGTGCTTATCCCGAAGGCGGGCTACTACGGTGCGGCGTGGAGCCGATTCATCGCCGAGGCGGTGATGGTGGCCGTCAGCATCACGCTCAACCGCATCCACTACCCTACGCCGTACAACTTCCGTCGCATTGCGGAGTTCGTGGTCGTAGGCCTTGCGGTCTTCTTCGCAGCGGAGTGGGTGCAGATTGACCATACGATTTTACGATACACGCTCAACGCGCTGCTGCTCCTGCTCTATGCGGCCTATGCCGTATGGCGCGAGCAGATAGACCTTGTGGCGATGTTACGCTCAATACTTAAACGCAGATAGAGATGAGATTTGCCGACATCATAGGACAGCAGGAGCTGAAACGCCACCTTGCACGCAGCGTCGATGCAGGGCGCATCAGCCACGCGCAACTCTTCAACGGCATTGCCGGTGCGGGCTCGTTGCCGCTGGCCATTGCCTACGCACAGTACATCCACTGCCACAACCGCCACGATGGCGATTCGTGTGGCGAGTGTCCGTCGTGCCGTCAGATTGCCGCACTCGCCCACCCCGACCTGCACTTCGTCTTTCCGGTGAACAAGCAGGGCAAGAAGAGTGGCGAGGTTGTGCTCTCGAGCGAGTTTATGCCCCTATGGCGCGA
This sequence comes from Alistipes sp., assembly GCA_045635325.1. Lineage (GTDB taxonomy): Bacteria > Bacteroidota > Bacteroidia > Bacteroidales > Rikenellaceae > Alistipes. The sequence goes on from JAZRBZ010000008.1 coordinate 75,193, forward strand.
GATATTCGAGCGCACGGGCGGCTACTTCTCTGCACAGCAATGGTTCGACGCGCTGAACCTCGGCAAGACGCTCAAGGGCGTAATCTCGACCAAGGAGGCGGAGGAGATCATCCGTCGTCTGTCGTTCAAGAGCTTCGAGTCGCCCTACAAGACGATGATCATCTGGTTGCCGGAGACGATGAACGACGAGGCCTCGAACCGCATCCTCAAGATTTTGGAGGAGCCGTGGGAGAATACCATCTTCCTGCTGGTTACCGAGCGCCCCGACCTGCTGCTGAAGACCATCATATCGCGCACGCAGGAGGTGAGCGTTCCGCGCCTTACGACCGAGGATTTGATGCCGCTCATCGAGCAGACGGGCGAGAGCGACGCAGCGAAGATTCGCAATACGGCACGCCTGGCAAATGGCGACGTGCTGGAGTTGCGCCGACTCACGGGCGGTATGGAGGACGATGTGCGCAGGGAGAATTTCGAGCACTTCTGCTCGGTGATGCGTCTCAGCTACAACGACAAGCACCTCGAGTTGATGTCGTGGGCGGACGATGTGGCACAACTTTCGCGCGAGCGACAGAGGGCGATGCTCATCGACTTCTCGCGTCTGTTGCGCGAGGCATTTATGCTGCACGCCGGCGCTCAAGAGGCAAGCTACCTATGGGGCGACGAGGCGGCATTCTGCAGCAAGTTCGCACCGTTTATCGGCAGCGAGAACATCGAGCCGATAATCGAACAGATCGAGCTGGCGATACGCCAAATCGGTCAAAACGGAAATCCGCGAATCGTCTTTACGCACTTTGCGTTGGCGGTGAGCAAACAGATAAAGCACTTGTAGCGATGACGCGCGTGGTGATACTCGGCGGAGGCAACGTGGGCGATGTGGCGGCTCGGCTCGATGCGGCAGAGGCGTGCATCGGCGAGCGCATCGGTACCATCACGGCACGCTCGGCGACCTACCGCACCGCACCCTGGGGCTTTCACGCAGAGAGCGACTTCCTGAATCGGGCGTGGGCGGTCGAGACGGCGCTTGGTGGTGAGCAGACGCTCGACGTACTGCTTGCAATCGAGCAGGAGCTGGGGCGCGACCGCGAGCAGGAGTGCGCGCAGAAGAGTGCGACGGGAGAGCGCTATGCATCACGCACGCTCGACCTCGACGTGCTGCTCTTTGGCGAGCAACGAATTGCCACCGAGCGACTGCAGGTACCTCATCCGCGACTCACCGAGCGCGAGTTTGCGATGATACCCACAGAGGAGGTGCTCGGCATCGGCCGCGAGGAGCTGTTACAAATGGTTGAAAACATAGAGAGACAAAAATGATACAAAAAAAGTGTGTGAAGATATGGTTGCGATTGGCTCTGTGCGCAGTCGCAATGTGTACGATGGCGAGTTGCTTTAAGAAGGTAACAACCGACACAACGTTCATCGTCAAGACAATCCTGCAAGCCGAGTCGGGCGGTGAGAATCGCACGGCGAGCGACGTTATCGCATACTGCTACTACACGGAGAATGACGATTGGATGGTGAGTTCGTACGACGATGCGCTCAACCGCATCATCACCGACTCGCTGGGTGTCGAGCGCCGCACGGTGCCCGACGTCGAGGGTGAGCCCTACTACAAGGAGGGTTGGTTGGGCAGCTATACGGCTCTGCCTCTCAACCAATCGCCGGCAATGGTAGTGGTCGTATCGCCCGAGACGCGAATGTACGCCTACATCTTCAAGGAGCTCAACATAATCAACCTGCCCGAGACCTTTATGACACTGCTCTTCCACGAGTGGAAGAACAATCCATACACGGAGGGCACGGCCAACAAAGGCGGCGTGTGGTATGTATTCCCACCTGCACCTCTGCCCGAGGATGAGCAACCTGCCGAAGGCGAAGGCGAGGGCCCGATCGAAGATGCCACGACGGGCGCAACTAACTAACAACACGCAAAACGTAAGAGAATGAACAAAGGATATTTCATATTGCTAAAGACGGCTGTGGCGTTGCTCTTTTTAGGGGCATTCCTGACACGCTGTGCGAGTATTATGACCCCGAGCGGTGGTCCGCGCGACTCCGTTCCGCCGGTTATCGTGAAGCTGCAACCCGACAACTTCACCACCAATTTTGCAAGCAAGAAGGTATACATCGAGTTTAACGAGTATGTGCAGATCAAAGACCAGAACAAGGAGCTCTACACCTCGCCTGCGATGAAGAAGATGCCACTCATCTCGATGCGAGGCAAGGGCATCGTGGTTACCATCCGCGACACGCTCAAGGAGAACACCACCTACGCCATCGACTTCGGTAGCGCCATCTGCGACAACAACGAGGGCAACCCGCTCAACGCGATGCGATACGTCTTCTCGACGGGCGACAAGGTCGACTCGATGGTATGTTCGGGCTACACAGCCGACTCGTACAAGGCCGACAGCGTAAGCCGCACGTTCATCTGGTTCTACGTTGCCGACTCGCTGCCCGACACGCCCGACTACGACTCGACAATCTTCAACCGCAAGCCCGATGCCATAGCTCGTGCCCAGAACAACGGTATCTTCATCGCCCAAAACCTCAAGCCGGTGAACTACCGCATCTACGCCTTTGGCGACAAGAACGACAACCAGATGTACGAGCCGGGCACCGACCTGGTCGGCATTCTCGATACGACGTACAATCCGGCGACACTGCCACCGTTTGCCATCTGGTTCGACTCGCTGCGTATGTATCCGTCGGCCGAGCCACAGCTCTACTTTAGAATGTTCACCGACCGACCATTCAAGAGCCAGCGACTCGTCGAGGCGTTGCGTCCGCAGCAGAAGCAGGCGATACTCTACTTCAACACGGCAAACCCGACGATCGAGAGCATCCGTCTGGACAGCATCCCATCCGATAAGATACTCTACGACCCGCGTACCCGAGGCAAGGATACGGTCTATCTGTGGCTCAACGTGCCGGCCGAGAATCTGCCCGACACGCTCAAGGGCGAAATTACATATATGCGCCACGACTCCGTGCGCCAGCTCGTTACTACGACCGAGCCGCTGAAGCTCGCGTGGAAGTATGTCGAGAGCAAGGAGGAGCAGCGCGAACGCGAGAAGCAGGAGAAGGAGCGCAAGAAGGCCGAGGAGGAGGGCCGAGAGTACACTCCGCCGAAGAAGCCGAATCCGTTCAAGTACAAGCTCTCGACCACGAAGGACGTCAACCCCGAGAAGGGCTTCGATATGGAGCTTGACCTGCCGGCCGTAGAGATGGACTCGGCAGCGATTATGCTGTGGAGTCTCACGGGCGACGAGAAGAATCCGACACGAACACCCGTGAAGTGCCACTTCGTGCGCGACACGCTCAATATGGGACGCTGGCACATCAAGGCCGACTGGGAGGAGAAGACCAAGTATCGCTTCTATATGCCGAAGGGTGCTATTACCGATGTGATGGGCTACCAGAACGACTCGACGGTGGTCGATCTCGAGACCTACGATCCGGAGAAGTTCGCCACAATGAAACTCAACGTGCAGGGCGTGCCCGGCCGCAAGTATATCGTCCAGCAGACCAACTCTACGGGCCAGATGCAGCAGGAGCTCAAAGGCATCGGCAGCGGTACGCACTTCATCCACTACATTCCGGCGGGCGACATCCGTCTGCGAATCATCGAGGATAGGAACGGTAACGGAGAGTGGGACGGCGGTAATGTCGTGGAGCGACTGCAACCCGAGCGCTCGGAGATGTATATCAGCGACAGCGGCGAGGATCAGTTCGTTGCAAAGGCAAATTGGGAGATGGAGATCTCGCTCGATATGTCGAAGATATTCGCACCTGTTACGATGGAGTCGCTCGTGAAGATGCTCGACGACAAGGAGCAGGCGCGCCTGAAGAAGCTCGAGGAGGAGTGGCGCAAGAAGATTGTCGAGTTGCAGAACAAGGGTAACAACTCGGGCAGCTCCGGCGGAATGGGCGGCTTTGGCGGTATGGGTGGCCTCGGCGGTATGGGCGGAGGACTCGGTGGCCTGATGGGCGGCTCGTCAAACACGTTCTAAACACAATAGCAGAAGATGATGAAAAGACTTAAACATATAACCCTGCTCGCGCTCGCCCTGCTCACGCTATCGGGCGCAGCAAACAAACTTCACGCACAGCACGTCGTAGCGGTTACGACCGGTTGCGGTATGGCCACCGCCCGACTCTATCCCAAGCAGGAGACTCGCCCGCTGTGGGGAACGTGGACGGCCGGCGTCTCGTGGCGATACTACTCGCTGCCGCGCTTCGTGGGCGGTTTCGGTATCGACATCGACTGGATGCAGCGCGGTTTCTCGTATGCACCCTACGCCTCGATCTACGACAACAAGAAGCAGTTCAAGTATTACACGCGTCGCGTCAATACGATTATGATGCCTATCGTGTGGCAGCCGCACTTCTACCTCTTCAAGAACAAGATGCGTGTCTATCTGGAGGCAGCAGCAACCTTCTCGTACAACTTCTGCTCCACGTTCGTCAACAACGAACGCTACACCTTTGGTGCGGAGATCAGCAGCGGCATCGAACAGATTGCGGGCAAGTATGAGATGCGCTCCGAGCGCGACAACCGCTTCGGCTTCGGTCTGGCGGGAGGTGGCGGTATCGACCTGCTCTTCGGACGTTTCGAGGTGGGTGTTCGCGTCCGTTACGACTTCGGCTACTCGGATCTGATGCGCAACCGTAACAAGTACTACGACAACTCGCTCGACCAGATCACCTCACCGGGCGAAAATCCGTTCTGGTACACACCGTTGCGCTCGCCACTCGACAACCTCAACATCAGCTTGCGCTTCGGCTTCCGCCTCCAGAAGGATGGCTTCAAGGAGTGGTCCGTCAAGAAACAGCCACGCAAGAAGGGGCAGGAGGTATTCAAATTCGCATTATAACAAAAAACTCACTTTTCGATATGGAGAATACACGTCAGCAAAAGATCGCGCGACAGATTCAGCGCGACATCGCAGAGATTATTCAGCGCGACCTCTCGTCGGCACTTCGCGGCACGCTCGTAACCGTTACGACGGTACGCGTGTCGGTCGACCTGGCCTACGCAAAGATATATGTCAGCGTCTTCCCGTTCGAGCGCGCAGAGCAGACGCTCGAGGTGCTCGAGCAGCACAACAAACCTATTCGTGGCGCACTTGGCAACCGTATGCGTAACCAGGTGAAGTCGATTCCGGAGTTGCAATTCTTCCTCGACGACTCGCTCGAGTACATCGAGAACATCGACTCGCTACTCAAAAAGTAGCCAAGGCAAGGCACAGGAGGGGGCACTATGAAGTGGTTGTTTGCACTACGTTACCTCGTCTCACGCTCGTCGCACTCGATAATCAACATTATCGCGGCGGTAAGCGTGGTGTCGGTTGCCGTACCCGTAGCTGCAATGGTCATTCTGCTCTCGGTCTTTAACGGCTTCGAGTCGCTCATCCTCAATATGTACGCCGATGTGGATGCCGATGTCGAGATTCGCTCCGTAGCGTCGAACGACATCTCGCCACTGATGCTCCCCAACGAGGCCAACCTTCGCACCATAACTACGGTCGAGGGGGTGCAGGGCGCATCGCAGGCCATCGAACAGCTTGCGTTGGCGGAGTATGGCTCTCGCCAATGCGTGGTGAGGGTGCGCGGCGTGGACGAGCACTACTTCGATGTGCTGCCAATGGAGGAGTACACCGTGCAGGGGACAAGCGAGGTGCGACTGGGCGAGATCGAGCGCGCCGTTGTGAGTCGCGATGCGGCACAGGCACTTGGGCTCTACACCACCTTCGGGGCGCAGTTGAAACTCTACTCGCTCGGCAGCGGCCAAATCGGCTCGATGCTTCCGCTGCGGGGCGTGCATAGCGAACGAATCGATGTGGGGGGCATTCTCCGCACGACGAACGTCTTCCGACAGACGATTCTCATCCCGCTCAGTGCGGCCCACCGACTCTTTGGTCGATCGCGTGCCAACACGATCTTCATCTCCACGCGCAAGGGCTCATCGCCCTCGGCCGTCGCGGCTCGACTGCGCGAGGTAGCGGGTGAAGGGGCACAGGTGCAGACGCGCGACGAGAAGAACACGGTATTCTATACCGTTATGCGATACGAGAAGTGGGGCGTATTCTTCGTATCGGCTCTGGTGCTGATTATCGCATCGCTATCGATTATCGGCACGGTGATAATGCTCATCGTCGAGAAGCGCGACGAGCGACCTGCACTCTATGCGATGGGTGCCGATGAGGATTTCGTGCGCGGAATCTTCGTGCGCGAGGGGCTGCTCGTGTCGGCCATCGGCGGAGTGGGCGGTTTGGTTGCGGGCGTGGCGATTACGCTCTCACAACAACACCTCGGTCTGGTGCGTATGCCGGCCGGCTTTATGGTCGACAGCTACCCTGTCGAGCTGCAACTGCTCGATGTGGCGGTGGTATTTATAACAATGATGATAATTGCGTGGGCGGTGTCGCTCGTCGCAACAAGTACAATGATAAAAAAGGAGAAGAGATGCGACGCATAATAACTTTGTTCATCGTGGCGGCTGCGGTTGCGCTGTCGCTTGCCGGTTGTAACCGACGACAAACGATTCCGGAGGATACGCTGGCAGAGATTCTGCGCGATGCCTATCTGACGAATGCCTACCTGGGCAACCGATATATGGTTATCGACTCGCTGCAAATCTACGAGCCGATTCTCGCGCGCTACGGCTACTCGCAGTCCGACTTCCAATACACCATCGGTAACTTCTCGCGCCGTAAGAGTGCGAAGCTCGGTCTGGTGTTGCGCGATGCGGAGGATCAGCTGCGCGAACAGGCCGAGAAGTACGAGAAGCTGGTCGTGGTGCTCGACACCATCCGCGATGTGGCTCTGCGCAAGTACACCCGCACCATCTACAGCGACACGCTGATCAAGGTACGCAAGCGAGCCGACACGACACGCCTGCATATCGTCATCGAGCCGATATATCCGGGTGCGTACGACATCCGCTACCGCAGCGAGTGCGACGAGGATCTGGAGCGCTACGAGCGACGTGGCGGCATCTGGTTCGAGGGTGCCGACAGCACGCGCTACTCGATGCAGGAGTACACACTCTACGAGACCAACAACATACGACGCACCATTACGGCCGACACCGTCTGCCGTCGACTGGTGCTCTCGCTCGGCCACACGACCAACCGCAAGAAGCGCTCGCCGAAGCCAAACCTTACCATTCGCGACCTGGAGATTCAGTACACACCGAGTGAGGAGGTGGCAATCGACTCGCTCTTCACCCAATATGTGGTCATAAATATTTTCGACGATGAGTTCCTCTTCTTTGCAGACACGCTGCGCAGTAGCGGCGAGCAACCGCTCGTTGCGCCGGATAGCCTCGCACCTGCTGTGGACTCCACAGGGGTTCGTTAAGCGACCACTCGTTACGCTCGACGCTCTCACGCGCGAGGTGCTCGCCATCGGTCAGTACGACTCTGCGGAGCTCGACGCGACGGAGGGTGTGGAGTTCTATGCCGGCATACTGACTGCCGGATTCATCAACGCGCATTGCCACGTGGAGCTTGCACCATTGCAGGGAGCCATTGCGCCCGGAGGTGGATTTGCCGCCTTTGGCGGAGCCGTCGGAGTAAAGCGTGCGGAGTTCACGCGCGAGCAGACGTTGCGCGCCATCCGCGAGGCCGAGGGTGCGATGTATGCCGAAGGTGTGGATGCCGTTGGCGATATCGTAAACGACGACTCGTCGTTCGAGGTCAAGCGTGAGAGCGCCATCCGCTACCGCTCGTTTATCGAGGTCTTTGGTCTGCGTTCGTCCAACGAGGAGCGCTGTCGCGAGCTGCTCGTCCATCCCGAAACATCACTCACCCCCCACTCAACCTACTCCGTGCAGGATGCGTCGTTCCGTCGCGTATGCAGCGAGTCGAACGATGCACCGCTCTCGATTCACTTTATGGAGTCGGAGGGCGAGGCACAACTCTATCGTGGCGAGGGGGATATGCATCGGTGGTACTCGCAGGTGGGGTTCTCGTGCGACTTTCTGCACTACGGCTCGCCTGCCGAGCGTATCATCCGGTGCGTTCCGCACGACCGCAGCGTAATGCTCGTCCACAACTGCTTCGTCACGGAGCAGGTCGTAGACTCGCTGCTCGCACACTTCACCGCACCGCTCTATTGGGTGCTCTGCCCGCGCTCGAATCGCTACATATCGGGTATCGAGCCCCGAAGCGTCGAACTGCTGCGACGCAAGGGGTGCAACATCTGCATCGGCACCGATTCGCCGGCGTCGAACGAGTCGCTCTCGATTATCGAGGAGCTCAAGTGTTTCAAGGGTGTACCGCTCGACGAGTTGCTCGGCTGGGCAACGCACAACGGAGCCGCCGCACTCGGGTACGACGACACGCTCGGCACGATTGCCGAGGGACGAAAGTGTGGTTTGGTTGTGATTTCGGGTGTAGATATGGAGACGATGACTCTCACGCCGAGCGCCACCGCACGCCGCATACTATAGCGTCAGCGAACAGAGCGTCGCATCGACATACGCCACCAGATCGGAGGGCGCGAGCTGCAACTGCAGACCACGCACGCCCGCACTTATATATATGTAATCGAATGGCTCGCACGACGAGTCGATAAAGGTCGGGAAGCGCTTCTTCATACCTATCGGGGTGCAACCGCCTCGGATGTAGCCCGTCGTCGGCAGCAGTTCCTTCATCGGAATCAGGTCGGCACTCTTATTGCCCGACACCTTTGCCGCAACCTTCAGATTCACCTCCTTATCGCCGGGCACAACGCAGACGAAGTGGCCCGTACGATCGCCTCGCAACACCAGCGTCTTGAACACCCGCTCGATGGGCTCGCCCAGCGACTCGGCAACGTGTGTCGCTGCAAGGTCGTTCTCGTCCACCTCGTAGGGCACGAGCGTATATGTGATGCCGGCACGGTCGAGCAGGCGCGCCGCATTGGTCTTTTCAATCTTCTTTGCCGCCATCTGCTACTCCTCCTTTGCTTTGCGATTCCAATTTGCGAGCGGCAACAGGAACGAGATAACGGAGGCCGCCAGCCAGAAGATGCCGACCGCCGTAAAGTCGTAGTGTCGCGAGCCATCGGCCGCATAGGTTATATTATCGTTTATCAGCCAACCGCTGACCACATCCTGCACGCCCGCTGCGATGTACGACGCCACGCCAACGATACCCAGCGCTGCACCCGTCGCCTTGCGCGGAACGATATCGACTGCCATCAGGCCACCGAGGAAGCATATCAGCACGCCAATCGCCACGCCGAAGAGCGACATCGCAAGGATGTTCACCCACACGGCATTGCCACCGTAGAGGAATAGAGCGAGCGACACCGAGTTGAGCACACCGAAGAGCAACGCAGGACGGCGACGGTCGCCACCAAAGAGCGAGTCGGAGAACCAACCCGATAGCACCGTGCCAAAGACTCCGAGCAGGGCGTTTATCGAGATAATCGATACCGACAACTCGTCTGAAAGCCCCTTTGCCTCTTGCAGATAGAGCACGCCCCAGCCGTTGATTGCATAGCGGCTCATATACATAAAGGCACTTGCCGCCGCCAGAATCCATACGGCCGGCATTCGTATCACACGACGCTGGAGATCGCGCACCGACTCATCCGCCGAGCGCGACTGCTCGCCCGCAATGCTCTCAATCGAGGGCAGTCCCTTCGACTCGGGCGTGTCGTGCATAAGCAGCACTACCAGCACCACGCCCACAACACCTGCGAGCGACGAGCCGAGAAAGCCCCACTGCCAACCCGCCACCGAGACAATCAGTCCGACGAAGATGAACGAGAGGAACTCGCCGATATTATGACTTGCCGAGAAAAACCCGTAGAACGTACCGCGACGCGAGAGCGGAAACCATCTCGAGAGCGAGATTATGGCCGGCGGTGCACCCATCGATTGCGCCCAGCCGTTCACGCCCCACAGCACAGCAAACACGACGAAGATAACCGCCGTAGGGATTGCCGTCGAGACCATTCCGCACACACCCATCGCGAGGTTGGCCAGCAGCGAAACGATAAGGCCCGTAGCCATAAAGCGTTTGATATTGCAGTAGTCGCACACAAAGCCGTTCACGAACTTGCCGATGGCGTAGGCAAAGAGCAACGCCGAGCCGATGACACCCAGATCGGCAGCATCGAGCGTGCCGCTGTCGATAATCGGCTTCTTCATCACGTTCAAGCTCGTGCGGCAGACATAGTACAAGCTGTAGCCGAGCGTTGCTGCGATGAACGACTCGAAAGCCAGACGGCGGTAACGGCGCTCACCCTCGGGCGTCGTAGCATCCGCACTCTGCGGAGCAGGTGCCGAGGTGGCATAAAAGCGTGCTATGCGGGAAAGAATTTTCATTGCAGAGGGTTTATTCGAGCGTATGACGGCCCTTACGCGTTAAGTATTCGAGGAGCATTGCCGGACGGTCGGTCTGGATAATCGAGCAACCAAACGAGAGCACCTTGCCGTAGATTTGCTCCTCGCGACCGATCGCACGGTCGTCCTCCAAGCCGTGCTCCGCACCACCGCAGAGCGAATCCCATAGCGTATTGATCCACAACTTCGCACCGCTCTTTACGACGCGACGGAAGATGCGCTCCTCGCCCGCGAGCGAGCCATCCCAACACACCTCGTAGGCCGGAGTCGGCACACCGCTCGCAAGCCACGCCTCGAAGAGTGGCTCGTGGCGCTCCCACTGCTTGACCGTATAGTTGATAATCGGCATATGGTGCATATTGTGCTCGTGCGAAGCAAAGCGAGCCTCGATAGTCGACGGCTTCTTGCTACTCTTGATAATCACCTGCTCGACCATTCCGCGCTCGACGAGCATCGCCAGAATCTGGTCGTAGTAGCCGTAGCCCTTGTCGATATTTATCAGCACGCGGTCGCGACACAGGTCGAGCACCTCCGCGAGCGTCGGCATCTTATACTTCGGCAGACGCACACCGTGGCCCGCACGCAGCGAACAACGGCGAATCGAGTCGAGCGTCAGTTCGGCAATCTTGCCCCGACCGCTCGTCGTGCGATTGATCGTCTTGTCGTGGCACACCACCAAGTGGCCATCCGCCGTACGATGCACATCGACCTCCACCACATCGACACCCATACGGATCGCCGACTCGATGGCCTCGAGCGAGTTCTCGGGGAAGTTGCGCCAGTCGCCTCGATGGGCCACCACTGCAACATATTTCGATTTCGGATTGCGAATCTCGCGCAGGATACGTTCCGCGCGTGTTTGAGCCGCAGCCGACAGCACACACACCATCGCAACGGCAAGCAGTAACATCCTCTTCATATCTGTCCTGATTTTTCTCTACTTTACAAACGACAACGCCGCCCAGCCATCTACACCCAGTCGCAGGTGCGGAGTGAGTCCGCGCTCTCGAGCTGCGCGCTGCATCGGCTCGACATCCGCATCGAGGAAACCACTCACGAAGAGCTCGCCACCCTCGGCAAGCAGAGCGACATAGGCATCCATATCGCCCAGCAGGATGTTGCGGTTGATGTTCGCCAGAATGAAGTCGTACTTACCACCCGCAACGGCCGAAACATCACCCAGCATAGGCGTTACGCGCTCGGCAACGCCGTTGGTCGCAAGATTCTCGCAACAGTTCTCGTACGCAAAATCGTCTATATCGACCGCATCCATTCTCGCTGCGCCATAGCGGCACGCAACGATCGCCAGCACACCCGTACCGCAACCCATATCCAAACCCACACGCTCGCGCACGTCCGAGGCGAGAATCATCTGCACCATCATCTTCGTCGTGGCGTGGTGGCCCGTACCGAACGACATCTTCGGCATAATCACGACCTCGACCTCTGCCGTCGGCGACGAGGCGTGGAACGGAGCGCGAATCAGCACTCGGCCGTCAACATCAACAGGCTCGAAATTACTCTCCCACAGGGCGTTCCAATTCTGCGACTCGATTTGCACATAGCGCGCACCCTCGATGCCGTAGGCCGCCAACACACCGTCGGCCTCCTCCTTGCAGTCGATGAGCGCCGTCTGCGGAATATAGGCCTTGAGCACCGCACGCTCGGCAACGAAACTCTCAAAAGGCAGATCCGAGAGCTCGGCGGTCAGAATCTCCGCCTGCTCGGCATCGATAATCGGGATATTCAGCTCGATATAGTCCATAATATTATGTAAAATTTATCTTTTTTTCGTATCTTCGCAAACGCAAATATAACCATAATATGGCAGAAAACAGCGAAAAATGGAAGAAAACGATACTCGCGTATCGCACCTATATTCGTTTGGAGAAAAATCTGGCGAAAAACAGCGTCGATGCCTACATCGGCGACCTGACCGATTTTGCCCACTACATACTGCGTATGTATGATGTTGCGCCGACGAAGGTCGAGCAGGTGATGGTCGAGCGTTACCTGCAGTACCTCTTCGAGCGCAAGCGTAAGAAGTCGTCGCAGGCGCGCGAGTTGAGCAGCATCAAGGGTTTCTACACCTACCTGCTCATCACCGACCGCATCGAAGCGTCGCCAACCGAGTTTGTCTCGGCACCAAAGGCGAGCCGACACCTGCCCGACACGCTCTCGGTCGAGGAGATCGAGCGCATCATCAACTCCATCTCGCCACAGACGGTCAAGGGCCGACGCGACCGCGCAATGCTCGAGCTGCTCTACTCGTGCGGTCTGCGCGTGTCGGAGCTTATCGCCCTGCGAATGAGCGACCTGTTCTTCGGCGAGGGCTATATCCGCGTCATCGGCAAGGGCGACAAACAGCGACTCGTGCCCATCGGCTCGACGGCGCGCGAACGCGTGATGCTCTACATCGACGACCGTCGCCAGATGGCGAAGGCCGGCCATAGCGACACGCTCTTCCTCAACAATCGCGGTGGAGGACTCACGCGCGTGATGGTCTTTCTGGTCATCCGCCAGGCGGTCGAGAACGCCGGCATCGAAAAGACGGTCAGCCCGCACACCTTCCGCCACTCGTTCGCAACGCATCTGCTCGCCGGCGGAGCCAACATCCGTCAGGTGCAGGAGATGCTCGGCCACGAAAGCATAGTAACAACCGAGATATACACCCACCTCGACGATGCGCACCTGCGCGCCACCGTCGAGAAACTCTCACTCTAACCCCTCACACGCCCCGATATGCAGACCTACAAGGCACGCGGAATAGTTCTCAACACGGTCAAGTACGGCGATACGTCGATGGTCGTGCAGATGCTCACCGACCGCTACGGACGGCAGAGCTACATCGTGCAGGGGGTGCGGTCGCAACGCGGTCGCGGCTCGAAGATGGCGCACTTCCAACCGATGTTTGCGCTCGAGTTCGAGGGTATGATATCTCCGAAGTCGGAGCTGCACCGTATGCGCGACACGCAGAACGGCATTCTGCTGCGGTCGATGCCCTACGACGTGCGCAAATCGACCATCGCGCTATTTATGGCCGAGGTACTCTACCGCCTCATCGGCGAGAGCGAGAGCAACGAACAGCTCTTCAATTTCGTGTGGGGCTCGATTGAGGCGCTCGATGCGCTGGAGGAGGGAGTGGCGAATTTCCACCTATGGTTTCTCGCCAATATCAGCCGCTTTCTGGGCTTCTCACCGGGCAACGAATACACGCAGGACGGGTGGTTCGATATGCGCGAGGGCGAGTTCACACCCGTAATGCCGCTGCACGATGCGGTCTTCACACCCGAGTATGCACGCCTGCTGCACGATATGCTGGAGTGCGACGTGCGCGACCTGGGCGAGATAGGTCTCAACCGCACGCAACGCGTCGGGATGCTCTCGGCGCTGGTCGAGTACTATACCATCCACCTCGACTCCATCCGCCGCGTCGAGTCGCTCCGCATCCTGCAAGAGGTGTTTTAGCGGTGAGAGGCGGTCAATCAGGACTTGTTACAACATATATTTTCGCCACGCTTTTCTTTTGGGCCTGAGCCGATAGGATGAGATAAGGTCGAGTAAGGTCAAGTAATGTTTTTTACGCCTTGCCTTAATCACCTCTCTCCTATCTCCTCACTCCTCTCTCCTATCATCTCCTCGCTTGCTCTTGTTGCGCTTTCCTTACTCGACCTTAATTGACCTTATATAAAAAAAGAAGGTAGGAGTTTGTCCCTACCTTCCTATATTCCACCTAAAATATGTTACCATATTTTACTTTTTGTTGAAAAAGTTCATCGTACGCTCCATCCCCACCGCAACAAACGAGAGAATGGCATCGCCAAAGACTTTCAGACGTTCGGGCATCTTCTCGCGCTCCTCGGCAGTCCACTCGCCAAGAACATAGTCGACCTGATGGCCGCGAGCAAAGTCGCCTCCCACACCGAAACGCATACGCGCATAGTCCTCCGTACCAAGCAGTTCGGCAATATTTTTCAGGCCGTTATGGCCACCGGCACTACCCTTGGCACGCATTCGCAACTCGCCAAACGGCAGAGCGATATCGTCGACCACAACGAGCAGATTTGCTCGGTCAATCTTCAGCTCGCCCAGCCAATAGCGCACCGCCTTACCCGAGAGGTTCATATATGTCGAGGGTTTAAGCAACGTAACCTGATGACCGCGATGGCGCAGTGTGGCGGTCGCTCCGTAACGGCTCGACATAAAAGAAGTGTCGGATGCCGCAGCAAGGGCATCCAACACTTTGAAACCTATGTTGTGTCGGGTTTCGGCGTACTCGGCGCCAATATTTCCCAGGCCAACAACAAGATATTTCATTCTTCGAGACGGTTAGGTCTGTTACTGCTGTGCAGCAGCACCACGCGAAGCACGAGTTACGCGAACTGCGCAAACTGCCTGTGTTGCCGGCGAAACGAACTGCAAGCCCTCGAACTGAAGGTCGCCAACGAAGATGGTCTGACCAACCTTGAGCGGAGTAACGTCAACAACGAGCTCATCTGGCAAGTTCTCCAACATACCCTTAACAACGAGCTTACGAGCCGACAAAGCCAACTTACCACCGATCTTAACACCCTCGGCGTTACCGGTCAAACGTACAGGAATTGCGATCGAAACCGGCTTGTCCTCCTGAATGCGGTAGAAGTCCATATGGAGAATCTGCTCGCGGATTGGGTGGAACTGAACCTCACGCAAAACTGCCTTCTCTACCTTACCCTCGATCTCGAGCTCAACGATATACGAGTTAGGAGTGTAGATGAGCGGCTTAACTGCCTTCTCGTTAACCGAGAACGCAATGTTCTCGCCTGCACCATACAATACGCAAGGGATCATACCCTCACGACGAACGCCCTTTGTTGCCTTCTTACCATACTCGGCACGAGCAACTGCTTGAATAGCAAGTGTTTTCATTTGTTTTTGTTTTTTTATGTGTTTAGTATTACCTGCAGCGGCACTCAGTCTGCATCTACCCTACTCTCCGACTCTCGAATCACTCCTCTCAAAGCCCTCAAGTTGCCCCCTCGGATACACCCAAGTCGACTCTCAAAGCCCCCTCAAGCCCGTCGGTAGAGCGCGCAGCCCCCATAACCGCCTGATTGTGGGTGCAAAGATAAGAAAAAATCTTAAACTACTGCACTTTAGGGATAAAAAATCCCGAAAGCCACGCGGACAATCGGGATTTTCTTGTTTTCGTCGGCTCTCGCCTTACGGCTGCGGCCTTGTGAAATTACTTGCGGATAGCTGCTACGCCCGGCAACTCCTTGCCCTCCATATACTCGAGCAATGCGCCACCACCGGTCGAAACGTACGATACCTTGTCAGCCAAGCCGAACTTGTTGATACAAGCTACCGAGTCGCCACCACCGATGAGCGAGTATGCACCCTGCTGGGTTGCATCAGCAATCGCCTCGGCTACGGCACGCGAACCGGTCGAGAACTTGTCGATCTCGAACACGCCTACAGGGCCGTTCCAAAGGATGGTCTTGCACTCCAAAATCTCGTTGCGGAAGAGCTCCTTACCGCCCTCAGCGATGTCGACACCCTCCCACTCGGCAGGAATCTCCTTAACCGGTGCGCTCTGGGTGTTTGCATCCTGCGAGAAGTCGTCAGCGATGAGAGCATCAGGCGACATAACGAACTTGATACCCTTTGCCTTTGCCTTCTCGAGAATCTCCAAAGCAACAGGGAACATATCCGGCTCGCAAATCGACTTACCAACGTGGCCACCCAACGCACCTGCGAAGGTGTAGGTCATACCACCACCGATGATGATCTTGTCGACCTTCTCCATCAACTTCTCGATGATGGTGATCTTGGTCGAAACCTTCGAGCCACCTACGATTGCTACGAACGGACGCTGAGGGTTCTGCATCACGCCGTCGATTGCCTTCAACTCGTTCTCCATAACGTAGCCGAACATCTTGTCCTGTGGGAAGTAGTCGGCGATAAGAGCCGTCGACGAGTGTGCACGGTGAGCCGTACCGAACGCGTCGTTGATGTAGCAGTCGGCATACGAAGCGAGCTTCTTCACGAACTCCTTCTGCGGGCCCTCTTTGAGTGCCTTCTTTGCTGCCTTCTTCTCCTCGTCGGTAGCATCCTCTGCCAAACCGCGTGGCTTGCCCTCCTCCTCTGCGTAGAAACGGAGGTTCTCGAGCAACATTACCTCACCCGGCTTCAAAGCAGCGGCCATCTCGGCTGCCTTCTCGCCCATACAGTCGCCTGCAAACTGAATCTTAACACCCAAACGTGCCTCGATAGCAGGGATAATCTGCTCCAACGAGAACTTTGGATCCGGATTCTTCTTCGGACGACCGAGGTGCGACATCAAAATAACGGCACCACCCTTCTCGAGCACCTTCTTGATGGTTGGAATTGCGGCACGAATACGCGTGTCGTCAGTTACCTGACCCTCACCATTGAGAGGTACATTGAAGTCAACGCGGATAATCGCGCGCTTGCCCGTAAAATCGTAATTGTCAATTGCGAACATAGTTTTCTGATTTTATGTTGTTAATACTTTTCTGTTTCTGCGACAAATTTACAAAAATTATCCAAAAATCGCACAACAACTGCCCCTTTTTGAAAAAAGCGGCACCAAAAACTTTTGCAACAAGAGCTGTTAATGCACAATTTTCGTAGGATTTGACATAAGTTGTCAATCGCAGGGCGTTACTTTGCAGACGGGTTTAACCGATAAATCATACGATCAAATGAACGATATTATCAAATTCGGAGGAGGAATCTCCAAAGATGGCAAAGATTGGATACTGCTGTTTTTCGTGTGGAATCCTACCCTGCTACACGTTTTGCCCGTGTTAGAAGTGCAGGACTTGGATCACGAGTTCACCGCGTGCTTCGGGTGGCTCTTCCTGAACTTTGTGTTTAATCTAAAAAAGAGAGTATCAGAAGATTAGGAAGTGTAGAGCGGTTAGAAAATTTAGCAATCGCCTACGCGCCTGACCTTATTTGACCTTAAAGCGACCGCAAGTCGCGCGACCTTATTTGACCTTAATCGATCTTACTTGACCTTACCCTGACCTTATTTGACCTTACCTGACCTTAATAAAAAGGCACAAGAAAAGCCCGATGCGCAGCATACTTGACGTATGTGAGCAATCGGGCTATCGCAGTGCGACTCAAAAAGAGCCAATCAGAACGATTTTTTACATTTTCTTGCCGACGTTGGTCTTCTTCGCACCCTTAGCAGCCGATGCCTTTGCAGCTGCTGCCTTCGGTGCCTTCGGAGCCGACTTCTTCTTCTCTACAACGGTAGCATCCTCAACTGCGTCGGTTGCCTTCTTGCGCGAACGACGAGTCTTTGGTTTTGCCTCCGATGCAGGAGCAGGAGTTACGCCGAGAGTGTATGCCTCGTTGAAATCAACGAACTCGATGATACACATATCGGCACCGTCACCCAAACGGAAACCGGTCTTCAAAATACGAGTGTAACCGCCCGGACGCTCAGCAATCTTCGGAGCGATCGTACGGAACAACTCCGTAACTGCCTCCTTCTGCTTGAGGTACGAGAATACGACACGACGAGAGTGGGTAGTGTCTTCCTTCGAGCGGGTTACGAGTGGCTCAACGAACTGGCGTACAGCCTTTGCCTTCGCAACGGTGGTCTCGATGCGCTTGTGGAGAATCAGGGACGATGCCATATTCGACAACATTGCCTTACGGTGGCCCGCCTGTCTGCCAAGATGGTTAAAATTCTTATTGTGTCTCATTTGAATTAATCTTTATCAAGTTTGTAGATAGATACATCCATACCGAACTTCAGGTCGAGCGACGCGAGAAGGGCATCCAACTCGGTGAGCGACTTCTTACCGAAGTTGCGGAATTTGAGGAGTTCGTTACGATTGAGTTTTACCAAGTCGCCGATAGTCTCAACGTCAGCCGCCTTGAGGCAGTTGAGCGCACGTACGCTCAAATCCTTGTCAACGAGCTTCGTCTTGAGCAATTGACGCATATGCAACTCTGGCTCGTTGAGATCGTTCTCCGCACTCGTGTCATCGAGGTTGATGGTCATCTTCTCGTCCGAGAAGAGCATAAAGTGCTGGATGAGTATCTTTGCGGCCTCCTTCAATGCGTCCTTCGGCTTGATCGAACCGTCGGTCGTAATCTCAATGTTCAACTTCTCATAGTCAGTACGCTGCTCGACACGATAGTCCTCACGCGAATACTTCACGTTTTTGATAGGAGTGTGAATCGAGTCGATTGGCAATACGCCGAACTCGCAATTCTCAGGAGTATTCTCCTCTGCAGGCACATAACCGCGGCCCTTACCGATGGTAATGGTGAGCTGCATCTTTGTACCTGGTGCGAGGTGGCAGATTACCAACTCAGGATTGAGCACCTTGAACGACGTAAGGAAGTTCGAGATGTAACCCGCAGTAAGTTCTGTAACACCTGCAACGTTGATAGAGACCTTCTCGGCCTCCTGATTCTCTACAGTGCGGATGAAGCGAATTTGTTTGAGTTTCAGAATGATATCGATCATTCCCTCCATCACGCCCGGAACAGCGGCAAACTCGTGGTCAACGCCGGCTACCTTTACCGTCGTGATGGCATAACCCTCCAACGACGAAAGCAGAACACGGCGCAAAGCATTACCGATGGTCATAGCATAACCCGGCTCCAACGGACGGAATTCGAACTTGCCGAACGTCGCCGTAGATTCGAGCATAATGACCTTCTCGGGTCTTTGAAACGCTAATATTGCCATAATTTATTACAGTGTTATTTAATTACTACTTGGAGTACAACTCGACGATGAACTGCTCCTTGATGTTCTCCGGAATCTCCTCACGCTCCGGCTTCTGGAGGAACTTACCGCTCATCGTAGCGCCATCCCACTCCAACCACGAGTAGCGGCTGTGGTTTGCACCGGTGAGCGACTCGGTGATTACCTCCAAAGTCTTCGACTTCTCGCGAACCGATACAACATCGCCCTCACGGAGTGCATACGACGGAATGTTTACTACATTGCCGTTTACGCAGATGTGACGGTGCGATACGAGCTGACGAGCTGCTGCACGAGTAGGAGCGATACCGAGACGGTATACTACATTGTCGAGACGGCACTCAAGGAGTTTCAAGAGGTTCTCACCGGTGATACCGCCCATACGAGCTGCCTGCTCATAGGTACGCGAGAACTGCTTCTCCAAAATGCCATAAGTGTACTTTGCCTTCTGCTTCTCGGTGAGCTGGGTACCATACTCCGATACCTTCTTACGCTTGCGTGCAAGACCGTGCTGTCCTGGCGGTACGTTACGCTTGTCAAGACTCTTGTCTGCACCGTAAATTGCCTCGCCGAATCTTCTGGCGATTTTTGTTTTTGGTCCTATATATCTTGCCATAATGCTTTTTACTTTTTGATAAGTGTTGTAAATTAAGTGTTGCTTAACCCTCTCCGGCCGCGATTATACACGACGACGGTTAGGAGCGCGGCAACCGTTATGTGGCAGTGGAGTTACGTCGATAATCTCGGTAACCTCGATGCCTGCGCCGTGGATGGTACGAACTGCACTCTCACGACCCTGACCCGGTCCCTTCACATAAACCTTAACCTTACGCAATCCCATATCGTAAGCAACCTTCGCGCAATCTGCTGCTGCGGTCTGCGCTGCATACGGAGTGTTCTTCTTCGAACCGCGGAAACCCATCTTACCTGCCGACGACCAGCTGATAACCTCACCGATCTCGTTGGTAATGGTAACGATAACGTTGTTGAAAGTCGAGTGAACAAATGCCATACCGCTATTGCCAACCTTAACGACCTTCTTCTTAACTGTTCCTGTTTTCTTTGCCATAACTCTCCAATATTACTTAGTTGCCTTTTTCTTGTTTGCTACGGTCTTCTTCTTACCCTTACGAGTACGAGCGTTGTTCTTGGTGCTCTGACCGCGAACAGGCAGACCGAGACGATGGCGGATACCACGGTAACAACCGATATCCATCAATCGCTTAATGTTCAACTGAACGAGCGAACGGCACTCGCCCTCTACCTTGATATCCATCTCGGCGATTGCAGAACGAATTGCACCTACCTGTGCATCTGTCCACTCTTCAACTTTAATATCGTAGCTAATGCCACACTTATCGAGAATCTTCTGAGCCGTGCTACGACCGATACCGTAGATATAGGTCAAGCCGATCTCGCCTCTCTTATTTTTTGGTAAATCTACACCGACTATACGTGCCATAAATCTTTCTTTTCTTAATTGTTAATCGTTTTTTATTTACCCTTGGCGCATTTTGAATTTAGCATTCTTCTTGCAAATCACATAGAGTTTGCCCTTGCGTTTCACAATCTTGCAATCCTCGCTTCTCTTTTTGATTGATGCTTTTACTTTCATAATTAAGCAATCTTTGTGTATTTGGTAAATTTATTTGTAGCGGAATGATATACGACCCTTGCTCAAATCGTAGGGTGTCATCTCCACCTTTACTTTATCACCGGGAAGAATCTTGATGTAGTGCATACGCATCTTTCCGGAGATATGAGCGGTAATCACGTGGCCGTTGTCCAACTCAACGCGGAACATTGCATTCGACAATGCCTCGATGATCGTACCGTCTCGTTCAATAGCAGTCTGTTTTGCCATAGAGTTCTGTTCGCTTTTTTCTTCTTAAAGTGAATTTTCGATAATGCTAAAGTCTGTCAGCACATCGGGACCATCTTTGCGGATGGCAACAGCAAACTCGTAGTGTGCTGCCGGCTTGCGGTCGCGGGTGCGGACGGTCCAACCGTCGCGCTCGAATACCACCGCTCTGCTACCCATCGTAATCATCGGCTCTATGCAGATGACCATACCCTCTTTCAACAAGGGGCCTCTGCCACGCAAACCGTAATTGGGAATGCCCGGGCCTTCGTGCATTTTTCGGCCCAAACCGTGACCCTCCAATTCGCGCACTACGCCGTAACCGAAACCCTCGACGTAGTCTTGCACTGCTGCCGAAATATCGCCTACGCGATTTCCGACCTTTGCCTGTGCGGTACCTCTATAAAGCGCCTCTTTAGTGACTTCCAACAGCTGACGAACGTCGTCGCTGATTTCGCCTACGGCAAACGTATATGCCGAATCACCATTGAACCCCTTCATAAACGTACATAAGTCGACCGATACAATATCGCCCTCTTTTATTACGATTTTGTCTGACGGAATTCCGTGAACCACCTGCTCATTGACCGAGATACAGGTCGAGGCAGGGTAGCCCTCGTAACCCAAACAAGAGGGAATCGCACCGTGAGAACGGATAAAATCTTCGGCGATCTTATCCAACTGTTTTGTTGTAACGCCCGGTTTGATGTGGCGACCAACCTCGGCGAGCGTCTGGCTCACCAGAATGTTGTTCTCACGGAGCAACTCTATCTCTTCGTCTGTCTTCAGATATATCATCTTCGACTCTTTGCTCAACTATTAGTGGCGACCCTGAATACGTCCGGTCTTCATCAGACCGTCATAGTGACGATTCAAAAGGTGGCTCTCTATCTGCTGCAGAGTGTCGAGAACAACACCTACCATAATCAGCAACGACGTACCTCCGTAGAAGTATGCGAATGCCTGCTGGATGCCCAAGAACTTCATTGCCAATGCTGGGAAAATCGCAACAAGGGCGAGGAAGATCGAGCCCGGAAGGGTGATTCTCGTAAGAATGTTGTCGATATAGGTAACAGTTGCCTTACCCGGCTTAACACCTGGGATGAAACCGCCGTTACGCTTCATATCGTCAGCCATTTGTTGAGGGTTGATGATAATCGCTGTATAGAAGAACGTAAACAGGATTACCAACACTGCAAGCGTAATGTTGTACCACCAACCGGTCATATCGGCGAATGCGCCGGCGAACTTCGGTGCTACGTTAGCAAACAACATCGGGATAAACATCAGTGCCTGTGCGAAGATGATTGGCATTACGTTTGCCGCATTCATCTTGAGCGGGATGTACTGACGAACACCACCGTACTGCTTATTGCCAATGATACGCTTTGCATACTGTACAGGCACCTTGCGGACTGCCTGAACAATTGCGATGGTTGCCATAAATACCAGGAAGAGCAACACCAACTCGATCACGATCATAATCAACGAACCGGTCGAAGTATTCAATCGTGCGCTGAGCTCGGCGAGCAAGGCGTGTGGCAGACGGGCTACGATACCGATCATAATGATCAGCGAAACACCGTTACCGATACCCTTGTCGGTAATCTTCTCGCCCAACCACATAATAAACATTGTGCCGGCGATCAGGATTACGGTTGCATAGAGCGTAAAGCCGAACGAGTTGCCATAGACGAATGCCTGCGGCACCTGGTGGTAGAGGTTTGCTACATAGGTAGGGCCCTGCAGCAAAAGCACACCGATGGTGAGCAGACGTGTCCACTGGTTCATCTTACGACGACCGCTCTCGCCCTCTTTCATCAACTTCTGAACGGCAGGAACCATCATGCCGAGCAGCTGGATGATAATCGAGGCGGTAATGTACGGCATAACTCCGAGTGCGAAAATCGCAGCGTTGGCAAATGCACCACCAGAGAATACGTTGAGCAGACCCAACAACGAGTTGCTGTCCATCTGGTTCGCCAAAGCCGAGCCCTCACCCAAAAGGTTAGGGTTGATACCCGGAATCACTACATAACAACCTAAACGATAGATCAGGATGAGGAGCACGGTGAAGCCGATACGCTTACGCAAATCCTCAATCTTGAAGATGTTTTTGATTGTCTCTACAAGTTTCTTGTTGGTTGCCATCAAGCCGAGAATGACCAGAAGGATAACGCCAACAATCAGATAACTTTTCATTTTTAGTTAGGTTTTTGCCTGTTTTACAATTTAACTACGCTACCACCTGCTGCTACGATAGCTGCCTCTGCGCTCTTCGAGAAAGCGTGAGCAGTTACGGTAAGCTGCTTGGTGAGAGTGCCGTTACCGAGGATCTTAACACGGTCGCTGCCCGATACGAAACCGGCTGCTACCAAAGTGTCGATATTTACCTCGGTCAAAGAGTTCTTCGATGCGAGCTCTTCGAGAATCGAGAGATTGATAGGCTTAAACTCTACTCTTTTAAGGTTGGTAAAACCGAACTTCGGCAGACGACGCTGCAATGGCATCTGACCACCCTCGAAGCCCAATTTACGCGAATAACCCGAACGCGACTGCGCTCCCTTGTTACCACGAGTCGAGTAACCACCGTGTCCCGAACCTGCACCGCGACCTACACGCTTGTCGTGGTGTGTCGAACCCTTTGCGGGTTTAAGATTATTGAGTTCCATTTACTTTTCCTCCTTCTTATTCGTTAACTTCTTCAACCTTTACAAGGTGCTTCACGCGCTCGATCATACCCTTGATGATAGCCGAGTCGCTGTGGGTTACGCTCTGGTTAATCTTTCTGAGACCGAGTGCATCGAGGTTTTTGCACTGCTGTGCGGTCGAACCGATGCGGCTCTTGATCTGTGTAATCTTCAATGTTGCCATAATTCTTCAAAAAAATTAACCGTTAAACACCTGTTTGAGTGAAATTCCGCGAACCTGGGCAACAGTGTAAGCATCGCGCAACTCGCAAAGCGCACCTACGGTTGCTTTTACGAGGTTGTGCGGGTTCGACGAACCCTTACTCTTTGCCAACACGTTCTTGATACCTACGGACTCCAACACTGCACGCATTGCACCACCGGCGATGATACCCGTACCAGGAGCTGCTGGACGGATCATTACCTGCGAACCGCCGAAGCGACTCTCCTGCTTGTGAGGAATCGTTCCGTTGATAACCGGAACCTTTACGAGATTCTTCTTTGCATCCTCGACGCCCTTTGCGATAGCCGAGGTAACTTCTGCGGCCTTACCGAGACCATAGCCAACTACGCCGTTCTCGTTACCTACCACAACAATTGCAGAGAAGCTGAATGTGCGACCACCCTTCGTTACCTTGGTAACGCGATTGATAGCAACGAGTCTGTCCTTCAACTCGCCGGTGTCGCTTGTACGTACGTTCTTTACATTTGTATTTGCCATATCGCTATTAGAATTTAAGACCGCCCTCACGAGCTGCGTCTGCTAACATTTTTACTCGACCGTGATAGAGGTAGCCGTTACGGTCAAACGATACCGTCTCGATACCCTTCTCGATTGCCTTCTTGGCTGCAAGTGCGCCAACCAAAGCTGCGATCTCACACTTATTCTTTCCGGCAGTCTCTGCTGCGAGCTCCAACGACGAAGCTGTTGCCAAAGTAACACCGGCAAGGTCATCAACAAACTGTACGTAGATCTGCTTGTTGCTACGGAATACAGTCATACGAGGACGCGAAGATGTACCGCTTACGACTTTGCGTATGCGCATCTTGATTCTCTCTCTTCTTTCAATCTTATTCAATGACATAACTTACTCTGTTTTACTATTTAGCATTTGCAGACTTACCTGCCTTACGACGAATTACCTCGCCTACGAACTTAATACCCTTGCCCTTATATGGCTCTGGCTTACGCAACGAACGGAGCTTTGCTGCTACCTGACCGACAAGCTGCTTGTCGCAACTCTTCAAAGTTACGATCGGAGCACCCTTCTTCTCGGTCACTGCAGTTGCAGTTACCTCCTTCGGGAGTTTGAGATATGTATCGTGCGAGTAGCCGAGACTCATCTCGAGTACATCGCCCTTAACCTCGGCCTTGAAGCCGACACCCACCAACTCTTGCTTGATTTCGTAACCCTTCGATACACCAATAACCATGTTATTGATGAGAGCGCGGTAGAGACCGTGCAACGAACGGTGACGTGGCTGATTGGTTGGACGGGTAACGATTACGGCAGCAACCTCTGCGTCGCTATCCTTCAATGTAGTCGTACCAACCTCAACAGTTATATCCGAGTCAACCTTCTGACTCAGTGTCCCAAGTGGCCCTTTCACGCTTACCGTGTTGTCGGCTGCGATAGTTACCTCGACGCCAGCAGGCAAGATTACAGGTAATTTACCAATTCTTGACATTTTGTTTTCGGTTTTTAAAGATTAATAAACATAGCACAAAACCTCGCCGCCGACATTCTCCTGAACGGCCTTTGCGCCGGTCATAATGCCCTTGGAGGTCGATACGATTGCGATACCCAAGCCGTTAAGTACGCGTGGCATCTCTGCTACCGACGAGTACTGACGCAAACCCGGACGCGATACACGCTTCAAATCCTTGATGGCGTTTACCTTGCCCGTTGCATCCCACTTGAGAGCAACCTTAATTACTGGATGACCCTTCTCATCCTTGTCGAACTTGTAAGCCAGGATATAACCCTGCTCGTAGAGAATTTTGGTGATGGCCTCTTTAATTTTTGAGCCGGGAGCTTCAACCACCTTGTGGTTGGCTTTCACCGCATTTCTAATTCTCGTCAAAAAATCCGCTATTGGATCTGTCATAGTTGTAAAGAATTAAAAGTTAAAAATTAAAAAAATAATTGTTGTTGTCTATTCACACCGAAAGCCGCCCTACCAAATCGCGCCCAAACGCACCTCTCGGCGTGTTTTTGCGTGACGGCAGAATGCGACGTCCGATATTTTTCGATTTTAAATCCCGCAAAAGTAGTGTTTTTTTCGCAAATATCCTAATTTTAAGCAATTAAATTATTGCAACCCCGCTTTTTCGGGACTCGACCCGACAGCGGGAAGGTATTCGATTATCCATCAAATCCTCCCCTCTGTGTGTCGAAAATTCTACTACCAGCTTGCCTTCTTTACGCCTGGGATGAGTCCGGCTGAAGCCATCTCACGGAACTGGATACGGCTGATACCGAACTGACGCATATAGCCCTTTGGACGGCCCGTAAGTTTGCAACGGTTGTGCTGACGGATAGGATTCGAGTTGCGTGGCAACTTCGAGAGGGCGATCCACGCCTCCTCGTGATCCATCTCACCTGCCTTTACAGCCGCAGCAATCTCCTCACGCTTGTGAGCGTAACGAGCGGCCAACTTCTCGCGCTTTACCTCGCGCGCCTTCATTGATTCCTTTGCCATAGCTTATTGGTTCTTTTTAGCGTTTTTGAATGGCAAACCGAACTCGCGGAGAAGAGCGTATGCCTCCTCATCGGTCGGAGCCGAAGTTACGAATGTAATCTCCATACCAAAAATCTTGGTAATCTTGTCGATGTCGATCTCAGGGAAGATGATCTGCTCGGTGATACCGAGAGTGTAGTTACCCTGACCGTCGAAACGATCGTTGATACCCTTGAAGTCGCGGATACGAGGAAGAGCGACTGCGATCAAACGCTCCAAGAACTCGTACATACGGTTAGCACGAAGGGTTACTCGAACACCGATAGGCATACCCTTACGGAGTTTGAAGTTCGAGATATCCTTGCGCGACTTGGTCTGGACTGCTTTCTGACCGGTTATCACGGTAAGCTCCTGCTGTGCAACGTCGATAAGCTTCTTATCGGCTACTGCCTGACCCATACCCTGGTTGATAACGATCTTCTCGAGTTTAGGACACTGCATAATGCTCTTGTATCCAAACTCCTTCATAAGGGCAGGAACGATCTGCTCCTTATACTGTGTCTTAAGTGATGGAATGTAAGCCATTATTTAATCTCCTCTCCCGATTTTTTAGCGTAACGTACTAATTTACCTTCTGCATTTGCCTTGCGTCCTACGCGAGTCGGCTTGCCGCTCTTCGGATCAAGCACCTGCAAGTTAGAGATGTGAATCGCGGCCTCCTGCTCAACGATACCACCCTGAGGATTCTTTGCGTTTGGTTTGGTTGCCTTCTTTACGAGGTTTACGCCCTCTACGATAGCACGCTGCTTCGAGGTCTCTACCTTCAAAACCTTACCCTGCTGGCCCTTGTTATCGCCGGCGATTACGCAAACCGTATCCCCTTTCTTAATATGCAATTTTACTGACATATCTGTAACTGTTTTTTATTATTACAATACTTCAGGGGCGAGGGAGATGATCTTCATATACTGATCGCGAAGCTCACGAGCTACAGGACCAAAAATACGAGTACCACGCATTTCACCCTGGTTGTTGAGAAGGACTACGGCGTTATCGTCGAAACGAATGTACGAACCGTTAGCGCGTCGAATCTCTTTCTTTGTTCTTACTACTACTGCCTTCGATACGGCACCCTTCTTCACGTCTCCGGATGGGGATGCGCTCTTGACAGCAACTACAATCTTATCGCCAATCGATGCATAGCGACGCTTTGTACCGCCAAGCACTCGGATACAAAGAACCTCCTTTGCACCACTGTTATCGGCTACTACGAGTCTGCTTTCTTGCTGTATCATAACTACTTAGCTCTTTCAATGATTTGTACTAATCTCCAACGCTTCGTTTTGCTCAACGGGCGGGTCTCCATAATGCGTACTGTATCACCCTCGTTAATGGTCTCGTCCAGGCACTCGGCTACGAACTTCGTAGTCTTGTTAACGAACTTACCATAGATCGGATGCTTTACCTTACGAGCGACTGCCACTACGATGGTCTTCTCCATCTTGTTGCTGACAACAGTACCTATACGCTCTTTTCTAAGATTTCTTTCCATAATCGTTTCTTACTTTTGGCGCAGAACGGTCAGCATACGAGCTATATCTCTGCGGGTTTTCTTAATAAGCGAAGGATTTTCGACCGGAGAAACGGCGTGTTGAACCTTCATCGTAGCGAGCTTAGTCTTCTCGGCTGCGATACGCTCCTGCAAATCCTGAACGGACATCTCTTTAATTTCAGCAGTTTTCATAATCTCAATCCTCCTTTTTACAATGTTGAAGTTGCGTCGTAGTCACGACGTACGATAAACTTTGTCGTAATAGGCAGCTTCTGTGCGCCAAGACGGAGTGCCTCCTGTGCGACCTCCATTGGTACACCTTCTGCCTCGAAGAGAATACGGCCTGGGGTGATAGGCGCTACGAATCCTTCTGGATTACCCTTACCCTTACCCATACGTACCTCGGCTGGCTTCTTCGTAATCGGTTTATCAGGGAAGATGCGGATCCAGAGCTGACCCTCACGCTTCATATAACGAGTGATTGCCTGACGGGCTGCCTCGATCTGGCGACCGGTGATCCACGAACACTCGAGCGCCTTGATGCCGAACGAACCGTATGCAAGTTGGTTACCTCTCTGAGCAACACCCTTCATACGACCCTTTTGCATTCTTCTAAATTTGGTCTTTTTTGGCTGTAACATAACTGTTTTTGCTTTTAAAAGGTACTACTTACTACTTGTTATTACGTCTTTTCTTTGGAGCGCCGCCCTTGCGACCGCCCTGCTGTGGACCCTGCTGCGACGATGCACCGGCAATCTCGAACAAATCGCGCTTGCCATAAACCGTACCGTGGCAAATCCAGGTCTTGATACCGAGGGTTCCGACCTTCGTTACTGCTACTGCCAAGCAATAGTCTACATCAGCACGGAAGGTGTGCAATGGAATACGGCCCTCCTTAATGGTCTCCGAGCGTGCCATTTCGGCGCCACCCACACGACCCGAGATCTGAACCTTGATACCCTCTGCACCCATACGCATTGTCGATGCGATGGCAGTCTTGATAGCACGGCGGTACGATACACGGCCCTCGAGCTGACGTGCGATCGACTGTGCTACGATAGTAGCATCAACCTCCGGACGTTTTACCTCGAAGATGTTGATCTGAACCTCCTTGCCGGTGAGCTTCTTCAACTCCTCCTTCAACTTGTCTACCTCGGCACCGCCCTTACCGATGATGATACCCGGACGTGCGGTCGAGATGGTTACGGTTACGAGTTTAAGCGTACGCTCAATGATAATCTTCGAAATACTTGCCTTTGCCAAACGGACATCCAAGTACTTACGAATCTTTGCGTCTTCTACCAATTTCTCTGAGAAATCCTTACCACCGAACCAGTTGGAATCCCAACCCTTGATGATACCGAGACGGTTTGCTATTGGATTTACTTTCTGTCCCATTTGTTTACTTGTTTTCTGCGGTTACCATTTTGTCAACTACGATTGTAACGTGATTGGAACGCTTGCGAATGCGGTGAGCACGGCCCTGAGGCGCTGCCTGAATACGCTTCAACATACGTCCGCCATCAACGGTAATCTCCTTTACGCAAAGCGTTACGTCCTCGAGACGCTCGCCCTCGTTCTTTGCCTCCCAGTTGGCGATAGCCGACTTCAAGAGTTTCTCCAATCTGATAGATGCCTCCTTCTTCGAGTAACGAAGGATACCCAATGCCTTATTGATCTCTACGCCGCGGATGATATCTGCTACCAAACGCATCTTACGTGGAGAGGTCGGGCAATCGCGCATAATAGCGATGGCTTTCTGCTTCTTTTCAGCCTTTAATTTCTCGGCTCTTATTGCTTTTCTTGCACCCATTGTCTACCTATTTTTTCTTGTTACCTGCGTGACCACGGAAATTGCGGGTAGGAGCGAACTCACCGAGTTTGTGACCTACCATATTCTCCGTTACGTAAACCGGAATGAACTTGTTTCCGTTGTGGACAGCGATCGTCTGACCTACGAAGTCAGGCGAAATCATACTAGCTCGTGACCAAGTCTTGATTACAGACTTCTGATTGCCCTCTGCCTGTGCGATTACCTTCGCCTCGAGTTTTGGGTCAATGAATGGTCCTTTTTTTAATGAACGGCTCATTATGTACTCTTTTTAATTATTTTTTCTTTCTTGAAATAATAAACTTGGCCGATGTCTTCTTAGGATTACGAGTCTTATAACCCTTAGCCAACAAGCCCTTACGCGAACGTGGGTGACCACCGCTTGCACGACCTTCACCACCACCCATTGGGTGATCTACTGGGTTCATTACAACACCACGGTTGTGTGGACGGCGACCGAGCCAACGCTTACGACCTGCCTTACCCGACGATTCGAGGTTGTGTTCAACGTTCGAAACGATACCTACGGTTGCGCGGCAGGTTACGAGTACCATACGAGTCTCACCCGAAGGCAACTTGATGATGGCAAACTTGCCCTCACGTGCCAAAAGCTGAGCGTACGAACCGGCAGAACGCGCCATCTGCGCACCCTGGCCGGGGTAGAGTTCAATGTTGTGAATAAGTGTACCGAGTGGAATATCCGACAACGGCAGCGAGTTACCAACCTCTGGTGCAACGCCTGCACCGCTAATTACGGTCTGGCCTACCTGCAAGCCGTTTGGAGCCAAGATATAGCTCTTCTCGCCGTCTGCATATACCACGAGGGCAATACGTGCTGTACGATTTGGGTCGTACTCGATAGTCTTTACAGTTGCTGCTACGCCATCCTTGGCACGCTTGAAATCAACCAAACGGTACATCTGTTTGTGACCGCCACCAATGTAGCGTACGGTCATCTTACCGGAATTGTTACGACCACCGGTGCTCTTCTTTGGTTCGAGCAACGACTTCTCAGGTTTGTTCGTCGTTACCTCGTCGAACGTACCGATAATCTTATGTCTTGTGCCGGGTGTTACCGGCTTAAACTTTCTTACTGCCATCTCCGCTTAGATATTACTGTAAAAATCTATCTTATCTCCATCCTTCAAGGTGACGATTGCCTTCTTGAAGTTATTAGCACGACCCTCGAGCAAACCTGCCTTCGTATAGCGGCTCTTCTGCTTACCCATATAGTTGATGGTGTTTACATCTGTTACCACTACGTTGTACATCTGCTCAACGGCGTTACGAATCTGCAACTTGTTAGCCCGTACATCAACGATAAAACCGTAGCGATTCAACTTTTCGCCCTGAATCGTCATCTTTTCGGTCAAAATAGGCTTAATAATTACTTCCATTTTTCCTCCGTTTTTTTAAGCTAACATTACATTCAATACATTTTCTGCGCCCTCAACCATTACCAATGCCGATGCGTTCATCACCTCGTAAGTGTTAAGATTCGATGCGAGGATAGTCTTCACCGACGGAATGTTGCGGCACGAGAGCTGAAGGTTTACGTTTGTATCCGGCAAAACTACCAAAACCTTCTTGTCTGCTACCTTGAGAGCCGAAGCCAATGCAACTACCGACTTTGTCTTTGGAGCATCGAGGTTAAGATTCTCCACTACGGTGATTGCGCCTGCCTGTGCCTTATAGGTAAGTGCGCTACGACGAGCCAAACGCTTCAACTTCTTGTTGAGCTTGAAGCTGTAGTCGCGTGGTACCGGACCGAAGATACGGCCACCACCTGGGAACAATGGGCTCTTGATGCTACCGCAACGAGCACCACCGGTACCCTTCTGTCGCTTCAACTTACGGGTCGAACCGGCAACTTCGTTACGCTGCTTCGACTTGTGAGTACCCTGACGCTGATCAGCCAAATACTGCTTTACGTCGAGGTAGATAGCGTGGTCATTAGCCTCCACGCCGAAAACCGCATCCGAAAGGACTACCTTACGACCGGTCTCTTGACCTTGTGCGTTCAATACTGCTAATTCCATACTACTTCTCAATTGTTAAATAAGAACCTTTTGCACCCGGAATCGAACCCTTTACCAAGATAAGGTTGTTCTCAGGTATTACCTTTAATACTTTCAGGTTAAGAACTGTAACCTGCTCGCCACCCATCTGACCAGGCAAACGCTTACCCTTGAAGACGCGCGACGGATACGACGATGCTCCGAGCGAACCTGGCTTACGCTGGCGGTTGTGCTGACCGTGGGTCTGACCACCTACACCCGCAAAGCCGTGACGCTTTACAACACCCTGAAAACCTCTACCCTTCGAGATACCTGTTACGTCAACCCAATCCTCCTCGGTAAAGAGATCAACGGTGAGCGTATCACCAAGGTTCACCTCTGGCATACCCTTGAATTCAGCCATCTTGCGTTTTGGGGTAGTGCCGGCTTTCTTGAAGTGACCTAACAAACTGTTGCTGGTGTGCTTTTCACTCTTGTCGTCATAGGCAATCTGAACTGCTTCGTAAGAATCCTTCTCAACAGTCTTGATTTGCGTAACCACACACGGACCAGCCTCAATTACAGTGCATGGAATATTCTTTCCCTCGGCACTGTACACGGAAGTCATTCCGATTTTCTTTCCAATTAGTCCTGACATTTTTCTGTCTAATTACGTTTGTTAATAAAAGTGAATTTGTTTTGTTTTGCTTTATACCTATATAAATATTATATACGCATTGTGGGCTATTCGGAGGAGGGAGCGAAGCGTTTTTGGCCCGCTCCTTCACCCGAAAATCGCTATCTCGAAATCCTTCGTATTAGCACTTGATCTCGACCTCGACACCCGATGGCAACTCAAGCTTCATCAGTGCATCGATAGTCTTCGGAGTCGAAGAGTAGATGTCGATGATACGCTTGTAAGTGCAGAGCTGGAACTGCTCACGTGCCTTCTTGTTTACGAAGGTCGAACGGTTCACAGTGAAAATCTGCTTGTGCGTCGGGAGCGGCACCGGACCGCTTACCATTGCATCGGTGCTACGCACGGTCTTAACGATCTTCTCGGCAGACTTGTCTACCAAATTGTGGTCGAAAGACTTCAGTTTGATTCTAATTTTCTGATTCATATTCTTTACTACTTTTTACTCTAAATCCTTCTTTTTACCCGATTTCTCGATAATCTCCTTTGCAAGGTTAGCAGGTACCTCCTCGAAGTGCGAGAACTCCATCGACGAAGTTGCACGGCCCGACGAGATCGTACGGAGAACGGTTACATAACCGAACATCTCCGAGAGTGGCACCTTCGCCTTAACCACGCGTGCGGTACCCTTCGACTCCATACCCTGGATCTGACCGCGACGCTTGTTCAAGTCGCCGATGATATCACCCATACTCTCCTCCGGAGTTACAACCTCAACCGACATAATTGGCTCCATAATTACCGAACCTGCCTTTGGTGCTGCAACGCGGAAACCGTTACGAGCGCAAATCTCGAACGACAACTGGTCGGAGTCAACCGGGTGGAACGAACCATCCTTCAAAGTAACCTTCATCGAGTCGATGGTGTAACCTGCGAGTGCACCGTTAGCCATAGCGGACTCGAAGCCCTTCTGAACTGCTGGGATGAACTCCTTAGGTACGTTACCGCCCTTAACCTCGTCAACAAACGTAAGACCTGGTTTGTCGTCGTCGGCAGGACCGATCTCGAAGATGATATCTGCAAACTTACCACGACCACCGGTCTGCTTCTTGAATACCTCGCGGTGCTGAACGGTCTGAGTAAGTGCCTCCTTGTAGTTAACCTGTGGTGCACCCTGGTTGATCTCTACACCGAACTCACGACGGAGACGGTCTACGATGATATCGAGGTGCAACTCACCCATACCCGAGATAATGGTCTGGCCACTCTCCTCGTCGGTACGAACGGTGAAGGTTGGGTCCTCCTCGGCGAGCTTCGCGAGTGCGATGCCGAGCTTATCGAGATCCTTCTGGGTCTTTGGCTCAACCGCCAAACCGATAACTGGCTCAGGGAAGGTCATCTGCTCGAGGATGATAGGTGCATTCTCAGCGCAGAGGGTATCACCCGTGTGAATCTCCTTGAAACCTACTGCTGCACAGATATCGCCGGCAGTTACGAACTCCATCGGATTCTGCTTGTTAGCGTGCATCTGATAGATACGGCTGATACGCTCACGCTTGCCGCTACGTGCGTTGTAAACGTACGAACCTGCGTCGAGTCTACCCGAGTATACGCGAACGAATGCCAAACGACCTACGAATGGGTCGGTAGCGATCTTAAACGCGAGACCGCAGAATGGATCCTCCTCCGATGCGTGGCGGAGCTCGTTCTCCTCGGTCTTAGGGTTCATACCCTCAACAGCCGGTACATCCAGCGGCGATGGGAGGAACGCCATAATATAGTCGAGCAACTTCTGTACACCCTTGTTGTGGAACGACGAACCGCAGAGCATTGGCACGAGCGACATATCCATAGTCGACTTACGGATTGCTGCGATGAGCTCGTCCGGAGTGATCGAGTTAGGATCCTCGAAGAACTTCTCCATCAAGGCGTCGTCCGTAGCAGCAACCTCCTCGATGAGTTTGTTACGCCACTCCTCTGCCTCGGCCTTCATATTCTCCGGAATCTCGCGCAACTCGAAGTTGTCACGAACGGTCTTGTCGTCGAAGTAGTAAATTGCTTTATTATATATAAGGTCAATCAGACCCTCGAACTTGTCCTCAACACCGATAGGCAATACAACCGGAAGTGCGGTAGTACCGAAGTGCTCCTTGATCTGTGCACAAACTGCGAGGAAGTCGGCACCCGTACGGTCCATCTTGTTTACATAACCGATACGAGGTACGTTGTACTTGTCTGCCTGACGCCATACGGTCTCCGACTGTGGCTCTACACCACCAACGGCGCAGAACGTAGCAACGGCACCGTCCAAAACGCGGAGCGAACGCTCTACCTCAACGGTAAAGTCAACGTGTCCCGGGGTGTCGATCAAGTTGATCTGATACTGATGATCCTTATAGTTCCAGAACGCGGTGGTTGCAGCCGAAGTAATGGTAATACCACGCTCCTGCTCCTGTACCATCCAGTCCATAGTAGCGGCACCCTCGTGGGTCTCGCCAATTTTGTGGGTTTTACCCGTATAGAAGAGAATACGCTCCGACGTGGTAGTCTTACCTGCGTCGATGTGAGCCATAATACCAATGTTTCTGGTGTAAGTTAAATCTCTTGCAGCCATTGTCGTTCTCTCCTATAAATTAAAATCTAAAGTGTGCAAATGCCTTATTTGCCTCCGCCATACGGTGCATTTCCTCCTTACGCTTGAAGGCAGCACCCATCGAGTTGTAGGCATCTACTATCTCGCCTGCGAGCTTCTCGGCCATAGTCTTACCGGAACGCTTACGTGCGAAGAGTACAAGGTTTTTCATCGAAATAGAAACTTTGCGCTCCGGACGAACCTCCATTGGTACCTGGAATGTCGCACCACCGATACGCTTCGATTTTACTTCGACCTGTGGAGTGATATTCTCAAGGGCTTGTTTCCAAACCTCAAGTGGAGATTTATCAGCATCCTTCATCTTCTTGCCTACCAATTCCAACGAATCGTAGAAAATGGTATAGGCAATACTCTTCTTGCCATCCAACATCAAGTTGTTCACGAAGCGGGTTACTGCCACGTCGTTGAACTTCGGATCAGGAAGTAGAGTGTGCTTCTTTGGCTTAGCTTTTCTCATTGTTTTCTTTCTTCGTTAAATGTTTTCTGTTTTGTTTTTGAGTAATCTCGATTTACACGTTTTTTATCGGACTACTACTTCTTTCCCGCCTTAGGGCGTTTTGCACCGTACTTCGAACGACGCTGACGACGACCATCCACGCCTGCCGAGTCGAGGGCACCGCGAACGAGGTGATAACGTACACCCGGAAGGTCCTTTACACGACCACCGCGAACGAGTACAATAGAGTGTTCCTGCAAGTTGTGACCTTCACCTGGGATGTAGGCATTGACCTCCTTGCCATTGGTCAATCTTACACGTGCTACCTTACGCATAGCCGAGTTAGGCTTCTTAGGGGTGGTGGTGTACACACGAGTACAAACGCCACGACGCTGAGGGCACGCAGCCAGAGCTGGAGACTTCGACTTGTCCTCCATGTGTGCTCGGCCGTTTCTTACTAACTGTTGAATAGTTGGCATTTTAAACCTTTAATTTGTTAATACTCACGGGGATTGCTCCCCAAATTTCTATTTCGTTTGTGCCAAAAGGCCCGCAAATATACGCATTTTTTTTGGATTACACTATATATATGCTTCTTTTTTTGCCGGTTCAGGGCTGATTTTTCGGATATTTAGCCGTTTTTGGAGCTGTTTCCGATTCTTTTTTCTTATATTTTTTCGTGCAAAATAATTAGCGCTTATAACAAAAAATATAATTTGCTGGTTTTTAATGTGTTGCAATTTTGCTTTTGCGGCGTTTTTCGATTCTCGGCCGGCCAAAAGCGAAAAAATCGAAAAATTGTGAAAAAGTTGTTGAAAAGTCTGTTTCGGCCAAGCCCGCCAGACGAGCCAACGCGCACATTATCAAAGGGTGTAAACCACAGCCAAAATGCCCCCAATCGGGGCAAAAATCGGCCCACCACGATAGCCACCGACACACAAATTCACCCCTCAAAATCGCAAAAAAAAGGAGCAAAACAAACCCAAACGTAGAGCCAAAAAGAGGCCCGAAAAACACGAAACCAAACCCAAAAACAGAGTAAAAAAACGCTCCGAAAACGGCCATCGAAAAGGCCTTTTCGGAGCGCAAATCGTTATCGTTTAACGATACGAAAAACTACTCTTTTTTGAACGAAAAACGGAGGATTTCGGGCAGTGCCTCGCGCCAGAATTTCCAGTCGTGAACACCGTCGCGAACGCGGAACTCGATGGCCACCTTTGCGCGATGCATCTCGGTAAAGAAACGCAGGTTGGTCTCGATGATAAAGTCGTCGTCGCCACAGTCCATCATCCAGCGCACGGTGCGCAACGCGGCAAGCTCCTCCTGCGTGGCGTGCTTGAGGTACTCGACAGGCGAATACTGCGCCACCGACCACAGCCACTCGATGCCGTAGCGCGACGGATCTTCGTAGCGATAGCGATGGTCGAGCAGGCCGCTCGTCGAGTAGCAGGCGTTGAAGATGTCGGGGTGTCGCTGCGAGTATACGACCGCACCACCGCCACCCATCGAAAGGCCCGCAACGGCACGTCCCTCCTTCGCAGCTATCGTTCTGTAAGTCTTATCGATATACGGGATAAATTCCTCAAAGAAGAAGCTCTCGTAAGGCCACTCCTCGACATTGAAATAGCCCATACGCTTTCCGCCGCGACGCTCGCCCAGACCGCTGGCATCGGGCATCACGACAATCATCTTCGCAGCGCGACCTGCGGCAATCTCCGCATCGGCCGTGCGAGGCAATTCGCCACCACCGTCGCGGCACCACGACTTATGCGAACCAAAGGCACCGTGCAGCAGATAGAGCACGGGGTATCGCTCGTCGGAGGTGTCGTAGCCGTCGGGCAGATAGATCGAGTAGCTCTTCTCGACGCCGAGCGTCTGGCTCTTAATCGTGAGGTGTTCGAGTCGGCTCTGCGCCTGCACCGAAAAGGCAAGGCACAGGAGGGCCATAAGGAGCATTGATATTCGTTTCATAGCAGCGTCTATTTATCAATTTCAAGTTCTACCTTCGGGTGCTGATAGTCGGCCACCCACATATTATTGATCGTAAACAACGGCTTGGCATCTTTCGCCTCGGTCTTGCCCTTGCCGAAACCAATCATCACCGACTTGAACGGCTCCAAGAGGTAGTTGGTACGACCGCGACGCAGGTGCATCGGAATCGAGCAGGTGTTTGTCAGCATATAGAAGTGCTCGTTGGTCTTCTCGTCCACCCTCATCAGACGGCAGTCGACAGCCGCATTGAGCAACTCCACGAGCCACGACTCTTCGCCAATGAGAAAGCCGCCCGAGTAGGCAACGGTGCGACGCGCCAGAATGGCATCCTTGATCGCCTTCTCGGTCAAATCCTTCGCAAAGATGAGCGTCATTGTACGATAGACACCCATCGGAGTAAAACGGCGGGAGGTGATATCGTGCTCGTCCGAATTGCCGAACATCGTCAGCTTCTCGTCGATGCAGCGACGGACAATGTGAGGATAGAAGGTGTATCCGTTGGCAACCTCCACACCGTCGACCAAACCCTCGCCATAGACGAGCTCGTGAAACTCCGTCTTGTCGCTCGTGTCGCGGCTCCACGCCGGATGGTTGTGAACAACGATACCGCCCTGCTCCCTGACCTTGCGGAACGCAGCGTCCATATCCTTGTCGTACACGGTGTTTATATCCTTAAGGAACAACGCATTAAAGTGACCGTGAGTCTTCGCGCCGCGAGCCATCTCGCAACCCTTGACGAGCAGCATCTCGTAGCCCGACTTTTTGAGCTGGGCAGCCGCCTCATCGTGGATGGCATTGAAGTCGGCCAAGACAGCACCCGCCTCGGATGCCGACTGATACTTCATCGGCTCATTGTCGCCACTGTACGGAGCAATGACCTTGAAGAATCGTCGCTCGCCACTACGGGCCTCGTAGTGGTCGGTGATTGCGATGACATCCAGACCATCCAACCACGCCTCAACGACACGGCCCGCAGGATTCACGCGGCCATCCGAGTAGGTGGTGTGAATATGGAAGTCGCCCTTGTAGCAGTTGAAACCCTTAACCTTTGGGAGGATGATCTCCGTACGAAGTGCCGTCGCACGGTTGCACGTTCGCACCGAGTGCGGAATGCTCTTCTGTGCCCAGAGTGGCGAACAAACAAGCAGCGTCGCCAACGAGAGTGTGATAAATTTCTTCATAGATATTGTGGTTTTAAGCATTTTCAGTAACAAAGTTAGTAAAATTTGAATATTTTAGCTAAAAACATAAGCAAATCGTTGATTTATGCCAATTTGCTTGTTTTTTATCATAATTCGCTCTAACTTTACTCCGTAAATTTGCCTATTTTTCGGCTCGCCCTCTCGTGCGAGCGCGCCACAAACCCGCGCAGACGCAAGCAGACAAGCGAAAATGCGGCAAAAACAGAGAAAAACAGACTAAAAAACAACAAAAAAATAACAAACTAACAAATAGACTAAAAAAACAGAATTATGAACAAAAAGATTGTGAATTGGGGGGGGGCGTACACGACTCCAACCCTGCGAAACATTAACATTCGCTGCGAGGCCGGCTTCCAAGCAAGCTTGATATTGGGCGACCTTAACGAGAAGGAAGGCGCGTGGGATGCAGTTTCAAACGAAGAGGAGTAAACAATGCTAAACGAAAAAGAGATTATGAAGAAGATGTTTTTGATTTTCGGTTTGGCATTGGGTATGCTGACCGTAGCGTGTTCGACAGACACAACACAGGATGTTTTGCCTCAACCACAAAATGAGGTAGTATTAGGTGTAACGCTCGAAGATTCGTCGCGTACACAGATTGGCGAGGAGATCCCCGGTGGCTA
Source organism: Alistipes sp. (assembly GCA_045635325.1). Lineage (GTDB taxonomy): Bacteria > Bacteroidota > Bacteroidia > Bacteroidales > Rikenellaceae > Alistipes. Next base: position 114,428 of record JAZRBZ010000008.1, read on the forward strand.
TATGGTAGTTTGGTCGGAGGGCGACCGCGTGATGGTGAACGACAAGATTTCGTCGGAGATTCCGGCAGAGTTCGTAGGCACAAAGAGCGCACGATTCACCGTATCGGACGTAAAAGCTCCGTACAACATTGTCTATCCGGCAGATGTAGTTAAGCATATCGAGTTGGATGGCGACACTTACAATTATGCGATCTACTCGCCTGCAAAGCAGGAGTATGCCGATCATTCGTTTGCCGACAAACTCGCTGTGATGACGGGTTGGGTTGAGGATGCATCTACACCGGTGGCACTGACCCACGTATTTGGTTTCGTAAAGGTTAGTGTTGCCAAGGGCGACGACGTTGCACTGCACAGTGTTACGCTCGAGACTTTGGACGAGACCCCTATTTCGGGCGACCTTTGGGCACATACCACAACCTTGTACACCAAAGGTTTCAACTACATCCACATTTCGAGTGCTACGGGCATCCCTTACACCGATGGCAAGGCAGAGGTTATCTTCGCTATTCCGGCAAACACTTACGCAAAGGGTTTCAAGGTGACTATCGAGGATGAGACGGGCAAGGTTATGGAGCGCACGGCCTACTCTACAAGTGGCGTGACGATTGCCGGTGGCGAGTTGCTTGCGATGCCTACACTCACCTACAAAGGCGAGGCAAAGAGCGGTATTGTTATCCGCACAGCCGAGCAACTTGTGGCTTTCCGCGATGCGTTCAAGGCGGGCGACTTTTCGGCTTATGTAAACGAGGATGGCGAGGTTACGCTCGGTGCCGATATCGATATGACGGGTGTTACCTGGACTTCGATTGGTACGGCTAACTTCGGAGGCGTATTCAACGGCAAGGGCTACAAGATTAAGAATTGGAAGACATCCGAACCTCTCTTTACCGGCATTACGGGTACGATTAAGAATGTCGTAGTCGACAAGTCGTGTACGTTTACGGCAGCAACCAAGTCTATGGCATCCGGCGACAAGCAGTGTGCGTTTCTTGTCGGCAAGGTACACCCTGCGGGAACGGCGTACGGTTGTGTGAACTTTGGTGAGGTCAACGCAACGCAGATTAGCAACGGCACCCACCGTGTTGCAGGTCTGTTTGGTGCGGGCTACGGCTTTATCAACGACTGTGTAAACTACGGTAATATCTCGGTTACTAATGACGAGAATATGCCGAATAACTTGATGGTCGGCGGTGTGGTTGCCTATTACAACACAAACTCCGGTACAAAGAATGCGTTCGGCAAGAGTTTTCTTAAAGATTGTAGCAACTATGGTAAAGTGAAGGTGAATTTCCCTGACGGCGTCCTGCCAAAGAATGTATATGTCGGTGGTGTCTTGGGTACAACTACCTACAATAAATCATCGGCGGCAACCAATCAGGGCACAATTGAAAACTGTCACAACTATGGCGATGTTGAGTATCATTTCGAGGAACTTGCCGGCGGTACGTATGGTAACGTTGGTGGTGTCATCGGTTATGCCGAGGCAAAGGTTCAGAGTTGCGAGAACTTCGGTTCTGTAAAATATACAGTTCCTACTACCGACCTCACGGCGGGTGGTACTCGTCCGGCTATTGGTGGTGTTGTTGCAACGGCTCTCTATTCGGTTGACGGTTGCTACAACTATGGTGAAGTGTATGTCGAAGGTGTGTGGGCCGGTGGCACAGATGACAATGCCGGTGCCGGTTCTTATGCCGGTGCTGTATTTGGCGGAGTTGTTGGATGTGCTGGTCTCTTCAATGTAACCGATTCGACAGATAAGATTTCGAATTGCCACAATGAAGGCAAATTTACCACTAAATACTATTGCAAGACCGGTGGTGGCACAGCCACTTCGCAAGGTGGCGTTGTCGGTTATTCGCAGATGGCAGTCGAGAATTGCTCGAACGAGGGTGTGGTAGATATCAACACTTACAACAAGAACTCATACGTTGGTGGTGTTGTTGGTAACTCGCCATACAACGTAACCGGATGTGACAACAACGGCAGCGTTTCGCTTACCCTGATGGGTATGACGGCGGCAAGTGCAAACTTCCGCGCGGGTGGTGTTGTCGGATATTGCACCAAGACCATTAGCGACTGCCACAATACGGGCACGGTTACGACCAATTGTGACGGTGTCGACCAGACAGGTATTACCATATACTCGGCAAGCGTTGTTGCCGATGGTTATGTGATTGATGGTTGCTCGAACTCGGGCTCGAATGTAACAAACATCAAGACCAAAACGGCTTATGGCACACTCTACACAGCAGGCGTTGTCGGTTACGCGCGTACAAGCGTAACAAACTGTACATTGAGTGGCTCGCATACGCTCAACACCGACGACTCGCAGGCATCGGTACGTTGCGCTGGTATCGTAGGTCAGATTATAACGTTAACTGGTGATCAGCAGCCAATTACCAATTGTAATACAACCAAAACAGCGACCGTAACGCTCAATACTGCAAACAGCAAAGCAAACTACACCGGTGGCGTTATTGCTATGAGCAACAATGGCGTTGGTGGCTGTACAAACGAGGCAACTGTCACGGTTAACATAACGAAGAAATTGACCGATGAGAGCCGTATTACTTACGTAGGTGGTGTGGCCGGTTTGCAGAAGCAGACAATGAGCGATTGCACCAATAAAGGTAATATTACGGTTGATATGAAAGAGTCTGTAGTTAAGTTGTATGCAGGCACAGTGCTTGGTCATAATTTCGGCGCATCGTCGGTGGCAAAGGAGTTGACGAACAGCGGTACGATGACCATCACGAATGCTCCTAACACTGACAATATCAATACGTTCGTAGGTTTCAACGAGGGTACGATCGAGGAGGCAAACCTAACCAATACTGGTAAGGTTATTGTAAACGGTACGGAGTTGTAACCGTCGGTCCTTTCGAGGGCTAAAATAGCAGAGCAGAGCCCGTCCAACAAGTGTGTTGGGCGGGCTTTGTTGTGTGAAGTGGGGAGGGGATAAGGTCGGATAGAGTCCGGTAATTTTCAAGACGATTTGGAATTTTATCATATATCTATGATAATTAATCAAATTTTATCTATCTTTGTAAGTCAGTCGCTCGCGTACGCACGACGCAACGCGCACGAGTCGCGCATAATGCAGCGTCGCGCGAGGGGCAAAACCGCTGATTAACAACCGAAAAAACAACAAAAAACAGATATTTTATGGAATACAATTTCAGAGAGATTGAAGCCAAGTGGCAAAAAGAGTGGAAGCAGCGCGGTGTCTACCGCGTCGGCACGGATGCGTCGCGTCCGAAATTTTACGTCCTCGATATGTTCCCATACCCATCGGGAGCGGGTCTGCACGTCGGACACCCTCTGGGCTATATCGCCTCGGACATCTATTCGCGCTACAAGCGCTTGTGCGGCTACAACGTATTACACCCGATGGGCTACGACGCTTTCGGCCTTCCTGCCGAGCAGTACGCCATCCAGACGGGCCAGCATCCGGCCGTAACGACCGAGCAGAATATCGCCCGCTACCGCGAGCAGCTGGACAAAATCGGCTTCTCGTACGATTGGGAGCGAGAGGTGCGCACCTGCGAGCCGGAGTATTATAAGTGGACGCAGTGGGCATTCGTGAAGATGTTCGCCCACTACTACGACCGCTCGGCCGAGAAGGCACGCCCGATCGAGGAGCTCGTGGCTCACTTCGCAGCACACGGTACCGAGGGTGTCAATGCCGCTTGCACCACCGAGCTCTCGTTCACGGCCGAACAGTGGGCAGCGATGAGCGAGCTGGAGAAGGAGCAGACGTTACAGAACTACCGTCTGGCGTTCCGCGCCGACACGATGGTGAACTGGTGTCCGCAGTTGGGCACGGTGCTTGCCAACGACGAGGTTAAGGACGGTTTGTCGGTACGCGGCGGCTTCCCTGTCGAGCAGAAGCGAATGAAGCAGTGGCTGCTTCGTGTAACGGCCTACGCACAGCGTATGTTGGACGGTCTCGAGTCGCTCGAGTGGAGCGAGTCGCTCAAGGAGATTCAGCGCAACTGGATTGGCCGTTCGGTAGGCGCACAGGTATTCTTCGATGCGGAGATGGCCGACGGCTCGACGCGCAAGCTCGAGATCTTCACCACACGCCCTGACACAATCTTCGGTGTAACGTTTATGGTCGTAGCGCCGGAGCACGAGTGGCTCGTCGATATGACCACTGCCGAGCAGCGCGCCGCTGTCGAGGAGTACATCGAGCAGACGAAGAAGCGTTCCGAGCGCGAGCGTATCGCCGAGACCAAGCGCGTGAGCGGTGTCTTCACGGGTGCATACGCAACAAATCCGTTCACCGGCAAGCGCATTCCGATCTACGCTTCGGACTACGTTCTCGCGGGCTATGGCACGGGTGCAATTATGGCCGTACCGGCTCACGATTCGCGCGACTACGCCTTTGCACGCCACTTCGGTCTGGATATCGTTCCGGTTGTCGAGGGTGGCGACCTGAGCGTGGCATCGTACGACGCGAAGGAGGGTGCGATGATCAACTCCGACTTCCTCAACGGCACCGACGTTAAGGAGGCAATCAATCTGATGTTCGCCGAGGTAGAGAAGCGCGGCTTGGGCCAGCGCCTCGTGAACTACCGTCTGCGCGACGCCATCTTCTCGCGCCAGCGCTACTGGGGCGAGCCGTTCCCTATCCGCTACGAGGGCGACATCGCACGTCCGCTCTCGGAGGATGAGCTTCCGCTGGAGCTTCCGCCAATCAAGAACTTCGGCCCGACCGAGCAGGGCGAACCGCCGTTGGCTCGCGTCGAGGGCTGGGAGTACGAACTCTCCACGATGCCCGGCTTTGCCGGCTCGTCGGCATACTACCTCCGATATATGGATCCGCACAACGACACGGCACTCGTCTCGAAGGAGGCAAACGAGTACTGGCGTAACGTCGACCTCTACATCGGCGGTATCGAGCACGCAACGGGCCACCTGATGTACTCGCGTTTCTGGAATATGTTCCTCTACGACTTAGGTTATGTCTGCGAGAGCGAGCCGTTCAAGAAACTCGTCAATCAGGGTATGATTCAGGGCCGCTCGAACTTCGTTTACCGCATCGTGGGCACAAATCAGTTCGTGTCGCTCGGTCTGCGCGACCAGTACCAGACGCAGGAGATTCACGTCGATGTAAACATCGTCAAGAACGACATCCTCGACCTCGACGCCTTCCGCGCTTGGCGTCCGGAGTTTGCCGATGCGGAGTTCATTCTCGAGAACGGTCAGTACATCTGCGGCTGGGCAGTCGAGAAGATGTCGAAGTCGATGTACAACGTCGTAAACCCTGACTTCATCGTCGAGCAGTACGGCGCCGACACGCTGCGTATGTACGAGATGTTCCTCGGCCCGCTCGAGCAGTCGAAGCCTTGGGATACGAACGGTATCGACGGCGTACACAAGTTCCTCAAGCGCTTCTGGCGAATGTTCCACACCCGCACGGGCGAGTGGGCACTCACCGACGAGCAACCGACCGACAAGGAGCTCAAGACGCTGCACAAGACTATCAAGAAGATTCGCGAGGATATCGAAAACTTCTCGTTCAACACCTCGGTTGCGGCCTTTATGATCTGCGCCAACGAGCTTGGCGAGTGCCACAAGCGCGCCATCCTCGAGCCGCTCACCGTACTCATCGCTCCGTTCGCTCCGCACATCGCCGAGCAGTTGTGGGAGATGATGGGCCACACGGAGTCGATCTGCGACGCCCACTATCCGGAGTGCAACGAGGAGTATCTCGTCGAGAACTCGTTCGAGTACCCGATTATGATCAACGGCAAGCTGCGTTGCAAGCAGGTCTACCCGCTCTCGGCTACCCCTGCCGAGCTGCAGGCCGACGTTGTAACCAAAGAGGAGGTACAGCGCTGGTTGGAGGGTGCTGCGCCAAAGAAGATCATCGTCGTTCCGGGCAAAATCATCAACATCGTAAAATAACTAACCAAACCGAAAGATATGAAACGTCTTTTAGCGATTACAGCAGCTCTGCTCTGCGCAAGCATCATCGCTTCGGCGCAACCCGTATCGGTATCGAAGGAGGTGAGCGGCGCCGACGAGATCCTGCTCAACTATTGGGATAACTCGACCGCACCTCACTCGAACGAGCTCACCGGTCCGGAGAAGATCAACCACAAGTTCGATATGTCGAACACCTGGCAGACCGACTTCTACATCTACAAGGCCGATCCTGCCATTGCAACGGGCCAGGCGGTAACGATCGTGCCCGGTGGCGGCTACTACAAGCTCTCGATGAAGTACGACGGCTTTATGATTGCGCAGTACTTGCGCAGCATCGGCGTATCGGCAGTGGTCGTAAAGTACCGTTTGCCTAACTCGCACCGCGAGGTGCCGCTCGAAGATGCACAGGCAGGTCTGCGCTATCTGCGCACCGAGGGACAGAAGTGGGGCGTAGACCCTGCGCAGGTGGGTATCCTCGGCAGTTCGGCCGGCGGCCACCTGGCGGCTCACGTCTCGACCTTCACACCCGACGAGGAGAAGCCGGCATTCTCGATTCTCATCTACTCGGTAATCTCGGGCATCACGCGCAGCGCACACCACGGCACATTCGGCCAGTTGCTCGGTCGCGCACGCCACAACGCCGAGCAGGAATACTACTCGCTCGAAAACCGCGTAACAGCAACCACGCCGCCGACGCTGCTGCTGCTCGCCGACGACGACCTCGTCGTTCCGTCAATCAGCTCGATCCGCTACTACAAGGCACTCAAGCGCTACGGCATACCTGCCGCAATGCACATCTTCCCTTCGGGCGGCCACGGCTGGGCAGGCCACGACGAGTATCGATATGCCGAGCCGTGCAAGCGCGCCATCAAGGATTGGCTCGATATCTTGCGCAAATAACCTACGAACACTAATCTAAAAAAACACTACTACAATGAAACGTGTATTACTCACCCTTGCAGCGACACTCTCGCTGCTCGCAGCTTCGGCACAGCAGACCATCACGGTCGAGACCTCTGCCGACGAGATTGTCCGCCTGTGGGACAATACGACTGCCAAACACTCGAACGAGATGGTGAAGGACGAAGTCGTGAAGAAACGATTCAAGGTCTACAACACCTCCTCGACCGACCTCTACATCTTCACCGCACCAAAGGAGAAGGCCACCGGCTACGCTATGGTCATCTTCCCGGGTGGCGGCTATCGCTACCTGAGCTTCCCGCTCACCTTCCCTGAGTGGTGCCGCGAGAACGGTATCACGGCTGTTGTCGTGAAGTACCGTCTGCCAAATGAGGGCCATCCAAAGGCAACGATTGAGGATGCTATCGGCGCTGTCGAGTATATGCGTGCCAATGCCGAGAAGTATAACATCGACCCCGACAAGATCGGCGTCTACGGCAACTCGGCCGGCGGCCACCTCGCAGCGTGGGTATCCAACGCAATGGAGGATGGCAAGAAGCCGTGCTACTCGATTCTCGTCTATGGAGCAATGGCTCGCGACCGCTTCTACAACTCCTATAACTCGGCTTTGCAGATGTGCGGCAAGTACGCTACGGCCGAGGAGTTTGCGAAATACTCCACACCGGAGATGGTAACCTCAACCACCCCGCCGGCTCTACTCCTGCTCTCGGACGACGACACCACCGTACCGTCGCTCAGCTCGACGGCATACTACAAGGCGCTCAAACGCCACGGTGTGCCAGCGTCGATGCACATCTACCCTTCGGGTGGACACGGTTGGTCGGGCCGCCTCAAGTGGGAGTATCGTCAGCAGTGGCTCGGAGCGGTGAAGGATTGGATCAACCGCCTCGAGGAGATCAAGGCAAGCAGAAAATAATCAAAGTAAAGTATAAGGACAATGAAAAAATTGCTAACAATGGTTGCAGCAGCTGCAATGGCATTCTCGGTCTCGGCACAGGAGAGCGTGAAGGTGGAGTGCTCGGCTGACGAGATCGTCACGCTGTGGAACAACGACACCGCGCCACATTCGAGCTGCGACTCCGCGCCGGAGGCAATCGTAAAACGAGGTAGCGGCTACAAGTGTTCGCACACGCAAGAGACCGTCTTCTACCTCTTCAAGGCGAAAAACCCTACGGGACACGCTATGGCCTACTTCCCGGGCGGTGGCTACAAGACCGTAAACCTCAACTTCGGAATGGCGGAGTGGCTTCGCGAGCGCGGCATCACGACGCTCGTGGTTAAGTACCGCCTGCCAAATCAGCATCGCGAGGTGCCACTCGAAGATGCGCGTGCAGCAATCGCGTACCTGCGCGAGAATGCCGAGCGTCTGGGTATCGACCCGCAGAAGGTTGGCGTATGCGGCAACTCGGCCGGCGGCCACCTTGCGGCTTGGTGCTCGAATGCACTCTCCGTCGAGGATCGTCCGAACTTCTCGGTACTCATCTATCCGGTCATCAACGGTCAGATGTGGTCGTCGAAGTCGCAGCAGAGCACTCTGTTGGAGCTGCTCGGCAAGTGGCGCACGGCAGAGGATATCGCCGCGCACTCGGCCGACCTGCTCGTAACGGGTACGACTCCGCCGGCACTCATCTTACACAGCGAGGATGATCCGCTCGCACCGGTTACCAACGCGACACTCTACTACAAGGCACTCAAGCGCTACGGCATCAAGGCGTCGATGCACATCTTCCCTTCGGGCGGCCACGGTTGGATCGGCCGAGAGAACTGGCAGTATCGCAAGACGTGGCTCGAGGCCACAAGAGAGTGGATTCTCTCGCTCTAACCACTTCGGCGGGAGACCACACAAGAACAAACAAATTTTTATAGAACAAAAAAACATACAATACAATGAAACGTTTTATCATAATCCTTGCAACTATCGCTATGGCAACAAGCGTATCGGCACAAAAGACCATCACCCTCTCGAAGGAGAAGAGCGGTGCGGATGAGATCATCACCAACTTCTGGAACAACAGCAAAGCTCCGCACTCGAACGAGGAGACTCGCGACGAGAAGATCAACGAGCGCCTGCACTTCTCGCAGACCTCGCAGACCGACTTCTACATCTACAAGGCAGACCCTGCAAAGGCAACGGGCCAGGGTATCGTCGTGCTTCCGGGCGGCGGCTATAGCAAAGTATGTATCGCACACGAGGGTTTCGAGATTGCGAAGTTCTACCGCGACCTCGGTATTTCGTGTATCGTCGTAAAGTACCGTCTGCCGAATCGCGGCCACAAGGAGGTACCGCTCGAGGATGCACAGGCAGCACTCAAGTATTTGCGCACGAAGGGTAAGAAGTGGGGCGTAGATCCTGCACAGGTCGGCATCAGCGGCGGCTCGGCAGGTGGCCACCTCGCAGCTTACACCTCGAACTTCACCGACGAGAAGAACCGTCCGGCGTTCTCGATTCTCTTCTATCCGGTAATCACCGGCACAACGTGGGAGACTCACCAGAACACGTTCGAGTACCTGCTCGGCAAGAAGCGTACGCAGAGAGAGCAGGAGTTCTACTCGTTGGAGAATCGCGTAACGCCTACAACGCCTCCTACAATCCTCCTCCTCTCGGACGACGACCTCACCGTTCCGCCAATCAGCTCGATTCTCTACTACGAGGCACTCAAGGCAAACGGTGTTCCGGCTACGATGCACATCTACCCTTCGGGTGGCCACGGCTGGTGCGGACACGACGAGTTCAAGTATGCTGCCGAGTACAAGGATGCGCTCACCGACTGGTTGAAGATTCAGAGCAAGGCGGCACAGGAGCGTGCAAAGCAGGGCAAGAAATCGAAGAAATAATAGTACACACAAAACACACAATTTAACAATTTAGATGGCAGACAATTCAATTTTGATACGTCTCGATGGTCTGAAGATCAAGTACGAGGAGTTGGGCCAAAAGCTCACCGACCCCGAAGTGATTGCCGACGTCAAGGCGTTCGTACAGTACAACAAGGAGTACCGAGAGCTCGAGCCGATTATCGAGACCTCGGAGCGCTATCGCAAGGCAGTCTCCGACTTGGCGGATGCGAAGGATATCCTCGCAAACGAGAAGGATGAGGACTTCCGCGAGATGGCTCGTGCGGAGGTCTCCGAACTCGAACCTGCGATTGCGCAGATGGAGGAGGAGATCAAGCTGCTGCTCATCCCGAAGGATCCGCAGGATGCCAAGAATGCCGTGCTCGAGATTCGTGGCGGTACGGGTGGCGACGAGGCAGCACTCTTCGCCGGCGACCTGATGCGTATGTACACCAAGTACATCGAGTCGAAGGGCTGGCGCTACGAGATCACGTCGTTCTCGGAGGGTGCAGTCGGCGGCTACAAGGAGGTTATTATGAAGGTAACGGGCACAAACGTATACGGCACACTCAAATACGAGTCGGGCGTTCACCGCGTGCAGCGCGTTCCGCAGACCGAGACGCAGGGCCGCGTCCACACGTCGGCTTCGTCGGTGGCGGTTCTTCCCGAGGCAGACGAGTTCGATATCGAGGTGTCGTGGAACGATATTCGCAAGGATATCTTCTGTGCATCGGGCCCTGGCGGTCAGTCGGTGAACACCACCTACTCGGCAATCCGTCTGACGCACATTCCGACGGGTATCGTCGTGCAGTGTCAGGACCAGAAGTCGCAGTTGAAGAACACCGAGAAGGCATTCGAGGAGTTGCGTACGCGTATCTTCAACCTCGAGTACCAGAAGTACCTCGACGAGATCGCTTCGAAGCGTAAGACGCTCGTCTCGACGGGCGACCGTTCGGCAAAGATCCGTACCTACAACTATCCGCAGGGCCGAATCACCGACCACCGTATCAACTATACGATCTACAACCTCGGCGCATTTATGGATGGCGACATTCAGGACTGCATCGACCACCTGATCGTAGCCGAGAATGCCGAGCGACTCAAGGAGTCGGAGCTCGCATAATCGGACAACCGCATAACGAAGGAGGCAAAGCGTGAAGGGGTTCGTGAGAGTTGCAATAAGCATCGCGTTGGCTGTCGCCGGGTGGGCAACCACCTCGGCGCAGTACGACGTGCGCCCGCTCTACATCGTCAACGGAGCGGTGTGGAGCGCCGAGCAGGTGCAGCAGATCCCCGAGCAAAACATCGAACACGTCGATATGCACCCCGCCGACGAGCAGAGCGTTGCCCGCTATGGCGAGCGCGCGAACAACGGCGTGGTGATCATCTCGCTTTGCTACGACCGCGAGGCGGAGTTCACGGGCGGAGAGTCGTTCTACGATTACATCTGCTCGCATGTTAAGTGGCCGAGCCACTACCCGACTGCGCGATTCGTCGTGCGCTATACGATTGGTGCCGACGGAGTGCTCACGCTGGGCGACACGCTCGAATCGACCGACCGCACGCTGCGCAAACGCGTGCTGAAAGCCATCCGCACGGCTCCGCATTGGCAGCCGGCAACCAAGGCGGGCAAGGCGGTCGATAGCGAGTATGTGCTCTCGGTGCAGCTACCCGAAGGGCGCGAAATGCCACGCGAGCCGTATGTGGTCGTAATGTAAAATAGGAGAGGGAGAGAATGAGTGCCGCAAGCCACATATCGCTATCCGATCTGCAACTACAGATTGCGACGACGCTCGAGACAGCGCTGCCGCTACCCGTGTGGGTGAGTGCCGAGATTGCCGAACTGAAGGTCAACTACTCGGGCCACTGCTATCTGGAGCTCATCGAGAAGGATGAGCACTCGACAAGCGGTGCGGCAAAGGCGCAGGCGAGGGGTGTCATCTGGCGTTCGGCCTATGGGCGACTCGCTCCGCACTTCGAGCTGGCGACGGGCCGTGCTTTGAGCGCAGGAATGAAGGTGCTCATCAAGGTACTCGTCTCGTACCATCCGGTCTACGGATTGAGTTTGCAGATTACGGACATCGACCCGACCTATACGGTGGGCGATATGGAGCGTCGCAAGCGCGAAATCATCGCCCGACTCCAGAGCGAGGGGCTGTGGGACACGAATCGCGGACGCACGCTGCCCGCCGTTGTACAGCGCGTGGCGGTCATCTCGAGTCGGTCAGCAGCCGGCTATCGCGACTTTATGCGCGAGCTCGATGGCAGCATCTACGCCATCCGCACCGAGCTTTTCGATGCGGTGATGCAGGGTGCCGAGAGCGAGCGAAGCATCGCCGAGGCGTTTGCCCTCATCGAGGAGCGAAGAGAGGAGTTCGACGCCGTGGCGATTATTCGCGGAGGCGGCTCAACGGGCGATCTGGACTGCTTCAACGCCTACCTGACAGCAGCTCTTACGGCGCGGTGTTCGCTACCCGTACTCTCGGGCATCGGACACGACAAGGATGTGAGCGTGGTGGATATGGTCGCTTGCGTACACCTGAAAACCCCTACCGCTGTGGCTGTGTGGTTGTGCGACCGCGCAGCGATGGCCGATGCGGAGTGCGAGCGTGCGGCACTGCTGCTGCGACAGCTCTGCATCCAGACTACGCACCGCGCGGAGTTGCGACTGCAACTCTTCGACTCGACACTCAAAAGCACCGTCGAGCGAGCCGTGGCGGAGCAACGAAACAAAATCGCCGCGCTGGGCGATGCGCTGCGAAGCGGTGCAAAGAGCGCACTGCAACGCGAGCGCCAGCGCAACGAGTCGCTCGGCAGAATGGTCGAGAACTATGCGCCCGAACACATCCTGCAACTCGGTTTTGCCGTCATTCAGGCGGGCGGAGTGGCAGTAGGACGCAGCGACGGCCTGACGGTCGGCGACGAGATTAAAATCAGAATGGCTGACGGTGTGATGTCGGCCACGATAAACGAAATTGAGAGGAACAATGGCTGAAAACAGAGAGATTTCTTACAGCGAGGCGATGGCCGAGGTCGAGCAGATTCTCGCATCGCTCGGCGACGGAGCGATTAACATCGACACGCTCTCGGAGCGCGTGAAACGTGCCTCGGAACTCATCTCGCTCTGCCGCGCACGACTGCGTAAGGCGGAGGACGAGGTGGCAGCTCTGCTCGGCGAGGAGCAACAAACGGAGTAAACAGCTATGGGAGTAATCGGTCGCGCAATACGTTGGACGCTGAATGCGTTGCCACGCACGTTTCTGCAACGTGTGGCAGGGGTTTGTGTGCCGATGCTCGGCCTGCTCTACATCGGTAGCGCACGACGCTGTCCGGTGTGCGGAGCACGACGTCGACGCTTCCTGCCCTACGGCTACGGCACGGTGCGCGAGGATGCACTCTGTCCGCGCTGTCTGGCGCTCGAACGCCACCGATTGTTGTGGTTGTGGCTCAAGCGCGAGACATCGCTCTTCGAGGAGCGCCCCGTACTGCTGCACATCGCACCCGAAGTGTGCCTGATGCGCCACATCGAGCGAGCGTATGCCGACACTGCGGAGCGATACCTGACGGCCGACCTGGAGAGTCCGCTGGCAAAACTGCACTTCGACGTGCAGCAGATTCCGCTGGAGTCGGCGAGCGTCGATGTGGTTATCTGCAACCACCTGCTCGAACACGTTGCGTCGGATGCGGCGGCACTTGCCGAACTGCATCGCGTGATGCGACCGGGCGGTTGGGGTGTGGTGCTTGCACCGATAGACTACTCGTTGGAGCAGACCTTCGAGGATGACTCGATAACCGAGCCGGAGGAGCGCGCACGCATCTTCGGCCAATATGACCACCGCCGCATCTATGGTCGCGACTACGCCGAGCGCTTGCGCCGTGCGGGTTTCGATGCGGAGCAGATCGACTATGCCGCCCGCTTCACGGAGCAGGAGCGCAGGGAGTTCTCGCTGGGCGACGACCACCTATATATCATCCGCAAGCGGAAGGCCGCCGAGACGGATGGACTCGAAAACGAACAATAGATTTGGGTAAGGAGGAGAGAGAGTTATGGAAAATTTTGAATTGCGAACAGAACTTGTAACACGATATCAGGCGTTCCGCCACAAGATTGCGGAGATGTTTTCGCCTGCAACCCAGCAGAGTGTCGACCGTGCGTTGGCCTATGCCGATCGCCACGTCGGCTCGCTCACGCGCTACGACGGCAACCCGATGCTCGACCACGATGTCGAGGTGGCTCATATCGTAGCTACCGAGGTAGGTCTTGGGCGCAACTCGACCGTCGCAGCCCTGCTGCACGATGCCGTACGCGTCGTGGCACAGCGCGAGGGTGAGGAGCAGCAGCTCGAAGCGATGCTCAAGGAGATTGGCGAGAACTTCGGCGAGGAGGTAATCGGCATCGTTGTCGGTCTGGCCAATATTTCGGAACTCAAACTCAACACGCAGTCGGAACAGGCGTCGAACTTCCGCGATATGATTGTCGCCTACTCCGAAGACCCGCGTGTGATACTCATCAAGCTGGCTGACCGCTTGGAGGTGATGCGCTCGATCGGGATGTTCCCGCCCGAGAAGCGTCAGAAGAAGAGCTGGGAGAGTATGAATCTCTACGCCCAACTCGCCCACAAACTCGGTCTGTATAACATCAAGAGCGAGCTCGAAGACCTTGCGCTCGCCCAACTCGAGCCGGACGACTACCGCCACATCACGGGCAAGTTGCGTGAGAGCGAACACAAGCGTCTGGAGTTTATCGAGAAGTTTGTCGAGCCGATTCGCAAGGGGCTCGACGCTGCGGGCATTCGCTACCACATCAAGAGCCGCACCAAGTCGGTATACTCGATATGGAACAAGATGCGCAAGCAGAAGGTGCCCTTCGAGGGCGTATACGACATCTTCGCCATCCGTATCATCATCGACTGCGCACGCGAGCAGGAGAAGATGCAGTGCTGGACCGTATACTCCATCGTCAGCGACATCTACACCCCGAACACCGAGCGTATGCGCGACTGGATTACCATCCCGAAGTCGAACGGCTACGAGTCGTTGCACACCACCGTATCGGCAGGCGACGGCAAGTGGGTGGAGATTCAGATTCGTACGGAGCGTATGGACGGCGTGGCCGAGCTGGGTATCGCCGCACACTGGCGCTACAAGGGCGTAAATCAGGGTGCGCAAACCAGCGAACAGTGGCTCTCGCGTCTGCGCGAGCTGATGGACGAGACGAAGGAGGATATTGCCGAGCGTTTCGACGCGAAGCCCGCCTCGAAGGAGATCTTCGTCTTTACGCCAAACGGCGACATTCGCAAGCTGCCCGAGGGTGCTACGGTGCTCGACTTTGCATTCGACATCCACACCTCACTCGGCTCGACCTGTGCGGGCGGTAAGGTGAACGGACGCGCTGTGCCGATTCGCGAGACACTCAAGAATGGCGACATCGTAGAGATTCTCACGCAGAAGAATCAACAGCCGAAGCCCGATTGGCTCAACTTCGTAGCCACGAGCAAGGCACGCTCGCGCATCAAGGCCTTCATCCGCGAGGAGCAGGCGAAGAACGCTCGTCTGGGGCGCGAGGAGCTGGAGCGCAAGCTCAAAAACTGGAAACTCACATCGAAGAGTATCGACGAGGTGGTTGCCTACCTGTGCAAATATTACAAGCAGCGCACCGGCACGGCACTCTACGAGCTGATAGCCACCGAGAAGATCGATCTCTCGGTCGTAAAGGATATCATCACCAAGTGGCTCTCGGGCGAGGCTGACGAGCAGCGCCGAGCAGCCGAGCAGGAGGCCGAGGCACAGCGCGCACGCGAGAAGAGCAACGCGCCGGCACAGCCGACATCGACCGATGCGCTCGTCATCGACGAGAGCATTAACAACATCGTCTACAAACTCGCCAAGTGTTGCAACCCGATCAAGGGCGACGACATCTTCGGCTTCGTGACCATCAATTCGGGCGTAACCATCCATCGTTGCGACTGCCCGAATGCCAAGCGTATGCGCGAGACCTATCCGTACCGCATTATGGAGGCGCGCTGGAGAGAGCGTGCGCAGGGCTCGTTCCGCGTGACGATTGCCATCACGGTACAGGACTCGGCAGGTCTGGTCAACCAGATTACCGAGGTCGTGAGCCACGACCTGAAGCTCAACATCCGCACGATGAATCTCACCTCGCGTGGCGACGGAACGGGTGTCGGCACAATCAGCGTCGAGGTGCCGTCGGCGGGCGTGGTCGACACGCTCATCTACGCCATTATGCGTATCAAGGGCGTGCAGCGTGCATACCGCATAAACAACTAACCGCAGAGAACCGAAAAAATAATAATAACCTAAAACTCAAACAAAACGATGAAAAGATTTCTTATTCTGATGTTAGTCGCACTCCTCGCGGGGGCATCGGCCGAGGCGCAGAGCAGACACACCTCTTCGCTGCCGGCTCGCTCGAAGAAGGGTGCGGGCATCTACGGCACGGTCGAGTGCAATGGCACACCGCTCGAGGGTGTGGCTGTTTCGGACGGCTACGAGATTGTTCGCACGAACAAGAAGGGTGTCTACCACCTCCCGTCGGCAAAGCGCAACGGTTATGTGTTCGTCATCACCCCGTCGGGCTACGAGCCGCTGACCGAGGGCAAGGATGTTGTGCCGCAGTTCTGGGCCGAGCTCACCGAAGAGCCGTCGAAGGCCGAGCGCCACGACTTCGCATTGCGTAAGGTGGAGAACGACCGCCACGTCATCGTTGCGGTGGCCGACATCCACATCGCCAACCACCACAACGACAAGAAGGAGGTGGAGGAGATATTCCTGCCGGGCCTGCGTGCCGAGATCGAGCAGTATCGCTCGCAAGGCATTCCGGTCTACACGCTCGGTCTGGGCGACAGCACCCACGAAATCTATTGGTACGACTACCTCTACGATATTGGCGACTTCCGCCGCACGCTCGCCGATTGGAACTACCCGACGATGTTCTTCAACTCGATGGGCAACCACGACAACGACGGCGCAACGCCTCACGGCGAGAATGTCGACTTCGAGGCGACGGCCAAGTACCGCAAGGCATTCGGCCCGACCTACTACTCGATGAACCTCGGCCGCATCCACTATGTGATGCTCGACAACATCCACTACTTCAACCACCCGGGTGGCAAGAAGGCAAAGGGCATTGTCGGCTCGCGCGACTACAAAACGGAGATCACTCGCGAGCAGCTCGATTGGCTGGCGAAGGATCTCGCACTCGTCGAGGATAAGAACACCCCGATAATCATCGGCGGCCACTCGCCACTCTTCCAATACAAGAACGGCCGCGACGGCAAGATCGTCTCACGTCTGCCGGAGGAGAACGCTGCGGAGCTCATCGCGCTGCTCAAGGATTTCAAGTGCGTACACATCCTCGGCGGCCACACGCACCGCAACCGCGTAACCTACGGCAAGGGCGATGCGAACCGTCCGGAGTTGGCAAACATCGTCGACCACAACATCGTGGCGGTTGCCGGCTCGCTCTGGTACTCGTCGGGCTTCGGCGGTCCGCAGATCGGCTCGCTCGGTGAGCCGGCCGGCTGCAAGATATTCCCTATCGACGGCACCGACATCAAGTGGTACTTCAAGGCGTCGCAGTACCCGACCGACAAGCAGTTCACCTGCTTCGATATGAACGAGGTGCGCCGCTACTTCCGCGAGAGCGGCGAGGCACGCGCATTCTACAGCCACTTCAAGGAGCGCACCGACTACAGCACCTTCGAGGGCGACAACGTAGTGATGATTAACGTGTGGGATTGGGCTCCCGACTGGAAGATTTCGGTTAAGGAGAATGGTCGCGAGCTTGCCGTAAAGCGCAAGAAGGCCGAGCACCCGCTGATGCTCGCTGCGCTCGACATTCCGAATGCCCTCTGGCTCGGCAAATTCACCGAGAAGGACATTAAGTCGGTAAACAAGCGCAAGGCGCATCCGCATATGTTCCACGTAACGACTTCGGCTCCCGACTCGACCATCGAGGTTACGGTAACCGACTCGTTCGGCAAGGTATACACCGAGACGATGGTACGTCCGAAGGCGTTCCACCGCAATATGAGATAGAGTAATAACGAAAAACAACAGATAACCACTATGAAAAGGACTCTTTCAACTCTCACACTTGCGCTCGCAACGCTTGCGGGCGTGTGGAACGCAACGGCACAGAGCACGTTCGTTTCGCAGTTGAAGGCAACACCCCAGAAGGGTGCGACCGTATATGGTACGGTCGAGTGCGACGGCGCACCGCTCGCCGGCGTACAGGTTTCGGATGGCTACGCAATTGTAACCACCGACAAGAACGGCGTCTATCAGCTCCCGTCCGAGAAGCGCAACGGCAACATCTTCATCACCCTCCCGTCGGGCTACGAGCCGATGACCGAGGGCACGGATGTCGTGCCGCAGTTCTGGGCCCGACTCTCGGCCGATGCGCAGACCGCCGAGCGCCACGACTTCACCCTGCATAAGGTGGAGAACGACCGCCACGTCATTGTCGCCATCACGGACATTCACCTCGCCAACCGAATGAACGACGTATGCACGTTCGCCGACTCGTTCGTTCCGTCGCTCAAGGCCGAAATCGAGCAATATCGCACGCAGGGCATACCTGTATATACAATAAGTATGGGCGACAACAGCTTCGACCTCTACTGGTACGACCACCTCTACGACATCGGCGACTTCCGTCGCACGCTCGCCAAGGTCGGCTACCCGACGATGATCTTCAACGCGATGGGTAACCACGACAACGACGGCGCAACGCCTCACAATGCCGATACCGACTTCAACGCAAGCGCCAAGTATCGCCAGGCGTTCGGCCCGACCTACTACTCGTTCAACCTCGGCAAGATTCACTATGTGATTCTCGACAATATCATCTACCACAACGAGCCGCTCGCGTCGGCAAAGAAGGGCAAGGGTATCGTCGGCGCACGCAACCACTCGCAGGCACTCACCCGCGAGCAGCTCGATTGGCTGGCGAAGGATTTGGCGACGGTCGACAAGAAGACGCCGGTGGTAATCGGTGTACACAGCCCGATTATCCGCTACGCCAACTATATGGACGGCAACATCACGATTCGTCTGCCGGAGGAGCAACAGACGGAATTTGTCTCGCTGCTCAAAGATTTCGAGAGCGTACACATCCTCTCGGGCCATACGCACCGCAACCGCTGCTGCTACGGCTACCGCGACGAGTCGAAACCGCAGTTGGCACGCATCACCGACCATACGGTCGCAGCCGTATCGGGCACACGCTGGCACACGTCGGCATTCGGCGGTCCGCAGATTGCCGTAACGGGCGACCCTGCCGGCTGTAAGATATTCCCGATCGACGGTACGGATATCAAGTGGTACTTCAAGGCGACCGAATATCCGGCCGACAAGCAGTTCTTCTGCTTCGATATGAACGAGGTGCGCCGCTACTACCGCGACAATGGCGAGGTGCGCGTACTGCTCGACCACAACCCGAAGCGCACCGACTATGGCGCACTCGAGAGGGACAACGCCGTGATGATCCACGTTTGGGATTGGGCAACGGATTGGAAGATTTCGGTCAAGGAGAATGGCCGCGAGCTCGACGTTACGCGCAAGAAGGCCGAGAGCCCGCTCTATATGATTACGTACGACATCCCAAAGCGTCTGTGGATGTTCGACCTCGGCTCGAAGAGCAGCCGCAAGCAGTCGAAGCATCCGCATATGTTCCACGTTACGACCTCGGCTCCCGACTCGACCCTCGAAATCGAGGTAACCGACTCGTTCGGCAACGTATACACCGAAACGATGGTGCGTCCGAAGGCGTTCCACAAGTTTATGAAATAATCAACACACATAATACTACTACAACCTGACACTATGAAACAGAGTATCATTCGTTCCGCATTGGCGCTGCTCGCCCTCTGCACGGCGTTGAGCGCAGCGGCACAGAGCACATTCACCTCGTCGCTGCCCGCAAAACCAAAGAAGGGCACGACAATCTACGGCACGGTCGAGTGCAACGGTGCGCCGCTTGCTGGCGTTGCCGTATCGGATGGCTATACGATCGTTACGACCGACAAGAAGGGCGTCTACCAGATTGCCTCGGAGAAGCGCAACGGCAACGTGTTCATCACCATCCCGTCGGGCTACGAGGCGATGACCTCGACCGAGACCTTCGATCCGATTCCGCAGTTCTGGGCCGACCTTACGGCCGACGCTGCGACTGCCGAGCGCCACGACTTTGCGCTCAAGGCCGTCGACAACCGCAACCACGTTATGCTCACCATAACCGACGTACACCTCTCGAATCAGCTGGACGACCTCCAGCAGTTCAATACGGTGGTGATGCCGCGCATCCGCGAGGAGGTGGAGAAGTATCGCTCGCAGGGCATTCCGGTCTACACGATGTGTATGGGCGACAGCAGCTTCGATCTGTTCTGGTACGACTTCCTCTTCGACATCGGCGACTTCCGCAAGGCGATTTGCGAGAACAAGTATCCGACCACGATGTTCCACACGATGGGTAACCACGACAACGACGGCGCAACACAGCCAACGGCCGAGACCGACTTCAACGCCACGGCACGCTATCGTCAGGTCTTTGGCCCGACCTACTACTCGTTCAACATCGGTGGCGTACACTATGTAATGCTCGACAACATCTTCTACCACAACGAGCCAAATCCGTCGGCAAAAACGGGTAGCCGCATAGCCGGCTCGCGCAACCACTCGTCGGGCGTATCGGCCGAGCAGCTCGAGTGGCTGAAGAAGGATTTGGCACTCGTAACCGACAAATCGACTCCGATTGTGGTTGGTATGCACTGCCCGGTCTATCGCACCAAGAAGCACGACGGCACGGAGCTGATGAGCTACTTCCACAACAAGGAGCGCAAGCGCGATATGGCCCCTGCACTCGAGTTCTCGGAGCTCTTCAAGGAGTTCGAGCAGGTACACTACATCTCGGGCCACACGCATAAGCTCTACACTACACGCTGCAAGATAGACACTTCGCACCCTGTGCTGGCCAACACCATCGACCACAACGTGGGCGGCATCTGCGGCGCGTGGTGGTTTACGGGCGCACACGGCGGTCTGCACCTTGCTCCGGACGGTGCTCCGGCCGGCTTCAGAGTCTTCACGATGAACGACAAGAACATCGAGTGGTACTACACCTCGGCCGACGACGGCTCGCAGAAGCAGTTCCGCACGTTCGACCTCAACGAGGTGAGCAAGTTCTACGCCGAGAGTGGCGAGATGCAGGTATTCTTAAAGAACCACACCAAGCGCACGAAGTTCCAGGGCATCAAGCCAAATCGCGTGGCAATCCACATCTGGGACTGGGATCCGGAGTGGAAGATCTCGGTCAAGGAGAATGGCGTGGAGCTGCCTGTAACGCATCGCCCGATGGAGAATCCGCAGTACACACTCTCGTACTACGTTCCGAAGTCTATCTGGCGTCGCGAACTCTATGTCAAGCGCTATGACACGGCTGAAAAGACGCGCCATATGTTCCACGTTACGGCTTCGTCGCCAACCTCGACGCTCGAGATTACGGTAACCGACTCGTTCGGCCGCACCTACACCGAGACGATGGAGCGCCCGAAGGCCTTCTCGAAATTAATGCGATAATTGTTTTAAGATATACCTTTTCGATATGAAGAAAGATTTTGTAATTGGTCTCGACTACGGCTCCGACTCGGTTCGTGCCGTTCTGGTCGATGCTCACTCCGGCGAGCAGATTGCCGAGGCGGTACACGCCTACACGCGCTGGGCGCAGGGAATGTATTGCGATGCGGGCGAGAGCCGCTTCCGTCAGCACCCGCTCGACTATCTGGAGGGTTTGCACACCGTGCTGCACGGCATCCTCGACCCACATCCGGAGATTGCGCCGCTCGTGCGTGCCATTTCGGTCGACACGACGGCAAGCACCCCTTGTCTGACGGACGAGAACCTCCAACCGCTCTCGCTGCGCGAGGAGTTCAAGGAGAATCCCGATGCGATGTTCGTGCTGTGGAAGGATCACACCGGCGTAGAGGAGGCAGCCGAGATCGAGCGTGCCTGCGCTGCGTCGGAGATCAACTACACGCAGGTTTCGGGCTACCACTACTCGGCCGAGTGCTTCTGGTCGAAGGTGTTGCACCTGCTGCGCACCAATGCCGACATTCGTCGCGAGGCGCGTTCGGTCATCGAGTGTAGCGACTACATCACCGCTACGCTCACCGGCACGACCAACCCTGCACAAAACCGTATGGGCCACTGCAACGCCGCACAGAAGATGTTCTGGTCGGAGGATTGGGGCGGCTTCCCGCCCGAGGAGTTCTTCGCGTCGCTCGACGAGGCACTCATCCCAATCCTGCGCACGATGAACGCCAACAAGTACACCTGCGATAAGCCGTACGGCACGATTTCAGCCAAGTGGGCCGACGAGCTGGGCCTCAACCACGATGTGATTATCGGTTGCGGCAATGTCGATTCGCATCAAGGCGCAATCGGTGCGGGCGTGGCCTACAAGACGGCGATGATCAACCTCGGTACGTCGGGTTGCTGTATGTTCGTCATTCCGCACGAGCAGTTGCAGGGCCGCATCATCGACGGCGTGTTCGGTCAGGCCGACAGCTGCATCCTGCCGGGATTGGTGGGTTTCGAGGTGGGCCTGTCGGCATTTGGCGATGCGTACGCGTGGTTGCGTCGCACGCTGGCCTATCCGACCGTAGAGATTCTCGCCAAGAGCGACAAGGTCGATCCGGCAACGCGCGAGCAGCTCGTGGCCGAGATGATGGACAACATCCTCGTCAAGCTCGGTGAGGACGCTGCGAAGTTGCCGCACCGCGAGGATGCTCCGTTTGCGACCGATTGGTTCAACGGTCGTCGTTCGCCGGCTCCAAACCAGAATCTCTGGGGTTCGTTGCTCGGTCTGCGACTCTCGACCGGTGCTCCGGAGCTCTACTACGCGATTGTCGAGGCAACGGCTCTGGCGATGAAGACCATCGTCGACCACCTGCGCGAGCGCGGTATCAACTTCGACTCGTTTATCGGCGTGGGCGGTATCTCGCAGAAGTCGCCATTCGTGATGCAGATGCTCGCCGACGCAATCGGCAAGGATATTCACGTCTCGGAGTGCAAGCAGTCGTGCGCACTCGGCTCGGCAATCTGCGCCTCGGTTGTGGCGGGTATCTACCCTACCATCGAGGATGCTCAACGCGCGCTGTGCCGTCCGATTATCCGCACCTACTCGCCTGATGCCGAGCACCGTGCGTTGCTCGAGAAGCGTCACGAGTTATATCGTGCTGCGGGCGTATTCACCGAATCGTTAATTAAGTAGATATATACAACTTTTCAAAACACAAAACACAAATGAAAACCATTAAAGAACCTGCACGCGAACTCAAAGTGCGTGCTGAAGTGGATGTTCTGGTCGTAGGCGCAGGCCCTGCCGGTTTGATGGCAGCCGAGGCAGCAGCGCAGGACAAATCGTTGAAAGTAATGCTCCTCGAGCAGCGTGGCTACCTGGGCGGAAACCTCACCATCGGTCTTCCGATCCTCTCGTTCCTCGGCCCGAAGGGCAATCAGGTCGTAAAGGGTGGCGCACAGCGCTTCATCGACCGTATGTGGGCAAAGGGTGCTGCAAGCGAGCATAAGCCGTGCAAGAACCATATGTCGCTCACGATTATCGATCCCGATCAGGCAAAGACCACCGCTTGGGATGTGATGGACGACGCAGGCGTCGAGGTATTGCTCTATGTATTCGTAACCGACACGATTGTCGAGGATGGCAAGGTGAAGGGCGTAATCATCGAGAGCAAGGCGGGCCGCGAGGTGATTCTTGCCAAGACCATCATCGACTGTACGGGCGACGGCGACGTTGCTTTCCGCGCAGGCGTTGAGTGCAACAAGGGCGACGAGAAGGGCGGTATGCAGCCACCGACGCTGATGTACCTGATGCGCGGCGTGGAGATGCAGAAGCTGCGCGACGCAATCTGCAACGAGCCGGAGAAGTACGATATGGACGTAATGCCGCCATCGCAGTTCCGCGAGGGCAAGTTCATCACCGTAGGTCTGCGCGGTTGCATCCTCGAGGCACAGAAGCAGGGCTACAAGGTACCCGTAGCGCGTACGATCCTCATCACCGGTCTGAACGACGACGAGATCTGGGTAAATATGACTCGTGTGAACGGTATCGACTCGACCGATCCGGCAAGCTATACGCGTGGCGAGCACGACGCACGTCGCCAGATGTACGAGGTAACCGACTACCTGAAGAACTTTGTTCCGGGCTTCGAGTCGGCGTGGATCGAGCGTTCGGCTGCGTTCCTCGGCATCCGCGAGAGCCGCGTAATCGTAGGTAAGTATGTGATGACGGCGCAGGACATCCTGCACCAGAAGTCGTTCGACGACGTGATTGCTGTTGCGGGCTATCCGGTTGATATCCACCACGCAGAGGGTGGCGACTGCACGATGCTCTTCTGCGAGGACGCGTACGATATTCCGTACGGCGTATTGGTGCCACAGCACATCGAGGGCCTGCTCGTAGCGGGACGCTGCTCGTCGATGGATCACGAGGCGATGGCTGCAACGCGCGTAATGTCGACCTGTATGGCGTTGGGCGAGGCAGCCGGTGTTGCCGCTCGCGTAGCACTCGCCGATGGCGTGCTCCCTTCGCAGGTGGATGTTAAGAAGGTACAGACTGCGCTGCTCGAGAATGGCGCATATTTGGGTGAATAATTAAAAACTGAAATAAGAGATATGAAGACTTATTTAGAGCCGGCACGCGAGATTAACGTACGTGCCGAAGTAGATGTCCTGGTCGTAGGTGCAGGCCCTGCCGGACTGATGGCTGCCGAGGCGGCTGCAAAGGGTGGTAAAACGAAGGTTATGTTGCTCGAGCAGCGTGGTTTCCTCGGTGGTAACCTGATTCTCGGTCTGCCGATTCTCTCGATGCTCGACGCCGAGGGTAACCAGATTATAAAGGGTGCTACGGGCCGCTTCGTAGAGCGTCTACAGGAGCGCGGTCAGGCAACCGGCCACAAGCGTTGCAAGCTGCACATCTCGCTGACGATGGTCGATCCGGAGGCAGTAAAGACACTCGCCTGGGAGATTATGGACGAGGCAGGTGTTGAGGTGCTGATGTACGTTAACGTGGTTGACACGCTTGTCGAGGACGGCAAGGTAACGGGCGTAATCATCGAGAGCAAGGCCGGTCGTGAGGCGATTCTCGCAAAGACCGTAATCGACTGCTCGGGCGACGGCGACGTTGCGTTCCGCGCAGGTGTCGAGTGTACGAAGGGCGACGATCGCGGTCGTATGCAGCCACCGACGCTGATGTTCTCGATGCGCGGTGTGGATATCGCACAGGTGCGCGACAACGTAGTTAACCACTCGGACAAGTATGGTATGGATATTATGCCACCGGAGCAGTTCCGCGAGGGTAACTTCACGATGGTTGGCTACCGCGATCAGCTCAGCGAGGCACGCGAGCGCGGTTTCAACATCACCGTAGCGCGTACGATCTTTATGACCGGTTTGAAGGACGACGAGTTGTGGGTAAATATGACTCGCGTATCGGGTGGCGATGCGACCGATCCGGTAAGCTATACGAACGCCGAGCGCGAGTGCCGTCGCCAGATGTACGACGTGGCTCGCTACCTGATCGAGTACATCCCAGGCTTCGAGAACGCTTGGATTGAGACCGTTCCGCCGTTCACCGGCATCCGCGAGACTCGCGTTATCGTAGGTAAGTATGTGATGACCAGCGAGGATTTGCTCGAGGCACGCCGCTTCGACGACGCAATCTGCGTGGCAAGCTACCCTATCGACCTTCACCACGAGGAGGGCGGCGACTGTACGCTCATCTACGGTAAGGGTTCGTACGACATCCCATACAGCACGCTCGTTCCTGCGAAGATCGAGGGCTTGCTCGTTGCAGGTCGTTGCTCGTCGATGGATCACGGCGCGATGGCAGCAACCCGCGTAATGTCGACCGTTATGGCTATGGGCGAGGCAGCTGGTGTTGCCGCTCGCGTAGCGCTCGAGGATGGTGTACTTCCATCGCAGGTCGACATCAAGCGCGTTCAGCAGCAGCTCATCGAGAACGGCGGCTACTTGCGTTAATCCCCGAAAGAGATACAGCAGATGAGAGCGATACTTTCACTTCTGCTCACGCTCGTTGCATTTGGTGCGGTCGAGGCCAAGCGCCCGACTGCGCCGGTGCACCGCGTGATGAGTTGCAACATCCGCATTACGGGACTTCCGGCCGACGAGGTTGAGGGCCGTCGTTGGGACGACCGCAAAGCGTATATGATCGATGTGATTCGACGCCAGAAGCCCGATGTGGTGATGATGCAGGAGGTTATCTACGACTCGTACGCCTACTGCCGCGAGCAACTCAAGGAGTATGTTGCCTTTGGTTTCGAGGGCCCCGAGATGGATCCCTACACCGAAGGCTACCACCTCATTGGCAAGAACGTCATCTTCTTCCGCCGCGACCGCTACGAGCTCATCTCGGCCGGCTGCTATTGGCTCTCCGAGGATCCCGTCATTGGCGGCAGTATCTCGTGGGGCACCAATCGTGCGCGCCACTGCAACTGGGTGCGCGTGAAGGATCGCAAGACGGGCCGCGAATTGCGACTGATGGATATCCACCTCGACCACAAGGTGCAGGAGGCAAAGCTCCAGCAGGCAAAGCTCGTCATCCGCGAGGCGGCGCAGTACGCCGAGTCGTTCCCGCAGATTATCTGCGCCGACTTCAACTCGAAGAAGCACGAGCCGCAGGTGCGTGCCTTCGTCGAGGGCGGCTGGCACGATGCGTACGACGAGTTGCACGAGGGTAAGGAGTTCGGCTACACGGCCCACGCCTTCCTCGGCCCGAATCGTGAGCCGAAACCTACGCACGGCCGTATCGACTACATCCTCACGCGAGGCGCAGCACGCGCCCTCTCGTGCGAGATTCTCACCGAGTCGCGCAACGGAATGTATCCGTCGGATCACTACTTTATGGTGGCCGAAATCGTGCTCGAGTAGCGCTGCAGAGCAGTATACAAACAATGAAAAACGGGTTGAATCCTCCAAAGGACTCAACCCGTTTTTCGTCTGTTATCGCTTACCGCGCGGACGACTATTTAGCCGGTGCAGGGGTAGCGGTCTCGGCAATGCCCAACTCCTTCTTGACTGCCGAAGCGAGATCGGTGAGCAACGTCGTGTCGTAGTATGCAAGAGTAGGGATACCCGTATCAAATACTGCTACGTAGCCACCTGCCTTTGCAACCTTTGCAATCGCATCGTTGAGTTTCTGCTCGATTGGCTGCGCCAACTCGGCCTGCTTCTTCTGGAAATCCTCCTGTGCGATACGCTGGAACTCGGTGTAGCGCTGCTGCAACTGCTCCAACTCCTGTGCCTTCATCTGCTTGATCGACTCCGCCAACGTTGCCTGATTCTTCTGGAACTCGGCGTAGCGAGTGTTGAACTCTACCTGAATCTGCTCCAACTGATCCTGCAAATCCTTACCGAACGACTCGAGGTTGGTCTGCATCTCTTTGGTCTCCGGCATTACAGCGAAGATCTCCGACTTATTTACGCGTGCGAGTTTCTGCGCGTAGAGCGTGGTTGTGCTCAAAACCAATGCAAGCACAAGGGTTAGTTTGATAATCTTTTTCATACTTCTTTTTTCGATCTATTATTTGTTTTACAATTATTTCTTCAACAGCGCGATAATCTGCTCGGTGTGGTTTACCGCAGGCGAGCAGTAGAGCATCGTCGCATTCGAGGCCGAGTCGAGCACAAGGTCGCACGACTGCTCGCGGGCATACTTATCGATGGCCGCAAAGACGCGACTCTGGATTGGCTGGATGAGCTCGATGCGGCGCTTCATCAGCACACCATCGTTACCGAAAATCGACTCCTGATACTCGGCAGCCGCCTTCTCCTTGGCGAGAATCGTCTGCTCGTACTGCGTGCGAGTCGAGGCCGCAAGCGACGCCTTCTGTGCAACGTAGGTGTTGTAGAGCGACTCCACCTCCTTATACTTGGCATCGACCGCCTGCTGATACTCCTTGGCAAGCGTATCGAGCGACGTGAGTGCCGCGTTATACTCGTCGAGCGACTTGAAAATCTTCTCGCTATCAACTACGATATACTTCTGTGCAAATGCACTGCCCGCACAGAAAAGCACCAGGGCCAGGATTGCTATAATTCGTTTCATATTCTCAAAAGTTTTAGTCGTTATCCCTATCTTTCTCGCTACTCCACCTCTCAAATATACTGCCAGAACTTATGCCGCCGGAGGGTTAGAAGCTCTGACCGAGGACGAAGTGGAACTGGCTACCGCTACGCTTGGTCTGGCCTGCCGGAGCATCGAAGCCCCAACCCCAATCGACACCGAGCATACCGACGATTGGCAGATAGAGTCGTACGCCGAGACCCGCCGAACGCTTCACCTTGAATGGCGAGAAGTCCTTCCACGATGCAAAACCGTTACCTGCCTCGAGGAAGCCGAGCACATAGATTTGCGACGACGGTTTGAGGATCACCGGATAGCGCAACTCCAACGTATACTTGTTGTAGGCCACCGAGTACTTGGTCGTTACCGGATCGAGGTCGCCATCCTCGTAACCACGCAGCGAGATGATATCCACACCGTAGATGTTGTATCCCGTCATACCGTCGCCACCGACCTGGAAACGCTCGAACGGCGATACCTTATTTTTATTATAGTGTCCGAGGAATCCCATCTCCGCCTTGACCATCAACACGAGGTTGTTGTTGCGGGTGAGGGCCTGGAACCACTGTGCCTTGAAGTGCCACTTATGGAACTCGATCCAGCGATAGCGAGTCTGCTCGCTCATCTTCGGATCGCTGTAATCCTTGCCATCCCAAGCCGAGAACGGAGGAGTTGCCTGCACCGAGAGCGAGATATCCGAACCACGACGCGGATAGATTGGCTGGTCGGTCGAGTTACGCGAGAGCACCAATCGGAGCGACACCATATTCGCCTTACCGTTTGCCATCACGAACGACTCGTAGCCCTTCAAGCCATAGTGCTGGTATGCCAACTCGCCGTAGAACGTGAAGTATGGATCCGGCCACGAGAGACGCTTACCGAGGCCGATTGCCAAACCGTACGAACGGAAGTAGGTCGTCGGCGTCTGCCATACATAGTATGCGTCGTTGGTCTCGGAGAGGTGGCCCGAAATCGAGAGCGAGTTCGGCTTCTTACCGCCCAACCAAGGGTCGGAGAAGCTCAGCGAGAGTGCCTTATAGTATGTACCGTTGGTCTGGCCCGAGATCGAGAGACGCTGATTCTGTCCCATCGGGTACGGTCTCCAAGCGTTCTTCTTGAAGAAGTTGCGAATCGAGAGGTTGTTGAGCGTGATACCGATCGAACCTACGAACGTACCCGAACCCCAACCTGCTGCGACGTTGAACTGGTCGGATGCCTTCTCCTCGAGCGGCCAGTTGATGTCGACCAAGTCGGTTGCGCCAGGCACAATCTTGATATCCGGCATAATCGCCTCCTCGTTGAAGTGCTGCATACCGGCAAGCGTACGGATGGTCTGCATCAGCAAGCTGCGGTTGTAGAGCTCGCCCGGACGGGTGTAGAGCTCGCGACGAATAACCTCGTCGTCGACACGCATATTACCCGAAATGCCTACGTTGTTGATCGTAAACTGCTTACCCTCGAATACCTTAATCTCGATGTCGAGCGAGTCGGTGCCGATGATGGTCTCCGCCGGCTCGATTTGCGAGGTGAGGTAACCCTCGTTCTGGTAGAGCGTGAGGATCGACATATCGTCCGGATTCTGCTCCTTGCCGATACCCAGACGCTTGTGAATCGACTTCTTGTCGTAGACATCGCCCTTCTTAACCGAGAGAATCTGCTTCAGGTAGTCGGTCTCGTAGCGGGCATTACCAACCCACGTTACATTGCGAACGTAATACTTGTTGCCCTCCTCGACGTTGATATGGATACCGAGGCGCTTGTCGTCGATGCGGTACACCGAGTCGGAGATGACATTTGCATTACGGAAACCGCGCGAGTTATAGAAGTCGATGAGCAACTCCTTATCCTCGGCATAATCCGCCTCGTTGTACTTGGTATTCTGCCAGAACATAATGCTCGGCTTGTGAGTCTTCTTGAAGGTACGGCGCAGACGGCTCTCCTTGAACGACGCGTTGCCCGAGAAGGTGATCTCGCCAACACGCACGCGGGCGTTCTTCGTCACGTTGAACGTTACGTTCACACCCTGCTTGATGACCGTGTCGCTCTCGACCTTCGGCTCAACCTCGCAGTTACGGAAACCCTTATCGCTGAAGTGCTCCTTGATGAGCTTGATATTCTTATCGAGAACGTAGTCCGAGAGCTCGTGGCCACGCTTGAGCTTGAGCTCCGTAATCAGGTCGGCCGCCTTGGTCTTCGGCACACCCGTAATCGCCCAGTTGATTACTCGCGGACGCTCGGTGAGCATAACCTCCAAGTCGACGCTGTCGCCATCGATCGTCGCACCAATCTGGATATCCGAGAAGTAGCGCTGCATCCACAAGCGGTTGGCCGCATTCTGCACAAACGAGCCCGGCAGATAGACCGAATCGCCCGGCACCAGGCCCGATGCCGAACGCAAAATATCGTGGTTGAGGTACTTTACGCCATGAATGTTCACGTTGCGCAGATAGTACAGGCGGCGATCCTTCTCCGAAAGGTAGTCGGCACCCTGCGGCATCACAAATCCGTCGTCCGGATTCTCGGTGATAGTAACCGGACCGCTCGGACGAGTCATCGGGCGGTTGGCACTTTGGCGCAACTGCTCGCGCAACTCCTCACGCGCCTTGCGACGCTCCTCGCGCTGCTGCTCCTTCTCTGCCGCTTTTGCACTCTTCGAATCGGCACTCTGCTTGGCCGGCTGCTCGGTAGTTTGGGCAAATATCTCTGTCTGCGACAACATCACCATTGCCACAGCAAACAAAAATACTCTAACTAATAGTCTCATTCGATAACTGTTTTTACTCTCTATTGTGTGTCGGGCTACAACTTACCGTATCGGCGGTCGCGCTGTGCGTAGACCTCCATAGCCCTATCAAACTCTTCACCTCTGAAGTCGGGCCACATCGTCGACGGGAAATACATCTCGGCGTACGATGCCTGCCACAACAAAAAATTACTCAAACGGCACTCGCCGCTTGTGCGGATAATAAAGTCCGGATCGGGAATCCCCGCCGTGTAGAGCGAGTCGGCAATCGTCTGCTCGTCAATCTCCTGCGGCTTCAACTCCCCTGCTGCCACACGCTCCGCGAGCGCGCGTACGGCACTCACCACCTCGTCGCGCGACGAGTAGTCGAACGCCAAAACGAGCGTCAGTACACTGCCTCCCGCCGTATCGCCCTCGATACGCAACAGATGCTCACGCACCCTCTCCGAAAAGCGGTCGCGACGACCGATGAAACGAACCTCGACACCCTGTGCAACGAGCTCTGGCGTCTCCGCCATCACACTCTTGCAAAAGAGCTCCATCAGCGCATCAACCTCCTCCTGCGGACGGCCCCAATTCTCGGTCGAGAAGGCATACAGCGTGAGGTAGCGCACGCCACATCGGCTTGCCGCTTTGATGCACTCTCTGACCGACTGCACCCCCTCGATATGTCCCTCATAACGCTCCTTGCCGTGGCTCTTTGCCCAGCGTCCGTTGCCGTCCATAATGATAGCAACGTGGTGCGGTATGCGCTCTTTTGTCTCCATATAACTCGCAAATATATTACTTTTTTCCGAAATAATCGTCAATTCGCGCCGAATATGCTAAAAACGTAGTTTTTTACTACCGAATATCGACGCCCCACATCATCTTATTGCGTAACGTATCGTAGAACGAAATATTGTGCGGCACGGCCAAAGAGATGTATCTTTCTGCGATTTTGATGCGAACTTTCGCGCCATCCCTCACCTCGAAGGTACGGTTGTCGGCCGAAATCGAGGCGACATTGTTTCGCGTGCGGATGAGCAGTTCGATACGGCTCTGCTCGCCCATCACGATAGGTCGCATCGTGAGGTTGTGCGGCGAGAGCGGCGTAAGCACCATACAGCGGCACGATGGGGCGACAATCGGACCACCGGCGCTGAGCGAATAGGCCGTCGAGCCGGTCGGCGTGGCAACAATCACTCCGTCGCCCGCACAGGTCGAGGTGTACTGGTCGTCGATATAGGTCTCGACCGATGTCATCGTAGCACCCAGACGCTGCACCGAGACCTCGTTGAGCGCGTAGATCGACTGCTCCCGACCATCGAACTCGCCCTCGGCACAGAGCATCGCACGACGCTCGACGCGCAGCTTGCCCGAAGCGATGTCGTCGAACACCTTTGCAATCTCGCTACGCGGTGCAAGTGCCAGAAAGCCAAGGCGTCCCGAGTTGATACCCACCACCGGAACGTCGCACCCGCCGAGGCGATGCACACCGTCGAGCAGCGTTCCGTCGCCACCGTAGCACACCATCACTGCCGAGCCCGACGACTCGCCGACCGACTCGCCGTAGCGACACTCGGCAGGAATCTGACGGCCCGTGAGCGAGGTGATGAAATCGGCAAACTCCTCGTTGACCATATACTCGAAACCGTGGCGCTCGATGGCGGAAAAAATCTCCGCTATATCGTTGCTCGAATGATTAAAACCCTTTGGGCGCGAAAAAAGAATGATTTTCATCACTTGTTCTTCAAGAAAAATGTGTAACTTTACCACGACTAACGGGCTCACTTGCCCGAACTATCGTTTTGTGAATGCAAATATAACCATTTTATGACAAAACTGAGCGTAAATATAAATAAGATTGCCGTAATCCGCAACTCGCGCGGCGGCAATATGCCCGATGTGGTCAAGGCGGCAACCGCAATCGAGGGTTTCGGCGCCGACGGAATCACCGTTCACCCGCGTCCCGACGCACGCCACATCCGTTATTCGGATGTGCGCGAGCTCAAGCAGACCATCCGCACCGAACTCAACATCGAGGGCAACCCCATAGATTCGTTCGTCGATCTGGTGTGCGAAGTGCGCCCTGCACAGGTAACCCTTGTGCCCGATGCGCCCGACGCAATCACCTCGAATGCCGGCTGGGACACCATCGCCAACCGCGAGTTCCTGACCGAGATGTGTGCGCGCTTCCGTGCGCTCGGCATTCGCACCTCGATTTTCGTCGATCCCGTACCGGAGATGGTACGCGGAGCGAAGGCGTGCGGTGCCGACCGTGTGGAGCTCTACACCGAGGCATACGCTCGTGAGTATCCGCTCGGCCGCGAGGAGGCAATCGCACCGTATGTTGCTGCTGCAGAGGCGGCTCGCGAGTGCGGTCTGGGGCTGAATGCCGGCCACGACCTCTCGCTCGAGAATCTGCGCTACTTTGTCGAGCGCATTCCGTGGTGCGACGAGGTGTCGATCGGCCACGCGCTCATCAGCGATGCGCTCTACTACGGACTCGAGAACACGGTGCAGATGTACCGCCGCGAGTGTACCATCCCAAAACAAGATTAACGTGGAAGAGTCGAAGAATCCGTTGTCGTTACCGATTTTCAAGCGTATCTCGCGCCTTGCCGACGAGCGAGGCGTGCAGTGCTTTGTCATCGGTGGCTACGTTCGCGACTACTACCTGCGCCGCAAGTGTACGGACATCGACGTTGTGGTGGTTGGCAGCGGTATTGAGATGGCGGAGGCACTCGGCCGAGAGTTGCGTACGAAAGTGTCTGTTTTCAGACATTTCGGAACAGCGATGCTGCACGCCGACGGTCTGGAGGTAGAGTTCGTCGGAGCACGCAAGGAGTCCTACTCGCCCGACTCGCGAAAACCCCACGTCGAGGATGGCACCATCGAGGATGACCAACGTCGCAGAGATTTCACAATCAACGCAATGGCGTGGTCGCTCAACGGCGACACATTCGGTGAGCTGGTCGATCCGTTCGACGGAATGTACGATCTCGAAGATTGCATAATCCGCACGCCGTGCGACCCCGACATAACCTTCTCGGACGATCCGCTGCGAATGATGCGCGGTATCCGATTTGCCTCACAGCTCGGCTTCGACCTCGAGGACGAGACCTTCGAGGCGATTCGTCGCAACCGCCACCGAATCTCCATCGTGTCGATGGAGCGCATCATCACCGAGCTCAATAAAATCATCGCTTCGCCCGTGCCGTCGATCGGTCTCGAGCTGTTGGAACTCACCGGTCTGTTGGAGCTGATATTCCCCGAGCTGCACCGACTCTGCGGAGTGGAGCGCCGAGGCAACCACGCACATAAGGACAACTTCAAGCATACGCTCAAGGTGCTCGACAACGTGGCACGTCGCAGCGACGACCTATGGCTGCGATGGGCGGCGGTGCTGCACGACATCGCAAAACCGCAAACCAAGTCGTACGACCCGCGCACGGGTTGGTCGTTCCACGGCCACGAGGTGCTCGGCTCGAAGATGGTGCCCGATATCTTCAAGCGACTCAAACTGCCGCTCGGCGAGCCGATGCGATTCGTGCGCAAGATGGTCTTTCTCCACCTGCGTCCGATAATTCTGGCCGAGGATATCGTTACCGACTCTGCGGTGCGCCGTCTGCTCTTCGAGGCGGGCGACGATGTGGAGAAGCTGATGTTGCTCTGCGAGGCGGACATCACCTCGGGCATCGAGGAGAAGGTGAAGCGCTTCCTCGACAACTTTGCCCTGGTGCGCGAGAAGATGCGCGACCTGGGGGAGCGCGACCGCATCCGCAACTTCCAGCCGCCTGTTACGGGCGATATGATTATGCGCGAATACGATATCCCGCCGTGCAGTGCTATCGGCGAGATTAAGGAGTTGATAAAAAATGCGATTCTCGATGGCGAGATTCCGAACGAATACGAGCCGGCTCACGCAATGCTCGAACGGCTTGCCGAGGAGCGCGGTCTGAAGAAGAGATTGTCCGAGTAGTGCGGGCAATCTTTTTTTTGTGCGTTTTTTGTGCGTTTTTTGTGCGCATTTTTTGTGCATTTTTTGGGCGTGTTCGTCCATCCGCAATCAGCAACGCTCGGGTAAGGGCTGTGTGGGATGCTCGGAACTGCACAAAAACATCGGCGCGAACCCCAGAAAGGAGCTCGCACCGACCACACACACATTATTACTATGATAACCCTTCTCTCGAAGTGGAAATCCAAAAACCTGAACACCCCGACACTCCTCGGTCGGAGCTGTGCCGCATCCGTGCGGCAGAAGAATCTCGCCTACGATTTCGAACACCGGCTCAATCTCTCATCACTTAATCATTCACTCGCGCTCAATGTTCGAAATCTATGGCGAAAACGATTTTTCCTGAAATCGCGCTCACGATTTCGAACGCAAATATGGGAGTTGATTTTTTCACTTCAAAAAAAATGGTGTGAAGAGCCCTCGTTAGGTACAAAAACCCGTATTTAGGGGTGAAATTCTCTATTTAGGGGCGAAATTCGTCTGTTTCCAAGGTATAAAACCATCAAAAATGGACAAAAACGAGGATTTTCACCCGCGAAATGGGCGGTGCGCACAGCGTAAAAAATCGTCCATTTGGACGAGAAAACGCACTATTCCGAAAAATAAAACGATAATCTCAATAAGTTTTTTTAACTTTGTCCGTTAATACGTATATAAATAGAGGTAAATATATCTATGGAACTTCAAAAATTCAAGCGTTGGAACACTCTGACCGGATGGGTGGTATTCGCCATAGCGACGCTCGTCTACCTGCTCACGATGGAGCCATCGTCGAGCTTGTGGGACTGTTCGGAGTTTGTTGCAACATCGTATAAACTCGAGGTCGGCCACCCACCGGGAGCACCGCTCTTTATGTTGCTGGCGCGTATCGCAACGCTCTTTGCACCATCGACACACTATGTGCCGCATATGGTCAACGCAATGAACGGCATCGCCAGCGCATTCTGCATCCTGTTCCTATTCTGGACCATCACCCATATCGCA
This sequence comes from Alistipes sp., assembly GCA_045635325.1. Classification (GTDB taxonomy): domain Bacteria; phylum Bacteroidota; class Bacteroidia; order Bacteroidales; family Rikenellaceae; genus Alistipes. Next base: position 150,026 of record JAZRBZ010000008.1, read on the forward strand.
CGCCGCCTCTACACTCGCGAAGGCAAGCCGCTCACCGAGGCAAACGCTATCGCCGTACTTGGCGCGGGCGTGGTAGGTGCGCTCGGCTACACCTTCACCGACACGTTCTGGTTCTCGGCTGTCGAGGGCGAGGTCTATGCCCTCTCGTCGATGTTCACGGCACTCGTCGTATGGCTGATGCTAAAATGGGAGGAGCAGGCCGACGAGCCGCACGCGATGCGTTGGATTGTGCTGATTGCCTACCTGATGGGCTTGTCGATCGGCGTACATATCCTCAACCTGCTCACGATTCCGGCGCTGGTGTTCATCTTCTATTTCCGTCGCTACGAGCGAGTTACACTCAAAGGCGTGGTCTGCGTAACACTCATCGCGGGAGCTATCCTGCTCATCATCAACGGCATCATCATCCCCTACACGGTATATATCGGCTCGCTGGTCGACGTATTCTTCGTCAACACGCTCTCGCTGCCGGTCAATACGGGTATCATCGTCTTTGTCGCAGTGATGTTCGCTGCGCTTGGCTGGGCGATATACTTCACACACTCACGCGGTTACCGTCTGTGGAATCTCGTAGCAGTGTCAATTACGATGATTATGCTCGGCTTCTCGTCCTACGCATCGGTAACCATCCGTGCGTCGGTCAACCCGCCGATGAACTCCAACAATCCGAACAATCCGAGCGCACTGCTCTCGGTGCTCAACCGCGACCAATACGGCAACCGTCCGCTCATCTACGGCGCATCGTATGCCGCACCGATTGAGAGCTATACGGAGAAGAGCTTCTACAACTACAACCCCGAGGAGAAGCAGTATCGCCACCTGACGACGGTCGACGAGTATGTCTATCCGTCGCAGTTTATGCACCTCTTCCCTCGTATGTGGAACTACCTGAAGAAGGAGCACGAATACAGCACCTGGGCAGCATACCGTACGAAGATGGACTTCGTACGCGACAAGGATGGCAACATCGTGCGCGATGAGACGGGCCGTCCGATGCGTGCCGAGATGCAGGACTTCGGTCGCGAGGTGGTCTACGACGATGGCAGCGGCCCGATTACGGTTGTCGAGCCGACCTTCGCCGAGAATCTGTTCTTCTTCCTCAACTACCAGCTGAAATATATGTACTGGCGATATTTCCTGTGGAATTTCGTCGGTCGTCAGGACGATATACAGCCGACATCGGTAACGATTACCAACGGCAACTGGCTCTCGGGCATCAAGTTTATCGACGAAATCTATCTCGGCCCGCAGGATGGTCTGCCACGCGAGATGGAGGAGAATCGCGCCCGCAACACCTACTACTTCCTGCCGTTCCTGCTAGGAATCCTCGGCCTGATCTATCAGCTCAACCGCGACCCGCGCAACTTCACAATCGTGATGTGGTTGTTCGTGATGATGGGTATAGCGCTGGTCGTATACTTCAACTCGTCGCCTGGCGAGGTGCGCGAACGCGACTACGTCTATGCCGGCTCGTTCTACGCCTTCTCGATGTGGATAGGTCTGGGCGTGTTGGCACTCTTCGACGGCTTGTGCTACCTGACACGCCGCAATAACCGCGCGGTGGCCGTCGCTGCGACGCTCATCGGACTCGTCATTCCGGGCATACTCTGCGCCGAGAACTGGGACGACCACGACCGTTCGCACCGCTCGATGGCGCGCGACGTGGGCTACAACTACCTCACCTCGATTGTCGAGAAGGAGGGCGTCAGTCCGATTATCGTCAACTATGGCGACAACGACACCTTCCCGCTGTGGTTCAATCAGGAGGTGGACGGCGTGCGTACCGATGTGCGCATTATGAACTCGTCGTACCTGGATGGTGAGTGGTATGTCGACGAGATGAAGTGTAAGGCGAACGCGGCGGATGGTATTCCGTTCTCGCTGCCGAGAAGCAAGTATACGTTCGTAAACGATTGGATTCCAATCAACTCGAAGATCGACCGTCCGGTCGATATCAAGGAGGCAATGGAGTTTGTCCGCAGCAACGATCCACGCACCAAGATCGACGTCGGCTTTGGCGAGCCAAGCGACTATATGCCGACCAAGCGTCTGGCCCTGCCGGTAGACAAGGATGCAGCCATCGCGTCGGGCATCGTCAAGGAGAGCGACCGCCATCTGATGGTCGATACGGTATATATCGACCTGCGCAAGAGCTCGATGTCGCGTTCGGAGCTGATGTTGCTCGATATGCTCGCGCACTTCGACTGGAAGCGCCCGATATACTTCACGCAGGTCTACATCCTGCAAAACTTCGGCCTTGTCGACTACCTTCAGTTCGACGGCTACAGCTACCGTCTGGTGCCAATCCTCACGCCGTACAAAAACTCGTGGGACATCGGCCGCATCGATGCCGACTACGCCTACGATATGCTGATGAACCGTATGCGATACGGCAATCTGCGTGATCCGCGCGTGTATGTCGACTCGTTCACGCAGTACAACCTGATGGTGTCGCGTGCGCGTGAGGCATTTGCTCGCGTGGCGAAGGAGTACATCAAGCAGGAGAACTACGCGCGTGCCGAGGAGCTGCTCGATCGCGGTTTGGAGGTGCTGCCACCTACGCAGATACGCTTCAGCGAGGCGAACACCTATCCGTTCCTCGAGGCGTACTACGCAATTGGTGCGGTGGAGAAGGGCGACGCTCTGCTGTTGGCCTACGCCGACACGCTCATCGACTACGTGGAGTACTACCTGCAGTTCGATGGCTTGTACGGAGATATGGTGGCCGACATCATCGACGAGAAGCTCGACGAGCTCTCGCAACTCTACTACCTGGCGGCATACGCCGACCGAAACGAGGTGGTGAAGAGTTTCAACGAATACTACCGCTCGTTCGGTGCCGAGGATAAAGACCTGATACTCACCGAGGAGGAGAAGGCGGCCGCAGCAGCTGCAGCAGCGCAGGCGACCGAACAGAATAACTAACCCGAAAGAAAACAAATAAACGAAAACAAACGATATGGAGAAGAGCAAACTCGTACTCTACAACACGCTCACACGTCGCAAGGAGACGTTCGAGCCGCTGAATCCGTCGCACGTCGGTATGTACGTCTGCGGCCCTACCGTATATGGCGATCCGCATTTGGGACACACCCGTCCGGCAATCACCTTCGACCTGCTGTTCCGTTACCTGAAGGCCGAGGGCTACAAGGTGCGCTACGTCCGCAACATCACCGATGTAGGCCACCTCGAGCACGATGCCGACGAGGGCGAGGATAAGATTGCAAAGAAGGCACGCCTCGAGCAGTTGGAGCCGATGGAGGTGGCACACTACTACACGGAGCGCTACCACAAGTATATGGATATGCTCGGCGTACTCTCGCCGTCGATCGAGCCACACGCCTCGGGCCACATCATCGAGCAGATCGATTTCGTGCGCCGCATCATCGACGCAGGCTTCGCGTATGAGAGCAACGGCTCGATATATTTCGATGTCGAGAAGTATAACGCACAGCACCACTACGGCTGTCTGTCGGGCCGCAACCTCGACGACATCGTTACCGACACGCGCCGCTTGGACGGTCAGGAGGACAAGCAGCACTCGTACGACTTTGCCCTCTGGAAGAAGGCCTCGCCGGAGCACATTATGCGTTGGCCATCGCCTTGGAGCGACGGTTTTCCGGGCTGGCACATGGAGTGTTCGGCAATGAGTACCAAGTATTTGGGTGAGCGTTTTGACATCCACGGTGGCGGTATGGACTTGATGTTCCCTCACCACGAGTGCGAGATCGCGCAGTCGACCGCCGCACTCGGCCACGACTCGGCTCGCTACTGGGTGCACAACAATATGATTACCATCAACGGCAAGAAGATGGGTAAGTCGTACAACAACTTCATCACGCTGGAGCAGATGTTCGACGGCTCGCACGAGGCGCTCGTGCAGCCATACTCGCCGATGACCGTGCGCTTCTTCATCCTTCAGGCACACTACCGCTCGACGCTCGACTTCTCGAACGACGCTTTGCAGGCAGCCGAGAAGGGACTCGACCGACTGATGAAGGGTATCGAGGCACTCGGCAAGGCAAAGCCGTCGGCTGCATCGACCATCGCGGCTGCCGAGCTCGAGGAGCGTTGCGCTGCGGCTATGGCCGACGACCTGAACTCGCCGATGGTTATCTCGGCACTCTTCGATTGGGTGCGTATCTTCAACTCGCTCGCCGAGGGCACACAGACGGCAACTGCCGAGGATCTGGAGCTTCTGCGTGCGACCGTGCAGCGTTGGGTGTTCGACATCCTCGGTCTGCGCGACGAGAAGGCGGCATCGACGGGTGGCAAGGATATGGTTACGCCGCTGGTTGAGATGTTGCTCGATATGCGTATGAAGGCGAAGCAGGAGAAGAATTGGGCCCTCTCGGACGAGATTCGCGACCGATTGACTGCTATCGGCATCCGCGTCAAGGATCGCAAGGACGGCTACGATTGGGAGATCGAGTAGTTCGCGCGCGCGTACGCGTGGGTAATAGATAGGTAAGGGGTTGTCCGCAGCGGACAACCCCTTATTGTTTTGGCACAACACTCACATACCTAAAGGTCGAGCGTAAATGAGCACTTTGAGAGTGAGTATAACGACAAAGCAGCCGTGTTAGGCGACTTTTCTTATAGGTTGGAAACCGTATAATCAATCATCTTCTGTCGCACTACAGAGGTACACGACGGCTGCATCGAGTGGTTCTGGTCGGGATAGACCATCATATCGTACTGCTTGCCGGCGGCGTTCAGGCGGCGAGCCATCTCCATCGTGTTCTGGAAGTGGACGTTATCGTCGGCCGTGCCGTGCATAATAAGCAGGCGCGTGCGTGGCGAGAGTCGCTCGGCGTGCGAGAGCGGCGAGTTATCGTCGTAGCCCTTCGGGTTGCTCTGTGGCAGGCCGTTGTAGATCTCGGTGTAGATCGTATCGTAGTAGCGCCACGAGGTAACCGGAGCAACGGCAATCGCTACACGGAAGAGGCCGTCGCCGTGCAGAGCGCAGTTGAGAGCCATAAAACCGCCATACGACCAACCGTAGATACCGATACGCTCGGCATCGACATAGGCGAGCGACGCGAGGTGGCGTGCAAACGAGATCTGATCCTCACGCTCGGCGCGGCCCAGATCGGCATAGGTACACTTCTTGAAGCGCTCGCCACGGAAGCCCGTACCGCGACCATCACAACAAGCGACGATGTAGCCGTGCTCGACCAGCGCATCCTCCCAATCGAGCGACCAACGGTTGCGCACCGACTGCGAGCCGGGGCCCGAATACTGCGTGAGCAAGACCGGATATGTGCGCTCGGGCGAGAAGTCGCGCGGGAGCTGTATGTAGTAGTTGAGCGTGTCGCCGCGCTCGGTGGTGAATTGGCGGAATTCGCGCTTCGACCACTTGCCCGTAGCAGCAACCGCCGCACGGCAGTCGACGAGCGTATCGATCACGCTGCCGTCGCCCTTATGCACCGTAACGATGTTCGGCGTCGAGGCCGAAGAGAAGGTCGAAACGTAATACTTCATCCCCGCCGAAGAGGCAATGTTATGAAAACCGTCAGCCGTCGTAAGTCGCTCTTTACCACGACCATTGAGGCGTACGGAGTAGAGATCGCGCTGCAGAGGCGAACGCTCGGTCGAGAGGTAGCAAACCCGCTTGTCGGTAGCCGACACCAACGCCGCAACCTCCCATTCGCCCTCGGTGATGGCGCACAAGCGGCCCTTGCGCGTGCTGTGCAGATAGAGGTGCATCCAACCCGTCGTGGTCTCCTCGCGCACGATGAAACGCTCGCCGTCGATGAAGGTGATGGTCGAAGCGCTCGGACGCTCGACATACTGCGGAGCCGACTCGCGGTAGATGACTCTCTGCGTGCCGTCGGCCTGCTGCAAGACCACCTCGAAGAGGTTTTGCAGACGATTGACGCGGTAGAAGTAGAGCTCGCCGGCCGGAGTCCACGCCACGTTGAAGATATACTGATCCGCCTCGGGGCCCACGTCGACCTTACGTTTGGTGGCCGTCGCCACATCGTACAACCACAACTCTACGAGCGAGTTAGCGTCGCCCGCCTTCGGGTATTTGAACGTATAGGCCTTGTTATAGAGCGTCGCGTCGTAGCGCATCATCTCGAACATCGGCACACGGCTCTCGTCGAAGCGCAGGTAGGCAATCTGTCCGCCGTCGGGCGAGAAGGCGTAGCCGCAAGTGAAGCCGTACTCCTCCTCGTAAACCCAGTCGCTCGTGCCGTTGATGACCGAGTTCCACTCGCCATCCGAGGTTATGGCCGTCGAGTGGCGCGTTGCAAGGTCGTAGATGTAGAGGTTATTCTGCTTGGCGTAGGCGAGTCGGGCGCCATCGGGCGAGAAGTGTACGTCGCGCACCTGCGATAAGATCGGCTCACAACGCGAAGGCGTAGCAAGGGCGTAGTCGGCCGTATAGGAGTGGCGATAGATGCGCTTCACGGAGGCAGCATCGGCAAAGAGTGCCAACCCTCCATCGGGCGAGAGCGCATAGTCGGCAATGTCGGTCGAGGAGCGGAATAGTTCGACGCTATCCTTACGGTCGGCATACGAACATCGCACCACAGCGCGACCTTTGAGAATCGTATAGTGGTCGCCGTCGGCCATCGGACGCAGGCCCGAAACACCGCGAACGGCACGTCTCGTACGCACCACATCGGCATACGAACCACCGGCATAGGCCGTCGTAGCGATGACGAGCGTCGCCACCGCGCAGAGCAATCGTCGCATCATACGCCCACTAAATATCGTCGACATTGAAGTCGTAGTTAAGACGCTTACCCGTAACGAAGGTCGACGAGTCGAACTTGGTGTTGAACTGCTCGAGCGTAACGCGCTTGTTCTGCTCGTACGGCGGAGTGAGCAGGTCGAAGTTGACCGCATAGTTGATAGCCGTCTCGAGCACCGTTATCAGCAGCTGCTGCGATATCTCCTCCTTGCCGAAGTTCATCGCGCGCATCACCGTCTGGCGCTTGCCCTCGACGAAGAACATACGCTCGTGGTTGATGAAGATGCGACCGATGAGGTAGCCCTCGTCTGCCGAGCGCTTCTCCTTGAGCGAGTCGGCCAGGAAGTCGTATATCTCGATGATGCCGCAGTAGGCGTTGCGACGATCCTGCTGTGCGTACTGATTCTGCCAAATGATATGGCTCGCATCGAACTGGAAAACGTCGGTCGGCATACGGAATATGAGCATATCCGATGCAATCTGGAGCTGCGCCTCGAACTTGCCTCGGTCGCGGTACTCCAGACGAACACGGCGGTCGAGCTTGCCCTCCAACGCATCCTCCATCTCGGATGCCATCTCGAAGAGCGTATCCTTCAAGAGGTTGAACACGCCGAACGTGTTGTCGAACACACGCTGTTTGAGCGTCGATTTTTCGATAATCGTCGAGAGAATCTTCTCGCGTAACGGTTGTGTAGTCATAGTGTTATCTGAGTTTTATCGTTTGTCCGTGAGTAAAGTCGCGACCGCGCGGCAGCGAGTTGAGTCGTGCCAGCGAGCGTTCGCGGATACCGAACGACTGCGAGAGCGAGTGCAGTGTCTCGCCTCGACGCACAATGTGCAGCAGGGCGTTGCCCTCCCAATGCGACTTCTTGCGCTCGATATAGACGATGTCGCCCTTCGAGAGCGTGCCGCCCTTCGCCACGTCGTTGAACTTGCGCAGCGTGCGCTCCGAGATGCGGAACGCCGCACCGAGCGAGGCGTAGGTGTCGCCCTCCTTGGCCAGAACGTAGCAGGTATGGTTCGTGCGGTAGACGTTGTAGCCCTTATGCGAGGAGAGCGTTACACGGAACGGGTCGACCGACGACGAGCTCTGTCCCTCGGGCGTGGTGCTATACTTCTCGAACCACTTCTCGGCATTCTCCTGTGCGGTTTGGCTCGACGAGTAGACGCGGTCGCCATCCTCCTGATCGAGCAGGTGGAGCTTGTATCGCTCGATGATTGCCACCAGACGCTCGGCATAGTCGGGAGCCGTAGCGTATCCTGCCGCCTTCAGACCGCGCGCCCACGAGCGGTAGTCGTTCGACGGATAGGCAAAGAGCGAGTCGTAGCGCGGCGACGAGTCGAGGAACTCGGCGTGGTCGGCATACGAGGCCTCGACCGACGGATAGGCGCGGAAACACTCGCCCTTGGCATCGTCGTCGTGGTAGACGCGGTCGCCCTTCCACGACTTCTTGCACTTGATGCCGAAGTGGTTGTTCGACTCCTTCGACAGACGGCTGTTACCGCTGTCCGACTCCAGGATACCCTGCGCCATCGTGATACTTGCCGGAATGCCGTAGCGCTCCATATGTGCGACGGCAATCTGCTTGTAGCGCTCGATATACTCCTCGCGCGTCTGTCGGCTCTGTGCCCCGACCGAGCCCACAATGCAGAGCAGGAGCAGAAGTGTCGATATTGGTTTTTGAAAAATTTGCATTATCTTTGTATAGAGTTTACATGCTGTCATAGGACAAAGATACAAATTTCTATCAAGAAATCAGCATAAAAACTCTATAATTATATGTTTACGGCAGGGGCCAAAGGGGCAAATTCGATATTCGATCGCGTTGTCGACACCTATCACCGTTTTGACGATGTGGACCACACAGCGACGATGAATCCTTTTCCGGAGGGCTCGCTCGAGTGGCTGCTCTACGAGAAATGCTGGGTGGATGCCGTGCAGTGGCACCTCGAAGACATCATCCGCGACCCGCAAATCAACCCCGCGAGGGCACTCGAAATCAAGCGTCGCATCGATCGCTCGAATCAGGTGCGCACCGACAGCGTGGAGCAGATCGACCGCTATCTGCTCGACCGCTATAAGGATGTCGACGTGGCTGCGGATGCAAAGCTCAACACCGAGACTCCGGCGTGGGCCATCGACCGACTCTCGATTCTGGCGCTGAAGATCTACCATATGCGCCACGAGGCGATGCGCGAGGATGCACCCGAGCATCACCGCAACACCTGCCGCAAAAAGCTCGACGTGCTGCTCGCGCAGAGGGAGGAGCTCACGATGGCAATCGACGAGCTCATCGACGACATCGCCTGCGGGCGTAAGCGGATGACGAGCTACCGACAGATGAAGATGTATAACGACCCGGCACTTAACCCGGTACTCTATGGAGGAAACAAATAAAACACCGCAGCACCTGCTCATCGTACGCCTCTCGGCTATGGGCGATGTAGCAATGTTACCGCACGCCATCAGAGCATTGCGTGCACAATACCCCGACCTACGCATCAGCGTCGCTACGCGTGCGCTGTTCCGTCCCCTCTTCGAGGGGCTCGGAGTCGATATTTTGGAGGTCGACACCCGCTCCACCCACCGAGGCCTGCGAGGTATGTGGCGCTTGGCCTGCGAGGCACGCCGTGCGGGCGTTGATGCCGTTGCCGATGTGCACGGCGTGGTGCGCTCGATACTCTTCTCGACGATAATGCGCCTGATGGGGCGCAGCGTTGCCTTCATCCGCAAGGGGCGCATCGAGAAGTGGTTCCGACTTGGCTACTCCTCCTCCGAGGCCGTGCCGTTGAAGCATACCGTCGTGCGCTACTGCGACGCCATCCGCCATCTGGGCTTCACCTTCGACAACCCCGCACCCGTAACCGAACGCCCTGCACTCGAGAGCCCGATGGGCGAGAAGTCGGGCACCTGGGTTGGCTTTGCACCATTCTCGGCACACGCCGGCAAGACCTATCCCGAGCCGCTACGCAGCGAGGCGGTGCGTCTGCTTGCCGAGCGTTACGACCGCGTGTTCATCCATAGCGGCGGAGGCAAGGAGCAGCACTTTGCCGAGAAGATGGAGTCGCTCTACCCGAACGTAACGGCACTCTCCGGCCGCGTGTCGCTCGGCGAGGAGCTCGCACTCATCGCGCACCTCGACTGCGTGGTGTCGATGGACTCGCTGGTGATGCACCTCGGCGCGTTGGTCGCTACGCCTGTGGTGTCGATTTGGGGCGCAACGCACCCCGAACTGGGTTTCCTCGGCTATAGTTGCGATGCGGAGGGTGTGTTGCAGCAGGAGATTCCGTGCCGACCTTGTTCGGTCTACGGCAATAAGCCCTGCAAGACGGGCGACTACCGCTGTATCCACGCCATAACCCCCGAAATGGTGGTCGAGCGCGTGGAGCGGCTTATCGAAAAGAGCCACACCGTTGAGCCGAGCATCGACTCGGACGAGCAATCCGTCGCGCCGACCGAGCCAGAGGGGCCGACCACAACGGAGCAGGAGCAGTAGTTCGGCAACAGATATATGAAAAATATGAGGAGGGTGCGCTCGTCGACGAGCACACCCTCCCTTTTAGTAGTTATTTGGTTGAAGTTTTTTCCTCGGTTTGTTAGGAGTGAGAATACCTCTCTCCATCCCAACCTTCCTCGATACAATAAGTTGTATTGTTTATGCTAATGAATTTGCGAGAATCTCCAACGGATGCAACACCTTCTTCGATGTCGACATCTCGATCTGCCACTTGCAGGTCTCGCAGTCGGTCGAAACATAGTCGCAACCCGACTCCTCGATCTTGCGGAAGAGCGGCTCGCCGATTGCCTGCGAGGTTGCGTAGTTCTCCTTCTTGAAGCCGTAAGTACCTGCAATACCGCAACAAAGCGACTCAAGCGGCACCAACTCCACCGACGGAATCATCTTCAGCAACTCCATCGAGTAGCACGACCAACCGAGCTTCTCCATATGGCACGGCGTGTGGTACGCCACGCGAATCTTCGGAGCATCCTCGCGGAAGCGCAACTTCGCCTCGCCCGACGAGAGCAGACGGTAGATATAGCGCACGGCCAGCTCGATGCTGTCGCGCACGTCGCCATTCTCCACACCGAGCAGGTGCGGATACTCGTCGCGCAGTGTGAAGGTACAGGTCGACGACGTAGTCAGCACAGGCAACTTGCGCTCGAGGACTGCCGTACGAATCGAGCCGATATTGACCTTTGCCTGACGGCGCGCCTGCTTCACAAAGCCGTTCGATATCAGCGCCACACCGCAGCACTTCTCCTTATCGAGCAGCTGCACACCGTAGCCGAGCGCGTTCATCACCTTGACGAACGCCTGGCCGAGTGGCGGATTGTTGTAGTTGACATAACAGCCGTGGAAGAATGCAACCTGACGCTCGAAAGCGGCCTGCTGCTCGCGCTGCTTGCGCATCCAGCCCTCGAACGTGCCCTGCGAATACTTCGGGAACGTACGACGGTGGTCGATCTTCACCACTGCATCCATAATTGCCTTTACCGGCTTCCACGACACGGTAGCGTTCACCACCGGCGCAGCAAGTGTCGCAACCGAGCCCACAAGGTCGGTATTCGCCAGCGTGAACTCGCGCAAACCCGGACTCTTCTTGCTATGCTTCAGACGCGCGAGCTGGATGATGTCGCCGATACGAACGTTCGACGGACACGCCACCTCGCAACGCTTACAGTTTAAACAGTATTTCAGCGCCTCGTCGTAGAACTCCGGACGCTTCAAGCGCAGTCGCTCGCCATCGGGACCCGACTGCTTCGGGCCCGGATAGAGCGGATTGACCGCCGCTACAGGGCAATATACCGTACATACGGTACACTTGATGCACTGCTCAAAGTTATTCTGACTTGTCTCCTTTATGCTACTCATCTCTTTGCCCTCCTCTATCGCTTCAAAATATTATCCGACACACGGACTGCCGAAAGCATCGACACACCCGCGCCACACATCTCCGAAATCGGGGTAAAGCCCGCAAGGCCCGCACCGCAGACATAGAGATTCTTCATCGGCTCACCCGCACGCAACGCGCGGAACTCGCCATCGGTATCGACACCGAACTTCTCGAACGGCTGCTGCTCGAACAGGTCGCGACGATACCAATCATTGCGGTTAGACTCCGCAAAGACATCCACACCGAAAATCGGCTCTGTTACCGCATCGCGCGTCGCCTCCAGACCTCGGCTGAAGAAGCTGCCCGTTGCGAGAACGAACTCGTCGGCCTCGAAGCCGATATTGCCGTGATTTGCCGTATAGACGCGCTCAACCACGCCCGCCTTCTCGTCGTAGCCCGTAACCGTGTCGCCCAACATATAGACGCCACCCGCTCTCTCGAATGCTCGACGCAGAGCCAGCTGCGTACGGATACCCGGCACCGACGGTGGCAGCGTTGCAACCACCGAACACTCCTTACCCGAGCGGCGCGAAAGCTCGGCGAGCACATCCTGACGGTTGATACCCAGGAAAGCCGGCAGGAGCACCTGCTCGCACTCGCCCGCCTCGCGAGCGATCGTCTCGGCCAGCGCAGCGATGTTCTCCTCCTTGTCGAAGATACGCGCGATATTGGCCGAACGCATCTCGGTCGGATTGTTACGAATCGCATCCAACGCTGCGAGCGAGAAGTTGCTCACGCGGCACGTCGTGCCACGCTTGCGAAGCTCGTCGACAATGAACTTTGTATAGAAATCGAGGAAGCCCTCGGCATTCATCAGTGTTACACTCTTCCACGCCAAACCCTCGGCCGACTCGCTGCGGACATAGCCGTCGAGTGTCAGCCACGTCGGCTTGAGCGTACCCATAGGCGTGAGTCGATAGTGGTTTTTCGATGCATCGCCCGAAACACCGATACCGGCCTCGACGAGCGTCTGCTTTGCCTGCTCGGCCGTCTGTGCAAAGTGCTCCGCACCAATCTTCGCGTACGGATGCGACGGCTGCTGCTCGATGAGGCGTGCCACCTGCTCGGCAGGCGACTCTACGGTCTCTCCGTCGCTCAGCGCGCCCAGCAGGTCGAACGAACCGGACGAGAAGTGAAGGGCACTCTGGCCCGAAGATATTATGACGCAGCGCTTGCCCGCCTTCGCAAGGCGCAGACCACACACGAGGCCCGCCAAACCGCCGCCGATGATTACACTATCGTATCTCATTACTTCTCCTCCTCCTTTTTAGTCGTTAAACCGCAAACACCGCTGTAGAGCCACTTCGTAAACTCGCTCTCGCGCAACGTATCGCCCCACGCAACCGGCGACATACCCTTCCAACGCTCGTTGATGAAGGCCGCCAAATCCTGCTTGGCACGCGACGTACAGTAGCCGCCCAGCTCGGCCATCAGCCCCGCTGCACGACAAGCACACAACTCGCCCTGACAGGTACCCATACCAACTCGCGTACGACGACGCAAATCGACAAGGTTGTTCACCTCCAAAGCGTTGATAGCGTACTCCACCTCGCCGACTGACACCTCCTCGCACTCGCACACGAGCGAACGCTTGGCAGCGGTCGAACTCTCCACCTTCTCCGCCATACCGCCGTGACGGTAGAGCGACGACTCGCGCTGCATCGTAGGCACCGCGTGTATCTTCTTCGATGTGCGCTCGCGCTCCTCCTTGTCCGAGCCCGGAAGCGGACGCTCGGCCGTAGTACACTTCGCCGCAACACCGAGTTTCTTGCAAATCAGGTCGGTGGTCCACTCTCCCATCAGACGGTAGGTCATCAGCTTACCGCCCGTGATGGTGATGAAGCCCTCCACACCGTCGCGCGTCGCGTGGTCGAGCACCACGATACCGCGACTCACGCTACGACCGCTCGGATCGTCGTCCGACGCAACGAGCGGACGCACGCCCGCATAAGCACGCAGGATACGCGTGTGCTCCAACGACGGAGCGAGCTTCATACCCTCGCGCAACAGCAGGTCGACCTCGTCGGCCGTAACATACATATCATCCACCTCGTCGAACGGCACCTTGCTCGACGTCGTACCGATGAGCGAGATCGTATCGCCCGGCACCAAAATATCGGCATCCGCCGGCTTACGACAGCGGTTGATCACCACATTGTTCACGCGGTGGCCAAAGATGAGCAACGCACCCTTCGCAGGCAACATATTGATCGTAACGCCCGCCTTCTTGGCGATGTTGTGGCCCCAGATACCGCCGGCATTGACCGTAATCTGTGCGCGGTACTCGCGCATCTCGCCACTCTTGCGGTCGAGCGCCTTGACACCTACGACGCGGCCCTGCTCAATGATGAGATCCGTTACCTCCTGATAGGTCAGCACCTCTGCGCCGTGCAACTTCGCATCGAGCACATTGGCTGCCGTAAGGCGGAACGGGTCGATCGAGCCATCCGGCACCGTAACCGCACCGATAAGGGCAGGGTTACAAGAGGGCTCCATACGCAACGCCTCCTTCGGGTCGATTGCCTCGGCCTGAATGCCTGCTGCGAGGCACGACTCGATGAACTTCTTCTGGAACTCCAAGCCATCCTCCGGCAACGAGATAAACAGACCGCCCGTCTCGTCAACGCAGTGCGCTGCGATACGGCGCAAAATCATATTTTCGCGGATACACTCCTCGGCCGACTCGTGATCGTTCACCGCATAGCGTGCGCCACTGTGCAGCAGACCGTGGTTACGGCCCGTAGCACCGGTAGCGATATCGAAGCGTTCGAGCAACAACGCACGCACACCACGCAACGCGCAGTCGCGCGCAACACCCGCGCCCGTAGCACCACCGCCGATGATGATCACATCAAACTCTTTCTGCATAATGATATGTGTAGTTTAACGATTTTTGCGATGTATGGTTAACATCCTTGCAAAGATACGATAAAAACCGAATAATTCGTAACTTTTTGCACGTTTTATTTGCCCGAAAAGCAAGAATTTTAGGGCAAAAAAGAGTGGAGGGGTTTGGCTGATCAGCCAAACACCCCCAACACCCTTATCCGGAAGTCGTATAACAAGAGTTAATTTTAGGACTGCGAAGCTCGAAAAAGCGGAATTTACTCGGTGTAAATGAGCTTTTGAGAGCAAGCGCGACGCCAACGTAACCTTGTTAGACGGCTTTCTACTTCTTCTTTGGAGAACCGAGCAAACAAACAATAGTCGAAATCACACCGCCGATAGGAGCCCACCAGGTCCAAGCGATGTACTGACCACCGAAAATCTGCTTCTGGAACATCAACGGAATGATGATGAGCGCACCCACGACAATCGCTGCGATGACGCTCGCCGTGTTACCGCGCTTCGAGAAGATCGCTGTGAGGAACACACCAATCATACCCGCATAAGCGAAGCACATCACACCCGTTGCGAAGTCGACCAGATTCAGACCACTCGCCTCCTGCATAACAGCCGTAACGATAGCGAAGCCCGTAAGGAGCATACCCATCAGGAACACCATCTTACGCGACGACGAGAGCTGCTCATCGTTGCCCTTCACCTCCTTGCCGTGCTCGGCACGGATAGGCAGGTAGAGGTCGGTAACGAAGCTCGACGCCATAGCGTTGATTGCCGAGTTGAACGACGAGAGAGCCGCCGCCAACAAGCCCGTAATCATCAGACCACGCACACCCGTAGGGATGTTGTTCTTGATATACTGTGGGAATACGTCGCGTGCATCGCGGAAGAACTGCGAGAGCTCGCCACCATTGAGATACTCCAACTTATACTTGGCAAAGAGCAACACGCCAATCATCAGGAACACCAATACAACCGGCAAAGCGAGGAGCTGCGACCATACGAGCGACTTCGATGCCTGCTTCACGTCGCGGCACGCCAGCTGACGCTGTACGAACTCGTGGTCGGTGGTGTACTGACAAATCTTGAAGAAGGCCACACCAATCATACCCGCAATAACGGTGTAAGGCGAGTTCCACTTGGCGAGCGAGAAGTCGAACATCTGCAACTTGTCGCCCTGCGCCCAACCGCCAATCGTGCCATCCTCGAGCAGTTTACCTGCATCGGCAGCACCCGGTACCTTGGTCAGACCGCCATCGGTAATCGTCGCCCAAATCTGCGACACCGATACACCCATATCGCCGGTCAGATCGCAGAACACCCAAATCAGCGCAACGACACCCGTACCGATGAGCAACAGCGTCTGGAACGTGTCGATATAGAGCAAGCCCTTGATACCGCCCATCATCGTATAGATGGTCGACACCACACCGAGGATGATGATCGAGTAGACCATAAAGTCGAACTTAATCTCGCCGAATACGATTACCGAGATAGCGATAGCCGCGATAAAGAGACGCGAGCCCGAAGTGAAGAGCTGGCCCAGGAGGAACATCGCACTGTTCACGCGCTTCGAGGTCTCACCAAAGCGGTCGCCGATATAACCATAAATGGTTATCGTGTTGGCCTTGTAGAGTTTCGGCATAATGAGTGCCGCCACAAGTATACCGCCAAAGATCGAACCGATAAGGTTCATAACGTAGGTCAGGTCGGTGTTAAAACCGAGCTCTGGCGAGCCGACAAACGTACCCGCCGAGATGGTCGTACCCGTTGCAGCGATAGCCACAATCCAACCCGGCATCGAACGGCCGGCTGCGAAGTAGTCCTCGACATTCTTGTTCTTGTTCGAGAAGGCGTAACCAATCGCCATCAGCAAACCCAAAAACAGGGCCACAATCAGCCAGTCAATAGGGGAGATAAATAGTTCCATAGAGGTTTTTGTTTTTTATTAGTTTTTAGTTAGTTCGTTATCTCGTCTTTTCGCTCTTCGGAGCCCCTCGGAAGGGATATTTTCACAAAGATACAAAATTTTTTTCGTAAGTCAAGACCATTTTTGCTCTGTCGGACGCGGTAAGCGTTCGGCCCTCTGTCGGACGACAAATATAAAGCGCTACACCAACTCCGCAATGCGACGCTTGATACGTCCCACCACCGAGCCACTCACGCTCAGCGAGCGCAGACCACAGGCGAGCAGCACCTCCGTCGCCTCCGCATCGGAAGCAACCTCGCCACAACAGCAACACTCGATATCCGCCTCGGCAGCCGCCTCAACCGTCATTCGCACCGCCGCCATCACCGCCTCGGAGAGCGGATTGCACAGCGCCGCAACCCGCACATTGGCGCGGTCGGCAGCCATAACATACTGCGTGAGGTCGTTGGTGCCGATACTGAAGAAGTCGCACTCGGCAGCAAGCTCGCGCGCAATGAACACCGCAGCCGGCGTCTCAATCATCACACCGACCGGAATCCCCTCGTCGAACGGCACACCCTCGGTACGCAGTTCGCCCTTGCACTCCTCGAGCAGGGCCTTTGCCTCGCGCAACTCGCCCAGCGAGCACACCATCGGGAACATCACCCTCACTCCGCCCACCGCACTCGCACGCAGGATGGCACGCAACTGACGCGCAAACATCTCTCGCTCGACGAGCGATATGCGGATGGCTCTCCACCCGAGAAACGGGTTATCCTCCTTTGGCAGAGCCATATAGGGCAGTGGCTTATCGCCACCCACATCGAGCGTACGAATCGTAAGCACTCGCCCGCCACACGCCTCGGCCGCAGCCGTATACTGCTCGGTGAGCACCTGCTCCGATGGCTCGGCATCGGAGAGCATATACAAAAATTCGCTTCGTAGCAGACCTATGCCGTCAGCACCGCCGGCAATCGCCTCGCACACCTGCTCGACACTGCCCGCATTGGCACGAACGCTGATCGTGCGACCATCGCCGGTACGCAACTCCAGCCCTGCCGCCTCGCGGTCGGCTGCGCGCTCCGTCTCGGCGAGCGCCATTCGTACGCGGTACTCCTCGAGCGTCGCCTCATCCGGCTCGACAATCACTTCACCCACCGAGCCGTCGACCACAATCGTCGCTCCGTGCGGAATCTCGGCAACCGCCCCACCCAGACCGACAACGGCCGGAATCGAGCGACTGCGGGCAATGATGCAGACGTGCGACGTTGCACCGCCCTCGGCCGTTACCAGCGCAGCGACACTCCGCAGCGGCATCATCGCAACATCCGACGGCAGAAGCACCTCGCCAACAACGATATCGCCCTCCGCAAGCCCCTCGAACGGGTTACGAACGCCACCCGTAAGGTTGGCTGCGATGCGGGCAAAGATATCGCGCACATCGGCCGACCTCTCGCGCAGGTACTCGTCGTCGAGCATCTCGAACATTGCGGCAATCTCCTCGGCCGACCTCTCGACAGCCGCGAGTGCCGACTCTCCCTCGGCAATATGCCCCTCGACACTCTCGCGAAGCATATCGTCGCGCACCATCTCCAGATGGGCAGCGAAGATGTCGCTTGTCGCGGCAAGCTCCTCAATCTGCCTGTCGCTTGCGCGCAACGCCTCGCCAAAGAGCGCACGTTCGGACACGGCATCGCCCTGCGGCTGCACGGCCACACCCGTCTCGCGCCGAACAACGAATGCCCGACCAATAGCGATACCCTCCGAGGCACGCACCTGTGCCGTAAGCCGTCTCATAGCCCTTCGATTTTGGTTTTGCGGTTAATCCTTTATTGCAGCGATAAACTCTACGACACGGCGCAGATTGCCGCTCTCGTCGCCACCCTCGGCCGTTACCACTATCTCGGTACCCGACTTCAGCCCCAACGTGAGCAGGGCGAGCATCGACGCTGCATCGACGCTCTTCTCGCCCGCCGTCAGACGAATCTTGCCGTCCAACGACTTTACCAACTTGACCAACTCGCCCGCCGGACGTGCGTGCATACCGTGCGGAGCGGTCAGCGTAACTTTATCTTGTAACATAACTCTCTCTGTGCGATTAATGTTGTGTGTGTATGTGAAGCGGTGCAGCGACTACTGCAACACCTTCAAAATTTCGTTCGGATCGGTGGTCGTCTTCAGGCGGTTGAGCACCTCGTCGTTCTGCAGGGCCTCGCTCACGCGCGCCAGCAGTTCGAGGTGTTCGTCGCCGATGCCCGCGATGCCGATAACCAGCTGTGCGCGCTCGTCGCCAAAGGCCACACCATCGGGATACTGCACCACGCTGATACCCGTATGCAGCACCTCGCTCTTGGCCTTGGCCGTGCCGTGCGGAATGGCGATACCCATTCCGAGGTAGGTCGTCGTGATGGTCTCACGCTCGGCCATAGCATCGACATACTCCATATTCACATAGCCGCCCTTGACAAGCAGGTCGCCCGCCAGACGGATTGCCTCCCACTTATCGGCCGCGTGCTCGCCGACGCGAATCGACTCTGCACGCAGGATAGGGAACAACGGAGCGGTGCTCTGCGCGGCGATCATCTGCTCGGCCGAAGGTTGCGATGCGGCACGCTTGCGCGAAGCGAACTCCCCGTAGAGCGCATCGAGCGCAGGATCATCCAGGAAGTTGACAAGCTCCACGATGCGGGCCGTCGGTGCAGAGCCACGCGCACGACCTGCGAGCTGTTGCTGACATACGACGATGTCGGCCGTCGGTGGAACGGAGCTCACCGATGCGTAGCTAACCTCCACATCCTCAACACCGAGCGAGAGCAGACGCTGACGGAAGCGCGTAGCACCCAGAGCACTCGAACCCATACCCGCATCGCACGCAAAGACAACGTGGCGAACATCGGCAATCGAACGCGACGGCTGGGCCGGCTCGGCAGCAGCACGCTTATATTTTGGAGTGAAACGATTTTCAGGAAGCTTTTCGTCGTCCCCCTTCGACGAGCGACGAATGATGAGTGCCGAGGTGAGGAACGTTACCACAGCGGCAATCAACACAGCCGTAACGAGCAGCAGTGTCTTACCCTTCGGAGCCATCAGCACAACCGAGATGATACTGCCCGGCGAAATCGGGCCGACCAGACCTGCGTGGACGAGCGTCAGGAACAGGATGCTCGACGACGCACCGAGAATCATCGGCACGATGAGCAGCGGACGCGAGAGAACGTACGGATAGTATATCTCGTGAATACCGCCGATAAACTGAATCAGTATCGCACCCGGAGCCGAACTGCGAGCCGCACCGCGACCAAACACCCAATATGCCATCAGCATACCGAAGCCCGGGCCCGGATTCGACTCGAGGAAGAAGATGATCGACTCGCCAAACTCCTGCACCTGCACCGTTCCGAGCGGTGTCAGGATACCGTGGTTGATGGCGTTGTTAAGGAACATCACCTTGGCCGGCTCGATGAGAATCGAGACGCACGGCAGCAGGTTGGCATCCTTCAGCGCAACGATACCCTCGCCGAAGAGTGTCGTGAGGGCCGATACGGCGTGTCCGATGGTGAGGAAACCCACAACGGCGAGCAGCATACCGATAATGCCTATCGAGAAGTTGTTGACCAGCATCTCGAAGCCGGCGCGGATATGCCCCTCAACGGCGCGGTCGAAGCGCTTGATAACCCAACCCGAGAGCGGGCCCATAATCATCGCTCCGATGAACATCGGCACATCGCTACCGACAATAACGCCCGCCGTAGCGATTGCTGCCGTAACACCACCGCGCACACCACCGACATTGTGGCCTGCCGTATAGCCGATGAGCAGCGGCAGCAGGTAGGTGAGCATTGGTGCAACCAATCGGTTGAGCTGCTCGTTGGGCCACCATCCCGTCGGAATGAAGAGCGCCGTCAGCAAGCCCCACGCAATGAATGCGCCGATATTCGGCATAACCATCGAGCTCAATGCCCGACCGAAGTTTTGAATTTTATCCCTCAACTCCATTTTTACTCTATTTTCGTTGTTTTCGTTTTGCTTTTCAATCAGCTTACCCCAAACCTTTGTCTGAAAAGTTGTATAACAAGTGTCTATTTTAGGCCTGCGAGCTCGCAAAAGCGCAGTTTACTTGGGCGTAAATGAGCATTTTGAGAGCGAGCGTAACGACAAAAAGACCTTGTTAGACGACTTTTACGGCAAATGGTTTACTTTTTCATACGATTCAGTAAGCGCGACGGGTAGTTGGTCGTAATCGCCTTGATATCGGAGCGTGCCAAATAGTAATCCATCGTCGTTACATCGTCAATCGTATAGACACTCAACTCGATACCGCGACTCGTAAAGCTCTCAATCGTATGGATTGCGTCGCTCGTATCGTTGATACCGTCCTTGATATAGCCGACACTCAGGTTCGCCCACTTCACACCCTTGTTTGCGTAGGTCGTCGCATACTTGTTCGCCATCCACGCAAACGGAACTCCGATAGCATCGGCAGCCGCCTTCGATGCGGCCAACGGTGGCTCGTAGCCCGTGCAGATAAACTCAATCCACTTCTCGGCACCCATCTCGCGGATGATTTCGCAAGCGCGCTCGGTCGCCTTCACGACATATTCGTGGCCCGGCTCCGACGCGCTGACATAGCAGTTCTTGATGTCGAGCCACAGCTTGGTACACGAGCCGCTGATCATCGTCGCAGTGATATACTCCTCGAGCGAGGCCATCTTCTCGCCGTTAGCGAGCTTGCCCGAGCTCTGCAACTCGACGAGCGTATGCTCCCACGGACGCAGACCATTGATCTTGATATTGCTGTCGGCGTGTGCCACGATAATCTTGTTGTCCTTCGTCCAGTAGATATCCGCCTCCGAAGCGTAGCAACCCAAACGCTGGGCATAGCGCAACGACGCAATCGAGTTGTCCGGCGTCGAGTTTACGCCGGCCTCGGTCGAGCCGCCTCGGTGTGCCACGACATTGTTGGTGGCTGCAAGCGGTGCTGCAGGCGGAATTGTGAAGGCCAACTCCTTGAAACCCTGCGCACTACCCTTTGCATCGCCCCAGAGCGCAACCATCAGGTGGTAGACAACGCCCGCCTCGAGCGAGAGCTTCGAGCAGTCGATCGTCGTATTGCCTTTGGAGCTCTTCGCGCCGTAGAGTTCGCGTGCCGCAGCCGACGAAACGAACCACTGCAGGTAGGAGCTCTTGCCCTCCAAAGCCGACGACACTTGCGCGTACTGCTCATCGTTGAGCACCACATAGTAGAGCGTATTCACGCCCGCATCGGGACTGATCGTGAGCGTACCCGTACCGTTCGGACGAACGGCAGCCGACAGCGACACCGACGGTGTGAGAGCCGACGGAGTGGTTGTCTGGAGCTTCTCCTTGCGGAAATATCCATTATTCGAGCCAGAAGCGACGGAGAACGATGGCGCATAGTAGCCGTCGCCCCACATCGGATGGCTGCCCTGCGCGTACTCGCCAATGAGCACCCACATCGGCTGGCCCGGCGTAATCTCGCCACCATTGCAGGTCGTAACATCTATCTGCGTGCTGTGCGTCACGACATTCTTCGCCTCACTCTCGTTCATATTGAGCAACGCCTCAACCGCAGCATCGCTATCGCCACCGGCGAGTGCATAGCGAACGGGATCGGTTACCACCCACTTAACAACGTGGCCATCGGCCACCGTCGAAGGTATGCCCACATAGGCCGAAAAACCGTTCAAGCTCTTCGAGATAAGCGCAAAGCCCTCAACCGACGTAGTCGAGAACTCCGTAGTCTGCACTGCCGTTGCGGTGTTATCCGCCGCAAAGCCGACAAACGCGAAGGTGTAGTCGGTGCCCGGCGTGAGCTTATCGACCGCGAACGAGATGTTGCCCGACGCTGCCACGCGGCTCACAACGCCACTCGAGAGAATCTCCTCGGCCGTAGGCGCAGCGTAGCCAGTCGTGCGTGGCTCGATGGTGTAGCCGAAGCGATCCAAGCCCGTCGAGGTGAGTCGTATGTTGACCTTCGTGGTCGAAGGCGTGATGCTCTGCATCGTAATCGACAGTCCCGAATTGTTGCCGCCGCCTCCCGTATTATCGCCATCGCAAGCAACGGCGAAGAGCATCACTGTCGAAATCAGAAACAAAAGATATTTTTTCATAATGTTGTGTTAGTGTGTTTCTCTTTAACTTTTTTCGTCAAAAAGAGTTTAACGCCACGCGAACTGCTTCGTCTGTCGTTAAACTCTCTCTCTGTAGGTCGTTCAGCACCCCTCGTATGCCGGCCGCCTCCCCTGCTTCAGCACCCCTCGTGTGCCGGCCGCCTCACCTACCTTACCGCCCTCGGGCCGCGACGGCTACTTCTGCTGCGAAGTGCTGCGCTTGATATCCTTGATGCGGAGCTGGGTGGTTGTCGTGCCGCGATAGTGGTTCTCGACAATCTGATAGCATATATCTATCGGATGGCCCGAACGCACCCACTCGTAGTGGGTTGGCTGCTGGAAGGCGATGGTCTGAATCGTCGTGTTCGGCTTCTGCGTCTGCATCAAATCCATACGCAGGTGCTCGGCCTCGACACCGACCAACTTGGCATCGCCATTATTTATCACGCCACACGTCGCAAAGACCGGAGCATTGTTGCCCGGGCCAAACGGCTGGAAGCGATTGAGCTCGCGGTGGAACGACGGTGTGATGTCCGAGAAGAGCAACATCGAGTCAATCTCGACCTGCGGAACGAGTATCTGCGGATCGATATTCTCCTCAACGTAGGCGTTGAAGCGACGTGCAAACTCCTCGACATTCTCCGGACGCATCGTAAGACCTGCGGCGTACATATGACCACCGAAGTTCTCGAGCAGATCCGAGCACGACTCCACCGCCTGGTAGAGGTCGAAACCCGGAATCGAGCGCGCCGAGCCGGTTACAAAGCCGTTGCTCTGCGTCAGCACCACCGTCGGACGGTAGTAGGTCTCGATCAGACGCGAGGCAACGATACCCACGATGCCCTTCATCCACTTCGGATTGTATATTACGGTACTCTTGCGGAGCTTGAGCTCCGGATGTGCCTCGATATAGTCGTGTGCCTCCTGCGTCACCGAACGGTCGATGCTCTTGCGGTCCTGATTGAACGAGTCGATCACGTCGCCGAACTCGCGTGCCGCGTCGACATTACCCTCGACAAGCAGCTTAACCGCCGCATAACCACCCGACGGAACAGCGTTCTCGTCGTTCTCGGCCATACGCATACGACCTGCGGCGTTGATGCGCGGACCAATCTTAAAGACGATGTCGTCGATGGTGATGGTCTGACGATCCAGACCACAGATATTGATGATCGACGACAGGCCCTCGCTCGGTGTCGAATTGAGAATCTTCAGGCCATAGTGGGCCAGGATACGGTTTTCGTCCACGAGCGGAACAATATCCGAAGCGATGCTCACAACGAGCAGGTCGAGCAACGGCTCGATCTCCGAGAACGGAATGTTGTGACGCTGTGCATAGCCCTGCACAAGTTTGAAACCTACGCCACAGCCCGACAATTCGTCGAACGGGTAGGTGCAATCCGTACGTTTCGGATCGAGAACAGCTACGGCGTGAGGAATCTCCTCGGCCGGAAGATGATGGTCGCAGATGATAAAATCCACGCCCTTTTCCTTTGCATAGTCCACTTTTTCGACGGCCTTGATACCGCAGTCGAGTGCAATTACCAACTTCACACCCTTCTTGGCGGCGATGTCTATACCCTTACGCGAAATACCGTAACCCTCGGTATAACGATCCGGAATGTAGAACATCAGGTTCGTGTGACCAATCTGGTGCAGAAACTTATAGACCAATGCCACGGCCGTTGTGCCGTCGACATCATAATCGCCGTAAACCATAATCTTCTCGTTACGGGCGATGGCCTCCTCCACACGCTCCACCGCACGTTCCATATCCTTCATCAGGAATGGGTCGTGCAAGTCCTGCAACTGCGGATTGAAAAATTTCTTTACCTTGTCTACTGTGTCTATGCCTCTTTGTACCAGTAGGTTAGCCAAGACCGGAGCAATCTTCGCAGCGGATGCAATGCGTGCCACCAACTGCGCCTCGCCCTGGGCTTTGACCTCCCAGCGTTTTTCTATAGGCATACTCTCTATTTTTTATATATTTTTTTATATTTTTTCTCATCCTCTGCGTGGGCCTTCATCCGGCCCTCTTTTGTGCTCCTCGTCGGGCGGCACTACGCCACGCGACAAGGGTATATATTATATGTTACGTTGGAGCTCGACACCCAAACCCTTTGCAAGGTTCTCAACCAGCAGGCACTTCACCTGCTCGATGTCGATCTCGCGACCCGTCTCGCGGGCAATGCTCGTCACACCCTTGTCCACAAATCCGCACGGGTTTATCATCGTAAACCAATTCAGGTCGGTCGCCACGTTGAGCGCCAGGCCGTGCATCGTAACAAAGTGCGACGCCTTGACTCCGATGGCGCATATCTTGCGCCAGCGCGATGGCTCGCCCGAAGCGTTGCGGTCGCATATCCATACACCCGTTGCACCCTCCAAACGTTCGGCACGAATGCCATATTGTGCAACGGTATCAATAACGGCACTCTCGAGCAGGTCGATATAACGACGCAGCCCGATGCCGAGTTGTTCGAGATCAAGAATGGGATAAAGGACGATTTGTCCGGGGCCGTGGAAGGTGATGTCGCCACCACGGTCGATACGGAAAAACTCCGCGCCAAGACGCTGCAACTGCTCCTCACTGATGAGCATATTGCTCGGCTTGCCACTTTTTCCGAGTGTGTAGACAGGTGTATGCTCGACAACAAGCAGACAACCAACCTCGTCGGGTGTTTGCTGCGATGCGTGACGCTGCAAACGCTCGTCGAAGAGGTTGCGCTGGATATCCCAGCACTCCTTGTAGGACATAGTGCCCAAGTCCTTGTACCCGACCTTCATATTCTCGTGGAGCGGATTTGCCGCTCACTGAAAAAAATTTCTGGCGAATTACCCTACTCCGTAGGCAGGGACTCGTCACAACATCGGGATTATCGGCTCACGGAAGCGGCTGCTTCGTCAGCGAGGTAGGACGATCGTACAAGCGGTGCGCTGGCACAAAAGTCGAAGCCCATAGAGAGGGCCTTCAGACGGCAGGCCTCGAATCGTTCGGGGGTAACATATTCCGCAACCGGAAAGTGCTCCGCCGTCGGTCGAAGATACTGTCCGATGGTAACGATACGCACTCCCGCCTCTCGCAGGTCGGCAAGCGTTCGCTCCACCTCCTCGTCGCTTTCGCCGAGTCCAACCATCAGGCCACTCTTCACGGTAACCCCCTGCTCGGCCAGGTAGCGCAGCGTTGCGAGCGATGTCGCATAAGTTGCGCGCGTGCGAACAACGGGAGTCAGACGGCTGACGGTCTCGATGTTGTGCCCGATAATATCGGGCTTGGATGCTATCACCGTGTCCAAAAACGCGGGCTCGGCATCCAAATCGGAAATAAGGAGCTCAATTGTTGCGTCAGGATTCTTTGCCCTGATCGCCTCTACGGTAGCAGCCCAATGCGCCGCACCGCGGTCAGGCAAATCATCTCGTGTAACAGATGTTACAACAACGTGCCGAAGTCCCATTAACGAAACACTCTCGGCGACCTTTGCAGGTTCGTCGGCGTCAGGCGGTAACGGATGCCCTGTGCGAGTGGCACAGAAACGACAGTTTCGTGTGCATATATCGCCCAAAATCATAAACGTCGCCGTGCGTCTACTCCAACACTCGGCTTTGTTCGGACATCGTCCGCTGCTACAAATCGTATGTAACGAGTGATGCGTAACAATACGCTCAACCTCCGCAAAAGCATCGCCCTTGTGGAGCCGTATTTTTAACCAATCCGGCTTACGCACCCGACACGTCGTCATACAACTTCGGCATTTTTAAGTTCATTATTTTCCCAATTGACGCAAAGATATAAAAAAATCCAAAAAACAAGAAAAAAGTTTGCGTATTTTGAAAAAAATTCTATATTTTGAGCCGAATTTGAAAAAAATGCGGAATTTTTGAGCCGTAATACCAAAAAAACGAGCCCTTCGGGCACGGGAAACGATAATCGATGAGGGTATTGGGTTATAAGGTCAAGTAAGGATGTTTTGCTGCGCAAAAATCCCGATTCATATTTACATTCCCCCTAAATCCCCCTTTGGCAAAGGGGGACTTGGTCGCTACGCTCCGAGTGGGAGATGGCACCCTCGTCTGAACTCCTGTTTTTTTGATAAGGTCGAGTAAGGTCGCGCAATCTGCGATTGCTTTAAGGTCGAGTAAGGTCGGGTAAGGGTGTTTTGCTGCGCAAAAATCCTAGTTTTCATTTTTACATATCCCCCAAACCCCCTTTTTTAAAAAGGGGGCTTTGTCGCTTCGCTCCGAGTGGGAGATGGCAAACTTATCACAACTCCTTTTTTATAATGTCGAATAATGTTTGTTGTCGAGGACGTTACTTGACCTTAATTGACCTTACTCGACCTTAACAAAAAAAGAAGGTAGGAGTTTATTCCTACCTTCTTACATCCCACCAAAAATTGATTTTGAGGAGGGATTTACAACGCTCGCCTTGATGGGAGGCGAAGGGTTGTACTCCGTGTACTACCCTTTGCCGACAAGCAAGGTAGCGGAAGGAAATACCCCTCACAAATCAATTTTTACAGAAGCGAGAGGCAATACTCCCTAAACTCCTCCCACTTATAGAACGGGAAGGTGTCGGTGTGAAGAGGTATGCGAACCTCGCGCTCGCTATGCAGCAGTTTTACAAGCACTTCGCCCTTCTTATTGCGGAAGAATACAAACTGCACATTGACCGACATTGAGGTTACGCGGCTGTCGCACCACACCTCCGGCAGACGCTCGATTTCGGAGAAGTAGATGCGGCCGTCGCAGCCCTCGACGTGCATCAGAGCAAGCAGCGGAATGATGTACGCATCGTGGCCGAAACGGAGGGTTGCCGCCTCGTTCGGAGTCTCGCCCGAGATAACCTTATCGGCGCGCTCGATGATGTCGCGCAGGAGCGGTTTGCCGTCGGAGTTACGGATGTCGCCATAGTCGGCCGACGGGCCGTAGGAGAGGTAGCGGCGGATATTGAAGAACGACCACATCTGGTAGCGCTCCTCCTCGGTAAAGAGGTCGTGGAGAGAGAGTCCGTCGAGCGTTTCGCAGTTCTGGATGATGATCGCCAGGTCGTGCATATTACCCATAAAGAGGTGCGTTGTAGGCGCATTGTATACCTTCTTAATCAGCTCTTTAGCATAGTCGTAGTCGGTGAACAGACGGCGGATGAACTGCTCGTCCCGGGTGTGCTCCTTTTGGTAGTTCTTGGCGATGGTGCGTGCCTCCTTGTAGATCTGGTTCATACCCGCATCGGGCTTGGTGAAGTGGAAGTCGTGCTCGCTTGCCTGGCGCGAAATATCGAGCGTCGGGCACATACGCACAAGCTGCTCGGTGAAGGCCGCCATACTCATCACACAACGCACCGACTGCGTCGAGAAACAGCTGACGTGGTTGCCGTTTTTCGGTGCGAAGACCTGCGGATAGGTCTCGACCATACGGCGCGCAATGCCCTTATGCTCCAGCTCGCCACGATAGGTCAGGTCGCCGGCACGCAGGTGGGCATCCTTCGCGATGATGCGCACGCGACGCAGAGCATCCTTGCCGACCTCGGTCAGGCGACCATCCTTGTCGGCCTGCTCGAAGAGCTCCAACGGCTGGGAATACTTCTCGGGCGCGGTCTGGTAGCGCGAGCCGTGACGGCCGTAGTGCGAGATATAGAACGGTTTGTAGCCACGCGGAGCGGGTGTTGCAACCTGCTCGGTAACGGTGTAAGCGGTGTAGATACCGCCCGCCAAATCGGGGTTCTTGGCCATATCCTCACGCATCGACTGCGCATCAGCCGAGAGAGCGACACAGAGGAGTGAAAGGACGAGTGTAAGTTTTCTGAACATATTGGTTTCTAACAGGTTAATAGTTTGCTATAAAGTCGCGTCAGGAGTTGATTCGCTGCGGCACATACCGAGCCGTTACTCCTGTTGAAAAATATTGAATCGGCGCAGACGCGGATTGCGACGGTCGAGCACGAGCTCTTCGAGCACGAGCAGCACGAAGGCCGCCACAACGAACCACAGATACTGCTCGTCGTACTCGTCGAAGCGCTGTGCGGAGAGCTCGCCACGCTCGGTTTTTTCAATCTCCTCGACAATCTCGTCCAGACCGAAAGCGGCATTCGAAGCGCGGATGTATGCACCATTGGCCGACTGCGTTATCTCGGTGAGCATCTGCTCGTTAAGGCGCGTTACGACCATCTCGTCGCGCTCGTCCTTGATGAACTCGCCATTGATGCGAATCGGCGCACCCTCGGGTGTTCCGATACCGATTGCGAAGATACGGATACCCTGCTCGGCAGCGCGTTTTGCCGCCTCGACAGCCGCCGCATCGTGTGCCTCACCATCGGTGATGAGCACCATCACACGCCCTGCATCGCCACCCTGCGAGAAGGAGAGTGCGGCGAGCGAAATTGCCTGGCCAAGCTCCGTACCCTGCACCGAGACGAGCTCGGGCGAGAGTCGTTTTGCGAAGCTGCGCGCCATACGGTAGTCGGTCGTGATGGGGAGCTGCACCTTCGCCTCGCCCGCAAATACGACCAATCCCACGCGATCCTGCTTGAGCGACGCAAAGAGTCGGTCGATGGCGTATCGCGTACGCTCCAGACGGTTAGGGGCGAAGTCCTCGGCGAGCATCGAGTTCGAGACATCGACCACGAGCATCATCTCGACACCCTCGCTACGCTCCTCGCGCAGTTTCGAGCCGAATTGAGGACGCGCCGCCGCGAGGATGACCAGAGCCACCGCCGCGAGGTAGAGTGCCGATTTAATTGCGGTACGCGCGCGCGACACGTCGGGCATCAGCGCCGCAAGCAGCGCAGGATTGCCGAAACGGCGCAACGAACGACGACGCATAGCACCGATGGCAACGAGCGCCGCCACCATTACGGGAATGAGCAGTAACGCCCACAATATGTGTGGATGTGCGAATCGGAACATTATGGTATGCGTTTGAGTATTAGACGTTTAATAATAAATTCGAGCAACAGCGCCACGAGTGCTGCAACGACGAATTGCACGAACTGTTCGTGAGCAACGGTGAACTCCTCGACCTCGACGCGCGTCTTTTCGAGCGTGTTGATCTGCTCATAAACAGCCGCGAGGGCCTGCTTGTCGGTTGCGCGGAAGTATTCGCCACCCGTCTCGGATGCGATTTTGCGCAAAATCTGTTCGTCGATCTCCACCTTCATATTGACCGTATGGATTACGTTGCCCTCGTCGTCCATCACCGGATAAGGTGCTTCGCCACGCGTGCCGACACCGATGGTGTAGACCTTGATGCCCATCTCCTTGGCAATCTGCGCGGCCGTAAGCGGAGCAATCTCGCCACGATTGTTCACACCGTCCGTGAGCAGGATTACGACCTTGCTCTTCGAGTCGCTCTCGCGCAGGCGGTTGAGTGCCGTCGCCAGACCGTTGCCTATCGCCGTACCATCCTCGATGACACCGCTGCGCACACGGCCGAGCAGGGTTTGAAGCGTCGGCTGGTCGGTCGTGAGCGGGCTCTGCGTAAATGCCTCACCTGCAAAGACTACCAGACCGATACGGTCGCCATAGCGGTCGGCCACGAACGATGCGGCAACCTCCTTGGCTGCCGAGATACGGTCGGGACGGAAGTCGCGTGCGAGCATCGAGCCCGAGATGTCGATTGCAAGCACGATGTCGATACCCTCGGCATTGGTTTTGGTGCGGTGCTCGATATGTTGCGGACGCGCCATTGCCACCACAAGCAGCGCAAGGGCTGCCATTCGCAACACGAACGGCACGTGGCGCAGGTAGTAGCGCACGGTCTTTGGCGCTCGACGCAACGAGTCGACCGACGAAAAACGTATCGACGCACCACCCTGTCGGCTACGCCAGATGTAGTAGGCCGCAAGTGGCGCGATGATGGTCAGCGCCCATAGTATTTTAGGATTTGCAAACTCCATATTCTTCTCTCATTTTCAATCACTTTGCCCGACTGACGGAGGTCGTTGCACGCCCCTTATCGGCCCAACCGACGCAAGGCAACTCGCCCCTCTCGCCCCCTCTCGGGCTACCAATTCTTACGACCGCGAACAAGCACACCCTTCTTCTCCTTGAGCTTCTCCTGCGTCTTATCCTCCTGCTGTTGGATGGCATCGAGCATCGCCTGCTGCTCCTGCGGAGATATGCCCTGTGGCTCGGCCGGCGACTCTCCCTGCTGCTGGTCTTGCTCCTGCTGCTGGTCTTTATCGCCCTGCTGATTCTGCTGATCCTGCTGCTGTTGCTGGTCGTTATTCTGATTTTGTTGATCCTGATTTTGTTGATCCTGATTCTGTTGATCCTGATTCTGCTGATCCTGATTCTGCTGCTCCTGCTGCTGAAGGAGCTTCTTCGTGAAGGCGTAGTTGTACTTGGCCTCCTGATCGTCAGGATTCAGGCGCATCGCCTGGCGGTAGCTCGCCAGCGCCTCCTTGAGTTTCTGCTGTGCGAACTGCGTATTACCGAGGTTGTAGACCGCCTCCGAACGCTCGACATCGCTGCGCGTAGAGTCGGCAACAATCTTCGAGAGCGTCTGCTCCGCCTTGTCGTAACGCTCGAGGCGGAAGAGCGACGAGCCGAGGTTGTAGGTCGCCTCGAACGATGCAGGATCGGCTTCGAGCGCCTTCGTATATGACTCGAGACTCTTCTCGTAGCGCTCGCGGTTGTACTGGCGGTTGCCCTTACGCACCAGACCGCGCTCCGGCATTCGCTGGGCCGAGGCGTGGGCCGCAAAGGTAAGCACCAAAACTATGATAATTAAAAACTTACTTCTCTTCATAGGGCTATCTGTCATTTGTGGTCGGCAGACCGTCCTCGTCCATCTCCGGACTCTCCTCGACCGGCTTGGTCTCCTCGACAAAGTAGTAGGCCTTGTTGTAGGCCGACTCATTCTCATCCGCCTCCGGCATCGCCTTGGCAAACTTCACAAGGTCGGCATCGCGCAACACCGCCACCAGATCCATCGCGCTCTTCTGCGGAAGCTCGATGTCGCGGATGGCCTCGACAATCTCGTCGGTGGTCATCTCCATCGCGCCAACACCGAACGCACCGGCAAGGTACGTACGCAGGATGTCGCTCAGCGCCGAGTAGTAGAGCTTGTGGCGATTGTTCTGCCAGAGCTTCTGGTTATGCAGCTGCTCCAGAGCCGTGATGGCCACAATGTGTGGCGGGAGTGGCGGAGCAGGTCGCCAGAGGTCGCTGATACGCTTGCCACGCTTTTCGAGGTACTTCACGAGTGCGAACACTACGAGCGCAAGCACCACTGCCGCAGCGAGGGCCCACGACAGGTAGCCCGAAATCTCGCCGAAGCGGAAGCGCAGCGTCTTCTGCGGTTTCATATCGAAGATGGCGTGCGACGTGGAGTCGATCTGGTAGGTTGCGACCACCACCTGCAACGAGTCGGGTGCATAGAGCGTGTCGACGATATTCTTGTCGGCATAGAGCACCTGCGGACGGCCGAGCGAGTAGATACCCTCGTCGAAGGCCGCCATCTCGTATCGCTTGCGCAGATGCAGACGACGTCCCACAACCGAGACGGTATCGACCGGCGCATCGACGATGCACTCCATCGAGAGCGGCTTCTGCTCGCCACCCTCGCCCTCCTCACCCTCGCCCTCGGGCGGAGTGAACGACGGGAAGGCGATGCTCTGCACCAAGTCCTTCTCGACCTCGATGGTTATCGTAAAGCGGTCGCCAATCATCACGCTGTCCGGCTCGACCGACGCGCTCACACGCGGTGCGACGCTCTGCGCCGCCGTCGTGCCCGCAGCGAGCAGCACAACCACCGCACACGCGACCAATTTTGCTATATTTTTGACCAAATGAGTCATTCTTCTCTCTTGCGGATTGATGTTTGGTTTATCTCTGTTTGAAGAGTTTTATCAGCGCGGCAACATAGTCGCCATCGGTCGGCGTTGCCACCGAGTCGATACGATTCTGTTTGAGCAGGCGCTCGACCTGCTCGACGCGCGCCGCACACTCGGCGGCAAAGTGTTCGCGAACGGCCTTCGACGAGGTATCCACCCACACCAGACGCTCGGTCTCGGCATCGCGCAACTCCACGATACCCACATCGGGCATCTGCTCCTCGCGCGGATCGTAGACGCGCACCGCAATCAGGTCGTGGCGCGACGCGGCAATCTTCAACGCATCGTCGAGCGGAGCCGCATCCCTACGCGGATTCATAAAGTCAGAGATGAGGAATGCCGTGCAGCGCTTCTTATTGACACCCGTCAGATAACGCACCGCCTCCGAGAGTGCCGTGCCGTTCGACTCGGGACGGAACTCGATGAGCGAGCGGATGATCATCAGGATATGGCTGCGTCCCTTCTTCGGCGGGATGAACTTCTCGACCTTATCCGAGAAGAAGATGCAACCCACCTTGTCGCCCGTCTGCGCGGCCGAAAAGGCAAGCACCGCAGCAATCTCGGTGATGAGTTGCTGCTTGGTGCGCTCGGTCGAGCCGAACGTACGCGAGCCACTGACATCGACCACGAGCATCATCGTCAGCTCGCGCTCCTCCTCATAGACCTTGATATGCGGACGCTGCGAACGAGCCGTAACATTCCAATCAATATCGCGCACATCGTCGCCGATACGGTACTCGCGCACCTCGGCAAACGACATACCGCGCCCCTTGAAGGCCGTATGATACTTACCTGCGAAGATCTCATTCGACAGCCCTCGGGTTTTGATTTCGAGTTTACGAACCCGTTTCAGAATATCGCTTTCGCTTTGAGCCATTTACGGTACGATGACGTTGTTAAGAATCTCGGTGATAATCTCCTCGCTGGTGATGTTCTCCGCCTCGGCCTCGTAGGTCAGGCCGATACGGTGGCGCAGCACGTCGTGGCACACGGCACGAACATCCTCCGGAATCACATAACCACGGCGACGGATGAAGGCATAGGCACGCGCCGCCTTTGCCAGCGAGATGCTCGCACGCGGCGAACCACCATAGGCGATGAGCGGCTGCAACTTCTGTAGGTTGTACTCCGCCGGCTCGCGGGTTGCGAAGATGATATCGACGATATACTTCTCGATCTTCTCGTCCATATATACCTCCTCGACCACGCGACGCGCCTTGACGATATCCTCCGGCGTGATGACCTTGCTCGGCTGCGGCATACCTGCGCCCGAGAGGTTCATACGCACGATTTCGCGCTCCTCCGACTTCTTCGGATAGGAGATCTTCGCCTTCAACATAAAGCGGTCGACCTGCGCCTCGGGCAGCGGATAGGTACCCTCCTGCTCGAGCGGGTTCTGCGTTGCGAGCACGAGGAACGGCTCGGGCAGACGGTAGGTCTTATCGCCGATGGTTACCTGACGCTCCTGCATCGCCTCGAGCAGTGCCGATTGCACCTTTGCAGGCGAACGGTTGATCTCGTCGGCGAGGACGAAATTGGCGAAAATCGGGCCCTTCTTGACCGTGAAATCCTCGTTGCGCTGCGAGTAAATCAGCGTACCGACGATATCGGCAGGCAAGAGGTCGGGCGTAAACTGCACGCGCGCAAAATCGGCATCCACCGCCTTTGCCAGCGTCGTGATGGCGAGCGTCTTTGCCAAGCCCGGAACACCCTCCAAAAGAATATGGCCGTTCGAGAGCAGACCAATCAGCAGCGTATCGACCAGATGCGACTGACCGACGATGACCTTGCTCATCTCGGCACGCAGCGTATCAACGAACAGCGATTCGCGCTCGATACGCTCGTTAAGTTCCTTAATGTTAATTACTTCACTCATAAGTGTCGTCTTCGTTTTATCTTGTTAGTTTTCTCTTCTCTCACTTTCGCGTGCCTCGCCTATCGCGAAGCCCCTATATAACGAACAAGCGGACCGTTTTAGTATCGGTACGCTGTCGTTTTTCTCGCATATTCCACCCTTTTCGGGCTATGGCGTGCTATTCGCCCTTCGTTGTCAGCTCGACAAAGCAGTGGCGGCATATCGGCTCGTAGGTATCCTTCTCGCCGAGCATCACCAGCGCATCATTCTTCGCCAGACGGTGCGAATGGTGTGCCAAATTACCGCAACGTACGCAGATGGCGTGTACCTTATCCACATACTCCGCCGTAGCCATCAGTGCCGGCATAGGGCCGAACGGCTTGCCGAGGTAGTCCATATCCAGGCCCGCCACAATCACACGCACACCGCGATCGGCCAGCTGGCGACACACGTCGACGATACCGTCATCGAAGAACTGCGCCTCGTCGATGCCCACAACATCGACATCCGACGAGAGCAACAGGATGTTCTGCGACGACTCGACCGGTGTCGAGCGGATCGTTGTCGAGTTATGCGACACCACATCCTCCTCCGAGTAGCGCACATCGATGCACGGCTTGAAGATCTCAACCCTCTGACGCGCAAACTCCGCACGACGCATACGGCGTATCAACTCCTCCGTCTTGCCCGAGAACATCGAGCCGCAGACAACCTCTATCCAACCCTTTTGACTTGCATTTTCCAGGAACATATTTTTCGACTGTTTACTTATTGCTAATAGTTATATTTTCCCCTTGTAAATCCCCTACGTCGGGCCTTTCGGTCGGTGTTCGTCCTTTGCAACCACCTCGACCAGCACCCAACCGCGCTTATTGCGCCCGAAAACCACGCTCTCGAGCCGCGTGCGCCCACTCTCTTTTGAGAGTGCGGGGTGCTAAATTAGCGAATTATTTCTTAACCACCAAATCGCCGCCCCACTCTTTGTAGGGATGGCGGGCCAAAAACGAGTTGTGGTAATAGCGCACGCCCGTAACCTCCTTCCATATCCAGCTCGGAATTTCGGGACGCTCGTCGATCGAGCCGAGCTCGACCTCCGCCACCACAAGCCCTGCGTTGTCGCCCGCGAACTCGTCCACCTCCCAAATATGGTCGCCATAGCGCACCTCGTAGCGCACCTTCTCCACCACTCCTCGGCAACGCGCAAGCAACGCCTCGGCACAACGCTTCGGAATCTCGCGCTCCCACTCGAAACGGCTCAAACCCCCGTCGCGGCTCTTGCCCTTGAAGGTCAGAAACGCCTGCTCGCCGCGAATCCTCACGCGAGCCGTAACGCGACGGGCACACAGATAGCCCTGCGCGATATGCGTACTGCAAAACGCCTCACCGCGAAACGCATCGTCGCTGACCAGATACTTACGCTCGATCTCCTGCATAGGCACTCTATCGTGAAGCGGTTTCGACGGCATCGCTCGCGATGACGCCCATCGTATCCAACGCCCAGATGCCCTTCACGCGCAACACCTGCTCGATGACATCGCGCACAGCACCTGCGCCACCCTTGTACTCAGAGACGTAGACCGCCTCCTCGAGCACCTCGGCACACGCATCGGCCGGTGCAACCGGAATACCCACGCGACGCATACACTCCAGATCGGGAATATCGTCGCCCATATATATCGCACGCTTCAGGTCGATGCCCGTCTTGGCAGCGAAGTCGTCCAGCGCGGCAATCTTATCCATACAGCCCAGATAGGCGTGCTTGATGCCGAGTCGCTGAACGCGCGACTCGAGGTTGCGACCGAAACCGCCCGAGATGATGCAGACGTTGCAGCCGTGCTTGGCGGCATAGGCCAACGCATAGCCATCCTTCGCGTAGTAGCAGCGCAGGAAGTCGCCACTCTCGACCGGAATGATACGGCCGTCGGTCATCACGCCATCCACATCAAAGATGAGCGCCTCGACATCGGCGATTATCTCTTTGAAGTTTTTTCTTGTTTTGTTCTCCATATATTTTCGCTTATCTTGTCGTAAATCGTTCCCAACAGTTCATCGCCCGCAAGCAGTTCGCGGTGGCGCTCCATCGTCGCCACATCGCCACGCACGGCAGGGCCCGTCTGCACGGCCGACGGATTGCGACTCTCGGTCGCCTTGGCCACCGTCTCCTCCACCACCGGCACCACAACCTCGAAAGGCAGGCCCGCCTCTTCGAGCACGCGCGCCGCACAGCCGTAGATGCAGTTCACGAAGTTCGAGCCAAAGACTCCGCACAGATGGATGCGCTTGCGCACCTCGCTCGACGCTTCGAGCACGTTGGGCGTGAGCGTGAGGGCAAACTCTTTCGCTCGGGCGAGTGTCGGCTCATCCTCCGCCTCGACGAACATAAAGATTCGGCTGAAGTCGACCGCGCGGCCCGCCGAAAATGTCTGAAACGGATAGATCACGGCGCGATGCACCCCCTCGGGCAGCATCTCAAGCGTTCCGCAACCCGCCGTATGGGCCACAATCGCACCCTTCGGGAACGGCAACGCGGCGGCAACCTCCGCAATGGCTCGGTCGCTGACCGAAATCAGGTAGAGCTCCGCCTCGGCGAGTGCCTCCTTCTCCCCCGCCCAGCGGCTCTCGCCCAGACGTGCCACCTCGCGACCGCGCTCCTCGTTGCGCGCCCACACCTGCACGGCAGGCCTTCCGGCAAGGGCCAGAGCCCGCGCCAACGCCTCCGCAACATTTCCGCTACCGATAATCACCGTCTTCATATCCGCAAATTTACACCTTTTTCAACTCTATTGCAAATAGTTTTTCGCCCACTCGCGTAAAACACCACTGCTGCGTGCCGCCCTCCTTCACGCCGAGTCGTGCCGCAATCTCGGCATTCGACATCGGGAAGTCGCGTCGCAGGATATCCATTCGCTCGCCCTTGAAGCGCTTCTTGAGCCGTTTTGGCTCGAAGGGCAGCACCTCGCCTATGGCGAACGTGCGACCGAGCACACCCGTCGGCATATCGACCGAGAGGGCCACACCCGAGCGCGACCATACATCCGCCACGCCCGCAAAGGCATCGACCGTCAGGCGTGCGTGTTGCAGAGCCACATCAGGGAGCGTGAGGTAGCGATAGTGCGCAAGGTCGCTCGGCAATGGAGCAACCTCTGCCTCGCCCACACGCGTCGCCTCCACCTCGAAGCGACCTATGCCCAACGCCTCGGCAGCCCTCACAGGCGGCTCACCGTTGATGTATATATTGACCTCCTTACACTCGCCACCCATCGAGACCGTCTCGACCGAGCACTCGCCAAACAGGCGTTCGGCCTCGGCCGTATCGAAGAGCGGCGAACACTTTATGCAGACCTTGTCGGCAATGCGACGCACGACGCCCATCATCGCAACCATATCGGGCGAACAATCCTCCAGACGCACCAGCTTCTCGCCTCGCTCGCCACGACGATCGGGATCGACAAAGCACCAGTCGAAGTGCTCCTCGCTGCCGGCGACAAACTCCTCGGCCGAGGCGCAAATAACCTCGACATTCTCCACACCGAGCAGCGCCAGATTGTGGCGCGTAACCTCGGCGAGCACCTCATCGCGCTCGAGGGCTACCACCCTCCGAAAACGCTTCGAAAGCCCATAGGTGTCGACTCCCAACCCGCAGGTAAGGTCGAGCACCGAGCCACCCGACAAACGCTTGCGCAGCGCACACTCCTCGCTCGACGACTGCTCGTAGGCGCGTGGCGGGAGCAGAGCCCTCACGGCGTAGTACGACGGCAGTTTCGATGCGGCACGTTGCAGACGCTTGACCTGCGTGGCAACCATCGCGGCGTGGGGCACTCGGCGGTCGAGCGCGATATCGGTTGGCGAGCGGTCGATATTCGCATCGACGGCACGCCTCACCTCCTCACTGCGGAGCGTATTGAGATCCTCAATCGTAAACATAACGTGCAAATTTACGAAATATCTTGAAAAAGCGAAGCTTTTCGGCGGCGAAATCCGGCCAAAACGAGTGTAATCGCACCATAAATTGCGTAAATCGCCCACAACGCCCACTCCGGAGCAACGTACTCGACTGCCGAGCCCGACCATTCGGCCGTACGGGCAACCACCTCGTTTTGCGCCACAGCGGCCCACTCGGCCACGCGTGCCGTAAGCGTCGCTACGGGCAGAGGCAATACCAACGTAAGGAGCGTAGCGAGGAGTACGACGGGTGCAGTAAGTGCCAAAATCGGGTTGAGCACCACCCCGAGAATCGACACCACACCAAAGGCGTGCGACACCAGCGGTGCCACCCACAGCGCCGCAACCGTACCGATGATCATCGTGTCGACCACCATCCGCAACGGGCGCGACGAAATGCTCACCGCCCGCATCGCAGGAACGCCCCAGAAGATGATGCCCGCAACGGCGAGCATCGACATCCGAAACGAGAGGTCGAACAGCAGGTCGGGTTTCACCACAAGCATCACGAATGCCGTAGCACACAGCACATTACCACTCTTATAGCCGCGCACCGCAGCGACGCAGAACTGCGCCACCGAGAACATCACCGCCGCCCTCACGGCGCTCGGCGACACTCCGCACACAAAGACATACACCCACAACACCGCAAGCGCCACCAGCGCACCTATCGCATTGCCGTGGCGCAGCAGCGCGAGTGGCCAGACGAGCAGGTTGACCACCAGAAACAGAATACCGACATGCAAGCCCGAGACAGCCAACAGATGTGCCGCACCGCTACGCGAATAGGCCGTGCGCGTCTCGGCCGTAAGTTCCGAACGCTCGCCCACACCCATTGCCATAGCGACGGCTCGTGCCTCGCCCGAAGTCATCGCCCCACGCAGTCGCTCGACCGAACGCGCGTGCAGTGAGCCACCCTCGCTCGGCACAAAGGAGTGGATATTTTTATCGTTGAGAAACGCCACACCGACATAGCCGCGATGGTACATCAGTCGGCCATAGTCGCCCTGCGAGCGGTCGAATCGGCGGATGCGGAGCGTTGCCTCCACACGGTCGCCCTCCGAAAAGCACACACCCTTCGGCGAGTAGATGCGCAGACGCACACCTCGCTCTACACCCTCGCCCCCGAGCACCTCGGCCGACGCCGCCTCCGAACGCTCGCGCGAGATGCTCTCCGAGAGCACGCGCAGCACCACGCGTCGCGGTTCATCGTAGGGTGGAACGGCGGGCCGACTCACAGCGTAAAGCCCTGCACCAAAGCAACATACCGCAAGCATCGCAAACGGCAGTCGCACGCCTCGCATCGCCACTGCCAACCCACCTGCGAGCAGGGCCACAAGCGCCCACACCCACGCCGCAACTTCGACCACATCGGAAAAGAAAATGCCGACGACAAGCGACACAAGCGTCGCTGCCATCGGCATCGTCTTCAAACGGTCAGATATGTTTTGTAACGAAAATTCGTACATCGTGCAGTAGCGTTTGCGGTGGTTATTTTCTGCAAAATTAACATTTATTTGCAAAAATCGGCCGCAAAGAGTCGCCATCCGCCCAAAACCTCGCTCTCGACGGCCGGCACGCCGTTCTCAACCTCCGACATCGCTCGTACGACATCGACCATCGTGCGTTGCGAGCGCGTGTCGAGCGTCGCATCGGGATCGAGCCCCGTGTTTGCTGCCACGCGACGGATGTACCCCTCGGTGTTGTTCTCCGAGGGCGGTGCGTAGCGCGAGATGATTCGGCGCAGCGTGGTGCAGTCGTGGCGCGTGGCGTAGGTGTGCAGCAGCACAAACATCGCGCGATAGCCCGCCTCGATGGTCTCGAACTGGCGAAATTCGGGATCGCTGCTCTCCACTCGCTCGCCTCGGTAGCGCACCTTCGAGCGACGGATATTGCCCGGGTTGAGATTTCGCAACCCGCGACTTGTTCTATTGGTTTTCATAGCGTTCTATCTCCTTTTTCATACGGTGACGGACATAGCGGCGCAACCACCCGAAGAGTCGGGCATCGGAGATGAGCGATGCGTTCTCGAGGAACGACCACATCTCCACACCGCAGACCATACCGGCAAACATTCGTGTCAGGTGCAGCTCCATAAAGTTGAGTATGCAGCTCTCGACCAGCCACATCATCCCGATTGCCGTAACGACGAAGCCCGCCTTGAGCAGCGTACGCCACGCCTCGTGGCTCTCGAAGTACCACTCTCGGCCCTGTTTGCGCGTCTCGGCGCGACTTGCTGCCGTGCCGGTTACAAAATCGACCAGCACGAACAGCAGCGCACAGCAGACAATCGGGCGGATGGGGGCGAAGAGCGACACGACGCCCATCACCAGCGCGTTAATGTATCTGTATAATGTCTCCATAGAGCGAACAGCGTTGCACGGCATCGCGCGAGGGCTTGTACTCGGGGTATGCCGACGCGTAGGAGCGCAGGTAGGCCGAGAGGCGACGCACAAGCGAGCGACGACGTTCGACGAGCGAGCGTTGCAGAGCATCGGCCGCAGCAGCCGAAGCCGCCGTAGCACCCTCGCACTCGGGAACGACCAGACCGGCCTGGCCCGTCGAGACATTCAGCGAGCGTTGGAGCATCGTGCGTACCGCCATCGCGAGCGCCGGTGCAACGTAGTCGTCGAGCAACTCCGCATAGCGGCCCTCAAGCAACGCATCGCGGAGCGACTCACCCAGTACGGGCACGATGTAGCGCTGCTCGGCGGCTGCAATATCGTGCAGCGAGATAACCTCCGCAGCGACATATCCGCCATCGGCAAAGGCGAGCGAGACGGTTTGTTGGGGTGTAATGAGTGTCTTCATCTGTGCTATCCTACTTTTGTTACGTTATACTTGGTTATCTCCGAGAGGAACGCCTGCTCGCGCTCCGACTCGGCATCGTACTCCAGACCGTCGGCCTTGCGTGCCTCCCACACCTTCATATATATAGGTTTGGAGCGGGTTGGCGGGCGGTTGATGATCGTGAGCGACGAGGCGTCGATGCGCAGCGTGCGCTCGATGACTCGGATAATCGGCTCGAGTATCTCGGACTGCTCGCCGAGAATCACCGTATTGAGCGCAATCTCGTACTCGTGCAGTATGCGCTCCGAGTTGAAGCCCGACGAGTAGTCGAGACCACTCAGCGAACGGAACCACGAGTGGGCAACGACGATGTCGCCGGTCGCCTGGTCGTGCAGCTCCTTCCAATCGCCATCGTTCTGCGAGGTGATCGGGATGAAGCGCGAGTTGTCCTTGTCGCTGCCGTTCTTGACGACGAAGAGCACCTGCCCCGGATTGCCCGCAAAGCGCGACTCGGCGTAGCGCACCAGACGGTTGGCATCCTGCTCATTGTCGACCGCCTCGTCGACGATCATCATACCCGACGGCTGGAACGAGTTGTCGAGACGAGCTATATTCCAACGATCTGTCTTATAGGTGATTGTCGACACGTTCATACCGGCGATGTATGGCGGTACGCCGTAGTGTTCGAAGCAGGGCTCGTAGTCCTTGTAGTGGATAATCGAGCGGAGCGTGCCGTCGCTTTGGCGCTCGAAGAGCGGGTAGAGAGGCAGAGTGGTCGCCTCGCCGATGGAGAACGACTCCCAATCGTGGTGGAGCAGGATGTGGCGCGAATCCTTCGCCACGCGACAGCGCGAAGCGTCCTGATGGTAGAGCGAGAGGAACGTGTGGTCGGCATCGGTTACCACCTCCAGAAAGGCGTTGCCGAAGAGCGACTTGTCGAAGGCAATCTTGTTGATTATCTGACGCAGCGTCTCGCCACTGCCGTTCACGCGCTCGACAAACGAGCCGAGCAGCGGCACCTCGCGGTCGAAGGCCACGCCCTTGCCGGAGATGTAGTCGGCCTTGTCGTTGATGATTCGGCGATGAGCTGTCGAGCGACGCGACATAGCGGCCAGCACGCTCGGCAGACGGTTATCGCTGCCCCAACGCCAAAAGTCGCGGTCGGAGATGGTGGCGGCGGCCGCATAGGAGTCGGCTGTCGTCACGCCGCAGACGGTCGATTTATTGATGATTTTATCCTTTGATTTTTAAGGTTTTAAGGGTTGAGAAACGGGGGGGGGCTCGCACAGGCCCGACTATGCGGGGCGCGTCGGGCGTATGCTAATCGACGATCGGCATCGCCATCTCGGCATCCGTAGACGCAAGCGTGAGCGTGAGTGTCGGCGTATCGTTCGGGCGCTGTCCCGATGCGGCAAGGAGCGTCTGCAGGCGCAGCGGCTGTTCGCCTCCGAGGCGTAGCGAGTAGCCCACCAGTAGACGGCGCGAGTCGTTGAGCTCCACTTCGGCGGTGGGAGCTTCGTGTGTGGCGCGGTGCAGAAACTCCGTTGCGAG
This sequence comes from Alistipes sp., assembly GCA_045635325.1. GTDB lineage: Bacteria > Bacteroidota > Bacteroidia > Bacteroidales > Rikenellaceae > Alistipes. The sequence continues at coordinate 192,476 of JAZRBZ010000008.1, forward strand.
CCACTGTGGAGCGTGGTTGCGGTCGGCGACCATCGTCAGCCGATGCGCTACGCTCATCACACCCTCCTCTACCGAGAGCTGCTCCTCGAAGAGCGAGCGGTCGTCGGTGAGCTGCACCTCGAGCGGCTCGTCCGTAAATCGCACCCTGCACCCATCATCCCCCACCGCGAGCGAGCCGACCGCATCGGCGGTGTGCAACGCAACGCGCGCCACACCGCCTTTGGGTTTCAGGTATTCGGTCGTGAACATACCGCTACTCCGTATATGCCCACGATACGATATCCGGATTCACGACAGCCGTACCGGCAAGGAATACGGCACGCTGGCGATTCTCCATCTCGTCAGGGTTGTACCACATACGCACCTCGTTCTCGGGCGAGTCGGCGGTGTTGAGCGCCAACACCAGGTTGCGACGGTCGGTGAGCACACAGAACGAGCGCGCGAAGAACTGTTCGTATTGCATCAACGGCACCTCGACAACCGGAATACCGTGGTACGAGAGCGTCGTGTGGCCGTCGGTCGTGCCGGCGTATGCCGCGTCGCCAATCTTGTCGTCGAGCCACTGCAGGTACTTGGTGTAGATGTCCGACGAGACATAGAAGACGAGATTACCCTCCGAGCGCAGGGCCTTCAACTGCTCGGTGGCGTTCTTCCAGCAGATATCGAAGAGATCCCTGCCGGTCTGCACGTCGTCGATCGAATCGATAATGTGCGTGCCGATTCCGGTGAGGCCGCTATCCGAGTGGGCGTAGAGGTGGCTGATGAAGCCGTCGAAGGTCTTGAAGTTGGAGTTTGCGCCCGTCGTGTCGCCAAGCCACATCGTAGCGCGGACACTCTCGGCAATCGCATAGCGGAACACCTCGGTCTCCGCCTTCTCGAGGTCGGTGCCCGTCAGGTCGCCGAAGTTGACATCGGCCGATGCGAGAATCTTCTCGTAGATGAGCGAGCTGTAGTCGTCCGACGAGAAGCAGTTCTCGGCCTTGACGCGCTTCATATCGATCGTCTGCTGCTGCTTGATGGCCGTAGATGCACCATTCCAGCCGCTGGAGAAGTCCTGCAAGATGTTCTTGCGGTTGCTCCACATCTGCACGGTGGTCGGAACAGGCATATTGTAGAGTACGCGCACGCCGAGCTCGTCGACTGCCTTACCGGTAAAGATTGGACGGAAGAAGATGGATTCGATCTCCTGACCTTTGTAGGTCTTTGAATTTTCAATAAGCATAGTTTTAAGGTGTGTGTTTAAGGGTTGTTTGTTTAAAGTAATGTGTTGTGTGCGTGGCCGTTGGCCCGACATTGCGTGCCGACGCTGACGGCTACCACTCGCGGCGCATCATCTGTGCATCGCGCCCGTAGGCCGCCGAGCGAGCCGAGAAGGCCACCCCGTCGAGTGGCGGATCCTCCACCGAGCGAGTCATCGTCGGGCGGACGGCATTCTGCCCCTCGCTCAACGCGATGAGTGAGTGCAGCGAGCGGTCGAGCGGATGGAGCACATTGTGGCGTGCCGAGGGGAGGTCGGGGTTGGTATCGGCAGGCGCGTCCGCAGGGCTCTCGCCATCGATGCCGAACCATCCCTTGACGCGGGCGATGATGCTTCGCTTGGCGGCGTTGTCGGCCGAGATGATCGTATCGACCAGACCATATTCGAGCGCCTCCTCGGGCGAGAGCCATCGGCCGTTGCCGTTGTTCTCGTTCATCAGCGCGAGCATCTCCTCGCTCGTGCGGCCCGAACGCAGGGCGTAGATTTCGGCCAGACGCTCGTCGGTCTTACGCAGCAGCTCGACCTGCACCCCCAGCTCGGAGGCGTTGCCCTCGGTCGCACAACTCGAACGGTGGACCAGATAGAGAGCCGAGGAGGATATCTCGCGACACCCCTCGCTCGCCGCCTGGGCGATGATCGTGGCGGCCGAGGCCGTATAGCCGTAACAACGCGTAACGATCTGTGCATCAAGGGCCGTAAGCGCCTCGTAGATGAGCAGTGCATCGTTCACATCGCCACCCGACGAACGGATATTGACCACCACGCGCGGCGACTCGATCTCGGCGATGCGCTCCACCTCGCGGCGAAACTTCTCGTAGGTTGCGATTCGCGCATCGTGCGTCTCGAACTGGCTCGACTCCGGAATGCCAATCGTGCCCTCGATATCGATGATGCAGAGCGATGCCGAATCGGAAATTTTAATCTTTTGTTCCATTGACTGTAGTGTTTTTAGGTAATAGTTTGGGTGAGGTTAGTCCTTCGCCAGACGGACGAATCGACAACGACACCTCTCCTCGCCACTCGCGAAACGCTCCACAGCCGCGAGTCGATAGAGCGAACTCTCCCCACAAAACGATAGGCGAAACGTGTCGCGCAGGGACGGATTAACTCCGTCAGGATTGAAGAGTCGGTCGAGCTCGGCAGCGGTGAGTCGCAACGTGAGCGTAAGGGTTTGGCGTGTGGCCACGCGGTGGAGGGCTTCGTCGAAGTAGCGGTGCAGGCCCTTTGCCCCGTCTCTATCCTCGAAGCAGAGCGTGAAGGGCTCGCAGAGCGCATCGCCCGCGAAGTGAAACGCCGCAAGCGGATAGCGCCCCTCGGGTGCGGGATAACCCCACGTTTGGGCGTCGGGCAGGGGTTGCAGACCGGCATAGAGAACGATGTGGGGCGTGAACGGAGTGTCGATGCTCCCCTCCTCGGCCGCCGAGTCGCCGACGCACATCACCGAGGCGGCAGGAGCCGAGGGCGAGAAGTCGGTCGCATTCACACCCGTCGTGAAGAGCGGATTCACGATGCGCTCCGTGCGGTCGGCAGCACCATACAGGCGATTCTCGACGCTCCACGCACCCAGCTGCGTATCGTGCTCGGCATTGAAGCGCTCCGACGCATAGTCGCCATCGAGATATTTGCGCGTCTGCCACTGTGCCACGCCCAGAGCGGCATCGGCGAGCGAGATGGGCTCCGAGTGGTCGATGCGCTCGCTCCAATCCCACTCGCGAGCATCGGCGTAGAGCTGCTCGAAGGGCTCGATTGTAACCGTCTTGGTGCGCTCGTCGGTCAGCACCGCGAGGTTGAACATCTGCTGCACGGCGGCGAGCAGGTCGAGCTGCGAGAAGTTGTTGCGCACCACATCGGCAAACTCCACGCGCGAGCCGTAGCCGGGAGTCATCGTAAAGTATGGCGCGAGGGAGCAGCGCGTCGAGAGCGTCAGCGTCATCCCCGGCTCGGCACCCCCGAAGAAGATGCCGTCGAAGCGGTGTACGGTGCCTGCCCCGATCTGCTCGGGCGCAATGCGGATGTCGGCCACCACTTGCGTACATCCGCACTCCTCGACATAACCGTCGTAGAGCGCCCAATCGCGTTGCGCGGAGTCGATCTCCTCCCCGTCGGGGCCCATCAGCACGCAGTGCGCCACTCCTTCGGGCATCGTGATATGCATCGCTCGCGAGCCGATCTCTACGCGCTGCAACTCCGCCCCTTCCGCGTCGCAGACGGAGAGTTGCAGCTGCTCGCCCTCCGCGAAGTCGAAGACCAGAAGCGTGTACTGCACGCCACCGCGAAGCGACGAGCGACGGTCGGCATAGCTGTTCGTGAGCTGCGTCTCGGCACGCGTTCCGGGGAGAATCTCGACCGTATCGAAACCTCTCAGGCGCGAGCGCGACTCTATACGGAAGTCGGTCTCGTACTCCAGATGGAGCAGAAAGCCCACCTTTGCCGAGAGTGTCGGACGGAAGCAGCAGTAGCCCTGCTCGTCGATGCCGAAGACGTTGCCCGTCGTGAAGGTGTCGCTCATCGGCTCGCCCGCCTCATCGACCACCACCGGGTTGGCCGTATCGACAATGTTGCCCACCGAGTGCTCGAGCACCCCGACCGATGCAGCCACTCGGCCCAGCGCATCGGCCGTAGCCGAACCTCGACTCTTGCGACGTGCCTTAAAGTCGAGTGCGGCACGCTGACGCGAGGTGTCGGTGGTCGGGTACTCGCCACTGAACATCAGCGACGCAAAGAGCGGCCCGTCAAAGAAGCGGCTCTGCACCGTGTAGCCCGCCTCGGCGAACATCGACCGAAGCACCGAGCGCACCGAGACGAATGGGTGGTAGTCGTCGATGCCGAGCACGCGGCCTACGGGCAGCAACGACGAGGGGTCGGTCGTGGATGTGAAGCGGTTACGGCTGACGGGCAGAAATCGCACATCGCGCTCGCCCTCCCACGTCGCCGCAATCTCCTGCGGGAGCATTCGCATCGAAAAGTCGATGGCGCTCTCCCCGACCGCGCACTTCGCACCGCGTCTGGCCCACTCCGCACCACCCTCCGAGATACGGATGCGGTAGGTGCGACACCCCTCCGCTACCGCCACCTCAAGCAGCACGACCACGCCCGAGAGCAGCACCGTACCCCGCTCCTCGATGCGCGCCTCGTGGTAGCGGTCGTTGAATCGCTCGGCGGCGTAGATGTCGTGCGCCGAGCCAAAGACGGCATCGTTGGCAGGGGTGGAGAGCAGCGTCAACTCCACGCTGCGACCATTGCGACTCTGTGCAACCTCGCCCAGCTCGTCGAGCGAGAATCCTATCGGGATGTCGATTTCGCGTTGCAGGTCGCAGAGCTTGGAATCAATGTAGAGCCCCATCATAGACGCACCTCCTTTCCCCATCGGCGAATCTCGGCACGCATCACCTTGGGCTTGCCGAAGGCGTGGGCAGCGACCTCGGTCGTGAGCACCTCGACACGCTCGACACGGTCATCGGCCTCAATCCATACCATTGGTGCAGAGATAATTCCGGCTATCGATGCGATTGTCGCCCGACACTCCACGCCCGAGGCGACGAGCATCACGCTATCGGCCCGACTGCGCACACCGAACGCCCCACCGTCGGCACTCCGGCACTCGGTACGCTCGGCTCGGAGGGCGATCCGACTCACCGTCGGGAAGGTGTACCTCTCGACCGAGCCCACCGTCGAGAGCCACGCCAGACGGCACGACTCGCCACCGCGCGGCACGAAGTGGTAGGTGATTTCGCGCACCGTCATATCGTCGCACGATATGCAGAGGTCGGCACGGCGGGTGGTGGCGGGCAGGTCGGCCGTAGCGAGATGCAGGGTGGCATAGCCGGGCGAGGAGCTGTAGTCGAGTGCGAGCGTGTAGCCCTCGTCGGTGGTGAGTTCGGCACGAATCGGAGCACCCGAACGCGAGATGATACGCAACTCGTCGTGCTCGCCGTACGCAATGTGGCGCACATCGGCCGCCGTCGTGATGACCCCCTGCGAGAGCGGCAGCGAGAGGTTGTTGCTCACGCGAATCGTCTCCGAGGTGCAGCCGTTCGCCTCGATGCGGTACTCGGCAATCGGTGCGGAGGAGATTATCGACGAGCCGCTAACAATGGGCTCAATCGCCTCAAAACGTGCCACATAAGGGGCAATGTCGAACTGCGCTACGCTCACGCCGTAGAGCCATTTGCGCCCCACCACCTCGTCGCGCTGCGCGTCGATGACCAGCACCTCTACGTCGCTCGGCTCGGAGCACTCGATGCCGAAGTACAAGCCGTCGGGGATGGGTGTAAAATCTGCGGGAATTTTCGTAATCTGAATCATTTGAATGTGTGTGTGTTTTGGGATGTGTGTGTGGTTAGAGCGGTTGGTCGAAGCAGAGCGTTACGCGGGCGGTGGAGGTCATCGAGACCTCGCCGACGGCTGTCGCAGGGCGCGACGCGGGCTGAATCTTCAAATCCTCGACGGCAACGACCGCCGCATTTTCCGAGACCTCGGCAAAGATGTCGAGCACATCGTTTTCGATTGTGTACATCAGCGACAGGCGCTGTTCGGGAGAGAGTTTTGCGACGTGGTGGACGAGTTGGAGCGTCACGCCGTAGGTGATTTTTCCGTGCGTGCGACCCTCGACAGCGAGGAATCGAATCGGAAGAAGAAGAGCGACCGGATAGCGGTTTACGAGTGCAGAGGCGTACTCCGGCGGTACGCTGCGAAAGAGGTATCTCCTTGCAGTTGCGGCCATCTGCACCGCGGCTTCAAGAGTAGCGCGGGTCATAGGGGTAGGAAATTGGTTGATAAGTGTGTGGAAAATGTGTTGATACGCAACAATAACTCCGCCCAAAGAGCGAATACACAGCGAGTTATGTTGTTGAAAAAATGTTTTCGACAGCGATGTGCCTTTGTCGAAAACCGAAGGGCGAATGCCCGATTGACGGTGCAAATATATAACACGCCACCCCCCTTTGTCAAGTATTTTTGCATATTTTTTTGCAAAAAATTTTTCGTCTCCGCGTAACCTCAACAACGACAAAAAGTTGCATCCCTCATTTTTTTCAGGCAGGAGTTTTCTCAAAAAATTTATTTTGTATTTTTTACGCAAAACTCTTGACAAAGGGGGTATCCGTATTGTATATTTGCAGCGAATCGATTCCCGAAAGTGACCGCATCGACACTCTGTCGAGCAGCGCGCAGGTCACAATCAAAAACATTTCAAACAACCTATTTTTTTAACAACAGACCGGGCAACCCTTGCACGGTCACAAAAATTTATTTACCTTTATGAAAAAATTTGAGAAAGAATTATTGTTCTCGCAGGTAGAAGGCGAGACAACAACAGGCAGTGGTAATGGCTCTACGGACGAAAATGCAGGTGAGGGCGAAAACGATGCTCCGGAGCAGGAGCCGACTGATGAAGGCGCCGAAGCGGACAGCAATATGTATGATGGGCAGGATGGCTCCTCATCGGGACAAACACCCAATGGAGAGAGTGACCCGACTTCCGGCACAGTACCTATTGACCCTGTTGAAGTTGTAGGTTACCCCACAGATCCCGCCGAAGCGGACAACAATATGGATGATGGGCAGGATGGCTCCTCATCGGGACAAACACCCAATGGAGAGAGTGACCCGACTTCCGGCACAATACCTATTGACCCTGTTGAAGTTGTAGGTTACCCCACAGATCCCGCCGACACGCCATCCGATGCAGAAGGTCCGGAAGAAGAGGATGAGGATGAGTCTTACTATGGAGAGGATTCGGATGTAAACGACAATTCGGCTCCGGACAACGAGTATGAATATGGTGACGATGGCGAAGGCGATGGAAACACAAACGATGACGACACGCAAAGCTCAACAGAGCAGTCGGAGGAGGAAACTGAGGAAGTTGATTATATCATCCCACCTCTTGCGCAATCTTTAACGAATCGTCCGCCAGAAGCCGTTGCTAATGGTTTTTGCCTATTAGGTTGCTGTATGTGGGCATTTTATAAAATATTTGGAATTAGACCTGTTTTTAATTTCGTAAAATCTATTGCGGACGCTGTAACCAATAATGGATTTAATGGAATTGGATATAACAACAGATTTGATATTAGTATCTTGCAGGATATTTGTAATCGATACATCAACGAACTCAACCTTCAAATATATTTAACAATAAGAATACCCAAGGTAGAACAAGGAGAATTATACCCAGATATAACTCCATATATTCCAGAATTACGTTATTACTTAAACAATAACGCCGGAGTAATAGGAATATACTCAACAAGCAATCATTCTGAACATGCCGTACTAATTACTGACATAGAAGACAATGGGTATTACAAATATATTGACCCTGTAACAGCAACTGAATATGCTGGTGACCAACCACTAAAAGATAGCAAATTTAACCGTTTTTATAGTATTATTAATCGCTAAAAATGAACAAGACCCTTGCAATAATACTATTACTCTTGTTGGGCATCGCCGAGTGCGTTGCCCAACAAAAAGAGTTCGACCTCTTTGCAGACCCGGCAACGGGACATTACATTTTCGACTACATGCCGTGGGAGTTTCAAGAGCCACAAAAGTTTATCGCAGAGCAAAAGAAAAAGCTCCCACAGTTAACGCTGACGCCCGACATGGAGGAGATTCCGCTCTTGATGTTCAACGAGCAGATGCTCGAATGGAACAGCACCACACGTTGCGACGTTTGGCAAAAACCATACTCCAATCCGGTCTATATCAACCGTTCGACAGGCATGGCGATAAAGGACTCTAAACCTCTCGAAAAACTCTTCATCCTAACAAACACTCCGCCACCACCATTGAATCGTATCAATGAGTATCAAAAACTTCCATTGAAGCATACGCTCGACCAAATGCCGAGCGACAGTATATTTGTCGTCGATATGCCCTACGCCGAATACCTCTGGGGATGTGTCGATAACGGCACACTGCGACTCTTTTGCAACGCAAACGAGTTCGCCACTTTCCGCGACTATGCAATCAAGACATTTGGCTCAACGGAGAGCGCTTTATCCCTTCAAAAACGAAGAGCAGAGGTAGATAAAATTAATCGTGAGAAGCGCAATCGCTTTGGCTCTTTGCAGGAGGCAGAGGCGTTTTTACGCAATGATTACTCGATTTTTGCCACAACCTTTCCAAGCGAAAAAACGGAAACATTGCAACGATTTATCGACATGCTCGCCCGCCACACAACACTCTCCACTGCCGAACGCCGAATATTACGCCGAAACAAAAAGCAGATTACGACCATAGCCGGCATATACAATGACGATATTCGACAAGGCGAGTTCAAAAAGATGTTTATTCGGTTGTTTGAGGAACCACGACAGAATGAACTTAATGCAATCATTGCCCGTAACGACGAATTGATTCAGATTGCCGAGGAGCGCATTATCCAAGACCGCTACGAAGGGTGGCTCTTATGCTATGCAATGACGAGAAAAGCCATCTGCATACATTTTATATACGGGCTAAAAGTACCTGTTCCATTGTTTTCGCTAATATTAAAAGAGGACATGAAACGTGCCCAAAGGGACTCTCGAAAAAAATTCAAACATATTCTGGCGCAAACTGCCGCACACAAAAAAGATTAATCGCTAAAACCTATGCGTCAAATTGCTATTATAACACTCTTTTTGTTGGGCATCTCCGAGTGCGTTGCCCAACCAAAGATTGTGAGTTACACACAGTAGAGCATTCCGGATTCGCAGCCTACTATCGGACGCTATACATACGCAATAACTCGGCAGTCAAGATTTTACAAGACAAATATCCATTCGGTGCGGATATATCCATCATAACAAAACACCTGCAAGAGCAAGGTAAATTGCACAGAAAACATTAATCAACTTTACGCATTAAAGTCGGAAAAATAGCAGAAACGGTCGGCGCGGGGCGCTAAAAAGTCAAGTTTTTCGAAAAAAATCGGCTTTCGGGGCACACTATATGCAAAAGATTGTTATCTTTGCCAACGGATTATGCGCCCGCGTAGGCACGAAACGCCCGCGCGTGAGAGCAAATCCGCAGTAAGGGGGATGCCCGCAGTGGCCGATTGCATAGCAGGGCGATCGCTGTCCGCAACAGAAAAACCAGCGCCCGTCGAGCCCGCACCGCCTCCCCGATGTCGAACTCAAAAAATACCATATATGGACGATGGCCATTTATCCGAAAATAGCGGCTCTGTCGTATCTCAATACGATACCATTCATCTATGGTATTCGGCACGAAGGTAATCTCGCTGCCGATCTGCTGCTTACACCCCCATCCCAAACCGTAGCCGCCTTTGCAGCCGGCCAGGCCGATATTGCACTGCTCTCGTCGGCTGCCGTACCGTCGCTCACGGGCGCAGAGATCATCACCGACTACTGCATCGGTGCGTCGTCTGCCGTGCGTACGGTCGTGGTGGTGACGAACACGCCGATTCAGCGCGTGCGTCGCATCTGGGCAGATGCCCACTCGCGCACGTCGGTACAGTTGGCGGGCTACCTCGCCCAGCATCGTTGGCGAATCGCGCCGGAGTGGTTGCTGATGGAGGACTACACGGTGATGGAGCAGCCGCAGGAGGGCGACGCATTTATGATTATTGGCGACAAGGTCTTCGGCTACGAAAACCGCTTCGCCTACTCGTACGACCTGGCCGAGGAGTGGATTGCCCAGACGCATCTGCCGTTCACCTTCGCCGTATGGGTGTCGCGCAAGGGTGTGCCTTACTCGGTACACGACGACCTGCAGCGCGCCCTAACCTTCGGTGTCGAGCACATCTACGAGGCGATTCTCGAGAGCCCGTATGCCGACCGTCCGTATGCGTACGACTACCTGACACGCAACATCGACTATCTGTTCGACGAGCAGAAACACAAATCGCTTAAAAAATTCTGGGACTGCGGGTTGCGAGTTCAGCCCAAAGTCAATCCCGGTTGAAGGTAAGTGGGTAGCCCCTCCGCAAGTCACGACGGAGGCCTACCACCGACAGGCAAACGCTCTGCCGACGCGGCAGAGGGAGCAATCGATTGATGTAGAATCATAAAAATCGGGGGAACTTCACAGTGATTACTATCTATCTGAAACAGTACAACAAGATAATCCGAAACGCCGACACGGAGCTGTTCGACGATTTGGGTTACGACGATATTTTGTGGATTGACATGGTGCAGCCGACCATCAAGGAGCAGAAGGCGGTCGAGAACTTTATGGAGATCAGCTTGCAGACCAAGCAGCAGGTCGAGGAGATCGAGTCCACTTCGAAATACTCCGAGACGGAGAACGCCATCATATCCAACTCCAACTTCTTTGTTCCGGTCGGGGGCGACAGCTTCGAGGTCGAGCCGGTGTCGTTCATCCTCTCCAACGAGGGTGTGCTCGTCTCGGTTCGTCAGGCGGATATGCGCACCTTCCGCGAGGCGGAAAAGCGTCTGCAGATGAACTACCGCAGCTATTCGACCGGTTACCACATCCTCATCTCGCTGCTCGAGGTGCGCATCGACTTCGACGCCGACCTTGTCGAGTTGGTCGGCCGTCAGGTATCGACGCTCAGCAAGGATATCAGCCGCGAGGACAGCATCGACAAGGAGGTGATCCACCGCATCAACATCTTGCAGGAGCGTACGATGGTCCTGCGCGAGAATATTTTCGACCGCCAGCGCGTGCTCTCGGGCATCTTGCGCTCGGAGCGATTCCCGAACGATATCTATCCGCGTCTGCAGCTGATGATCAAGGACGTGAACTCGCTCATCAGCCATACCGACTTCTCGTTCCAGCGTCTGGACTATATCCAGGACTCGGCGCTGGGCCTGATCAACATCGAGCAGAACGAGGTGGTAAAGATCTTCTCGGTGGCGGCGGTTGTCTTCCTGCCGGCGACGCTCGTGGCGAGTATCTACGGTATGAACTTCCGCTTTATGCCCGAGCTCGATTGGGTGTGGACGCTGCCTAACGGTTGGAACATCCCGCTGGGATACATCTTCGCGCTGGGGTTGATGATCCTCGCATCGGGTCTCACGATGGGCTACTTCCGCTACAAAAAGTGGTTATAATCACACCTACATAACACACAATGAATCAGATTACTATCTCTAAAACCGTACCCGTCGTAGGTGAGTACGATGTGGTGGTGTGCGGTGGTGGCCCTGCAGGTTTTGTGGCGGCCGTTGCTGCGGCGCGCGAGGGTGCAAGCGTGGCTCTCGTCGAGCGATTCGGCTTTCTGGGCGGAATGGCTACGGCGGGCTTGGTCGCACCGCTGAGCGTCTTTACCTACAATCAGGAGCTTGTCATCGGTGGTATTCCGTGGGAGTTCATCGACCGACTCGTTCAGATGGGTGGCGGTTACGTCGAGCATCCGCTCGGCAACGTGGCATTCGACCCCGAGCTCTACAAACTCTGTATGCAGCGTATGGCCGAGGAGGCGGGCATCGCGCTCTATATGAACTCCTACCTGTCGGGCTGCGTGGCTACGGAGAGTGGTGAGATTCAGCAGGTGATTATCGAAAACAAGAACGGCACGGAGGCACTCTCTGCCCGCACGTTCATCGACGCTACGGGCGATGCCGACCTTGCATATATGGCGGGCGTGGAGATGCAACCCGACGAGGGTGCTCCGCTGCAGCCGCTCTCGACATACTTCATCCTGGCGGGTGTCGATACCTCGTCGCCTATCGTCTGCGAGGCGATGCACCACAACAAGCAGGGCGAGAACTGCCACTGCCTGCCGATTCGCGAGGCGCTGCTGGCAAGGGCCGACGAGCTGAACATCCCCGAATTTGGCGGCCCGTGGTTCTGCACCACGCTGCACGAGGGTTGCGTGGCGGTAAATATGACTCGCACGGCGGGCAACGCCTGCGACAACCGCGACTACACGCGTGCCGAGTCGCTTCTGCGCGAGGATGTGTTCCGTATGGCGGCAATCCTGCGCGAGAACTTCGAGGAGTTCCGCAACTGCTATGTGGCGGCTGTTGCTACGCAGGCGGGCATCCGCGAGACGCGTCGCATCAAGGGCGTACACACCATCACGGCCGACGAGTATGTCTCGGCACACCGCTACGAGGACAGCATCTCGCGTGGCGCGCATCCGATTGATATTCACGCAACAAAGGGCTCGTCGCAGGTAACCATCTTCCTCGACTCGCCGGCATACGTTCCATACCGTTCGCTCATCGCGCCGTCGCACCCGAATCTGCTCGTCGCAGGTCGTGCGCTCTCGGCCGACCGTAAGGCCTTTGCATCGTTGCGCGTACAGGCAAGTTGTATGGGTACGGGCCAGGCGGCAGGTGTTGCAGCAGCGCAGTGTGCCGCACGCGGTTGCGCGGTGCAGGATGCCGACATCGAGCACCTTCGCGAGCGTCTGCTTGCAATCGGCGCACAGATTTAGTCGTGCGAGGGGCGAGTCGCACAGCCCGAACGCCGCGCACGGAACGAGCATCGTACCGCCCGCCAAGCGTAGTGCGACGGACTAAACAGAGTATTGAATAACCTAAACGTAATATAAATCTTATGGTACTACTCGATTATATCGTAGTATGTTTCTACTTTTTGGGGTTGATCTTCGTGAGCTGGATCACCTCGCGCAACATCAAGAAGTCGGAGGATATGTTTATCGCCGGCCGTAACTCGTCGTGGTGGTTGTCGGGAATGTCTACCTATATGACACTCTTCTCGGCCAGCACGTTCGTCATCTGGGGCGGTGTGGCCTATCGTTCGGGCGTGGTTGCCGCGCTGATTGGCAATATGCTCGGTTTCGCCAGCTTCCTCGTGGGACGCTATCTGGCGGGCAAGTGGCGCGAGATGAAGATCTCATCGCCGGCCGAGTTCCTCACAATCCGCTTCGGCCGTCGCACGCTCAACCTCTACACGCTGCTCGGCATCATCGGTCGCGGTTTCCATACCGCTGTGGCGCTCTACGCCATCTCGATCGTTATGTCGACGCTGATGGTACTGCCCGAGGGCCACTTTATGGCGGGTGCCGACGGTCATCTGTCAGTTAGCTGGGGTATCCTGATTCTGGGCGCTATCACGCTGTTATACACCGTATTGGGTGGTTTCCTCGCGGTGCTGATGACCGACGTTATCCAGTTCGGTGTGCTCATCACGGTCGTAATCTTTATGCTGCCTCTCTCGCTCGACGCCATTGGCGGCTTCGACAACTTCGTGGCTGCCGCACCGGAGGGCTACTTTACGCCGGTGAGCAACGAGTATCCGTGGTTCTGGCTCATCCTTTGGTTCTTCATCAACGCCTTCACCATCGGTGGCGACTGGCCGTTCGTGCAGCGCTATATCAGCGTGCCGACCAAGAGCGACGCCCGCAAGAGCACCTATCTCGTCGGCGTACTCTACCTGCTCACCCCGATTATCTGGTATCTGCCGGCAATGGCCTACCACACGATCAATCCCGACGTGAACCCCGAGCGCGCATATATCCTGATGAGCGACCACGTTCTGATGAAGGGTATGCTCGGCGTGATGCTCGCCGCAATGGTCTCGGCTACGCTCTCGACTGTATCGGGCACGCTCAACGTCTTCGCCAACGTCTTTACCTATGATATATATAAGGAGAAGCACCCGCAGGCAACCGACCGCCAACTCATCCGCACGGGCCGTCGCTTTACGTTCGCCTTCGGTGGAGCCATCACGCTGCTTGCACTGCTGATTCCGTATGCAGGTGGCGCAGAGAAGGTGGTGGTTACCATCCTTACGATGATCATCGGCCCGCTCTACATCCCGTCGGTATGGGGCGTATTCTCGCGCCGACTCACCCAACGCCACGTTCTGCTGACGATGGGTATCACCTATCTGTTCGGCATCTTTGGTCTGGCGTTCAAGTTCAACGCGCAGGTGCGTGCCGCATTCGACTGGATGAACCCTAACGTGCTCGAGTCGATCATCGGCCTTATCGTGCCGGTTGCGCTGCTCGCCATTATGGAGTTGTGGGCACGCCACAAGGGTACGCACGACACGGGCTACGACCGCATCGCCGAGATGAAGGATCCGACGGCCGACGTCGAGCCAACGGCTGAGATGAAGCGCGCCGTGAAGCACTTCTCGCATATGGCTATCTCGTGCTTCGTCGCAACGCTCATCTGTATCTCGGTGCTCATCATCGGTCTGCTCATCTTCGAGCAGTACGAGCCGTCCGTTCAGCGCATTATGGCGTGGGGTTGCGTGCTGATGCTCGGCCTCTCGGTGGCCTACATCATCTACCGCATCATCGACGCCCGCCGCACCGCGAAGTAGGATTCAGGGGTGTTTTGAAGAGGGCAAGTAAGGATGTTTTGCGGAGCAAAAATCCTGATTCATATTTACATTCCCCCTAAATCCCCCTTTGACCTGCGGTCTTCCTCCTTCGCGCCTCGGCATAGTCTGCAAGCCGCCTCTGCTCTCGGCTTGGCGTCGGTTGTAAAAAGGGGGCTTTGTCGCTTCGCTCCGAGTGGGAGACGGCAAACTCATCACAACTCCTTTTTTATAAGGTCGGATAATGTTTGTTGTCGAGGACGTTACTTGACCTTAATTGACTTTACTTGACCTTAAAAAACAATGGCAACGAATGGCAATCGCACTCCTGCAGAGTGCTGAATGGCAAGCGCAGTCTCGCGACTGCTTAATAGCAGAAAATGGCAATTTTTTATTCTGTTATTCGTTGCCATTAAATGCCATTAAATGTCATTGCTTTAAGGTCGAGTAAGGTCGGGTAATATTTGTTGTCGAAGACGTTACTTGACCTTAATTGACTTTACTTGACCTTAAAAAACTGTGGCATTGAATGGCAAGCGCACTCCTGCAGAGTGCTGAATGGCATTCGCAGTCTGACGACTGCTTAATGGCAGAGAATGGCAATTTTTTATTCTGTTATTCGTTGCCATTAAATGCCATTCAAGTGAGCGTCAGCGAACGACTGCCATTAAATGCCATCTAAAAAATCCCCTGCGCGACCTTATTTGACCTTATTTGACCTTAAAAAACAATGTCATTGACTTCGGCACATAAACCAAAGAAGGCAGTAAACACCGCATAAAATCGATTTCTAAAAATAAGAATGCCCGATCTCTTTCGAGACCGGGCATCTTATTTAGAGTAACCTATAATTACTTCAACTCCGGACCAGCAGCAACGAGCGCCTTACCTGCCTCGTTGGTGGTGTACTTACCGAAGTTCTTGATGAAGCGGCCAGCCAAATCCTCTGCCTTCTTCTCCCACTCTGCTGCATCAGCATAAGTGTCGCGTGGGTCGAGGATTGCAGGATCTACGCCCGGCAACTCGGTTGGAACCTCGAAGTTGAATACAGGAATAGTCTTGGTAGGAGCAGTCAAGATAGCACCGTCGAGGATAGCGTCGATAATACCACGAGTATCCTTGATCGAGATACGCTTACCCGTACCATTCCAACCGGTATTAACGAGGTATGCCTTCGCACCGCTCTTCTCCATACGCTTAACGAGCTCCTCTGCATACTTTGTAGGGTGCAACTCGAGGAACGCCTGACCGAAGCAAGCCGAGAAGGTTGGGGTTGGCTCGGTGATACCACGCTCGGTACCTGCCAACTTTGCGGTGAAGCCCGAGAGGAAGTAATACTTACACTGCTCTGGGGTGAGGATCG
Source organism: Alistipes sp. (assembly GCA_045635325.1). Classification (GTDB taxonomy): domain Bacteria; phylum Bacteroidota; class Bacteroidia; order Bacteroidales; family Rikenellaceae; genus Alistipes. The sequence goes on from JAZRBZ010000008.1 coordinate 208,312, forward strand.
ATACCGGAGGCAATACGCCGAATGCGTCAGCCGAGAGGAAGATTACGTTCTTCGCAGCAGGAGCAGCCGACTTAGGGGTAACGATGTTGTTGATGTGGTCGATAGGGTACGAAACACGAGTGTTCTCGGTTACGCTCTTATCGTTGAAATCGATCTTGCCGTTCTCGTCAACAGTTACGTTCTCGAGGAGTGCGTCACGCTTGATAGCGTTGTAGATATCCGGCTCCGACTCCTTGTCGAGCTTGATAACCTTTGCATAGCAACCGCCCTCGAAGTTGAAGATACCGTTGTCGTCCCAACCGTGCTCGTCGTCACCGATGAGCTGACGCTTAGGGTCGGTCGAAAGGGTGGTCTTACCTGTACCCGACAAACCGAAGAAGATAGCGGTCTCGCCCTTCTCGTTGGTGTTAGCCGAGCAGTGCATCGAAGCGATGCCCTTCAATGGCAAGTAGTAGTTCATCATCGAGAACATACCCTTCTTCATCTCACCACCATACCAGGTGTTGATGATAACCTGCTCACGCGAAGTGATGTTGAAGACAACAGCAGTCTCCGAGTTGAGGCCCAGCTCTGCGTAGTTCTCAACCTTTGCCTTCGATGCGTTGTAAACAACGAAGTCCGGCTCGAAGGTCTCGAGCTCTGCCTCGGTTGGACGGATGAACATATTCTTCACGAAGTGTGCCTGCCAAGCTACCTCCATAATGAAACGAACTGCCATACGGGTATCCTCGTTAGCACCGCAGTAGCCATCGATAACGAACAGACGCTTGCCCGAGAGCTCCTTCTGTGCGATCGACTTCAACACTGCCCACGACTCCTCCGAGCAAGGCTTGTTGTCGTTCTTGTACTCCTCCGAAGTCCACCACACGGTATCCTTCGAGTTCTCGTCCATTACGATGAACTTGTCTTTTGGCGAACGGCCGGTGTAAACACCCGTCATCACGTTCACTGCGCCAAGCTCGGTCTCCTGACCCTTGTCAAAACCGGTCAAGCCCTCTTTGGTCTCCTCCTCGAAGAGCGTCTCATACGACGGATTGTAAACAACCTCGGTTACGCCGGTAATGCCATACTTCAATAAATCTTCTTTCTTGAATGCCATAATTGTTTGTATTATAATGATTTAACTTCTTTTTTCACATCTTTTCCCTCTCACTCCGAGTCGTGCTCGGAGGGGCCCTCGGAATGAAACTACGTTTCAAACCCTATTTTCCCGATGCAAATATATTGCTAATTTTTGAATTTTCGCGCTGTTTGTGAAAAAATTAACACAACAACCACCTATTTTTTTCTTATCACCGAATAAACTATGTTTATACGGGCCCTGCGGCGAGGGCAAAAACGGCTCGTGGAGGGTGGTTTGCGCGTTTTGCACAGAATTTGCCGAAGGGTTTTGTTTTTCGGACGAATTTTGCTACTTTTGTAGGAGGTTTGTAAATTGGGGCGGCCCCCGACAGGATGCTGTCTCGATTTATAAGCCCTCTTATTGTGTATGGCGGGACTATATTTTCATATACCATTCTGTAAACGGTTGTGCGGCTATTGCGACTTCTATCGCAGTGTCAAGTTGCGCCATATCCCCGACGTTATACGCGTGATGCACACCGAGTTGGAGCAGCAGCGAGCGTTTCTCTCCGAGGAGCGTCTGCGCACCATCTACTTCGGTGGCGGCACACCGTCGCTACTTGCTCCGAGCGAGATTCAGGGGCTCATCGACCATGCCCGACAGCTCATCGACTGCTCGGCGGTCGAGGAGATCACCATCGAGGCCAATCCCGACGACGTAACCGACCACTATGTCGAGCAACTTCGCGCGACCGACGTCAACCGTATCTCGCTGGGTGTACAGTCGCTCGACGACGAGGTGTTGCGCTTTATGGGACGTCGCCACTCGGCCGAGCAGGCAGCGGAGGCGGTGCGCCGTCTGCAACGGGCGGGATACGACAATATCTCGATCGATTTGATCTTCGGAGTCGAGCCGTTTGGCGAGCAGGCTTTGCAGCGCACCATCGAGGGTTTTATCGCTCTCGGCGTGCAACATATTTCGGCCTATCATCTTACTATTGAGCCCGATACACGCTTCGGTCGACTGCTCTCGAAGGGCGAACTCCGACAGGTGGACGACGAGCGTAGCGAACGCGAATTTATGGCCGTTCACTCGGCACTGACCGCCGCGGGATTCGACCACTACGAGGTGTCGAACTACGCCCTGCCGGGCTTCCGTTCGCGCCACAATTCGGCCTACTGGACGGGCGACGCCTACCTCGGCATCGGCCCCGGCGCACACTCCTTCGCGGGAGCCACAAGACGCTGGTCCGAGCAGAGCGTCGAGCAGTATATCGAGGGTGTGGCCTATGACTCGGAACAACTCACCGAACGCGATCGCCTCAACGAGTACCTGATGGTCTCGCTACGCCGCTCGGAGGGCATTTCGCTCGACCGCATCCGCCGCGAATGGGGCGAGGAGCACGCCACCGAAATATGCCGAAAAGCCCGCGAAATGCTCCATTCGGGCTGGCTCACGCACCGCATCGACGAGTCGGGCGAGTGGCTCTGCATACCGGCCGAGAACTTCCTCGTTTCGGATGCCGTTATCAGTACGTTTTTCGAGGTGTAGGAAGGTGCTGTAAAATAAATATGGTAATATTATTAAAAAAATTTAATATAACATTTTTTTTATTGAAGTAAAGTAGTATCTTTGCGCCGTTAAAATTTGAAAAAGCAAAATATAATCAGATAATTATGAGTGATAAGAATTTTACCCCCAACACTCTCTTTGAGGTAAGCTGGGAGGTGTGCAACAAGGTCGGCGGCATCCACACGGTGGTTGCAACCAAGGCGCTGACCGTAACAAAACTTTTGGGCGATCAGTATATCGTTATCGGCCCCGACTTCTCGCAGGACAACGGCAACAGCGAGTTCCAGGAGGATGCAACGCTCCTCAAATCGTGGCGTCAGACACTCTACAACGAGGGTGTCCGCGTTCGCATCGGTCGTTGGAACATTGCCGGCAACCCGATAGCAATCCTCATCGACTTCACCACCCACTTCGCACAGAAGGACGACATCCTGAAGGGCTTGTGGGAGAACTATAGCGTCGACTCGTTGTCGGGCCAGTGGGACTATGTTGAGCCGGTACTCTTCGGCCATATCGCAGGTCGCGTGATCGAGTCGTACGTCGAGAACTTCTGCTCGGTAACCGACAAGGTCGTGGCTCATTTCCACGAGTGGATGACCTGCTCGGGCGGTCTCTACCTCCGTCAGAACGCTCCATACGTTGCAACGGTGATGAGCACCCACGCAACCGTTATGGGCCGCTGCATCGCAGGCAACCGTCTGCCACTCTATGGCGACCTCACGAAGTTCAACGCCGACGATCTGGCTCGCCAGTTCAACGTAACGGCAAAACACTCGATCGAGAAGCAGGGTGCAAAGAACCACGACGCATTCGTTACCGTGAGCGACATCACGGCTCGCGAGTGTAAGTACCTGCTCCAGAAGGAGGTCGACACCGTAACGCCTAACGGCTTCGAGAACGACTTCGTATGGACGGGTAAGGAGTACGACGAGAAGCGTGCAACGGCTCGCAAGGCGATGATCGAGGTAGCAGAGGCGTGCCTCGGCCACAAGTTCGAGCAGGAGCCGCTCATCCTCGGCACCAGCGGTCGCTACGAGTTCCACAACAAGGGCTTGGATGTATTCTTCGACGCATTGAAGCGTCTGGCAGCCAACAAGTCGCTCGACCGCGAGATTCTGGCTTACGTTACCGTACCTGCCGCTAACCACGGTGCGCGCATCGACTTGCAGCAGCACTTGCAGGACGCATCGAAGCCAATCGACCCATCGCAGTACCGCCACTCGACGCACTACCTCGAGAATGTGGCTTGGGATCAGATCTCGCAGCAGATCAACGGCAGCGTGCTCGACAGCGCAGAGTCGAAGGTGAAGGTTATCTTCGTGCCTACATACCTCAACAGCAACGACGGCATCTTCAACAAGAACTACTACGAGTTGCTCGTCGGTATGGATATGACCGTATTCCCATCGTACTACGAGCCGTGGGGCTACACTCCGCTGGAGTCGATCGCCTTCTCGGTACCGACCGTAACCACCACGTTGGCAGGTTTCGGCGTATGGGCTGCCGGCTTGGAGCACCACGAGGGTATCACTATCGTCGATCGTAACGACACGAACAACGACGCAGCGGCTGCAGTCATCGCTACGGCGATTGCCGACTTCGCAGCACTGCTCGAGGAGGAGGTTGCCGAGATTCGCGCATCGGTATTCGAGGTATCGAAGCGTGCGCTGTGGAGCAATCTCTTCAAGCACTATCTTAAGGCATACGAAATCGCTATCGAGAGCTGCGTAGCGCGCACCAATCGCGCCCTGCTCGGCGACGGCGGTTCGCGCACCGAGCAGATCAACTTCGTGCGTCAGCAGTTGGTTGCCGAGCAGCCAAACTGGCAGCGCGTGATGGTCGAGAAGGCACTCCCTACACGCCTTCGCGCGCTCGAGGAGCTCTCGCGCAACTTGTGGTGGAGCTGGACTCTCGGCGCTCGCGATCTGTTCGAGTATATCGACAAGGATCTGTGGATCGAGGTTAACCGCAACCCTATCGCCCTGCTCGACAAGCTCTCGATTGAGCGCTTCGGCGAGTTGGAGGAGGATGCAGAGTTCCTCGCAAAGCTCGACGCTGTGTACGCACAGTTCCAGGAGTATATGAACGAGAAGCCGGCAGAGGGCTCGCCGAAGATTGCATACTTCTCGATGGAGTATGGTCTGCACCACACGCTGAAGATCTACTCGGGTGGTCTGGGTATCTTAGCCGGCGACTACTTGAAGGAGGCCTCGGATAAGAACGTACCGATGGTTGCCGTAGGTCTGCTCTACCGCTACGGTTACTTCACCCAGCGTCTCTCGGCACAGGGTGCACAGGAGGCGGCTTACGAGCCACAGAACTTCTTCAAGTTGCCTATCTCGCCTGTTCGTGGCGAGGATGGCAGCTGGACGACCGTCGAGATCGCCCTTCCGGGCCGTACACTCTCGGCTCGCGTATGGCGTTGTATGGTCGGCCGCACGGCACTCTACCTGCTCGACACCGACTACGAGGCAAACCTCGAGGAGGATCGTCAGGTAACTCACTACCTCTACGGTGGTGATTGGGAGAACCGCTTGAAGCAGGAGATCCTGCTCGGTGTGGGTGGTATCCGCGCACTCGTGAAGATGGGCATCAAGCAGGATGTATATCACTGCAACGAGGGCCACGCCGCATTTATCGGCATCGAGCGCGTTCGTAACCTCATCGCACGTCAGAAGCTCTCGTTCTCGGAGGCATTGGAGGTTGTACGCTCGTCGTCGCTCTTCACAACCCACACCCCTGTTCCTGCAGGCCACGATGCATTCCCTGAGTCGATGATTCGTCAGTATATGTCCCACTATCCGGATGTTCTGGGTATCACTTGGGATCAGTATATCAACCTCGGTAAGGTCAACACGAGCGATCCGAACGAGAAGTTCTCGATGTCGGTACTCGCTTGCAACCTCTCGCAGGAGGTCAACGGCGTATCGTGGTTGCACGGCGAGGTGTCGAAGGACATCCTCGGCAATATGTGGCCTGGCTACTTCAAGAACGAGTTGCACATCGGCTACGTTACCAACGGTGTTCACTTCCCAACGTGGACCGCTTCGAATATGCGCCGCCTCTACGCTCGCTTCTTCCCAGAGGGCTTCGAGGGCCACGCATACAACATTCCGGAGTGGCAGAAGGTGAACAACATCTCGGATGAGGAGTTGTGGAACGAGCGTATGTTCCTCAAGAAGCGCCTCATCAAGACCATCAAGCGTCGCTACACCGACCCTTCGCAGGTACGTTTCGACTCGCCACGCCAGCTCGTGCAGGTGTCGGAGCGCATCAAGCCGGAGGTGCTCACCATCGGTTTCGCACGCCGCTTCGCAACCTACAAGCGTGCATACCTGCTCTTCACCAACCTGGAGCGTCTGTCGAAGATCGTCAACAATCCGGAGCACCCTGTGCAGTTCATCTTCGCAGGTAAGGCCCACCCGAACGATAAGCCGGGCCAGGATCTGATCAAGCGCATCGTTGAGGTGTCGCTGATGCCGGAGTTCGTCGGCAAGATCATCTTCTTGCAGAACTACGATATGGAGCTCGCTCGCCGTATGGTTCAGGGTGTGGACGTATGGTTGAACACCCCTACCCGTCCGTTGGAGGCATCGGGTACATCGGGTGAGAAGTGTGTGATGAACGGTGTTATGCAGTTCTCGGTACTCGACGGCTGGTGGGTTGAGGGCTACAAGGAGGGCGCCGGTTGGATGCTCCCTATGGAGCGCACCTTCACCGAGCAGCGCTACCAGGACGACCTCGACGCCGAGATGATCTACACGACCATCGAGGAGCAGATCGTACCTAAATATTACGCGCGTAACGAGAAGGGCATCCCTACCGAGTGGTGTGCATCGGTGAAGAGCTGTATCGCCGACATCGCGTCGAACTTCACCACCAACCGTATGCTCACCGACTACGAGGAGCGCTTCTACAACAAGCTCGCCGAGCGCAAGCAGTTGATGACGGCCGACAACTACATCCTCGCACGCGAGCTCGCAGCTTGGAAGCGTCGTGTATCGGCAGCGTGGGACAACGTACGCGTTCTCGACGTACAGCGCGCCCGCATCGACAAGGAGGCAATCTACGTTGGCGAGGCATACCACTACGAGGTAACGCTCGACATCGCAAATCTCCGTCCGGAGGATCTGGGCGTAGAGCTCGTCGTAGCGAAGCAGACCATCGCAGGCAAGCCGGCTAACGTCGACTACTCGCTCTCGCTCGAGCAGGTGGCAGTCGAGGGCAACCGCGTAACCTACGCTCTGGACTACACCCCTCGCAAGACGGGTACGTTCGATATCGCAATCCGCGTATATCCGAAGAACGAGAAGTTGGCATACCGTATGGATTTCGCCCTCGTAAAGTGGGCTTAATCCCATAGCAAATACAGGCAAAACCGTGGCAGAAGCGGAGAGTTTTTGTCGCGGTTTTGTGTGTAAAAATAAAAAAGTGCAAAATTTTGCAAAATAAAAGATACAATTGATAAAAAATTTAGTATCTTTACGATACAAGATTATAAATTAACAAAAATATTATGCCGGGACTTACCTTTGACAAACGCGAACTTGGTAACTTGGAGTACTCGCTCCAGCGCGAAATGTTGGCTACAGACCGCCGTGGCGGTTATATGAGTACCACCATCGTTGGTTGCAACACTCGCAAGTACCACGGACTGATCGTTGCCCCGATCGACTCTACGGAGGAGACCTACGTTCTGCTCTCGTCGCTCGACGAGACCATCGTGCAGCACGACCAGTCGTTTAATTTGGCTCTGCACCGCTTCCGTGGTGTATACGAGCCGCGAGGACACAAATACATCACCGACTTCGAGTACACGCCTTGCCCGACGATCACGTATCGTGTCGGCGGTGTCATCTTGAAGAAGGAGTTGCTGTGGATCCACAAGCGCACGCATCTGATGATTCGCTACACGCTTGTCGATGCACACTCCGAGACGACGCTCCGTCTGCGTCCGTTCCTCGCTTTCCGTAACAAGCACTCGCTCTCGAAGGCAAATATGTACGCCAACGGTCGTTCGTATCCGGTAAAGAATGGTGTCAAGAACCGCCTCTACGACGGCTTCCCTTGGTTACACCTGCAGCTCAACAAGGATGACGCACAGTTCATCCCTGCACCGGATTGGTACTACGACTTCGAGTATCAGAAGGAGCTCGAGCGCGGCTACGAGGGCCACGAGGATCTGCTCACGACCGGCTACTTCGAGATGAAGATTCAGAAGGGCGAGAGCATCATCTTCTCGGTTTCGGTCGACGAGATGGGCTCGGCCGAGGAGATCGAACAGGCATTCGAGGCATCGATTGCACGCCGTACGCACAAGATCGACTTCCGCTCGTGTCTGCACCACTCGGCACGTCAGTTCATCATTCGCCGTCCGGGCGACCGCACCGAGCTGATTGCCGGCTATCCGTGGTACACGGCAGGTGGCCGTTCGACCTTCATCGCACTGCCGGGCCTGACGCTCGAGCAGGGCTATAAGGAGGACTGCCTCGCAGTGCTCGATACGATGGTGGGCGATATGCACAATGGCGACTTCGCCGGCTCGGCATCGGCCGAGGTGGCAGCCGACGCTCCGCTGTGGTTCTTCTGGACTCTGCAACAGCTCGAGGAGCATATCGGTGCAAAGGCCATCTGGGAGCGCTATGGCGCAGCGATGAAGAGCATCCTTGCAGCGTATCGCAGCGGCTTCTTCGGCGGTTGCGTCGCTCTGCACGAGAACGGTCTGATTTGGGCCGAGCGTGAGGGCTATGCGCTGACGTGGATGAACAGCGTGATGAACGGTGTGCCGCAGACTCCGCGTGCGGGCTACACGGTCGAGATTAACGCCCTGTGGTACAACGCCGTATGCTATGCATTGGAGTTGGCAAAGAAGTGCGGCGACAAGTCGTTCGTCGCAGAGTGGAAGGCGCTGCCGGCAAAGACCAAGCAGTCGTTCATCGAGAAGTTCTACCTCGCAGAGGAGGGCTACCTGGCCGACTACGTGGATATGCGTTCGACCAACAAGGCAATCCGTTGCAACCAGATTATCGCTTGCGGTCTCGACCACCGTATGGTCGACGACTCGCAGGCAGTCAACATATTGCTGACCGTGCGTCAGCACCTGCTTACCCCTCACGGTCTGCGTTCGCTCTCGCCACGCAACCCGCTCTTCGAGTCGACCTACAAGGAGAATCCTCACGAGCAGGAGGCGGCAAGCAAGAACGGCGCCGTATGGGTATGGCCGATGATGTTCTACTTCAAGTGTGCGTTCGCACTTGATGGTGCGCGCTTCCTGCCAAAGGCAGAGGAGATGTACGAGAACTTCGACGAGAACATCCAGACCTACTGCATCGGTTCGGTTGCCGAGTACTACGATGCCAACCCTCCGTTCGCACCTCGCGGTGCCGTATCGCAGGCGTGGAGCGTGGGCGCTCTGCTCTACATCAAGCAGCTCATCGAGCGCGAGCAGGCAAAGGCAGCCAAGCCGGCAAAGAAATCGTCTTGCGGTGCGAAGCGTCAGTGCGCAGCCAAGAAGACGAGCGAAAAGAGTGTTAAAAATGTAAAAAAATAGTGGTACAATGAGGGTTTTGATGTTTGGATGGGAGTTCCCACCGCACATTGCCGGCGGTCTGGGTACTGCCTGCTACGGAATGACGCGCGGATTGGCGCGTAACGGCGTCGATGTAACATTCGTTATGCCGCGAGCTTCGGGCGACGAGGACGAGCGTTTCGTCAAGGTTGTCAGCGCAAGCGACGTCGAGACGGTCTTCGGTAAGGTCGACTCCGACTCGGCGGATATTATCGAGAAGATGTCGTTCATACATATCGACTCCAACCTTGTACCTTATCTCTCGCCGGAGGACTACGAGACCTACCACGACGAGTTCGTTAAGACGGGCGAGAAGCGTTGGGAGACCTCCGACGTGTGGAGTCAGCGCTACACCTTCTCCGGCAAGTATGGTGCCAACCTGCTCGAGGAGATTGCACGCTACGCTATCGTGGCGGCGCAGGTGGCCAAGGATTTGGAGGGACAGTTCGATGTGATTCACGCTCACGACTGGCTCACCTACTTTGCGGGTATCGCAGCAAAGCGCGTGTCGGGCAAGCCGCTGGTGGTGCATATGCACGCTACGGAGTTCGACCGCTCGGGCGAGAATATCAACACGCAGACATACGCCATCGAGCGTGCGGGTATGCACGCAGCCGACCGTGTGATTGCCGTGTCGAACCTCACGCGTAATATCGTCATCAACCGCTACGGCGTGCCTGCCGATCGCGTTGTTGCCGTACACAATGCCGTACGTTTCACCGACAAGGGCGAGGCGTGGCCAGAGCGCGGTGTGGAGGATAAGGTTGTAACCTTCCTCGGCCGTATCACCTTCCAGAAAGGCCCGGACTACTTCGTAGAGGCGGCAGCCAAGGTACTGAAGCGCTGTCCTAACGTGCGCTTCGTTATGGCCGGCTCGGGCGATATGATGAACCACGTCGTTCGCCGTGTGGCACGTCTGGGTATCGCCGACCGCTTCCACTTCACGGGCTTCCTCCGTGGTGCGGATGTGGACAAGATGTTCCAGCTCTCCGATGTGTTCGTTATGCCGTCGGTATCCGAGCCGTTCGGTATCGCTCCACTCGAGGCAATGCGCTCGAACGTGCCTGTAATCATCTCCAAGCAGAGCGGTGTGGCCGAGGTGCTCGACTACGCTGTGAAGGTAGACTATTGGGATGTTGACGCTCTGGCCGACTCGATCTACGGTCTGGTCAACTACCCGGCACTCTCGAAGATGTTCTCCGAGAAGGGTTTGGAGGAGGTTACCAACCTGAAGTGGAACGACGCAGCAGCAAAGATCAAACGTGTTTACGAGGATGCAATCGCCTCGATGAAGTAGGATAAATAATAAAAACAGAATATATGAAGACAATTTGTTTGTATTTTCAGGTACATCAGCCGTGGCGTTTGAAGACCTATCGCTTCTTCAACATCGGCAAAGATCACAACTATCTCGACGATTTGACCAATCGTGCGATTATGCAGAAGATTGCTCGCGAGTGCTATCTGCCGATGAACGCACTGTTGCTCAAGCTCATCAAGGAGAACAACGGCGCATTCCGCGTATCGTTCTCGCTCACCGGCACGGTTGTCGAGCAGTTCAAGGCCTACGCACCGGAGGTACTCGACTCGTTCCGCGAGTTGGTTAAGACGGGTTGCGTCGAGTTGCTCGGCGAGACCTATTCGCACTCGCTCGCATCACTCTCGAGCAAGGAGGACTTCACCGAGCAGGTGAAGCAGCACTCGGCTATGCTCAAGAAGGAGTTCGGCGTGAAGCCAAAGGCATTCCGCAACACGGAGCTCATCTACTCGGACGAGATCGGTATGATGGTTGGCGAGATGGGTTTCAAGGCGATGCTCGCAGAGGGCGCAAAGCACGTTATGGGTTGGAAGTCGCCAAACTTCGCGTATGCAAGCGCAGGCGACCAGTCGTTGCGTATGCTGTTGCGTAACTACAAGCTCTCGGACGATATCGCATTCCGCTTCTCGAACCAGGGTTGGGACGAGTATCCGCTCACAGCCGACAAGTACGCTGCGTGGCTCGGCGAGCAGGAGGGCGAGGTGATCAACCTCTTTATGGACTACGAGACCTTCGGCGAGCACCAGAAGGCATCGACCGGCATCTTCGACTTCGTTAAGGCGTTGCCAAAGGCGATTTTGGAGCGTGGCGAGGCGAAGTTCGCAACCGTTTCGGAGGCAGCAGCCGCTCACCAGCCGGTAGCCGTTATCCACTGCCCTCACGTTATGTCGTGGGCCGACGAGGAGCGCGACGTAACCGCTTGGCTCGGTAACGACCTGCAGAACGAGGCATTCGGCAAGCTATACGAGTTGAAAGATAAGGTTAAGTCGCTCAAGAACGACGACTACAACTACGTTTGGAACTTTATGCAGACCTCGGACCACTTCTACTATATGGCAACGAAGTGGCTCTCGGACGGCGACGTTCACTCCTACTTCAACCCTTACGGCTCGTCGTACGAGGCGTTCATCAACTATATGAACGTGCTCTCCGACTTCCAGATCGAGGTAGAGAAGGCCCTCGCAGAGAAGAAGGCAGCAAAGCGTTGCAAGAAATAGTCGGCCGTGCGCTCCGCATGGGCGCACTACCGCAAACATAGGAGGCATTGTGCAGAGCGAGTACGGCACGCCTCGGAGTGGGACAATCGTTGACGGTCAGCCGTTTACGAAAGACACCCCGCCACAGCGAGTGCCACTGCGCTCCTAACAATCCGCTCGACCTCCCGCCCGACTCCGCTATGGGGTCGGGCGTTTTTTTAGATGGCAACGAACCGACGCTGCGGAGCGAGGGCAGAGGGTAAACTTGTTTGCACTATGCCGAGCCGCAAGGAGGAAGACGAAGTCAATGGCAGTCGTTCGCTAACGCTCACTTGAATGGCATTTAATGGCAACGAATAACAGAATAAAAAATTGCCATTTTATGCCATTAAGCAGTCGTCAGACTGCGAATGCCATTCAGCACTCTGAAGGAGTGCGCTTGCCATTAAATGCCACTGTTTTTTAAGGTCAAGTAAGGTCAAGTAAGGTCGAGTAACGTCCTCAACAACAAACATTATTCGACTTTATAAAAAAGGAGTTGTGATAAGTTTGCCATCTCCCACTCGGAGCGCAGCGACAAAGCCCCCTTTTTACAACCGACGCCAAGCCGAGGGCAGAGGCGGCTTGCAGACTATGCCGAGGCGCGAAGGAGGAAGACCGCAGGTCAAAAGGGGGGTTGGGGGATATGTAAAAATAAAAATTAGGATTTTTGCTCTGCAAAACATCCTTAAAGCAACCGCAGGTTGCGCGACCTTAATTGACCTTACTCGACCTTAATTGACCTTATACTAAAAAAAGAAAGAGAGGGATTACGTCGCTATGCTCCGTTTTCCCTCATCATTCCTTAATGCTCGAAGATTTTTGCGAAAGTTGCTCTCGCAGAGAGCTTTTTATTTTGCCGTGGCTCTTGCTGAATAAATTCAGACGAGCCACCACAAAATAAAAGCGACCATCCTTTCGGATAGTCGCTTTCGCAAAAATCTTTGTGGCGGAAAGAGAGGGATTTGAAGGGCGAAGCCCTCGCGAGGATACCTTATGCGCAGCCGTAGGCGAGCAATAAATACCCTTATCCTCGCAACCCCCGCCATCAAGTGAGAAACCCTCTCTTTCCGCTGTTGGATAATGCCACGCGTGCGGGGCATTTTTTGTTTTGTGGAGGCGTGTGGGCTTGCACACAGACGCAACTTCCGCAAAACAAAAAAGCGACAGAGTAAGAACTCTGTCGCGTTATCCAACTTCTAAAGCGGAAAGAGAGGGATTCGAACCCCCGGTACAGTTGCCCGTACACCGCATTTCGAGTGCGGCCCGATCGACCACTCCGGCATCTTTCCTTGTGATTCGGAGTGCAAATATAGAAACTATTTTTGAAAAAACTACATTTCAACTCGAAAAAAAGCAATTTTACCCGAAAAATTAGTCGTTTGGACCGAAATCGATGTGCAAAACCACCTATTTTTACTATTTTTGTAGATGAAGATGTAACATTCGGGCACGATTTTTCGTTGTTCGTATAGAAGAGATTGAAAGTGAAGCGTATGAAAAAGTCGATTTTATATTGCGTGGCTTGCGTGATGGCACTCACGAGTTGCTCGTCCGCATTCCAGACGGCCTCCATCGGTGGCGACCTCTATTCGATACACAACCGCACGGAGATTGCCCTGCGCCAGAAGGCCGAGGCCGAAGCGGCTCGCGCCGAGGCCGAGGCACGTCAGGCAGCATTGGAGGCGAAGATTGCCGAGGCACGCGCTGCGGCTGCGGCGGGCGAGTATGCCTACTACACCGAGGAGAACGTAAATCCGTACGACCTGGTGCTGGCCGACACCTACGAGAGCGCCTATGCACGCCGTCTGTTCGGTTTCGAGTCGCCATCCTACCGTATGCCGTCGAGCTACTACTCGTACCGCTATTCGGACGCCTATCACTACGCATCGGCGTACGATCCGGCATTCTATAACGTGATGATTTCGGGCGACCAGATATGGGTTGAGCCGAAGTACATAACCTCGATGTTCGGCTCGTGGGGCGCATCGGTTGCTCTGCCGACCTACTCGTGGTACTACGGCTGGGGCCCAACCTACTCGTCGTGGTGGTACGGCTATCCGCGCTACTCGTGGTACGATTGGAATTGGCGATGCTCGTGGTGGGGCGGCTACAACTACGGTTGGTGCTACGATCCATTCTGGGGCTACGGCTATGGTTACTACCCACACTACTATCCGCACTATCATCCACACCACTATCCACACCACTATCCGGGCTATCATCCGCCTCACTACGGCGGCGATGGCGGCAGAACTCACCATCAGCAGGTTGTGCGCCGTCAGGTAGGCCCATCGCTCGGTGGTCAGAGTGCAGGCCCACGCTACCCTCAACAGGGCTCCGTATCGAGCAGTTCGGGCTCCGGCGGCATCCGTCGCGTGGGTGGCACGGTAACCGGCAGCGGCCAGTATCGCGGCTCACAGTCGGGTTCGTCGGGTTCGCAGTATAGAGGCAACAGCTCGTCGTCGCAGTATCGCGGTTCGGGCAGCAGCTCCGGCTCGCGCACCAGCAGTTCGTTCAACCAGCGCAGCGAGAGCAACTCGATGAGCCACTCGGGCGCACGCTTCGGTGGAAGCAGTCGCAGCAGCTCGTCGAGCGGATATTCGGGCGGCTACTCGGGCGGAGGCAACTCGTCGGGCGGCAGCCACGGTGGCGGTCAGACACGCCGCTAAATCGGCACAAAATGTGCAACAAGGCACATAGTGCAAAGAGTGTAAACAGGAAAAACAGAGAGTTATGAAGATCGTAAAACGTATATTGGCAATGGTTGCGGGACTGGCTATGACGGCCGGCGCGACGGCACAAAACTACGACGTGGGCGGACTTGTCATCGACCCGAACACCGTTTCGGCATTCGATATGTTCTCCGTAGCGCAAACCCAATTCTCGATGGGCACGGCGCGCTCGGCGGCTATGGCGGGAGCGTTCACCTCGCTCGGTGGCGACTTCGCGTCGCTGAGCATCAACCCGGCTGGTCTGGGCATGTACCGCGCCAACGAGCTCACGATAACGCCAATGCTCAATTTCAGCCGTTCGCGTACGAATGCCGCCGACTTTGAGGGCAACTCGAAAAACCGTTTCTCGCTCGGCTCGATGGGCGTAGTGCTGAAGCTGCGCGAGAGCGACAAAGGGATTACGGCCATCAACATCGGCTTCGGCTACACGCGTTTGGGCGACTACAACTACCGCTACTCGTTCACCTCGACCGACAACGCGGCAGGCGGAGCATCGATTGCCGACGTATTCGCTGTGCAGATGCGCGCCGGCGGACTCACCTCGGCCGCATTGAAGAAGAACTACGTGGGCGACAGCTTCGATTGGAGCAACATCAGTCCGACGGAGTGGGGTGCAACGCTCGGCTACCTGACGGGCGCAATCGGCGACAGCTCGGGCCGCTGGGGGCGCGATATGATTGGTCGCAACGCAAAGGTCGAGAGCGCGACGACGATCGAGAGCAGCGGCTCGTCGGGCGAGTACGATATCGCGCTGGGTATCAACGTGAACAGCAAGTTCTATATCGGTGCCACGATTGGCATTCCGATCATCAATATCGTGCGTAACGTCTACTACGGCGAGGGCTACCGCTACGATCAGGCACCGTCGCTCGACTACCGTATGGACTACTTCGACTACGACCAGAGCGCACGCCTGAAGGGTACGGGTGTGAACGTCAAGCTCGGTGCTGTCTACCACCCAATCGAGGGCCTGCGCATCGGTGTCGCCGTACACTCGCCGACCTTCTACACGATGAACTTCAAGTACAAGGCGGGTATGACCTCGCGCGTCAAGGCGATCAACAACGTCGATGGCTACCAGACGGACGGCAACGGCTACCTCAACCCTCCGTTCTCGGAGGCGACCGATACGCTCATCGACGATGGCGACTACAGCTGGGACTATATCTCGCCGACGCGACTGCTCGTGGGTGTGTCGTACACCATCGGCGAGCGTGGCGTGGTGTCGGTCGACTACGAGCGCGACTGGTATAACGGTATGCGCGTGAAGAGTTCGCCCTACGACCGCATCTACGGCCGAGGACTCTACGAGTCGTTCTTCAAGGAGGCATTTCGCGGCTCGAACACACTACGCGTGGGTGCCGAGTGGAGAGTCATTCCGCAGGTTGCTCTGCGTGCCGGCTACGGTCTGTGGGCAGGTGCGTTGCGCGACGCAAAAGCGATCTTCTCGTCGCCTGTCATCCGCCGTACGGACTACGTCGGTGCAGGTGTGGGTGTCGCCTTCTCGCGCCACGTTTCGCTCGATGCGACATACCAATACTGCCACAACCGCCTGACCGACTATAAGACCTTCTATGCGGTCTCCGATGCGGAGGACATCGCGAGCGCAACCTACTCGACCACAATCGATAAGCACCTCGTGCTGATGACGCTCGCATTCCGCTTTTAACCATCCCGCAGAGGAGCTAACGGCCGATAAACGCACACGACGAAGACTACTAAAAACTTAAACCTATAATGAAGCGATTTTTTATTCTTACACTGCTGCTCGCTGCCACATTCGCAACGAGCGTCGCAAAAGATTTCGCAGGCACCGGAACACTCACCGAGCACACGATGAAACACAAGGGCGTGGAGTACAACTATTGGGTTTACACGCCGAAAAATCTGCCTGCTGGCGCACCACTCGTGATGGTGTTTCACGGCTACGGCTCGCGCAAGATTCCGACTCTGCAGTACGGCTTTAACCTCGTGGCCGACGAGCAGGGCTTTGCCGTATGCTACCCTTGCGGTCCGGCCGATCCGGCAGGTAAACGCTACTGGTCGATTGGCTACAAGTACCACATCATCAACGGCTTGATGCGCGACGACGTGGGCTTCGCCGTAAAGCTCGTGCGCCATCTGCAGAAGGAGCACGGCTTCTCAAAGAAGAACGTCTTTGCAATGGGTAACTCGAACGGCGGCGGTATGTGCTATATGCTGGCATACAAAGCTCCGGAGGTATTCTCGGCATTCGGTGCCGTATCGGGCCACATTATGCAGTATATGTACGAGCGTCATACGCCTAACCCTGTGCCTTTCATCGAGATACACGGCACGAAAGACCCGCTCGCACGCTGGAACGGCGATCCGCACAACAGCGATCTGCGCGGTGCCGATGTAGCCATTCCGTGCGTCATTTCGGGCCTGATTGCGGCCAACCGTTGTACGCACGAGGAGCGCGAAGTGCTTCCGCAGCGTCGCAACAAGGTCATCGCTCACCGCTACGTCGGTGGCAAGGGTGGCAACCAGGTGTGGCTCTACGAGATTGTCGACGGCAAGCACTCCTACGCGGAGAAGGATCTTGACGCAGCGGTCGAGATTTGGAAATTTTTCCGAATGTACCTCAAATAACACCTCGCAAAAGGGGCGCGAATTAGCATAAAACCGATGAAATTTCGCTCGGGCTTGTGCGATATTCGTCAATTATTTATACCTTTGCACTTTGTGCAAGGGTATTTTTGTGCGCAACGCACTCGCTCTGCCGCCCGAAATCGGCCGACAACCAACCCCGCACCGCACGACAAGAGAGAAAATACAAAAAACACAAGAAAGATATGGCAGTAGAATTGAAAGATTTGACCAAGTCGGAGGATAACTACTCGCAGTGGTATAACGATTTGGTTGTCAAGGCAGGTTTGGCCGAGAACTCGGCCGTTCGCGGCTGTATGGTTATCAAGCCGTACGGTTATGCAATTTGGGAGAAGATGCACGAGGTGCTCGACACGATGTTCAAGCAGACCGGTGTGCAGAACGCATACTTCCCGCTCTTTATCCCGAAGTCGTTCTTCTCGAAGGAGGCAAGCCACGTTGAGGGTTTCGCCAAGGAGTGCGCCGTCGTTACGCACTACCGCCTCAAGAACGATCCGGAGGGCAAGGGCGTAGTTGTCGATCCGGAGGCTCGTCTCGAGGAGGAGCTCATCGTTCGTCCAACGTCGGAGACCATCATCTGGAACACGTACAAGAACTGGATTACCTCATATCGCGACCTTCCGATCCTCTGCAACCAGTGGGCAAACGTCGTTCGTTGGGAGATGCGTACGCGTCTGTTCCTCCGTACGGCAGAGTTCCTCTGGCAGGAGGGCCACACCGCACACGAGACTCGCGAGGAGGCAATCGAGGAGGCAACAAAGATGATCAACGTCTACAAGCAGTTCGCCGAGCAGTGGATGTGTCTGCCGGTGGTTGTGGGCCACAAGTCGCCAAACGAGCGCTTCGCAGGTGCGGAGGATACGCTCACCATCGAGGCACTGATGCAGGACGGTAAGGCGCTGCAGAGCGGTACGTCGCACTTCCTGGGCCAGAACTTCGCCAAGGCGTTCGACGTGAAGTACGCCAACCGCGAGGGTAAGCTCGAGTACGTTTGGGCTACGTCGTGGGGCGTTTCGACTCGTCTGATGGGTGCGCTCATTATGGCTCACTCGGACAACAACGGTCTGGTACTGCCACCAAAGCTCGCGCCAATTCAGGTTGTTATCGTCCCTATCTACAAGGGCGAGGAGCAGCTCGCAGCGGCTCGCGCCAAGATGAACGAGATTGCCGACGGTCTGGCTGCTCTCGGCATCCGCGTTAAGGTCGACGACCGCGACAACCTCCGTCCGGGCTTCAAGTTCGCCGAGTACGAGCTCAAGGGTGTTCCTGTACGCCTTGCACTCGGTCAGCGCGACCTCGAGAACGGCACCATCGAGCTCGCACGCCGCGACACGCTCACCAAGGAGACCGTTCCGCAGGATGGCATCGTAGAGCGCATCGCAGCGCTGTTGGACGAGATTCAGCAGAACATCTTCCAGAAGGCACTCGACTACCGCAACTCGATGATCACGAAGGTCGATTCGTGGGACGAGTTCGTCGAGGTGCTCAACACCAAGGGCGGCTTTATCTCGGCTCACTGGGACGGTACGCCGGAGACCGAGCAGGCAATCAAGGAGGCAACGAAGGCAACCATCCGTTGTATCCCTATCGATGCCGAGCCGGAGGAGGGCAAGTGCGTATTCACGGGCAAGCCGTCGCACTGCCGCGTATTGTTCGCAAAGAGCTACTAATTTAATTATGAAACGATTAGCGATTGTCATCATCGCAACGCTGTGGCTCGTTTTGCCCGTAGCAGCAAAGCATAAGCCCGAGATCAGGAGTCAGTGGCAAGGTGCGCGCGTAGCGTACCTTGGCGACTCCATCACCGAGACTCGCCAGATGGAGCAGGGCTTGAACCGCACATATTGGTCCTATCTCGAGGATATTCTCGGCACGGTGTCGTACGTCTACGGCATCAGCGGCCACCAGTGGAGCCACATTCCGGGCCAGACGGCGAAGCTCATCGCCGAGCACGGCCAGCAGGTCGATGCGATTATGATCTTCGTCGGCACGAACGACTATAACACCAACGTACCTCTCGGCGAGTGGTTCACCGAGGAGATGGCTGTGGCGGAGGTTAGCGGACCAAAGGGCTCGGATTCGGGCGTGATGGTCGAGCGCAAGAAGCGCACGCTCGTGATGGACAAGAGCACCCTGCGCGGTCGCATCAATATCGCTATGTCGCAACTCAAACAGGAGTACCCGACCAAGCAGATTATCCTGCTCACGCCGCTGCATCGCGGTGCGGCACTCCTCTCGGATAGAAACGTGCAGCAAGACGAGCTCTACGCCAACGGCGTGGGCGAGTACATCGACGCATACGTCGAGGTGGTAAAGAAGGCGGGCAATGTGTGGGCTGTGCCGGTCATCGACTGGAACGCCATCTGCGGCCTCTATCCGCTTGCCGAGTCGAACGGTCTGTATTGGCGCAGAGCGTCGCTCGAGAAGAGCCCGAAATCGGGCAAGGGCCGAATCGACCGTCTACACCCGAACGACGCAGGCCATCTGCGTATGGCACGCACACTTGCATACCAACTGCTGGGCTATCCCGCAAAACTCGATTAACCAAAACAGATGAAAAACAACACAACCGACACCCGAACAAAAGAGATCTACCGCGTAACTCTGCGCGGTATGTTAGTCAATGTTCTGCTCTTCTGCTTCAAACTCATAGCCGGTGTCTTCGGCCGAAGCGGTGCGATGATTGCCGACGCCATCCACTCGGCTTCGGACTTCGCAACCGACATCGTCGTTATCGCGTTCGTCCGCATCAGCTCGAAACCGCGTAACGAGAAGTATAATTGGGGACACGGCAAGTACGAAACACTCGCCACGCTGGCAATCGGTATAGCACTGTTGGTTGTCGGTATCGATGTGCTTGTCGACAGCTACAAGAGCATCTCGGCCGTAATCGTCGGCGAGGTGTTGCCTCGTCCGGGAGCGATTGCCCTCGTAGCGGCAGGCATCTCTATCGTAGCAAAGGAGGCACTCTACCAATACACCATACGCGCAGGTCGACGACTCAACAGCCCGTCGGTCATCGCCAACGCTTGGCACCATCGCAGCGACGCCCTCTCGTCGGTCGGCACGTTCCTGGGTATCGGTGCGGCCTATCTGTTGGGCGAGAAGTGGCGCATTGCCGACCCGATAGCCGCCATCATCGTTGCGGCCCTCATCCTCAAAGCGGCAATCGCACTCTGCCGTACGGCACTTGCCGACCTGCTTGAGAAGAGTCTGCCACGCGAGACGGAGGAGGAGATTCTCTCCATCATCTCGGCTACGCCCGATGTCTATAAGCCGCACAACCTGCGTACGCGCCGAATCGGTCCGGATATTGCAGTTGAGGTACACATCCGCGTCAAGGGCAATTTGACGGTGATCGAGTCGCACGAAATCACGCGCCAAATCGAGGAGCGCCTCAAGGAACACTTCAATGGGCAGATCTATATCGCAATCCACGTCGAGCCGCTCGAGCGCAATAGCGAACTCCGCGCCATCGAACAGGCCGAGGCCGAAGCAATGGCATAAGTCGCACGAACGGGGAGCGGGCAACGGAGAGTAGCGGTCGGAGCGAGCAGATAAACGCAAGCACAGGGCAGGTCGCGGAGCAGCCGCACGAACGCCCTTTTGCTGGCGATTCACCGCCGCTTATGGTCGCTTCGCCCCAATGGGCCAAAAGCACAAAAAAATGCCCAAAACAGCCACCACACAGCCGTTTCGGCACTATTGTTGCACTCTCTGCGCCGATGCCGACAAGGAGTCTTGACGGGGCGCAGATTTGGAAGTAACGAAAAAAGTTGCTATCTTGCACTCGGAAACCAACCAAGTTGGCACTAAAAAACGATTTATTAACACTCTAAAACCGATAACGCCTATAGAAGAAAATTCTACTCTTTTGAAACTATTTTAAGAAAGGAGAAGAGTATGAACCGACAGATGTCGAGCGACCAAGTGTTGCTGAACCGCTATCTGCAAGGCGATCGGAGTGCCATTTCCTCACTCATCGAGAAATACAGTCGTCGCGTACGCGACTATATCCGTATGATGGTTAAAGATACTGATGTGGCTGATGATATCTTCCAGGAGACATTCATCAAGGCGGTGCGTGTCATCGACGAGGGACGCTATGCCGACAACGGCAAGTTCCTGTCGTGGGTGTTGCGCATAGCCCATAACCAGGTCATCGACCACTTCCGCGCAGGAAGCACGACAACGCTCATCAACGAGTCGCACGCCGGCTACAACGTGCTGGGCACGATGCGCTACGCCGAGCGTACGGTCGAGGATGAGATCGTGGCCGACCAGAGCGCCAACGAGGTGCGCGCACTCATCGAGCTGCTGCCCGACGAGCAACGCGAAGTGGTGATGTTGCGCTACTATTCGGAGTTGAGCTTCAAGGAGATAGCCGAGCAGACGGGCGTGAGCATCAACACCGCGCTGGGACGTATGCGCTATGCGCTCATCAACCTGCGAAGAATGATTAAGGAGAAAAATCTTGCATTGTGCTAACCTTTGCACAATAAAGCGGGCCGAGGGTGCGTTATAATATCGAAAACCACGCAAAACCCCTCTGCCTATGAGTAAAATTGACGATTTCACCTGCCGCGAAATGGTCGATGATTACGAGTTGTTACTCTCGCAAGTAATCTGTGGCGAGCCGGAGCTGATGATGCTCGATGCACTGCTCCACGACACGCTCTCCCCGCGACTCTGATCGCCCGCCGGCCGATTCCCCTCATCGGATAAGCCGCGCAACCATATTCGCCCACGAAAAAAAATATCCCGACACCGTTTTACGGATGTCGGGATACGTTTTTACGACTTCTAACTATTAATAGTTCTCTGCCTTGATTTCGAAGTATGCCTGCGGATGCGCACATACAGGGCACAACTCTGGCGCCTGCTTGCCAACTACAACGTGGCCGCAGTTCGAGCACTGCCAAATCATATCGCCCTCGCGCGAGAATACCAAGCCACCCTCTACGTTCGAGAGCAACTTCAAGTAGCGCTCCTCGTGCTCCTTCTCGATCTTTGCAACTGCCTCAAACAAAACAGCGATCTCGAGGAAACCCTCCTCGCGTGCCTCCTTTGCGAAGGTTGCGTACATATCAGTCCACTCGTAGTTCTCGCCCTCGGCAGCCGACTTCAGGTTCTCGGCAGTCGAGCCGATGCCGTTCAAGAGCTTAAACCAAATCTTTGCGTGCTCCTTCTCGTTGTTTGCAGTCTCCTCGAAGAGCTTTGCAATCTGAACATAACCCTCCTTCTTTGCCTTCGATGCAAAGTATGTGTACTTGTTGCGTGCCTGCGACTCGCCGGCAAATGCGCTCCACAAATTCTGCTCGGTGCGCGATCCTTTCAACTCTTTCATAATGTTTATATGTTTTTAATGGTTAGTTATTGCATAATAATCTATTGCGAAGATACAACTTTTTTTTGAACTGCAAACACAAAATCACATATACGACACCTTTGCCACCAAAAATATTACGCCCGAGCGGGCTCTACGATTTTGAAATGCCAAAGAAATGTTGTATCTTCGCTTGACGGAACTCCGCACGCCCCGCCGAGTGTCAATGGCGAAGATGAAAACCGACGACTTGCGGGCCGGGTGGACGAATGCCGAAAAGCGATTGCTAAAACCTAAAACACAATATTCGATATGGGAAATTTAACCTTTACGATGATTAAGCCCGACGCTGTGAGCGCAGGCAATCACGCAGCGATTTTGAAACATTTGGTTGATGCCGGCTTCCGCATCGTGGCTCTGCGTATGTGGTGTATGTCGCGCAACGACGCCAAGCGCTTCTATGCCGTACACACCGGCAAGCCGTTCTTCGACGGTCTGATCGACTTTATGACCTCGGGCCCGATTGTTGCCGCCGTACTCGAGAAGGAGAACGCCGTGGCCGAGCTCCGCAAGACGGTCGGCGCAACCGACCCTGCAGCAGCCGAGGAGGGCACCGTACGCCGTCTCTATGGCTCGTGCGTACGCCAGAATGCCATCCACGCATCGGACTCGGACGAGAACGCCCGCATCGAGTGGCAGCTCCACTTCGCCGACAGCGACATTATGTTGTAATCGGGCAAACGCGCAACCGTAATAAGCACAAACACTCCACACCGAGCGGTGTGGAGTGTTTGCATTTACAGACGACATCGGCCGAAATCGACCGTACGCGCCCTCGCCGCGAGTGGTTACACTTCGCGGTAGCGGCCCGGAGATGTCTCTTCGTACTTTTTGCCGTTTTCGTCGTACCAATGGTTATCAAAACTGCCGCTACCTCTTGTGAGGCCGCCACAGATTTCGTGCTCATATTTTGAGCCGTCGTCGTTGGGTTTATCACCGTAATTGGACGACGAGCTGCTATGTGAACCATCCGATTGGTTGAATGCCACGCCTGCCATAAATTCCGCAACCGCAAAGATTAACATAAACGCTCCCAGCAAGTGAGTGAGAAGGATGGACGAGACCACCTGCATCGGAATCATAATGACATTAATCAGCACAAGAGAAACAGCGAGCACCACGATATACAGGAGCAGCTGCCACAGCGCTTTAAGCCCCAGCCCCTCCTCGCGCTTTATGTCGATGGCGCGAGCGACAACATAATACAATATGATGGCGGCATAGATGAACATTCCAAATTTGAAGAAGAAATCCGACAGGCTGTGCACATAAGCCACACCGAAATAGATCAGGAACACGCTTATAGAGCTCCAAACCGTCGATTTGAACGTAAAGTTATGACCTATGAGTTTGCCCACCGAGGCCGTGAGTGCCGTAATCATAAAGACGGTGAGCGCCAAGAAGCCCAGCAGGATAATCAGGCGGTAGAAAAATCCGTCGATTTGCGACATATCGTGCTGTTGGATATTAAAGGCAATCCAGAGGGCAAACGGCGTCACGAGAGCAAAGGCAATCAATTGCCCCCAAAGCGGCGCTTTAACATCCGATATACCAAAGAATATGCAGATGCCGATAGCCAAAATGGTTGCAAAAATCCAGAAATTGGCCTTCTTGATAGGGAAATATCGAAGATAGCTCTGCGCAACAGCGTCAAACGTCTCGTCCAAATCAGGCACGATTTTAAGTCCATACTCGTCGCGCAACACACTCGAGTGAGTGATGATTGTCGTGTCGGAGACGATGTGTTTTCTGTCGATGTATCCAACGTCAGGCCCAAACTCATAGAGCGACACTTTTGCCATACCGTTGGATGTAAAATCGGGATAGTACACCTTGTCGCCGCGCTTTAGTCTGCCGACAACTTTAGATGTTGTAACCGAATCCTTGTAGATACACACCGACTTTTTGGATACAATGGTGTGATTGATGATTACCTTATCTTCCGCAGGATTGCAGGATGAAAAAAAGATCGAGACGAAGATAAAAGAGATTAATAAACCGAGGTGTGTAATTCTCATAAGTCCGGGTATAATTTTTGGTTGTAGTGTTTCGCAAAGATACGCAAAAGATACCAATATTCCGACATTATGTTGTAATCGGGCGCAGTAATATCCGAAAAGGGAAAACCACACAATTTTACTCAACCGACCGCGTTTGTGGTATGAAGATTGCTCGTTAATCATTCAGCTGCGGTGGAACTGCAAGCCGCAGTGAGGTTTCTTCATTTATTTAAGTTTGGGTTAGTAGTTTAGGAGGGGCAATCCCTCCGAGGTAAGAGGTCGTTGTGAAACGCCCTCTTATTTTTTGCATATCTCGGTGGTTACCCCTCCTAAACCACTTTCGGCTTGTTGCGCCTCGGGTGACTTCTCTGCGTGTTGTGTGATAGCCATTGTTGCTACGCAACGACGATAATAAATTAGACGATAGTCGCTCAAACAAGTTCGGCTACTATCGTCTAACTTCTTATCTAAACCTTATGGTTTAATGTCTATCCCACTACTCTTGGTCACCTCTCGGCTTCTGCCGCCGTTAGTAGTTTTTTGTTGGGAAAATCCCTTTGTTGATTAGGGCTTCCCTCCGAGGTAGGCGAGAGGTCAAGAAAGGTCTATTAAGGTCAAGTAAAGTCGAGTAAGGTCGGGCAGATTTTTAGATGGCATTTAACCGACGCTGCGGAGCGAGGGCAGAGGGCAAACTTGTTTGCACTATGCCGAGCCGCAAGGAGGAAGACGAAGTCAATGACAACGAATGACATTTAATGGCAACGAATAGCATTCGTTCGCTGACGCTCACTTAATGGCATTTAATAACAGAATAAAAATTGCCATTTTCTGCCATTAAGCAGTCGCCAGACTGCGAATGCCATTGAAGCACTCTGCAAGAGTGCGCTTGCCATTCGTTGCCACAGTTTTTATTAAGGTCAAGTAACGTCCTCGACAACAAACATTACCCGACCTTATAAAAAAGGAGTTGTGATAAGTTTGCCATCTCCCACTCGGAGCGCAGCGACAAAGCCCCCTTTTTACAACCGACGCCAAGCCGAGAGCAGAGGTGGCTTGCAGACTATGCCGAGGCGCGAAGGAGGAAGACCGCAGGTCAAAAGGGGGTTTGGGGGATATGTAAAAATGAAAACCAGGATTTTTGCGAAGCAAAACATCCTTACTCGACCTTAAAAAACAAAGGGAAGTCGGCCGAGAAAGGCACAACTTCCCTAAATGCACTCTATTCAGCGCACCCCGCCCTAAAGGCACATCTCGAAGATCTTTTTGATATCGGCTTGGGCGAGCGGTTTGAAACCACGGATGACCTTGCCGCCGCACGCCTTGTGCGCCATTGCAGGGAAATCCTCGCGCTTGATGCCGATCTTGGTGAACGTGTCGTCCAGCCCCAGCGTGCGGAAGAAGAAGTCGGCGAGCAGCTCGATACCGCGCTTCGCAACGGCCATTCGATCCTCCGACGGTGCAACACCAAAGACGTTCACCGCAAACTGCACGAAGCGATCCACGTTGCTCTCGTCGAGGCAGTATTCCATCCATCGCGGAGTAACGATCGCAAGGCCCAGACCATGCGTGATATCGTAGAAGGCCGAGAGTTCGTGCTCCATCGGGTGGCAGCTCCACACGCGCGGCTTACCCGACTGGATAAAGCCGTTGATGGCCCACGATGCCGTCCACATCAGGTTGGCACGCGCCTCGTAGTTGTCGGGCTCGGCCATCGCCACCGGCGCAAAGCGCACGACGGTCTTCATCAACCCCTCCATAATGCAGTCGAGCATATAGAGGTCGGGCTCACTCGTGAAGTAGACCTCCATAATGTGGGACATAATATCGGCCGAGCCGCAAGCCGTCTGGTAGCGGCTGACGGTGAAGGTATTCGTCGGGTCGAGGAACGAAACGCGCGGCAGGAGGTTGCGATGCAGGCGGCCCTTCTTCTGCTGCGTGGCGAAGTTGGTAATCACCGCTGCCGTATCCATCTCCGAGCCCGTCGCCGAGAGCGTCAGCACCGTAACAACGGGCAGCGCGCGGTCGATTGGCGCCCACTTCTCGCTGAGAAAATCCCACGGATCGTGCTCCACGCACGCACCCGCAGCGATGAACTTGGCTGCGTCGATGGTCGAGCCACCGCCCACCGCCAGCACAACGTCGATGCCGTGCTCCTTGCACATCTGCGCACCCTCGCGCACCGATTCGATACGCGGGTTGGGCTCGATGCCCGAGAGCTCGTAGAGCTCCAGCTCCGCCTTCTCTATCTCGGCCACCACCGCGTCGTAGAGCCCCATTCGCTTAATCGAGCCACCGCCATAGGCGAGCAGCACACGCGAGCCAAATGCCTTCAGCTCCTCGCCCAGATGCCCGAGCTGATCGCGTCCGAAATAGACCTTCGTCGGAATATCGTATACGAAACTGTTCATATCTGCTTATCGTCGGGCTGCTACCAGAGGTTCATCTTGACGGTTTCGCGGCCGGCGAAGCAGTTGATGAAGTCGATCTCGACACCCTTCTTAACCGTTACCTTGCGGGCCTCGCGAGGCGAGAAGATTACCGGATTCATCAGGTCGCCATAGAGCGTACGGAACTCGATGTCGGAGATATTCGTAACCTCCAACAAGCCCTTCTTTGCATCCAACACGCGCACCTGCAACGACTTGCGGATGAGCTGCTTGATAAGGTCGGCATCGCCTGCCAGACGCTTGTCGAAGAATGCCAGGAAGCGCTTTGCGAACAACGCCTCGCGAACGCCCTCAATCGAGCGCTCCTTTGCGAATACGAGCGTCATCGGGCGAATCTGCGTGCCATACTGCAAGCTCGTCGGGCTGTGCGCATCGGTGTTGGCCATCATCGGCAGGTTGTACTTCGTGAACCAATCGAGCACCTTCGGATAGAACTCGCAACCATTGAAGAGCTCAACGCCGTGAATGCGGCCCTCGGCGAGCATCTTCTCGTGAACAGGGTACATCGTACACTTCTTGTCAGGCCAACCCGGGTGGTTCCAGAGGATGAATGCGCCCTGCTTCTCGGCAGCAGCCAGGTCGGCAGCGAGCGTCTCCTCGTTGTTGATCTTGCGGCCCTCCTTATCCTCGAGCAACTTGCCGTTCTCGTCGCGCAGGTAGCGATCCTCGCTAAACACGCTGCAGTCGCTCAGGAAGAGTGCGTTCATATGGCCGAACGGCTTGGCGCGGGTAATCTCCACACCCTTAACAACCAGGATGCCCCACTTCTTTGCCTCCTTCGAAGCCAACTCGTAAGGGAGGTTGTAGTCCTTCAAACGGATACCCTTGTTCTTGTGAACGCCGACGTGCGGAGTCATCGCCATCACGTCCAGACCATCGCACCACGCCTCGCGAACGCGGCCCTGTGGCGACACGGTAGCATCGGCAAATACGGTGTGCATATGGAAGTCGCCTTTCAGCGTAATGTAGCCGTCGATATCCGGAACGGACACGATACGGCGACGCTCGGTCTTCAGGTCGTAGCAAACGACGCGGTCGTCCGAGTTTTCAGGCACCTTCACCTTTTTCGCCTCAACGGGCGCGGATACTGCTATGAGGGCAGCAACCAAAAGAAACATCTTTTTCATAGTTAGTTGGTTTTAGTATTAAGTTATTGATATATATTGCGTTATAGTTTGAAATCGTAGAGTGTCGAATCGGCCAGACACTCGCGGCAGTAGCGGTCGACATCCTCCCAGCGGTAGTATGGCGCGCGGTCGGCCGGCAGCGGGAGCTCAAGCTCCTCCTCGTTGAGCATCATCTTGACCAGCACCTCGCCGCTACGCTTGTGGCGGTAGAATATCCACTGGAAGTTGCAGCACATCGGAATCGTGAAGTCGCAGCACGCCTCGTCCTCGACCTTATGCCAATCGTCAACCCTCTTCGACCAGCCGGTGATGCCCATTGCCGAGAGCATACACATTATGCAGCCGTCGTGGCCGAAGCGGAGCGACACAGCCGGACGCTCCATCTTTACCCGCTCGCGGGCCTCCTGCCAGAAGTGGTGGAGGAGTGTGTCGGCAATCTCGCTCAGGAAGCCGCCACCGATGCCGGAGTTACCGCGCTCGATATAGTAGCGCACGTTGACCGCCTTCCACCAGAGGTAGCGCTCCTCGGGGGTGAAGAGCTGCGAGAAGTCGACATCCGCGGCCGGAGTGCCTCCAAAGGAGGCAATATTGCGGAAGAGGTGCATCACAAAGAGCGGTGCGTCGTCAATCGTCTGCACGAAATCGTCTGCAAAGAGCGAGCCCAGCAGGCGCGAGTTGTCGATGAGCGCATCGCGCCACACATCCCACTCCTTAACCCACTCGGCATCGGGCCAGCGGTACAAATCGACGCGCTTGGCAAGTGGCGTGTCGCGCACGCCCGAGAGCGGATTGAGATATGGCATATGCGGGCCACCCGTGTCGAGCAGCACAAACTCGATATCGGGGTTGAGGCGCACGAGCTGATTCGTGAAAGCGTTCATACTCAAGAGGCAGCGTGGCACGGTGGTCGAGACGGCGCGCACCTGCGGACGGTTGCGGAAGAGTGCCGGATGGTTCTCCACCATACGCGTTGCGATCTGCTCGTTCTGGCGGATGCCGAGTGGCGTGAGGTCGCCCGCACGGCCCTTGCATATCGTGCTCACCTGCAAAAGTTTATCGTAGGTCTCCGCACCAAACGGAGTGAGCTTGCCCTCTTGCTTTGCGCGCTCGAAGAGCCCCATCACTGCATCGAACTCGCTATTGAACTCGATGAAGCGCGAGCCGTGACGGCCGTAGTGCGAGATATAGAACGGCTCGAAGCCCTTCGGTACGGGTGTCTGCTCGGCAACCTCGGTCGGGTATGGGCGATAGACGCCCGCCGCAAGCGAAGGGTCGGCAAGGACGCGCTCGCGAGTGGTCTGCGCGGTGGCTGTCACGATGGCAGCAACCGTAGCAAGGATAATAAGTAACTCTCTTTTCATCTTATGTATCTGTTTCTCTTTTATTTTTAACGGTTTGCTTATGCGGTTTAGTGCGCCTCGAGCCAATTCTTGCCCACGCCACACTCGACCACAAGCGGAATCGTAAGCTCGGCCGCGCCCTCCATCTCCTCACGCACGATACGCTCGACGCGCTCGCGCTCGGCAGGGAGCAGGTCGATGACGATTTCGTCGTGTACCTGCAGTATCAGTTTCGAGCGGATGCCCTCCTCGCGGAAGCGACGCGCCACGCCCACCATTGCGAGCTTCATAATGTCGGCCGCACTGCCCTGAATCGGTGCATTGACGGCATTTCGCTCGGCAAAGGCACGCGCATTGGCGTTGCGCGAGTCGATGTCGTTCAGGTAGCGACGACGACCGAAGAGGGTGGTAACGTAGCCATTCTCACGCGCGCGAGCAACCACACCATCCATATATGCCTTCACGCCCGGATAGGATGCGAAGTAGCCCTCGATGAGCGCCTTTGCCTCCCCGCGCGGGATGTCGAGACGCTGCGCCAGACCGAAGGCCGAGATGCCGTAGATGATACCGAAGTTGGCCGTCTTGGCACGACGACGCTCCTCGGAGGTAACCTCGCCAATCGGCTTGTGGAATATCTTGGCGGCCGTAGCGGCGTGGATATCCTCGCCATTGCGGAACGCCTCGCAGAGCGACTCGTCGCCACTCAGGTGGGCCATCAGACGCAACTCCACCTGCGAGTAGTCGGCCGAGAGCAGTTCACGGTCGGCAGCACTCGGCACAAAGGCCGCACGAATCGGACGCCCGACGGCATCGCGAATCGGGATGTTTTGCAGGTTAGGGTTGGCTGACGACAGACGGCCCGTAGCGGTAACCGCCTGATTGTAAGATGTATGTATATGGCCCGTTACGGGATTTACCAGCAACGGCAGAGCGTCAATATAGGTCGAGAGCAGCTTCTTCACACCGCGATACTCGAGCACCTTGCCGACGATGGCGTGCTCGTGGGCAAAGCCCTGCAGGTACTCCTCGTCGGTGCAGAACTGCTTGGTTTTGGTCATCTTCGGTTTGTCGGTGATGCGCATCTTCGTAAAGAGCAGCTCGCCGAGCTGGCGGCTCGAGTTGATGTTGAGCGACGGCTCGTCGGCCATCGTGCGAATCTCACTCTCAAGGGCCGCGAGTTGCACGCCGAGCGTCGCCGAGTAGCGGTGCAGGGCCTCGCTGTCGATGCTCACGCCCGTCCACTCCATATCGGCCAGCACGTCAATCATCGGCTCCTCGATGCGCTCGTAGAGAGCCATCATCTCCGCACGCTCGACCTCCGCACGCAGCGCATGGTAGAGTTGCAGAGTAACATCGGCATCCTCTGCCGCATATTCGGCCACGCGCTCCACGCCGACCATATCCATCGTCAGTTGCTTGACACCCTTGCCGATAAGCGACTCAATCTCAATCGGAGCATAGTTCAGGTAGCGCACCGCGAGGGCATTCATTCCGTGGCGGCCCTCGGCATCGAGCAGGTAGTGGAGCAGCATCGTGTCGAACTTGCGACCACGCACCTCAATGCCCAGCGTACGCAGGAAGAGGATGTCGAACTTCATATTCTGGCCCACCTTCGCCTTGCCCTCGTCGGCAAAGAGCGGACGCAACACATCGGCATAGGCACTCTCCCCGGCGCGGTCGCCACCAAACGGAACGTACCACGCCTCGTGCTCGCGCACGGCAAACGACATACCGACGATGCGGCTGCCGAAGAGGTCAAGCCCCGAGGTCTCGATGTCGAAACAGAACTCGTCGAAGCGCGAAATCTCCTCGACCATCGCCCGCAGGCCGTCAATGCACGCAACGGTGCGGTAGGTGTGCGGTGTGTTTGCTACGGTCTTATATTCAGCCACTTCGCTCGCCGACTCGACTGCCGAAAAGAGATCCGGCTCGACCGCAGTTGCGGTTGGCTCGGCGGTGGTTGCGGCGGTAGTTGGCTCGGCAGACGTATCGAACGTATCGCCAAAGAGCGATCCCTGACCAGCCATTGCGGCACGCTTGGCAGCACCCGCCTTGACGCGCGACATATTGGCCAGCTGTGTCTGCTCGGCCTGACGCGGCACGGAGAGATCCTCCGCAGGCGCGATGTTGGTAACATCAGCCATAAAGGCACGGAAATCGAGCTCGGCAAAGAGCGCACGCAGCACATCGATGCGCGGACAGCAGACCGTCAGGGCCGACTCGTCGAATGCAATCGGCACATCCAAACGAATGGAGGTCAGCTCCTTTGCCAGACGCAGACGCTCCTCCGAGGCGGTGATGTTTGCGGCCGTCTTGCCACCAATCTTATCTACGTTGGCGATGATATTCTCCACCTCGCCCCACGCCTGTACGAGCTTGCAGGCACCCTTCTCGCCGATGCCCGGCACACCCGGGATGTTGTCCGACGAGTCGCCCCACAGCGCAAGGATGTCGCGCACGAGCAGCGGATCGTCGATGCCGTACTTGGCCTTGATCGCCTCGCGGTCGACAATCTCGATGCCGTCGCCCTTCTGCTTGTAGAGCTTGCGGTGGTCGCCCACGAGCTGACCGTAGTCCTTGTCGGGCGTTACCATATAGACGTCGTAACCCGCATCGGAGGCCTTAAACGCCAGCGTACCTATCACGTCGTCCGCCTCGTAGCCCTCAACCTCGAGTATCGGGATGCACATCGCCTCGACAATACGCTTGACGTAGGGCACCGACTCGATGATATCCTCCGGCGTGGCAGGGCGGTTGGCCTTGTACTCCGGAAATATATCCTTGCGGAACGAGCCACCGGCAGGATCGAACGCCACACCCAGCAGGTCGGGCTTCTCGCGCTTCTGGATGTCGCGCAGGAACTTCGTGAAGCCGAAGACGATGGATGTGTTCATACCGGCACGATTACGCATCGGACGCCCCATAAAGGCGTAGTAGTATTTGAATATCAACGCGTAAGCGTCTATCAGAAATAGTTTTTTCATCGGTACCTGTTTTCCTTTTTTATAAGGTCGAAAATGTTTGTTGTCGAGGACGTTACTTGACCTTATTTGACTTTACTTGACCTTAACTTTCTTTGTAAGGTCGAGTAAGGTCGCGCAACCTGCGGTTGCTTTAAGGTCGAGTAAGGTCGGGTAATGCTTTTGTTGTCGAGGACGTTACTTGACCTTATTTGACCTTAATTGACCTTAAAAACAATGGCAACGAATGGCAAGCGCACTCTTGCAGAGTGCTGAATGGCATTCGCAGTCTAACGACTGCTTAATGGCAAAAAAATGGCAATTTTTCTATTCTGTTATTAAATGCCATTAAATGTCATTCAAGTGAGCGTCAGCGAACGACTGCCATTCGTTGCCATTAAATGTCATTGACTTCGGCACACAAACCAAAGAAGGCCGTAAACACCGCATAAAATCAATTTTCTTCAGAGAACCACTCCGCATACGACGTCGCCGTCTCGTGCAACCTCAACGAGTGCAAAACCACACCCTCGGGGAGGGCGGAAGATATGCGCTCGGCAAAGTCGGAGAGCATATTCTCGCAGGTGGGCTGGTAGTTGACCATCACGATATTGCCGAAACGGTCGGCAAGGGTGGCAGCCAGCTCACGATTGCTCGGGGTGTCGCGCAGGACGAACGAGTGGTCGAGGCGGTCGATCACCTCGCGCCCCACGATGCGCTTCAGGTCGCCGAAGTCCATCACCATTCCACACTTGGGCGAACGGGGATCGGCTATTGGTGCGCCCTTCACGGTGACGAAGAGCCGATACGAGTGGCCGTGAATCTCGCGACACTTGCCGTCGTAACCATCGAGGGCGTGTGCCGACTCGAACGAGAACTCCTTGGTCAGCCGTATCATCGCTTATCGTGGTATTGGTCCAGTGCGTCGATATACGGCTCGCGCTGGAACGATTCGTCGAGCGAGATGAAGGTCTCGGTATTTACACCCGGCAACATATTGCGGATGGAGTTGAGGGCATTCATCAGGTGGTCGTTGTCGATGCAGTAGAGCTTCACCATCGCCGTATACTTACCGGTGATGAGGTGGCACTCGCTGACCTCCGGAATACTCCTCAGCTTATCGACGAGCGATACATCGTTCGTATAGTCCTTGACGCGGATGTTTACATAGGCGCAAACATCGAAGCCAAGCATACGCGGGTTGACAATCAGACGACTGCCGAGCACCATGCCCATATCCTCGAGCTTCTTGATGCGCTGATGGATGGCAGCACCCGAGATGCCGCACTCGCGAGCAATCTCGAGGAACGGCATACGCGCATTGCCAATCAAAAATTTCAGGATCTTACGATCAATCGTGTCCAATACTATTTTAGTCATAGCGTATCGGGGTTAGGAGTGGAAAAAACGGTTTATTTCAGTACGCCCAGCTCGTGGCCAACCTCGACGAAGCTATCCACGCAGCGCTGCAACTGCTCGCGCGTATGGCCTGCCGACACCTGAACGCGGATACGCGCCAAACCCTTCGGCACAACCGGATAGTAGAAGCCCGTAACGAAGATGCCCTTGCGCTGCAAAGCGGCGGCGAAGTCCTGCGAGAGCTTCGCATCGTAGAGCATAACGGCGCAGATAGCCGAGTCGGTCGGCTTGATGTCGAAACCGGCGGCAATCATCTTGTCGCGGAAGTAGGCGACATTCTCTACCAGACGGTCGTGGTGCTCGTTGCTCTCCTTGAGCATATTGAAGAGCTCGATACCCGCACCAACCACTGCCGGTGGCAACGAGTTGGAGAAGAGGTAAGGGCGCGAACGCTGGCGGAGCATATCGATAATCTCCTTGCGGCCCGTCGTGAAGCCACCCACAGCGCCACCAAACGCCTTGCCGAGCGTGCCGGTGATGATGTCCACCTCGCCACGCAGGTTGTAGAGCTCGGTGATACCGCGGCCCGTAGCACCCAGCACACCTGCCGAGTGGCACTCGTCGACCATCACCAGTGCGCGATACTGCTTTGCAAGCTCGCAGATGCGGTCGAGCGGAGCGGCATTGCCGTCCATCGAGAAGACACCGTCCGTACAGATGATGCGGAAGCGCTGTGCCTGTGCACGCTTGAGGCAATCCTCCAACGCCTCCATATCGGCATTGGCATAACGGTAACGCACCGCCTTGCAAAGACGCACACCGTCGATAATCGAGGCGTGGTTGAGCGAGTCGGAGATGATGGCATCCTGCTCCGTAAAGAGCGGCTCAAAGACACCGCCGTTAGCGTCGAAGCAGGCAGCGTAGAGGATGGTGTCCTCCGTACCGAAGTAGTCGGCAATAGCCGCCTCGAGCTGCTTGTGCATATCCTGGCAACCGCAGATGAAGCGAACGGACGACATACCGTAGCCGCGCTCGTCCATCGCACGCTTCGCGGCATCAATCAGACGCTGATTGTCCGACAGACCGAGATAGTTGTTCGCACAAAAGTTAAGCACCGGAGCACCGGCCACCTCAATCTCCGCACTCTGCGGCGAGCAGATTACGCGTTCGGTCTTGTAAAGACCCGCCTCTTTAATCGATTCGAGTTCCTGCTGGAGGTACTCTTTAAAATTACCGTACATAATTATCTGTTTTTAAGTTGTTTACATCGTTTGTCGTGCGGCCGCTCCGACCGCAAGGTTAAAAATCGTAATCTACGATTATGCAAAGATAGTTTTTTTGCCTCGTTTTTCAACAAAAAACACCATTTTTTTAACCTCAACGGGGCGATAAGTGAAAAAGTGTAAGCAGTCGACGGGCTTTTGTTTCGGCATCGACAACTCCGACGCGGGGCGCAGAGCGCGCCAATGCGATTTTTTCGAGCGTGAGAGGTAACGATTTTGGCGAACAGATGGTGGAAATCCGAAATATATTTCGTAACTTTGGCCGACTATTTTTTTACACTCACACGCAGCCCAAACCGTTACGCCGCTTTGCGGAACGGTGCGGATAACAGAAAAAAAACGATGAAACGATTGAGAGTATACTCGCTTTTGGCGACGTTTCTGCTCGCAGGATGTACCGAGCAGCCATTTATTGAGATAACAGGCACCGAGCAGGGCGCTCCACCGGTGGTTAGCGCACAGGTGGACGACGAGTCGGCACGTCTGCACATCGACAGCGATGCGCTGCTGCGATGGGATTCGGGCGACGAGATATCGCTCTTCCCGACTCGCAGCAACGGCTTGAAGTACCGCTTCGGTGGCGAATCGGGCAGCCGCTATGCCGAGTTTACGCTGGCCGACGAAGGCTCGATGACGGGCACGGAGCTGGCGTGCAACTATGCGCTCTACCCATACCGCGAGGGTGCAACGGCCGCCGACGGCAGCATCTCGACCGAATTTCCCGCCACACAGCACTACGCCGAGCGAACATTCGGCGCAGGGGCTAATGTGATGGTGGCCGCAACGTCGGGCAAGACGTTGGAGGATATGAGTTTCAAAAATGCGGGCGGCTACCTCAAGCTCTCGCTCTACGGACTCGACATCACCGTAAAATCAATCACCCTGACGGGCAACAACAACGAGAAGATTGCCGGCCCGGCGACCATCACCACCGCCTACGGCACTCGTCCGTCGGTTACGATGGCCGACGATGCTGCCACGAGCATCACGATCGACTGCGGCAAGGGCGTGAAGCTGGGTGAGACGCGTGCGACGGCTACCGAGTTTTGGTTGGCGATGCCGCAAACTTCGTTCAAAAAGGGCTTTTCGATGACCGTAACGGACACCAACGGCAAGCGATTCTCCAAGTCGACCTCCAACAAGGTGGTCGTGCGACGCAACACCATACTGCCGATGGCGGCCATCGAGGTTGTAACCGTCAGCAAGGTCGGTGCACCGCTTCCAGCGTGGGAAGAGGGTTGGCTCGATATGCACTTCATCAACTCGGGACGCGGCGAGTGTACATTCTACATCCTGCCCGACGGCACGACACTGCTGGTCGATGCGGGCGAGCTCAAAGAGAACTACAAGGAGAGCGACACGTCGGATGGTGCCGTCGTGCCTCAACGTCCGAACACCGAGATACGTCCGTATATGGTCTATGCCAACTACATCAAGCACTTTATGCCGGCCGGTCGCACGGGACTGAACTGGTGTCTGGCTTCGCACTTCCACATCGACCACATCGGCGATCCGAGTGCATCCACCGAGACGGCCGAGGCGGGCTATTGCAAGGCGGGACTCATCGCCCTCTACGACGAGGTGCCGTTCCACCGCATCGTCGACCGCGCATATCCCGAATATAAGGAGGATAGCTCCACGCCGGCTATGGAAGGCTCACTTTCGGAGGATTGGAAGAAGTTCATCAAGTGGGGCGTTGACTCGGAGTCGTTCTACGGCTACCGTTTTGAACCGGGCAAGGAGCTCATCACGCTCCGCTACAACCGTAAGGAGTACAGCAACTTCAAGATATTCAACGTCTGTGCCAACGGCTACGCCGACGACGGAAGCGGTAACATCGAGGGCGAGAAATCGAAATCGGGCAACCCTGCCTCGTGCGGTTTCCACCTCTCGTACGGCGACTTCGACTACCTATCGTGTGGCGACCTCACCTCAAGACCTCAAAACCTCACGGCGAAGTATGCCCGCAACGCTATCGGCGCAGGCAAGCTCGATGCCTTCAAGGCGCACCACCACCTGGGCGCAAACTCCTGGGGCTCGCAGATGCAGATAGACTTCCAGCCGAGAGTCATCATCGGCCACACCTTCTACAAGAAGCACCTCGATACGGACATCGTTGAGAGCATTCTGAAAAACATCTACGGCACATGGAGCAAGGATATCTTTGCAACCAACCTCCACGAGCAGAAGTTGGACGAACAGCCGTCAATCTTCAGCAAGCTGACGAACTACAACGGCCACATCGTGCTGCGCGTTGCACCGGATGGCAGCAAGTTCTACGTCTACCTGCTCGACGACTCGAACTTCGAGTACCGCGTGAAGGCCATTCACGGCCCTTACACCTCGAAGTAGGCCGTCCGTAACATTTTGAACAAAAGAGATTTACAAACAATAAAAAACATTTGAGAAAGATGAAATTCACGAAGATTTTTCTGGCTGCACTGCTGGCGGTTGTTGTAGGCAGCATTATTTCGGGCTTGTTCTGGATGCTCACCCTGCTCGGCATCGTCGGCTCGGCGAATGGCGGCTCGACGGCCGTTATGCCGAACTCGATTCTGAAGATCGACCTCGCAGAGAGCATCACCGACTCGCCGGCGGTAAATCCGCTCGCGGGCTTCGACTTTATGTCGATGGAGCAGACGCCTTCAATCTCGTTGCTCGAGGTGTTGCGCGCAATCGACGCAGCAGCAGGCGACGAGCGCATCAAGGGTATCTACCTGAACTGCAGCCACGGTGTCGGCACACCGGCAGCGACACTCGAGGAGCTTCGCGAGGCGATCGTACGCTTCAAGGAGAGTGGCAAGTTTGTGGTTGCTTACCAGGATAGCTACACGCAGGGCAACTACTACCTCGCTACGGCGGCCGACCGCATCTACCTGCAGCCGCAGGGCGGCATCTCGCTCTCGGGTTTGAGCAACACGCTCATCTTCTTCAAGGGCGCGTTCGACAAGCTCGGCATCTCGTGCGACGTATTCCGTCCGTCGAGCTGCAAGTACAAGAGCGCCGTTGAGCCGTACATCCTCTCGAAGATGTCGGAGCCAAACCGCTTGCAGAACCAGATGATGTGCGACCAGATGTGGGATGTACTCATCTCGGCTATCAGCGAGTCGCGCGGCATCGAGAAGAGTACGCTCAATGCGATTGCCGACTACTTGAGCGCCTCGTTTGCCGAGGATGCACTCAAGCACAAGCTCGTCGACGGTCTGCTCTATGCCGACCAGCTGGAGGATGTGTGGGCAGAGCTCGGCGTCGAGAAGGGCCTGCTCGGAGAGTATGATATGGTTACCCTGAGCGAGTACAGCTCGGTAGTGGGTGCAGATATGAAGAACCTCTCGGCTCCAAAGGTGGGTATCGTCTATGCCGAGGGCCAGATTGTGGATGGCGACGAGGAGAACGACGGCCAGACAATCTACGGCACAACGCTCGCACAGACCATTGCCGACGCTCGCAAGGACGAGAACATCAAGGCCGTAGTATTGCGCGTGAACTCGCCGGGCGGTAGCGCACTCGCCAGCGACGTGATTTGGCGCGAGGTGGAGCTGCTCAAGGCCCAGAAGCCGGTAATCGTCTCGATGGGCTCGTACGCAGCCAGCGGTGGTTACTACATCTCGGCTCCGGCCGATGCGATTGTGGCCGACAAGCTCACGCTGACCGGCTCGATCGGTGTATTCGGTATGATGCTCGAGGGTGGCAATATGTTGCGTAACAAGTTGGGTATCACCACCGATGGCGTTAAGACCAACCCATCGGCCGACTTCGGTGCAAACCTCTTCGGACTCGGTCTGCGCAAGCCGACCGCACACGAGCAGAAGACGTTAATCCGCTCGGTGGATGTTGTCTACGAGGCCTTCACGCAGAAGGTTGCCGACGGTCGTAACCTCGATATCAAGCGCGTGCTCGAAATCGCTGAAGGTCGCGTTTGGTCCGGTACGGAGGCGGTAAAAATCGGCTTGGCTGATGCCAACGGTGGCCTGATGTCGGCTATCAGCATCGCAGCCGAGAAGGCAGGCATCGCCGACAACTTCCGCGTTGAGGAGGTGCTCGGTGAGGTCTCGCCGATGATGATGTTCGTGAAGTCGCTCGGCGGACAGATCCGCAGCGCAATGCTCGGCCGCGAAGCACTCGAGGCACAGCGCGAATACAAGCAGATGCAGCGCGTACTCTCGCTCGAGGGTGTACAGGCATACTGCCCTGAGCGTCTGGAGTTTTAGTAACGCAAACGATACGGATGGCGGGGGTGCAGAGCAACCCTCACACCCCCGTTTCCCGTCCCGATAATCTCTCACGCGACCGACCATAACCCGGCCGCAAAACCCAGCTATCAAACCTTAAGATATGTGTAGCAAACAGCAAGTGCCGACGTGCGAGCAACAGTCGCACGAGCAGTCGCAATGTCTGAATTGCGGTGCGCAACTCTTCGGCCCATACTGCCACAACTGCGGACAGCAGGTCGACAACAAAACCCACAGCGTATGGGGGTTCATCTTCGTATGGCTCGACAACGCCTTTATGTTCGACCCCCAGCTCCTCAAGTCGATGTGGCTCCTGGTGCGCCGACCGGGCCAACTGACCTACGATTTTATCAACGGACGCATCGTCTCGCAAGCCCATCCGCTCAAGTTGAATATGTTTCTGCTGATGGTCTTCGTCACGATGTTCCTCTTCTTCTCCGACACGGAGGAGATGAACAATTCGATGCACGAGCTAGCCACCAACGAAGCGGTGGTAAACGTGATGCAGATAGACTATTTGGTCAGGGAGACCGATTTTGCCACCCGAGCACAGGAGTCGCCACGCGATACGGTGCAACTGGTCGCTCCGCTCTCGCTCGCAACGCAGCACCCGACACTCATCACCAATGTAGCCACAATCGCCCCCTCGACGCATAGCGATTCGCTCGATCGGTGGATGGCCGTTGTGCCACGCCTGATGATTGAGGATCAGGTGATTGTGCCACATACAGAGGGTACTTACCACATCAATCCCGAGGCCAAATACAACGTGTCGAATCTCCAGATATTCGAATCCGTCGGTGTAAAAATGATTCAGTTTGTGGGCAACTACTTCCCGATGATTGTGCTCTTCACGGCGCCTCTGCTCGCGCTGTCGCTGCTCATTATCCGCCGCAGAAAGCGCGTGCCGAACATCAACCATTTCGTCTTCGCTTGGCACTACACCGCGATGCTCGAGCTGCTCATCATCGTCATCTATATCCTGCACCTCTGCTGCGAGCCATCGACCGAGTTGCTGCAGTGGCTGCTGCTGATCGGCTCGTGTACCTATCTGAGTATCGCTTTCCGCCGCGTCTACAATACGGGTTCGTGGCTTAAAGCGGTGGGCAACGCATTGATTGTAAGCGCGATATACTATGCTATCTGTGTGACGGCCTTCATCGCAATCTTTATCTTCGCCTGCTTCTCCATCGCGCTTGCGATGTAGCGCGGAGCGCAACCTTTATTTCGTATAACAACAAGGGTGTTCACCAGCGAAGGCGAACACCTTTTTTGTTTTCGAGGGGGGGGGCAAAAATTAGCGAGCCGCCGGAGGGAGCATACTCCGCGTATGCGACCTTCGGCACATAAACCAAAGAGGGCTGTACGCGCCGCATAAAATCAATTTTACGTTAAGAAATTGTTAACATTTACACATCCCTATCCAACATTTGCAAAAAGGACATATCTTTGTGGAAGATATTCTAACTCAAAAGAGAAGATTTATGATTGAAATTTACATTGCAGTTGTGGCCATTCTGGCCATACTCGCAGTCTCGGGCCTCTATGTCGGCGTGACGAACGATGCCGTAAACTTCCTTAACTCGGCAATCGGCAGCAAAGCCGCAAAGATGCGTACGATCCTCATCGTAGCGTCGATAGGTATCATCATCGGTGCGCTCACATCGAGCGGTATGATGGAGGTGGCACGCAACGGTATGTTCAACCCGGGGCTCTTCACGTTCAAGGAGGTGATGATGCTCTACGTGGGTGTGATGATTGCGAATGTCATCCTGCTCGACTTCTACAACTCGCTCGGTCTGCCGACCTCGACCACCGTGTCGCTCATCTTCTGTCTGCTCGGCTCGGCGGTGTCGGTGTCGCTCTTCAAGATTGCGACCGACGAGACGATCTCGTTCTCGATGCTCGGCGAGTATATCAACACGGCAAGAGCGATGGGTATCGTCTCGGCAATCCTGCTCTCGGTGGTGCTGGCGTTCATCTGCGGTACGATTTTGATGTACATCTCGCGCGTCATCTTCTCGTTCCGATATATGAAGGTATTTAGCCGTCTGGGTGCTGTGTGGTGCGGTTTGTCGCTCACGTCGATCGTATATTTCGCACTGTTCAAGGGCCTGAAAAACATCCTTGCCGGCAGTGCTTTCATCGGCTGGATCAACGACCATATGACCATCGCGCTGCTCATCTGCTGGGCTTTCTGCGCGGCGCTGTTATTCTTCCTGCAAATCTTCAAAATCAATATCTTGCGTATCACCATCCTTGCCGGTACGTTCTCTCTGGCACTCGCATTCGCGGGTAACGACCTCGTGAACTTTATCGGTGTGCCGATTGCCGGTTTCGACGCCTTCTCGTACGCAAAGGGTGCAATGGGAATGGACGAGGGACTGATGATGGAGCAGCTCAACCATCCGGAGACGGCCAACCTGCTCTACATCCTCGCAGCGGGCCTGATTATGGTGATAACGCTCTGGACTTCGAGCAAGGCGATGCACGTCTCGGAGACCGAGCTTTCGCTCTCGGCGCAGGGCGACGACATCCACCCGAACAGCTCGTCGTCGTTCTTCTCGCGTGCGATTGTGCGCGGTACGATTACCATCCTGCGATTCTTCGACCGACTCACTTCGCAGCGCGCAAAGAAGTTCATCGAGTCGCG
Source organism: Alistipes sp. (assembly GCA_045635325.1). Lineage (GTDB taxonomy): Bacteria > Bacteroidota > Bacteroidia > Bacteroidales > Rikenellaceae > Alistipes. Next base: position 250,221 of record JAZRBZ010000008.1, read on the forward strand.
CTTCGAGTGGGCTGATGTCGAGCATACGGGCGCACCGTACGATATGATTCGTGCGACGGTGAACCTCACTACGGCGTCGTTGCTCATCGCACTCGGTACGTCGCTCAAACTGCCTCTCTCGACCACCTACGTCTGCTTTATGGTGGCGATGGGTTCGTCGCTTGCCGACCGCGCTTGGGGCCGCGAGAGTGCCGTATACCGCATCACGGGCGTGATGACCGTAATTATGGGTTGGTTTGTAACGGCTATCGGCGGTTTCCTCATCGCACTGCTCGTCGGTGCACTGCTGATGTGGGGCGGATGGATTGCCTTCGGTGTGCTCTCGGCACTCTGTCTCTATATGCTCATTCACAGCAACGTGATGGCAGCTCGCAAGAAGAAGGAGAAGGAGGCACAGGAGAAGGACGAGAAGGAGGCAACAGCCGTGAAGCTTTCGGCCGAGGATAATGTGGCCGACACGGTGCTCTCGCTCGTAAATTCGACCGTCAAGAACTCGATCCGCATCTACAACCGTACACTGCTCGGACTGATGAAGGAGAACCGCAAGGCACTCAAGGAGCTCACCGGCGAGGCGGGCAAGATGTACGAGCATATTCACTCGCTCAAATACTCGATCGCGTCGACGCTGCGTCGCACCTACGACAGCGATATCAACCTCTCGCTCTACTACGTTCAAGTGGTTGACTATCTGAACGAAATGACCAAGTCGCTCGTGCATATCACACGTCCGTCGTTCGAGCATATCGACAACAACCACGAGGGTTTGAGCCGCATCCAGACCGAGGATTTGATGTCGGTCAATAGCGATGCGGATGTCATCTACTCGCGCATCCTCTATATGATTTCGAGCGGCGACTATAGCGATATCGACAACGTGCTCGACCTTCGCGACCAGCTCTTCGAGCGTCTGTCGCACCTGACCGAGAGCGAGTTGAAGCGCATCAACACGGGCGAGTCGAACTCCAAGTCGGGAATGTTGTACCTCGACATTCTGGCCGAGACCAAGACGATGATTCTCCAGTCGCGCAACCTGCTCAAGTCGCAGCGCCACTATATGGAGCAGGCAGGTCTGCCAATGCGTCGCCCCGTAGCGAGAATGTAAGCCCGAGGAGGGGGAAAGTTGGTAATGGTTTTGCGCGATTCGCGCAAAACCATTATCTTTTTTTGCCGTAACTACGTTACGACTCACCAAAAATTGCTATCTTTGTCGCAACTTTTAGATTTTCAAACGATGAAAAGCGATTTTTTGGTAATCGGTTCCGGCTCTGCAGGTTTGAGCTTCGCACTCAAGGCCGCCGAAGTCGGACACGTCACCATCGTCACAAAGGGCGAGTTGGCGGAGTGTAACACCAATTATGCACAGGGCGGTATCTGCTCGGTAACCTATCTGCCCGACACCTTCGAGAAACATATCGAGGATACGCTCATCTGCGGCGCAGGCAAGTGCGACCGCGAGGCGGTGGAACTCGTTGTGCGTAGCGCACCCGAGGCGGCCGGCGACCTCATCGACTGGGGTACGCGCTTCGACCGCACGGAGGACGACCGCTTCGATCTGCATCGCGAGGGTGGCCACTCGGAGCACCGCATCCTGCACTATCAGGATCTGACGGGTGCCGAGATCGAGCGTGCTCTCATCGAGCGTGCGCGCAACCATCCGAACATCACCATCCTCGAACACCATTTCGCCATCGACCTGCTCACGCAGCACCACCTGGGCGAGATCGTTACGCGCCACACGCGCGGACTGGCCTGCTTCGGTGCGTATGTGCTCAACACGCAGACGGACGAGATTCTGACCATCCTCGCCAAGTTTACGATCGTGGCGGCGGGCGGTTGCGGCAACATCTACAACACGACGACCAACCCGACCGTAGCGACGGGCGACGGTATCGCGATGTGCCACCGCGCGAAGGCCTTTACCAAGAATATGCAGTACATCCAGTTCCACCCGACGGCACTCTACCACCCGGGCGAGCGTCCGTCGTTCCTCATTACCGAGGCGATGCGCGGCTACGGAGCCATCCTGCGCCTGCAGAACGGTAAGGAGTTTATGGACAAGTACCACCCGATGCGTTCGCTCGCACCGCGCGATGTCGTGGCTCGCTCGATCGACCACGAGCTGAAGATTCGCGGCGAGGAGTTTGTCTACCTCGACGTTACGCATATGCCGGCCGAGCAGACGCGCCACCACTTCCCTAACATCTACGAGAAGTGCCTCTCGATAGGCATCGACATCACGAAGGATATGATTCCGGTGTGTCCGGCAGCGCACTACTGCTGTGGCGGCGTTACGGTCGACAGCAATGGCGAGAGCTCGATTCGCCGACTCTACGTTTTGGGCGAGAGCTCGTGTACGGGCCTGCACGGTGCGAACCGTCTGGCGTCGAACTCGCTCACCGAGGCGGTGGTCTATGCCGCTCGTGCAGCACGCCACACAGCGTCGCTCATCGGCAAGGTCGACTTCCAGGAGGGTATTCCGGATTGGAACTTCGAGGGCACGGCCGAGGCCGAGGAGATGGTGCTCGTGTTGCAAAATCGAAAGGAGTTGCAGGCCATTATGTCGAACTACGTCGGCATCGTACGCTCGAATCTGCGTCTCGAACGCGCAATGAAGCGTCTGGCCATCATTTGGCAGGAGACCGAGGAGCTCTACAACCGCACCAAGCCGTGTCAGGAGCTGTGCGAGTTGCGCAATATGACGGTCGTGGCCTACCTGACCATCAAGCAGGCACGCGATTGTCGCGAGTCGGTCGGTCTGCACTATACGATTGATTATCCACCAGTAAAACAATAAGAGAGGAGAGAGGAAAATGACACTCCGCGAGGAAATCGACAGAAGAAGAACATTTGCAATCATCGCCCACCCGGACGCAGGTAAGACGACGCTCACCGAGAAGCTGCTGCTCTTCGGTGGTGCAATCCACGTTGCGGGTGCAGTAAAGAGTAACAAAATCAAGCGCGGAGCAACATCCGACTTTATGGAGATCGAGCGTCAGCGCGGTATCTCGGTAGCAACGTCGGTGATGGGCTTCGAGTACAAGGATATCAAGATCAACATTCTCGATACGCCGGGCCACGAGGACTTTGCCGAGGATACCTACCGCACACTGACGGCCGTCGACTCGGTTATCATCGTCATCGACGGTGCGAAGGGTGTCGAGACGCAGACGCGCCGACTGATGAACGTCTGCCGTATGCGTAACACGCCGGTTATCGTCTTTATCAACAAGCTCGACCGCCCGTGCAAAGATCCGTTCGATCTGCTCGACGAGGTGGAGCGCGAGCTGCAAATCAAGGTGCGCCCGTTGGCGTTCCCTATCTCGAGCGGCCCGAGCTTCAAGGGTGTATACAACCTCTACGAGCACAACATCTCGCTCTTCACGTCGGACGAGCGCCAGACGGCAGATGCCCAGACGGCCAACTTCGACGACATCTCCTCGAAGGAGATCGACGCGCTCATCGGCGAGCGTTATGCCGAGCAGCTGCGCAACGATGTCGAGCTGGTCGAGGGTGTGTACGAGGATTTCGACCGCGAGGCCTATCTCGCAGGTCGCCTTGCACCGGTATTCTTCGGCTCGGCGGTGAACAACTTCGGCGTGCGCGAGCTCTTGGAGTGCTTCATCCGCATCGCTCCGTCGCCTCGCACATCGACCACCGAGACGCGCACCATCACGCCCGACGAGCAGAAACTCACGGGCTTCATCTTTAAGATTCACGCCAATATGGATCCGAATCACCGCGACCGTCTGGCGTTTATGAAGATATGTTCGGGTACGTTCGAGCGCGGCAAGAACTACCTGCACGTTCCGAGCGGTAAGCAGCTCAAGTTCTCGTCGCCGACGGCGTTTATGGCCGAGAAGAAGTCGGTCATCGACTTCGCATATCCGGGCGATATCGTCGGTCTGCACGACACGGGTAACTTCCGCATCGGCGACACCTTCACCGAAGGCGAAAAACTGAAGTTCACGGGTATTCCGTCGTTCTCGCCGGAGTGGTTCCGCTATATCGAGAATGCCGACCCGATGAAGTTCAAGCAGCTGGCGAAGGGTATCGACCAGCTGATGGACGAGGGTGTGGCACAGCTCTTCACCTCGTCGCTCAACGGCCGTAAGATTATCGGCACGGTGGGCCAGTTGCAGTTCGAGGTTATCGAGTACCGTCTGGAGCACGAGTACGGCGCAAAGTGCCGCTGGGAGCCGATCTCCATCCACAAGGCGTGCTGGATCGAGAGCGACGATGCCGAGCAACTCGCCGACTTCAAGCGTCGCAAGCATACGAATATGGCGGTCGACAAGCACGGTCGCGACGTATTCCTTGCCGACACGAGCTACGCGCTGGCGCTGGCGCAAGAGAAGTTCCCGAAGATTCGCTTCCACTTCACTTCGGAGTGGTAGGCGCGAGGGGTTGCGCTGAATTATAAGGTCTTTAAGGTCAAGTAAGGTCAAGTAAGGTCGAGTAAGGGATTTTTTAATGGCAACGAATAACAGAATAAAAAATTGCCATTCTCTGCCATTAAGCAGTCGTTAGACTGCGCTTGCCATTCAGCACTCTGCAAGAGTGCGCATGCCATTAAGGGCGATAGCCCAATGCCACTGAATGCCATTAAGGGCGAAGCCCGCTTGCTATTAAATGCCACTGAAAGCCCGAATGCCATTGGTTATAAAGACACACGAAAACTAAAAAGTGAAAATAAAGACAAAAAACAAAATACTATGCAAGAGAAAATCAACGATTTGCTCCGTCGAGTTGAGGAGTTTGTCCCACAGACAGCTGCCGAAATCGAGGAGTTCCGTATCAAAATGATGGGCAAGAAGGGCGAATTGACCGCCCTGATGGATGAGTTCAAGAGCGTTGCTCCGGAGCTCAAACGCGAGTATGGCCAGCGCATCAACGCGCTCAAGCAGGCGACGCTCACCAAGATCAACACCCTCAAGGAGGAGTTCGCATCGAAGGTGGCCGACGACGTGAAGATTGAGGATATGTCGCGTCCGGGCTCGGCCGAGCGTCTCGGTTCGCGCCACCCGATTTCGATCGTCAAGAACGAGATTATCGACATCTTCGCACGCCTGGGCTACACCGTAGCCGAGGGTCCGGAGATTGAGGACGACCGCCACGTATTCTCGTCGCTCAACTTCCCGCCGGAGCACCCTGCACGCGATATGCAGGACACGTTCTTCATCGAGAAGATGTGCAACGAGCCACACGTCGACGATATCCTGTTGCGTACGCACACCTCGTCGATTCAGGTGCGCACGATGGAGCACCAGAAGCCACCGATTCGCGTAATCTGCCCGGGCCGCGTGTTCCGTAACGAGGCGATTTCGTACCGCGCACACTGCATCTTCCACCAGGTGGAGGGTCTCTACATCGACCGCAACGTGTCGTTTGCCGACCTGAAGCAGTCGCTGCTCTACTTCGCAAAGGAGCTCTTCGGCGAGAAGACGCAGATTCGTATGCGTCCGTCGTACTTCCCATTCACCGAGCCATCGGCCGAGGTTGACGTGTCGTGTAACCTCTGCGGCGGCAAGGGTTGTCCGGTCTGCAAGGGCACGGGCTGGTTGGAGATTCTCGGTTGCGGTATGGTAGACCCTAACGTGCTGACGGCCAACGGCATCGACCCTAACGAGTACTCGGGCTTCGCCTTTGGTATGGGAGTTGAGCGTATCGCGATGTTGAAGTTCGGCGTGAAGGACTTGCGCCTCTACTTCGAGAACGACGTACGCTTCCTGCACCAGTTCGACAGCGTTCTCTAATAACACACTCATAAAGCGACAGGTACGCTCGCTCTGACAAGGATGAAATTGAAGGGTTTGCTCTGCGGTCTTTCGGCGATTGCGCTCTTCTGCGGCTTCACCGAGAGGCCGCAGCGCATTGCTTATGCCGAGGAGCGAACGGTCGACTCGACCGACTGCTTCACGCTCTACACCGAGGCCTACAAGCAGCTCAACATCCACTCGGACGGGGAGCGCGCCCGCACCTATGTCGAGCGTGCGCTGGCCCTCGACTCGCTCTACGCGCCTGCGTGGCATCTGCGCGCGCGCATGGAGAGCGATGCACCGAAGGCCGCCGCCTACGCCAAGCGCGCCTATACGAGCGACCCGTCGAATCGCCACTACCTCGAGACACTCGCCTCGTCGCTCGTCTCTGCCCAGCAGTACGAGGAGGCAATGGGCTACTACGCACGACTCACCGAGAAGAGCACCGAGCCCGACCATTTCCGTATGCTCGCCCTGCTCTACGACCGCAACAAACAGCCGTTCTCGGCCATCGCGGTAATCGACTCGGCAGAGAATCGCTTCGGCCGAATGGAGCCACTTGTGCGCCTCCGCCAGCGCCTCTACCTGCAGACGCAGCAGTTCGAGCGAGCCGAGCAGGAGGCCCAACGGATGATTAGCGAAGCGCCATACCTTGCGGACAGCTATCTGATGCTGGCGGATGTCTACGCCGCCACGCGCCGCGACTCGCTCGCACAGGCGACCTACCGCAACGCAATACAGGTCGATACGACCAACATCAACCCCTGGCTGTCATTGGGCGACTACTACTATTCGCGACGCGAATATCCCGCCTATTTGAGCGTTATGGCGCACCTGTTCGACAGCGACCAAATCCCGCTGGAGAGCAAGATCGGGCAGTTCAAGGCCATCATCGCCAACACCCGCTTCTACCGCGACTACTTCCCGCAGATCAACGTCCTCGCGGCACGACTTGCCATTAACCATCCCGACTCGCGCGAGGTGGGCGACATCTACGCCAATCACCTCATTGCGGCGGGCAACATCCAGGAGGCACTCTCGCTCTACAAGCGTCGCCTGAACGGCACGCCTCGCCCCGAGAAGGGGGATTTCGAGCGCATAATCTCCATCGAGGAGTACCTCGAGCGCACCGACTCGGTTACCACCTACATCGACCGAGCCCTTGTCCACTATCCGGCCGACACCGAACTGCGGGCGATGCTCGCATATTCGCACTTCAGTGCGGGCCGTAAAGAGGAGGCCATCGAGGGTTTCAACGAGGCGTTGAAGTATGCCCAAAACGACACTCTGCGCAGCCGTCTGTGGGGCTACATCGGCGACACGGAGCACGACCGAGGCGAGCGCAAACGCGCCTACAAGGCCTACGACCGCGCACTGAAATACTACGCCGACAACTCCTCGGTGCTGAACAACTACGCCTACTTCCTCGCCGTCGAGGGACGCAACCTCGAGCGTGCGCTCACGATGGCAACACACGCCACGACCGTAACGCCCAACTCGTCGACCTTCCTCGACACGCTCGCGTGGGTACTCTACCGACTCGGCCGCTACGAGGAGGCGAAACGATATATGCAGCAGGCGCTCTCGCTTGACCGCGACAACTCGGCAGAGCTTGCGCTACACTATGGCGACATACTCGATGCGCTGGGCGAGGAGTTTATGGCACAAACCTACTGGCGCAAGGCGCTCGAACGCGGATACGACAGCTCGGCCATCGATCTTCGCATCGAGCAGCAGCGAAGCCGCAAGAGCGCAACCGATAAACCCAAAGAAAAGTAAGCAGAATGAGAGATATGCGACTGACAAGATGGTTGATAGCAACCCTGTGTGCACTGCTGATAGCCGGTGCCACACCGCTCTTTGCCCAGACGAGCAAGGCCGACGAACAGCGACGCATCATCGCCGAGCTCGAGGCGAGCATCGCCAAGGAGGAGAAACAACTCGCGCGACTGAAGAAGAACAAGGCCTCGCAGCAGAAGCTCGTCAATTCGCTCATTCGCCAAATCGAGAAGCGTAATGCGCTCATCAACGCCACCGACCGCCAAATCAAGGAGCTCAACAAGGAGATTTCGGCCTCGTCGGCACGCATCAAGGAGCTCTCGGGCCAGCACTCGACACTCGCCGGCGCGTGTGGCGAGATGGTTCGCACGGCGTATCGTAACTACCGCTTTAACAACACTTTAACATACTTGCTCTCGGCGAGCTCGGCCGCGGAGTTTGCCGCGCGACTGGCTGCGCTGCGCAACGCTACGGAGTATCGCCACGGCCAGATGAAGAACATCGTCTCGGTGCGCGAGGATGTCCAGCGCGAACGCGAGGCCCTCGATGCAAAACGAGCCGAGGCGGCGGCCGCAAAGAAGCGTCTCGACCGCGAGCGCGAACGTCTGCGTCGCGACCGTAACGAGGCGAAGAAGGTGCGCGACAAGATGACGCGCCAGGAGAAGAGCGTCCAGCAGTCGGTGGCCGAGCAGGAGAAGAAGCTCGACGCCGCCATCCGCGAGCTGCGCGCCCTGACCAAGGGCAACAAGTCGGGCTCGGGATTCTCGACCACCACGTCGGGCCTGCGTCTGCCCGTTGCGGGTGGCCGTGTGGTGCGCTACAACGGCAATATGGTGGAGATCGTCGGCAAGAAGGGCGCGGCCGTAACATCGATCTACGAGGGCAAGGTGATGAAGATTTCACGCAACAAGATAAACAACAAATACGATGTCTATGTGGCTCACGGCGAGTACATTTCGTCGTACGCCAACCTCGCATCGGTGAGCGTCAAGCAGGGCCAGCAGGTAACACGCAACCAGACGCTCGGCGAGGTGGCAAGTATGGTCAATCCGACCTCGATGGAGGTCGAGTACAAGATCGTATTCGGCATCTACGCCCCTTCGCCATCGATCAAGATGCAGGCATCGTCACTCTTCAAATAACGCACACTCAAGCTCTTATGGATATACTCTACTTCAACGACGGCAGCAACTACCGCTTGCGAAGCAAGCGACTCATCCGCCATTGGCTGCGCGAGATTGCGCGCCACGAGGGCAACTACCGCATCGAGCAGGTAAACTACATCTTCTGCTCGGCCGAACGCCACCGCGCGATGAATATCGAGTTTCTGGGCCACGACTACTTCACCGACATCATCACCTTCGACGATAGCGCGCTGGGCGAGGGCTACATCGCGGGCGACATCTTCATCGATGTCGAGACTGTGGCGGACAACGCCCGCATCTATGGCACGACGGCACGTCGCGAGATGTTGCGCGTCATCGCCCACGGCGTGTTGCACCTCTGCGGCCAGAAGGATAAGACGCCGCGCGACGAGCGACAGATGCACGCCAAGGAGGATCGCTATCTGGCGATGTGGGATCAGCTCGAAGCAGGTGAATAACACGTTAACAATCAAGCGAATATGATGAAATACGACGTAATAGTTGTCGGCGCGGGACACGCCGGTTGCGAGGCGGCTTCGGCTGCCGCACGACTCGGCTCGCGCACGCTGCTCATCACGATGGATATGACCAAGATGGCGTCGATGTCGTGCAATCCGGCCATCGGCGGTGTCGCCAAAGGGCAGATCGTCCGCGAGATTGACGCGCTGGGCGGCCTTACGGGCGTGATCACCGACCGCACGACCATCCAGTTCCGAATGCTCAACCGCTCGAAGGGTGCGGCGATGTGGAGTCCGCGAGCGCAGTGCGACAAGTCGCGTTTCTCGGCCGAGTGGCGCCACACGCTGGAGAACACGCAGGGGCTCTATATTTGGCAGGATACGGCCGTCGAACTGCTCTACGACACGACGGGCGAGCGACCACGCGTAAGGGGCCTAAAAACGCAGATGGGCGTCGAATTCGAGGCGCAGACCATCATCCTCACCGCCGGCACATTCCTCTCGGGACTGATGCACTGCGGCCAACAGTCGGCCACGGGCGGACGAGCGGGCGATGCGGCTGCGGTAGGCATCACCGAATCGCTGCAACGCATTGGTATTGAGTGCGGTAGAATGAAAACAGGCACTCCGGCCCGACTCGATGCGCGCACCATCAACTTCGAGGCGCTCGAGCCGCAGTATGGCGACGAGTGCCCATCGAAATTCTCGTTCTCGGACGAGACACAGCCCGTCAGCCATCAGTTGCCGTGCTTCCTGGTCTACACCTCGAAGCAGGTACACGACACACTCCGCACGGGCTTCGACGACTCGCCACTGTTCAACGGCACGATTCGCGGCATCGGTCCGCGCTACTGCCCGAGCATCGAGGACAAGTTGCGCACGTTTGCCGACAAGGATCAGCACCAGCTCTTCCTCGAACCCGAGGGCGAGAGCACGAACGAGTATTACCTGAACGGTTTCTCGTCGTCGCTGCCATACGACGTGCAGCTCGACGCTCTGCATCAGATCGTGGGCTTGGAGGATGTACACATCTACCGTCCGGGCTATGCCATCGAGTACGACTACTTCCCACCGACGCAGTTGTGGCACTCGTTGGAGAGCAAACTCGTTGATAATCTGTACTTTGCGGGCCAAGTGAACGGTACTACGGGCTATGAGGAGGCCGCAGCGCAGGGACTTATGGCGGGCATCAACGCCCACCGTCGCGTGCGCGGCGAGGAGCCGGTGGTGTTGCACCGCGACGAGGGCTATATCGGTGTGCTGATTGACGATCTGGTGACGAAGGGTGTCGACGAGCCATACCGAATGTTCACCTCGCGTGCCGAGTATCGAATTTTGCTCCGTCAGGACAATGCCGACCAGCGACTCACGCCGCTCGGCTACAAACTCGGCCTGATTTCAAAGCGCAGATACGAAAAATTCGTCGAAAAAAAATCGCTTTTAGATTCGCTTATTTCGTACACTCGCACACAGAGCGTAAAAATATCGGAAATTCAGGACTACTTAATTTCGCTCGGTTTGCCACCTGCATCGCAGGGTAGGAAGATATTCGACTTCGCACTTCGCAACGAAATCACCCTTGCGGGACTCGTCGGGGTGTTGCCAAAGCTGAAGAAGTTTGTCGAGGCGAACGGCATAACGGAGGAGATTATCGAGCTTGCCGACATCGAAATCAAGTATAGCGGCTATATCGAGCGCGAGCGCAGCGTTGCCGAGAAGCTCCACCGCCTGGAGGGCATCGCCATTCCGACCGACTTCGACTATATGTCGATGCAGTCGCTCACCATCGAGGCACGCCAGAAGTTGCAGCGCATTCGCCCTGCGACCATCGGTCAGGCGTCGCGTATTCCTGGCGTATCGCCTGCCGACATCAACGTCCTGCTTATCCGTTTCGGCCGATAGCGACACAGAGTGTTCCACGTGGAACAACCGACAAAAATGTTCCTCGTGGAACAATTAAAAAAGGGTGGTTAACTCAATGTTAATCACCCTTTTATACATATAGTGCAGTCGCTCTATTCTACGATAACCGCCCAGCCGTATGGATCGGCCACTCGGCCGTACTGAATATCTTGGAGCGAATTGTAGAGGTCGAGCAGCACCGGACCAACCTCGTCGCCATAATGAATCTTCACGCCAGTCTCGGGATCGAAAACATTGCCCAGCGGTGTGATGACCGCACCCGTACCGCAAGCACCGCACTCGTCGAACGACAGCAGCTCGGCAACATCGACGGGACGCTCCTCGACCGTAAAACCCTTATCCTCTGCGAGTTGACGCAACGAGGCGTTGGTAATCGACGGCAGTATCGACGGCGATTTCGGTGTGACATATCGCTTATCCTTGATGGCGATAAAGTTCGCAGCACCGCACTCCTCGATGTAGCGGTGTTCGATGGATTCGGTGTAGAGCACCGCCTGATAGCCCAGCGCGTGGGCCTCCTCGTAGGAAAGCATACTCGACGCATAGTTGCCACCGACCTTCACGTCGCCCGTTCCGAGCGGAGCCGAACGATCCTGATTGCGGTTGACGATGGCATTAATCGGGTGGATGCCCTCCTTGAAGTATGGGCCGGCCGGCGTAGCGAATACGCAGAAGCCCGCCTCGTCCGATCCGCGAACGGTGAGCGATGGGCGCGTACCAAAGAGCACCGGACGCACATAGAGCGCAGCACGCGACTCGTACGGAGGCAGATAGGCGAGGTTGCGACGCACGATTTCGATGCACGCATCGACAAACAACTGCTCCGAAACCATTGGCAGACAGAGCTTTCGCGCTCCGGCAGCCATTCGACGGTAGTGGGCGTGCGGACGGAATAGTCGCACTCGGCCATCCACGCCACGAAAGGCCTTAATGCCCTCGAACGCCTGCAAACCGTAGTTCAGACAAGCGGCGCACATATGTACGGGGATATACTCGGAGGTGGTGTAGTGCGGTTCGCTCCACGCACCATCCTTGTAGAAGTAGCGAACATTCTCGCCACCCGTCGCATTAAAATCAAAACTTAATTCGTCCCAATTCAGTTCCATCTTCTCTCAAAGAATCCGTTAAATTGTGTGCAGGGCAATGGGCTGACTCGCAACCGATTACACCTGCACAAAACAGTGTTCCACGGGGAACATTATCCGACCATCGAGCCCGCCTTAACCGGCTCCGACGGCTGCACCAGACGCAACTTGCCCGTCGCATCCTCGGCCATCAAAATCATACCCTGCGAAAGAATACCCTTCAACTCGCGCGGTGCAAGATTAACCAACACAAGTACCTGTTTGCCAACGAGTTCCTCCGGCGTGAAGTGCTCGGCAATACCCGATACAATCGTACGCTCGTCGATGCCCGTATCGACCGTCAGCTTGAGCAGCTTCTTGGTCTTGGCAACCTTCTCGGCAGCCAGGATGGTCGAAACGCGGATGTCCATCTTCTGGAAATCGTCGAACGAGCACTCCGCCTTCTGCGGCTCGGCCTTAACCTCCGCAGCTGCGTTAGCCGCCTTCGTCGCCTCGAGCTTGTCGAGCTGACGCTGAATCACGTCGTCCTCAATCTTCTCGAAGAGAAGCTCCGGAGTCGCAATCGTGTGGCCCTCGGCGATGAGCTCCATACTGCCGAGCTGATCCCACTCGAAGTGCTCCGCACCGAGCATACGAAGAATCTTCGCAGCCGAGAACGGCATAAACGGTTCGATGGCGATGGCGATGTTGGCCGTAATCTGCAATGCGATGTTCAGAATGGTCTTAACTCGCTCTGCGTCAGTCTTTACCACCTTCCACGGCTCGCTGTCGGCGAGGTATTTATTACCGATACGCGCATAGTTCATCGCGTCCTTCAACGCCTCGCGGAAGCGGTAGTTCTCGATATTCGTCTCGAGCGACTGCTTGATCTGCGACAGCTCGTCGATCGTCGCGCGGTCGTACTCCGTAAGCTCGCCCGCAGCCGGCACAACGCCGTCGTAATACTTCTTGGTGAGCACCAACGCGCGGTTGACAAAGTTGCCCAAAACGGCCACCAACTCGTTGTTGTTGCGTGCCTGATAGTCCTTCCAAGTGAAGTCGTTGTCCTTGGTCTCGGGAGCGTTCGCGCACAAAACGTAGCGCAGCACATCCTCCTTGCCCGGCATCTCCTCCAGATACTCGTGCAACCAAACAGCCCAGTTGCGCGAGGTCGAAATCTTGTCGCCCTCCAAGTTCAAGAACTCGTTCGACGGCACATTCTCCGGCAGGATATACTCGCCGTGCGCCTTGAGCATCGACGGGAATACGATGCAGTGGAATACGATGTTGTACTTGCCGATGAAGTGAACGAGTTTGGTCTCCTCGTCCTTCCAATACTTCTCCCAATCAGGCGTAAGTTCCTTTGTAGCAGATATATAGCCGATTGGCGCGTCGAACCACACATAGAGCACCTTGCCCTCTGCGCCCTCGACCGGCACCGGAATACCCCAATCCAGGTCGCGGCTCACAGCGCGTGGCTGCAGACCGCCGTCGAGCCAGCTCTTGCACTGACCGTAGACGTTCGACTTCCACTCCTTGTGGCCCTCGAGAATCCACTCGCGGAGCATCTGCTCGTAGTCGTTGAGCGGCAGGTACCAGTGCTTGGTATCCTTCTTCACCGGAACGCTACCCGAGAGTGTCGAATGTGGCTCGATGAGCTCATCGGGCGAGAGTGTCGAGCCGCACGACTCGCACTGGTCGCCGTAAGCGCGCTCGTTGCCGCACTTCGGACAGGTACCCATAATATAGCGGTCGGCGAGGAACATCTTTGCCTCCTCGTCGTAGTACTGCTGCGAGGTCTGCTCGATGAACTTGCCGCCGTCGTAGAGCTTGCGGAAGAACTCCGACGCCGTCTGCGTGTGCATATCGGACGACGTACGCGAATAGATGTCGAACGAGATGCCCAGATCCTCGAACGACTTCTTGATGATGGCGTGATAGCGATCCACCACCTGCTGTGGCGTGATGCCCTCGCGCTTGGCCTTGATGGTAATCGGCACACCGTGCTCGTCGCTACCGCAGATCGACAACACATCGCAACCGCGCAGACGCAGGTAACGCGTGTAGATATCCGACGGCACATACACACCCGCCAAGTGGCCGATATGTACCGGGCCGTTGGCATAAGGGAGCGCCGAGGTTACCAAATATCTCTTGAAATTTTTTGCCATTTCTTTCTCAATATTTCGTTATACGTTAATATACAATCCGCAAAGTTAAATCTCTTTTGGATGAAAATGAAATCTTCCGCCGCTTTTTTGCGCCCCACCGGCCGTAATTTGCACCGACGCAATGGGTTCACGCACCAAATTTAATCTTTTCGGGGGCGCAAAGCAAGTTTTTGGGGCACCTATTATATTATAGTTATAGGGTAAAGCCAGGCAAGGTTGCGCAACCTGCGGTTGCTTTAAAGTCTAGTAAGGTCTATTAAAGTCAAGTAAGGTCGAGTAAGGTCGCGCAGGGGATTTTTAGATGGCATTTAATGACATTTAATGGCAACGAATAACAGAATAAAAATTGCCATTTTATGCCATTAAGCAGTCGCCAGACTGCGCTGCCATTCAGCACTCTGCAAGAGTGCGCTTGCCATTAAATGCCATTCGCTGCCACAGTTAAGGTCGAGTAAGGTCAATTAAAGTCAAGTAACGTCCTCGACAACAAACATTATCCGACCTTATAAAAAAGGAGTTGTGATAAGTTTGCCGTCTCCCACACGGAGCGCAGCGACCAAGTCCCCCTTTGCCAACCGACGCCAAGCCGAGGGCAGAGGCGGCTTGCAGACTATGCCGAGGCGCGAAGGAGGAAGACCGCAGGTCAAAGGGGGTTTGGGGGATATGTAAAAATGAAAACTAGGATTTTTGCGCAGCAAAACATCCTTAATAGTCCTTAAAAAGAGAACAATACTCGCGCTCGTTTGGAAAAAGTTTTGTAATTTTGGTTGCGGAATGGTCGGCCCGACACCGTGCGACAGAACGAATGCGGGCGGGGCGGGCAGGCCGCAAACCTAAACACACCAAGCGATGAAAGAGTTGAAAGAGCGTATTTTGCGCGATGGCCATTGTTTCGATGGCGGCATATTGAAAGTCGATAACTTTATCAACCACCAGATGGATCCCGTGCTGATGATGGCGATGGCGAAGGAGTTTGTGCGCCGCTTCGAGGGCGAGCGCATCGACAAAGTCATCACCATCGAGGCGAGCGGCATCGCGCCGGCCGTTATGGTCGGCTATCTGCTGGGGGTGCCGGTGGTGTTTGCCAAGAAGGCGCGGCCGAGCACGATGCGCAATATGCTTGTAACACAGGTGTTTTCGTTCACGAAGAACCACACATACGACATCTGCATAAGTGGCGAGTATCTGCTTGCGGGCGACCGCGTGCTCTTCATCGACGACTTTCTGGCCAACGGCAACGCCGCGAAGGGCATCATCGAGTTGGTGCATCAAGCGGGTGCGACACTCGTAGGCGCGGGCATCCTTATCGAGAAGGCGTTTCAGGAGGGTGGCGACTACCTGCGCGGACTGGGCATTCGCACCGAGTCGCTTGCGATTGTCGAGTCGCTCGATAATTGTCGGATAGTGCTGAGAGAGTAGGAGAGAGAAAAGGGGCAGAGGAGGTCGAGTAAAGTCGCGCAGAGGATTTTTTAGATGGCATTTAATGGCAGTGGTCCGCTGACGCTCACTTAATGGCATTTAATGACATTTAACCGGCGCTGCGGGGCGAGGGGAGGGGGTAAACTTGTTTACGCTATGCCGAGCCGCAAGGAGGAAGACGAAGTCAATGGCAACGAATAACAGAATAAAAATTGCCATTTTATGCCATTAAGCAGTCGCCAGACTGCGCTTGCCATTCAGCACTCTGCAAGAGTGCGCTTGCCATTCGTTGCCATTGTTTTTAAGGTCAAATAAGGTCAAGTAAGGTCAAGTAACGTCCTCGACAACAAACATTATCCGACCTTATAATCAAAAAAGTAAAGGGGTACAACCATCATCGGTTAGTACCCCCTTGCTTTTCAATAACCCTACGCGCGCACCTAATCGTTCGCCTTTTTGAGATAGTTGCCGACGGTGAGCACCATCGAGTCGCGACGACCGGCCACCTCGGCAGTGATTTGGTTGCGGCCGCGCATCGAGAGTGTGTCGGTCGAGAATACGCCCTGCGAGAGCATACGCACACCAACCTCCTCGCCATTGATGCGCAGCGTAGGCATACCCTGCGACGAGTAGATCTTCACCGTCTGGCGGTCGCGCATACGCACATCGCGGTTCTTGCCCACGATATAGAGCGTCGGCGAGTCGTTGTTCCAGATGGTCTTATAGAGGTAGTAGGCATCCTTACACTGTGCGTGGTCGAACGCCGCAAGGCCCGAATTACGCACACCTGCGCGATAGCGAGCCGAGCCGAAATCGAACATCGTATTGAGCCATACGCCCCAGAAGAGCGTGTTGTCGATGCGCGAGAGGTAGCCCTCGTGGAAGAGTGTCTGCCAACTCTCCGGAATGCGGTGCTGACTGCTCTTGCCTCGCAGGACGTACTGCTCGTTGCTCTGGCCGATGGTGCCGCCCTCGCCATAGCACACCGCCTGGCGCAGATGCGACCAACCCTCGCGCAGCTGCTGCTGCCACACCTTCAGATCCTCCACCGAGCCGCTCTCCCAGCCGATGCTCTGCTGCCATACGATAAGGTCTGTGATGAAGTTGATGTCGCCATCGCGGTTGCTGCACGCCACCGTCGGACGCGACGGATCGAGCTGCTTGGCGAGCGTGTTGAGACGGCGGATATAGTCGAGCAGTTGTGGCGAGCTACCGCGCAACAGCGAGAATACGCCCCACATCACCACCGACGGGTGGTTGCAGTTCTGGAGGACGATTTCGCGCAACTGATCCATACCGTTCTGCTCGAAGCGTGCCGTCTGGTAGTAGGCGATATCGCTCAGGAACGGCGACTGCTGCAGCGGGCCGTCGATCCACACCAGCGTACCGTTACGGTCGCACCTGTCGTAGAGCGTCTGCGCGTGCGGGCCCGTAACCGAACGGAGTGCATTTGCGCCCATATTGCGTATCATCTTCAGGTCGGAGTCGTAGTGGCGCACCTTGAGCGCGTTGCCCGACGAGGCGCGGTCGTGGTGCAGGGTTACGCCACGCACCGGCGTACGCTTGCCGTTGATCGTGAAGAGCCCCTCGGGCGTAACCTCAATGTGGCGGAAACCGGTCGTAACGCTCACCGTATCGCCCGCAGCCGCCACTACCACCTTGTAGAGGCGAGGCATTGCCGGCGACCACAGCTCGGGATTCTCCACCGCGAACGGGATGGAGAGCAGCTTGCCGTCGATCTTGGCCTTCACGTTGCGCGTCAAGGCCACATAGCCGTCGGGCGAGACCACATCAATCGAGACGTTGCACGAGGCATCCTTCTTGCCCGTCAGCATCACATCCACACGGCCCTCGGCGCGCTCGGTCGAGACCTTCGACGGGTGAACCATAACGCCCTCCGTACCGTGATATAGCGGCGAGACGGCCGTCTGGCCCGTCACGATAAGCTCCACATCACGATATATACCTCCGTAGAGATTCTCCTCGGTCGAAGTCGGCAGCACGTCGTTATGGAAGGCGTTGCTCACGGCTACGAGCAGCGTGTTCGTAGCACCGAAGAATACCTTGTCGGTAATCTCGAAGGCGAAGGCCGTCCAGCCGCCGCGATGTTCGCCCACGTGCGAGCCGTTGACAAAGACATCCGCCACCGATTGCACTCCGCCAAAGCGCAGGAAGATGCGCTTGCCACGCCACTCGGCAGGCACAAAGAGTGCGTGCTCGTAGTTGCCGACCGTCTGGCGATACGACTCGCTACCCGAGAGCGCATCGAGATTCCAGGTGTGAGGCAGACGAACGTAGCGCGCATCGTCGCTCGAATTCTCCTCCTTGAAAAAGAAGCGCCAATTGTTGTTGAGCGAGTAGACTTCGCGGGCCGCGAGTTGGGCCGTAATGGCCGTAAGTGCAAGTAAAATAAGTATATATCGTTTCATAGCTACACTATTATAGGTACAAATATAGGAAATTGTCGAAAAAAATACTAACTTCGTGCGGATTATCCACACTTTTACGGTATAGAAAATGAATTTATTTGACATACTTGCCGCCGTGGCGCTCGTTTGGGCCATCGTGAGCGGCTGGCGTAACGGACTCGTTTCGCAGATATTCTCCATCGTCGGCATCGTCGCCGGCGGACTCGTGGCCTACTACCTCGGCGAGCAGGTGGGAGCGATGCTCGGCATCGAGCAGAAGCTTGCCCATATCGTCGGCGGTATCGTAGCGTTTGTCGGTGTACTGGTACTCGCGGTCGTGGCATCGAAGCTCCTGCGCGCACTCTTCTCGGCCATCGGACTCGGCTCGATGGACACGCTGCTGGGCATCGTGCTCTCGGCTGTGAAGGCGGCACTGCTCGTGAGCTGCCTCTTCGTTGCCGTCGAGAAGCTCGACGAGAAGGTAGACTTTATGGACAATCGCCACTTCAAGCAGTCGCATACCTTCCGTCCGATCAGCAGCATCTCGAAGAGCGTGGGCGATTGGCTCGAAAAATTTAGCAAGGAGGAGTTGTAGGCCTATGAGACGAGAGGGAGTCGTAATCCGTGCCACAGGCAGTTGGTACGAGGTTTTGGGCAGCGACGGCGAGGTGCTGCGTTGCCGTATTCGCGGGCGACTGCGTCTGCGTGGTGTGCGCTCGACCAATCCGGTCGTGGTGGGCGATACGGTCTACTGCGAGCGTGGCGAACAGGACGAGTGGACCATCTGCGACATCGCTCCGCGCCGCAACTATGTCATCCGCCGTGCGTCGAATCTCTCGAAGGAGTCGCACATCATCGCCGCCAACATCGACCGCGCGATGGTCGTCGTGACGCTCGTCGAGCCGGTTACGGCACTCGAGTTTGTCGACCGCTTCCTCATCACCTGTGAGGCGTACAAGGTGCCGGCAACGATTCTGCTGGCGAAGATCGACCTACTCGCCGGCGCTGCGGAGGCCGTCGAGGAGTTCCACCGAACGTACGAGAGCGCGGGCTACGAGGTCATAGACATCTCGGCCACCGAGGGCATCGGCGTCGAGCGCGTGCGCGAACTGCTCACGGGCAAGGTTACACTGCTGTCGGGCAACTCGGGCGTAGGCAAATCGACGCTCGTGGGGCGCATTGACCCGTCGCTCGACATCCGCACGGGCGAGATATCGGAGAGCTTCCACAAGGGCAAACATACGACCACCTTCTCGACGATGTATCCGCTCGAGGGTGGTGGCTACATCATCGACACGCCGGGCATCAAGGGCTTCGGCCTGATCGACATCGAGGAGCGCGAACTGTGGCACTACTTCCCCGAGATGATTGCCTCGGCGGGCGAGTGCCGATTCTACAACTGCACCCACACCCACGAGCCGGGTTGCGCCGTATGCGAGGCGGTCAAGGAGGGGCGCATTGCCTTCTCGCGCTATGAAAGTTACCTGAAAATTTTGGACGATGATGACAAATATCGCAAATAACCTCACGCTGCAGGAGTGCGCCGAGCGCATCAACTATCTGGCAGGATTCATCCTCCCCGAGCGCTTTGCGACTCTGGAGCGCGCCGCAAGCCACCGCACCAACTATATGACGTTGCTGGCCGAGAATATGTTCCACCCGCAGAATGCAAGTGCGCTCGTTCGCCACTGCGAGGCGTTCGGCGTGCAGAACATCCACACGGTCGAGACACTCTGCACGTTCAACCCCAACCTGAACATCGTGCGCGGTACGGACAAGTGGATCGACATCCACCGCCACGCATCGACGGCCGACGCTCTGCGCTCGCTCAAGGCCGACGGCTACCGCATCATCGCCACCTCGCCCCACCGCGAGAGTTGCACGCCGGAGAGTTTCGACGTCGCGCGCGGCCCATTTGCTATCGTGATGGGTACGGAAAAGACCGGCATCTCGGACGAGGTGTTCGAGGCGGCCGACGAGTTTTTGAAGATTCCGATGTGCGGAATGGTTGAGTCGCTCAACGTCTCGGCGTGTGCCGCCATCATCGTCTATATGCTCTCGGAGCGTATGCGCCGCGAGGTAAGCGGCTGGCAGCTCTCCGACGAGGAGCAGACACGCCTGCTCTATCGCTGGATGGTCGATTCGGTGCGCGATGCCGAGGCGCTGCTCGAGCGAGGGGGCTACGCAACCAAATAGAACACTAAACGGACTTTTTAGAACACAGTTATTGTCGCACGACAAGTGCGGAGCAAAACATACAACACGCTATGAAAGAGTTCATTACACGCGCATTAACCGCAAGCGAAATCGCCGAATTGGAGCGCACGGGCAGCCGTGCAGCAGATTGGTCGCAAGTGGTGGTCGAGGATGGTTTCCACCCGTCGCAGGTCGTGTCGTGCCGCTTTGAGGGGCGCGTCGAGATTGGCTGCAGAGCGGAGCTCTTCGACTCACGCATCGCCGGCTATCGCATCGGCCGAGGGGCTGTCGTTCGCTCGACAACCGCTCTGGAGTGCCGCCACGAGACGTCGTTCGGCGTGGGCGTGGAGGTTGCTGCCGTAAACGAAAACGGCGGTCGCCGGGTGCCTATCTTCTGCTCGCTCACCGCGCAAATCGGCTACATCGGCGCAATGTATCGCCACCGTCCGCAGAGCGTACGACGTATCGCGGAGTATGCCGCAGCGCAGGCCGCAGAGGCACGCTCGCAGATGGGTTGCGTCGGCGAGGGTAGCCGCATCGTGGGCGCAAAGTTCATCCGCGAGGTGAACGTCGGCAAGGGCGTCATCATCGACGGCGCGTCGCTCATCGAGAACGCCACGCTGCTCGACGGCTCGAGGGTTGGCGTGGATGTCAAGCTGCGCAACTCGATTGTGGCCGAGGGTGCGAGAGTCGACCTGGGCGCAACGCTCGAACGCTGCTTTGTCGGCGAGTGTACGGTGCTCTCGTCGGGACTCACGGCGGTCGATTCGCTCTTTTTTGCCAATTCGCACTGCGAGAATGGGGAGTGTTGCTCGATTCTGGCAGGCCCGTATACGGTTTCGCACCACAAGTCGTCGCTGCTCATCGCCGGCGCATTCTCGTTCTTCAACGCGGGTAGCGGAACAAACCAGAGCAACCACCTCTTCAAGAGTGGTGCGGTGCATCAGGCGGTGCATCGCAGAGGTTGCCGCTTCGGTAGCAACGGCTACGTTATGGCGCCGGCTGCCGAGGGTGCGTTCACGACCGTCATCGGTCGCCACACCCGCCACCACGACACCTCGGCAATGCCGTTCTCGTATCTCATCGAGTCGACGGGTGGCGCATCGCAGCTTCTGCCCGGCTTCGCCCTGCGCAACTACGGCACGGTGCGCGACGTGGAGAAGTGGCCGCTACGCGATCGACGCACGGTGCGTCGCGAACCGATATCGTTCGACGAGTACAACCCTTGGCTGGCATCGCTCGCCCTCGGCGCAGCACGCACGCTCGCGCAGATGAAGCAGAGCAACCCGACAGCCGAAACGTACAGTTACTCAAATTGTTATATCCGACCTTCGATGCTCGCTCTGGGCATCAAGCTCTATACCCAATACGCCGAGGCGGCCATCGGCTCGATGCTCGAATCGGACGCACCGATAGCCCATTCGGTCGCGGAGGAGTGGGTTGACTGCGGTGGCGCATACCTGCCGAAAGCCGAGCTCGACGCTCTGCTCGATGCATTCGAGCAGGGGCAGACGGAGCTCCCTGCGACGGTTGCGGCCATCGAGCAACTGCACGCGCGCTATGGCTCACTCGCAAAGGGTTGGGCTCGCGCTGCGCTTGCTGCCGAGCTTGGCCACACGCCTTCGGATGAGGAGGTGGCAGAGGCCATCGAGCGAGGTCGCACCCAACACGCCACACGCCGCTTCGCGGCCGAATCCGATCTGGCGCACGACTGCTCGGAGGAGATGATGGCGGGCTACGGCACGGATGCCTCGTCGGACGAGGAACGCAAGGCCGATTTTAGCGCCGTACGCGGCCTTTAACACCCAAGCCGACCACCACAATAACCGCAACCCAAAATGCACTAAAAACGGCCCGAAAAGTGTATTCGCAAGAGATAACACGCCGCCATCGCACGGCATTCGTGATAGCCATCGACCAGTCGAGTTCGATGAGCGACGAGGTTGAAGTTGCCGGCGACCGAATGAGCAAGGCAAAGGCGGTGGCAATCATCACAAACTCGCTACTCGACGAGCTTATTCTGCGCTCGATGCACCACGACGGCACGCGCGACTACTACGATGTGGCGCTGATTGGTTATGCCGACGAGCGCGTCTATTCGCTCACCGAGTCGAAACCATGCTTTGTGCCTGTCGTATCGCTCACGAACCGCAATCCCGAGCGCGTGGAGTTCACCGTCGAACGCCACCTGCCGACGGGCGAAACCAGCATCGTGACGGAGAGCGTGCCGGGGTGGATTCGCCCCCACGCATCGGGCTCGACACCGATGTACGAGATGTTATCGGTGGTGGCCGATCTGGTCGAGGAGTGGTGTGCCGCACCACAGAATGCCGACTCGTTTCCGCCCGTCGTATTCCACATCACCGATGGCGAGCCGACCGACTGCGAGTACCAATCGCTACGCGAAGCGGCGGCCCGTCTGCGCCGAGCATCGACTCGCGACGGGGAGACGCTGCTCATAAACATACACCTTGCAAGCGAGCCCGACGAGGATGCCGAGCCGGTCGAGTCGCTCATCTTTCCGCGAATGGACGAGATTGCCGGTGTCGGTGCTACGGCACGCCTGCTGGCCGACATATCGAGCGTGATGCCCGAGCCGTTCAACAGCGCCATCTGCCAGCTGCGCGACGACCACGCCCAACCGCCCTTCGTGGCGATGAGCTACAACGCAAATATCGTCGATGCGCTCGCGATGCTCAACATCGGCTCGTACAGCGTAACCAACCGCGTATAACACACTAACACACAACTATTACATGCTATGATAATCGCTACGATCAGTGCATTTCGCAAGGCACTCGCTACGCCGCACACCTCGCTGCGCACGCTGCGGGGCATTGTGCCGCTCACCGAAGACGGAGTGCCACTTGTTCGACGCACGTCGCGCTTTGCCGAGGCGGAGGTTGTGTTGCCCGACGGCCGAAGGGCCCTGCTCCACACGCCACTCTCGCCACGCGCCATAAGCAGCGTTGCACGCACGGCCGAGACGTTGTGCAGCGTCGGCTCGCAGTGGATAGGCGAATACCGCATATTGGAGGGCGAAATGCTCCTGCGCGACAGCTTCGGGCGCGAGCAGAGGGCCGACATCATCCTCGAGGTGCTACCCGAAGGCGAGCCGCTCGATGGGTGCGCCCTGATTGATGGAGCAACGCTCCGCCACGAACTCGTTGCTCTGCAGAGGGAGATGCGCCGCATCGGCTTTTCGCACGGCAATCTGCACACCCGCAACATCATCGTGGGCTGCGACGGACGGCTCCACCCGATTCGCCCGCACTATGGCCGTTTCGATGGTGCGTCGGACGACTTCGCACCGCTCTTTGCACTCGCCGACTCGCTCGCCGAGGAGCAACGTCAGAGGGCAGCCGCAAGCTGCATAGCAAGCGATGTTTCGTGCGCCTACCACGCCACGCAACCCGCCGAAAGCATTGGGCCGGCTGCGCCAGAATCGACCGAGCCGGACGAGGAGCGCTTCCCGATTCACGAGGGGCTTATCCGCACACGACGCGGCACGCGCTACGGCTTTCTCGATGCGGGCGGACAGGTCTGCATCGGCTTTGATTGGCTTTGGGCCGACGATTTCCGCGAGGGGCGTGCGGTGGTCGAAACCGCTGACGGAGTGGGAGTTATCGACAAGCGTGGCGGGCTGGTCATTGCGCCCGTATGGGACGATATCCGCTACGATGTCTCGCGTGGCGAATTTCACGCCTCGCTCGGCGAGGAGCGTGCAACGATGGGATATGATGGCCGAGTGTTAAGAAGTTGTGCAAAAGAGTGAGCGAGTTGCCAAATTGTTTTGTATCTTTGTGAAAAATTTATGCAGATAACTATGGAACAGGTAAAATGTTTGATTATCGGTAGCGGCCCTGCGGGTTTCACCGCTGCCATATATGCGGCGCGTGCGTCGCTTTCGCCGGTACTCTACGAGGGTATCGAGCCGGGCGGTCAGCTGACCACCACAACCGAAATCGAGAACTTCCCGGGCTATCCGGAGGGTATCTCGGGCAACGCAATGATGGACGACCTGCGTCGTCAGGCAAAGCGCTTTGGCACCGATGTCCGCACGGGTATCATCTCGGCAATCGACACCACGGCGCGTCCGTTCCGCGTGAGTGTTGACGGTGGCGACGAGATTCTCGCCGAGACGATCATCATCGCAACGGGTGCTTCGGCCAAGTATCTCGGTCTGCCTTCGGAGATTCGTTTCCGCGGTATGGGCGTGAGCGCCTGCGCAACGTGCGACGGCTTCTTCTACCGCAAGCAGGACGTTGCGGTTGTGGGCGGTGGCGATACCGCTTGCGAGGAGGCAACCTACCTCGCATCGCTCTGCCGTCAGGTATACCTCATCGTGCGCAAGCCGTTCCTCCGCGCCTCGAAGGCGATGCAGGAGCGCGTATTCAACACCCCAAACATCAAGGTTCTCTTCGAGCACAACACCGCCGAGGTGCTGGGCGACGACGACGGCGTGACGGGTGTGCGTCTGCGCAAGGCGGATGGCGAAGAGTACGAGATTCCGATTTCGGGCTTCTTCCTCGCCATCGGTCATCACCCGAACACCGAGCTCGTGGCGGGCAAGCTCGCGCTCGACGATAACGGCTACATCGTAACCGTTGCCGGCACGTCGCAGACCTCGTGCGAGGGTATCTTCGCAGCGGGCGACGTGTGCGATCCTCACTACCGCCAGGCGATTGTCGCTGCGGGCAAGGGCTGCATCGCGGCTCTCGACGCCGAGCGATTCCTCGCTGCACACAAGTAGTGCCACGCGCATAGCACCGAAAAAGTCGCGCCCCGAACCTCTCGGGGCGCATAACCCTCATAACCGATGCAGAGATGATAAAGGTTACCATTCTGGGCAACGCCTCGGCAAAGCCGACCGTCAGCCGCCACCCGTCGTCGCAGATTGTGAATGTCAACGAACAGCACTATCTGGTCGATGCCGGTGAGGGTGTGCAGCAGCGTATGTTCCGCGCCGGCATCAACCCGTTGCAGCTGCGCGGCGTATTCATCTCGCACCTGCACGGCGACCACGTCTTCGGACTCTTTCCGCTGCTCTCGACGCTCGGACTCTACGGCCGCAAAACACCGCTCACGGTCTACGCACCGCGCCCGTTCGGCGAGATTCTCGAGGCGCACCTGCGCTTCTTCGACTCGCAACTCCCCTACACGGTCGAGTGGGTGGAGGTCGACACGACCAAGCACCGCTGCATCTTTGAAAACCGCTCGCTCGAGGTGTGGAGCATCCCTCTGCGCCACCGCGTGCCTTGCTCCGGCTACCTCTTCCGCGAGAAGCCGGGCGACCGCAACGTCGACAAGTTCTGCATCGAGCGCTACGGGTTGAGCATCGCACAAATCGTCGCTGCCAAGCGTGGCGAGGACGTCGTGTTGGAGGATGGCACGACGCTCCCCAACGAGCGCCTAACCTACGTCGCCCATCCGCCACGATCGTACGCCTACCTCTCCGACACCTCGCGCTCGGCAATGGCCGCACGCCGCGTGAAGGGGGTAGATATGCTCTACCACGAGGCAACCTACACCGCCGACCAGAGCCGCGAGGCCAAGGCACGAGGCCACTCGACAGCCGCCGATGCCGCACGCACGGCTCTCGCTGCCGAGGCGGGCCGTCTGCTCATAGGCCACTTCTCGTCGCGCTACAAGAGTACGGATGTGCTGCTCGACGAGGCGCGCGCCATATTCCCGCAGAGCGACATTGCCGAGGAGGGCGAAACCTACGTTTTGAAATAACGCAACACACTATCACGCTATACGACAGATGATTACACGAGCCGAAATACTCGCCGTCAAGGCGCTTGCCGACAAGCGCGGACGCACCGAGCAGGGAGCATTTGTTGCCGAGGGCGAAAAGCTCGTCGGCGAGCTGCTCGATTCGCCACTCCGCGTGCGCCGCATCTATGCGACCGAGCCACTCTGGGCCGACCAGCAGACCATCACAACCAAGGAGATGGAGCGCATCTCGCAACTCAAGACGGCCAACAACTCGCTCGCCATTGTCGAGATTCCGCGCCACGACCTGCGACTCGCCAACTCCGCAAAGGGGCTTGTGCTGGCGCTCGACCGCGTGCAGAATCCGGGCAATCTGGGCACCATCATCCGCCTTGCCGACTGGTTCGGCATCACGGACATCGTCTGCTCGGAGGATTGCGCCGACTGCTTCAACCCGAAGGTCATCCAGGCGACTATGGGTGCAATCATCCGCGTCCGCATCCACTACACCGACCTTGCCGCGTGGCTCGCAGCGCAACGCTCGGCGGGCGTGCCGGTCTATGGCACGTTCCTCGATGGCGAGAATATCTACGATGCGACGCTCACCGAGGGTGGTGTCGTCGTGATGGGCAACGAGGGCCAGGGCATCTCGGCCGAGGTGGGACGCAGCGTCTCGCAACGGCTCTATATCCCGCCATATCCTGCCGACCGCAACGGCTCGGAGTCGCTCAACGTAGCCATCGCCACCGCCGTCGTCTGCTCGGAGTTTAGAAGGAGATAGAGAGATTTGAGGTGAGATTTTGAGAAAATAAACACCCCCAGATTTGGGGGTGTTTGTTGTTTTTTAAGGTCGGGTAAGGAGAGCGCAGGGGATTTTTTAGATGGCATTTAACCGACGCTGCGGAGCGAGGGCAGAGGGCAAACTTGTTTGCACTATGCCGAGCCGCAAGGAGGAAGACGAAGTCAATGGCAGAGAATGGCAGTCGTTCGCTGACGCTCACTTGAATGGCATTTAATGGCAACGAATAACAGAATAAAAAAATTGCCATTTTATGCCATTAAGCAGTCGCCAGACTGCGCTTGCCATTCAGCACTCTGCAGGAGTGCGCTTGCCATTCGTTGCCAAAGTTTTTTAAGGTCAATTAAGGTCAAATAAAGTCAAGTAACGTCCTCGACAACAAACATTATCTGACCTTACTTGACCTTAAAGCAACCGTAGGTTGCGCGACCTTACTCGACCTTACTTGACCTTAACAAAAAAGGAAGGTAGGAGTTCATTCCTACCTTCCCACATCCCACCAAAAAATTGCATTTTAGGCGAGGGTTTACAACGCTCTTGGTTTTGGGCCGGAGGGAGCATACTTTGCGTATGTGACCTTCGGCACACAAACCAAAGAAGGCCGTAAACACCGCATAAAATCAATTTTTACAAGGCGACCTTCATCGACGGCTTACGCTTCGCCAACATCGGCTGCTTCGACTTCGTTTCCTGCACTCGCTTTGCAGGGCGAAGCATCTGCTTGCCGCTGTGCGACTTGTAGATGCGTGCGCCGGTCGAAAGGGCTGTCATACCGTAGCCGGTCTCGTCGATAAGCTCGATTGCGCCCGAGTAGGTGATCTTCACAGTGTGGTTGCCCGCATCCTTGAACGTAAATACAAGGTTGTAGTTCGAGCCGCTCTTCTCGATTGAGAGCTCGCCCGAAACGGCAGCTGCATAGTCGTTGATGTAGCCCTCGCTGTTGAGCGTTGCCCACCACGAGCCGAGCAGATAGCCCTCCTCGTCCATACAGCCCGGCATCACGGTGTTCTCCGCACCCAGCGTCTCGAGCGACGATACGGTCATCTTGCCGGTCGGAACGCCCGTTGCGTTGAGCGGCGTGAAGCACTCGAAGAATACGCACTCCGTATCATTAACGAGCAGCTCGGCGTAGAGGTTGCGGGTGTTCGTATAGTAGTAGTCGCCATAGTCGCCGAGGTAGATGTCGGTAGCGGTCAGCGTGAGATCCTTCGCGAGCACCGAATCGCCCAACGTCAGGCCCAAATCGTTCGAGCCTCCGCCGTTTGCGCTCTCGTGCACGAACTGGTACTTGGTAAGGCCGGTCGTTGCGATGCCGTCGTAGCCAAAGACACAAACCGTAAGGTCGTCGCCATTCTCGAACGAGCCGGTATAGTCGAACTCGTTATTGCCATAGCCGCCAACATAGTACTCGATACCCCACTCCTTTGCCTCCTCGATAATGCCGGCAACAATCTCGCTGTCGCTCAAGCCATTCAGATCCTCGGTATAGTAAGCCGAGCAGAGGTAATACTCGTCAGCAATCGACGGCGTAACGGTAATGATTTCGCCCTCGTGGCTGATTGTGAAGGTGTTGGACGACATCTTCGCAGCGACGGTCGAGAACGGCTTGGTCTCAACGTCGGTCGTCACATCGCCCTCGGACGAGACGCCCGCAGCGAAAACGTAGTAGTCGGTCTGTGGATCGAGGTCGCAGGTGTAGAACCACGTTGCCTTGTCCGTCGAAAGGAAGTCCAAAATCGAAATCGTCTCGCCGTAGATCGTCTCGAAGAGCTCGATTACCTCCTCCATCTCGTCGATAATCTCAAAGAGGAGCAACATCGGATCCGAATAGGAGTTGTACTCCTCACGCTCGATAACGTCGAAATAGTATGGCGAGCGGGTAGCCGGCGTAACCTCTACCTTGGCGCACGAGCCGGTAATCTCCGACACCGTTATTGCAAAATTCTGGGCGGGCGTAGGGTCGATATCCACATTGCCACCATTACCCTCACCCGGGGTCTGCTCCGTTCCGTCGCCCTCACCACCGTCGGGTGTAGGCACGGGCTCACAACCTACTGTCGCCAGCAACGCTACGGCAGCGAGCAGCGACATAAAAAATCTAACCTTTTTCATCGTTCTGTTTTGTTATTTACTGTGTTCGTTTTTCGTTATCTCAACTTACTCGAAATGAGCGACATAAACTCCTCGCGTGTACGCGGATCGGAGAGGAATATGCCCGTGAAGGCCGAGGTGGTGGTTGCCGAGTCCTGCTTCTCCACACCGCGCATCTGCATACACATATGCGACGCCTCGATTACGACCGCCACGCCCATCGGGTCGAGCGCCTCCTGAATCGAGTCGCGAATCTGCACCGTAAGTCGCTCCTGCACCTGCAAACGGCGCGCAAAACACTCCACAACGCGGGCAATCTTCGAGAGCCCCGTGATGCGGCCGTTCGGGATATAGGCGACGTGGGCCTTGCCGACGAACGGCAACATGTGGTGCTCGCACACCGAGAAGAGCTCGATATCCTTCACCACAACCATCTGCTTGTACTCCTCCTTGAACATCGCCGACTGCAGAATCGCAATCGGATCCTCGTCGTAGCCCTTCGTCAGGAACGACCACGCCTTGGCTACACGCTCGGGAGTCTTAATCAACCCCTCGCGCTCGACATCCTCGCCCAGCAGACGCAACACCTCGCGGTAGTGATACTTCAATTTTTCGATGGTTTCGAGGTCGTAGTTGTCCTCGCGTTTGTAGTTTGCCATAAACTCTCTGTTATCTGTTTTTTAAAAATTCAACCAACTTTGCCACAGCGCGACCTCGGTGCGAGATGGCGTTCTTCTCGTCGGCCGACATATCGGCAAATGTTACCTCGCGCCCCTCGGGCACAAAGAGCGGATCGTAGCCAAAGCCGCCCGCACCCGACATCTGCTCGGCAATCTCGCCATCGACACGCCCCTCAAAGAGGTACTCCTCGCCGCCGAGAATCAACGCAATAACCGTACGAAAATGCGCCTTGCGCGAGGGTTTACCCTCGAGATTGCGTAGCAGCAGCGCATTGTTGGCCGCAAAGTCGTGGCCGTCGGTGGCATAGCGAGCCGAACGCACTCCGGGCTCGCCACCCAGCGCATCGACCTCCAGACCCGTATCGTCGGCAAAGCAGTCGCGGCCTGTACGCGAATGGACGTAGCGCGCCTTTTGCAGGGCGTTGCCCTCGAGCGTGGGTGCCGTCTCGGGAATATCCTCCGTGATGCCGCACTCGCCGAGCGTTACAAGCTCGAACGCATCGCCCAGCACCGCCTGTACCTCGCCCAACTTGTGGGCATTATTTGTCGCAAAAATTATCTTTTTCATTGTTTTTCTTTATAACTAATGGCATTCGGGCTTACAGCCCTGAATGGCACTCACCTGCTATTCGTCAAATCGTTCAAAACGCTGTTCCGAGCCGTTGATATAGGCCGCAACGTGGCGCATTGTGCCGCTATCCAAGTTCGTGTAGCGAATATCCATTGCCAATCTTTGATCGCGACCGTTCACGATAGAAAGCGGCACTAACGAACTCCACTCGATGCGGTAGCGCTCGGTAGAGTTATACTCTCCGGCCCTGCCATCGTAGAAATAAAAGGCCGAAGTGGTCACAGAGTGTGCAATGGTGAGGCGGCCGCTGCCGGCTTGCTCCACATCGTATGTCGAGACAAACTCACCCTCGGTCTCTGTGGTGTCTACAATATCACCCCAACCGCCGTATGTTGTGTTAACAAACGACATAGTAAACTCGTCCGCGTGGCCTTTGATGGTAACACACTCATTCAGTTCGGCCGGCGCATCGCTATTCGACACCTTGCCGGCACTCCACTCGCCACCATCCGAAAGCAGACGAGCGTCGGTGGCTACATAGTAAGAGTAATAACCCGCCTGTTTGAAGATGTAAACACCCTCCTCGACAATCACCTCCTCATAGGAGAACTGCTTCTTTATCTGCTCGGCAGTCACACTGCCATCCATCAACATCTCGGTAAGGGGCACAATGTTGAAATATGGCAAATAGTTGTAAAATACCGCGTTATACATCACGTTGTACAACCTTCTTGGCACCTTGTCTATATCCCGCTCGCTACCATTGTCCAGACGGCACGAAGTAAGCGCCGTCAATGCTATAATCGTTGCAAATATATACTTTTTCATAACGCTCTCCTCTCTTATTTTTTGTTTTTACCTGCGGCATCGAAACGATAGCCCATACCTACGCGCAAAACACCCGACATTCCGCCACCAAGCTCGGCAAAGCCGAAGAACTTGCGACCGAACGAGCAGCCGATCAGCGTCACATCGCCCCACGGCAACACCTGGTAATCGAGGTCGGTCATCACACCAAATGCCACCGACGAATAGAGTTGCACCTTCTCGCGCCAATACCATACGAAACGAACCATCGGCATCACACCGAACATATACATATTGTGGTTTTCGAGCGTCTTGCCCGTCACCGCGTGGCGCGTGCGACAGGTCGAAGCTCCAAACGAAACCAGACCGCCATACTGCAACCAACGACGATCGTGGTAGACATAGCTGAGCGTATAGTTGCCCACAAACCAACGCGGCGTGCGATATGTATCGGCCTCTGCGAGCTGTGAGCCAAAGCCCGGCTGTATCATATAGTAGTCATAGTATGAATCTGTCAACAATAGATATGAAAACAATCCGAGCGAGCCGACTCCCAGACGAATATCGTGCTTGTCGATGCGTTTCGGCAAGACAATCTGCTTGAAGAGCTTCAGCTCGTCACCATTTTTGGTGTAGTAGCTTTTTACCGTCTTTTCGGCATCTGTTTCAACACGCTTCTCGACCACTTCTGCCGAGCAAACCCCCACCATCACAACCACCATCACAAGAAGCGTAATCAGTTTTGTCGTTCTCATAGCGTTTAAGTTTTAAGTTGTTATTTTTAATTTCTTTTTTTAAGGTCAGATAATGCTTTTGTTGTCGAGGACGTTACTTGACCTTAATTGACCTTACTCGACCTTACTTGACCTTAACTGTGGCAACGAATGGCAAGCGCACTCCTGCAGAGTGCTGAATGGCATTCGCAGTCTAACGACTGCTTAATGGCAAAAAATGGCAATTTTTTTATTCTGTTATTCGTTGCCATTAATTGCCATTCAAGTGAGCGTCAGCGAACGACTGCCATTCTCTGTCATTAAATGCCATCTAAAAAATCCTCTGCGCGACCTTACTTGACCTTACTTGACCTTAAAAATTAATTTTCCCAAAAAGGGCCTTCCTCTCCCAAAAATTGATTTTGAGGAGGGATTTACAACGCTCGCCTTGATGGGAGGCGAAGGGTTGTACTCCGTGTACTACCCTTTGCCGACAAGCAAGGTAGCGGAAGGAAATACCCCTCACAAATCAATTT
>JAZRBZ010000009.1:0-50136 GCA_045635325.1 Alistipes sp.
GACAACGGGTTATAAGTCGCGTATCGGGCTTGCCTTCCGATGCGGACGGAAGACCGACTTCCATCAAACAACCGCGGCATAGAGAGTTAGGAATTTTACAATGGTGAGCAATAGCAAGAGGAGTACTCTTGCGCAGTCCTATTTTTAACTAAAATCTATACAGCTATGAAAAAAATCTTACTTTCTATATTTGTTGCCATCTTGGTAACAGCAATCTTTTCGTGTTCCAAGCACGAGGTCTTTTTGATAAATCATCCGGACGATGTAACCGAAACCCGTTTCGACCCAATATATGTTGGTGACAATTTTCAAGATTGGCTTGTAAACAACGATACGACTATGGTATTTGGTCCGCAGTTGGCCAATCCGTACAATGTTGATGTGATGCGTCAAGCGCTTGCGGCGATTCGTGAAGAAGATCCCGATTTCTTTTTCCCGACAATCAACACTTCACACTACTACGTACGTTTTCGCCCCGATTCATACGAGCAGATGTGCGATTTGTTTGCTCGCGACACATCAATAATCTATCTTGATTTCCCTCTTGATAGAGAGGTTGTAAGTGGTAATTCGTATCACGACCCTTCGATAGTCGATACTCTGCCAACATATCAATACGCATCAATCAGAACAACCAAGTGGGCAAATCTTATCAACGGATTTGATATTGATTATGAAATTTTGGATGAACTGTTTATCCCTGATAATGCCGGCATTACGATTGTCGGTGTTAATCCTGGGATAGGAGATATAACTCCGATTAATCCGGGCGATAGTACAATTTGGGATCATCCGACATTTCCTGATAATGTTGCCGACCCTGCATCTGTGGGTGCATCTGTTACGTGGACAGCTGTCAACGCATTGGAGGATATGGCATACTTAATTACGGGTAATAGCGATGATGACGAGACTGATACCAATGGCACGATTGCTTCGCCTGCATCGACTACGGCAGAAACAATGTCTGCAGGTAGTAATGGCCGTTGGACTCCAAGCGGACGTATTAGAGCTTATGATGATGTTAAAGGCGGATTGATTCCGTTAGAGGGCGTAAAGGTTATTGTATATCGAGGATGTAATACTAAAAAATGCTATACGGATAGTGACGGATATTTTACTTGTGGTACTTTTAAGCAAAAAGCAAGTTATAAAATCAAATGGGAAAGCAATAAATGGGATATTCGTGATGGCTTAACCGGACAAGCATACTATAACGGATTGTCCAAAACAACTTGTCAGTGGAATTTAGACATTGGCAATGATAAGAATCATAAACTTCTCGGTTATGCTACTATCCACCGAGCTTTACAAAGAATGTATTATGGCGACAATGGCGGTATTATTCCTCCGACATATTCTAGTCGTAAAATTAAAATTGGATATCTGGATACTCATCCCGAGAACAAAGTAAATGTATTAGGTCAATTTGTTGGAAATAATTCTTGGAAAGGTGGAGCAATACCCGATATAGAGATTTTTAGAATTTCTTATCAGAAACCAGAAAATAGCGATGTTGTTACTCCTACACTTGTTGAACCATCTGATATGTTTTATGCTACTTGCCACGAGTTAGGGCACATGACACATTTTCGAAATGGAGAAAATAGTTTCAAAAATGCCCCCGATTATTATTGTGAGTCTTGGGGTCGATTTGTAGAATATATTGTTGGTGAAAAAGAGTATGATAGTTTAGGATTGTTGTTATCATTATATGAGGGTAAGACTTATTTATATGGAGAATGGAAATACAACCCTCATAGGCATAATTGTCAAGGATGGGTAGCAAATCCTCAAAGTAATCAATATAATTATTCTCCATTTTTTATAGACCTCTATGACGACTTCAACCAGCGTTCTTATAGTAGATTAAAAGACGGAGTAAATGATGATAAAAACAAACTTTATCCAGAAGATATGTTTTCGTACACGGATATAAATAAACTACAATCTTTAATTCTGGAAAGTTTAAGATTTGAATCTGTAGTAGATAAAATAAAACAAAGATCTTTGATTGACAATCAAGAAGATATTGCAAATGTAGATACTTTGTTGATGTTTTATAAAAATAATGGATTGCAATAATTATGAAACGATGGTATTGTATTAATATTTTGGCAATATTGATTATCGCATCAGCAACATTATCGTGTGATAATGGAACTATTTGTGGGTGGCCTATCGATAGTAACTATCACGATTATTCGTTTTTGTTTAATAACGAAAGCAGTCATACGATATGCTGTACAGACGATTTAGGATCTTTGACTCTGCAACCAAATCAAATGGAAGCAAAAATACGAACAGCAAAATCTGTTGATGATATTATCATTCATTGTGCGGAATGTGGAGAATTAATGAATGCTGAACATAATGTCTTATTCAAAGGTACTACCAAAGTGGTGTTTGATAATAAATACGAGATTACACATACGGGAAGTATGCCACATAGTCTGCTCAATAAATCATCGTATGAAGACACGTTTCCTTTTTGTAATTTTACCTACACTTTCACCGACGAAGACTACGACTATGCCGTTGCAAATGGCGTAGTGTTGGGCGATAGCGCGCAATAGTCGGCGCTTCGCTCCCGAAAACCCTACATATCCCGACCTGCCCGATGCGGTGGGTCGGGATTTTTTGACTTTTTTGGTTAAGTCTTACCCAAAAACGGCGGCTTAAAAATTGTAAAATCCCCGAATTTTTTATAATTTCGCATCGAATATCGCTTTGTGCGGTTCGGTGTGATTTTTTCTGCGAACCGGCCGTGCTTTGATTCTTAAAACCGAAAAAACAGATAACGATATATGGCAAAGGGTAATAAAAAAGATAGCACCGAAACCGAGATTAAGCGCGTCTCGAAGGGTAGTCGCGCGACGACAACGACCTCGCGAACGAAGGGCGCTGCCGTGCAGGAGCGCACGACGGCAGGTACAGCAATGTGGATTGTGGGTATGCTGATTGTGATGCTCGGTCTCTTTGCGCTTGTGGCGATCTGCTCGTACTTCTTTAATTGGAGGGGCGACTACGCTGCCATATATGCGCCCGAACTCGATAATCCGCGTTTCGACGGCTCGGTGAGCAACGTCTGCGGTAGTATCGGTGCGCGACTTGCGCATTGCCTTATCGGCAGCTCGTTCGGTGTGTTCGGTATGCTGATTCCGCTCGTGGCAATCATCCTTGGCCTGCATATAATCTCGAAGCGTCTGCGCTATATGAACCATACGGCTCTCTCGCTGCTGCTTATTATGGTCTTTGGCTCGCTGACGCTCGGTTTGGCGTTTGCCAATCGCTGGGATATGTTCCAGAGCGGTTGGGGTGGCGAGTTTGGTATCGAGTTGGCCGATCTGCTCAAAAAACATATCGGCCCGATTGGCGGATGGATTACTGCCGTCGTGGGCTGGATTCTGACGTGTGTGTTTATCAATATTCGCGTCATCGAGATTATCAACGGCTTTGGTAAGGGCGTTGCCGACCGCAGCAAGCACCTGGCCGAGCGTGCAGAGGAGTTTGTGCTGCGTGGTAAGTCCGCGGGCGACTCGGAGGAGGAAGAGCCGATTGAAGAGTCGGAGGTTGTAGAGCCGGAGCAGACTCCGACGGAGGAGGCCGAGCCGATTGAGGAGGTTGCCGAGCCGATACCGGAGCCGGAAGTGCCCGTTGTGGTGGCGGAGACTCCGCAGATGGATGATGACGAAGAGGTTCCAATGCCGCAGGTGGACGAGCTTCTGCCGCAGGTGGACGAGCCATCGGGCGATAAGCCGACGTCGAATATCAAGGTTATCGAGGTTACGGAGCATACCGACAAGGAGGTTAGCGACCGCAAGGCGGATCATCGTCCGTTCGACCCCGACCATACACGCGGCTATAAGCATCCGTCGATTGATATGTTGGAGGACTATGTCTCCAACTCGGTCGTAACGGATGACGAGATTCGCGAGAATAAGGAGCTGATCGAGACGGCGCTGAACAATTTCGGTATTCCGATTCGCGAAATGCGCGCAACAATCGGCCCGACCGTTACGCTCTACGAGATTGTGCAGGAGGCGGGCGTGAAGATTTCGCGTATTCAGAGCTTGGCTCCCGATATCGCACAGGCACTCAAAGCTCGCGGTATCCGTATCATCGCACCAATGCCGGAGCGTGGTACGGTCGGTATCGAGGTGCCGAATCGCAGTAAGGAGATTGTCTCGATGCGCTCGGCGGTGCTCTCCGAACGATTCCAATCCTTCAAGGGTGAGTTGCCGGTGGTTATCGGCCGTAATATCCAGAACGAAAATGTGGTCTTCGACCTTGCCAAGATGCCTCACCTGCTCGTTGCGGGTGCTACGGGTATGGGTAAGTCGGTCGGCCTGAACGCAATCCTTACGTCGTTGCTCTATCGCAAGGATCCGTCGCAGCTCAAACTCGTGCTCATCGACCCGAAGATGGTTGAGTTCTCGCCGTATGCCAAGTTGGAGAAGCACTTCCTGGCGAAGATGGCATCGGAGGATCGTGCGATTGTTACCGATCCGAAGAAGGCGGTCTATACGCTCAATTCGCTCTGCATCGAGATGGAGCAGCGTCTGATTAAGTGTAGCAATGCCGCTGTACGCGATATTAAGGGTTATAACGAGCTGGTGCGTAAGCGCGAGGTGGACGACGAGCAGATTATGCCGTACATCGTGGTCGTGATCGACGAGTTCGCCGACCTGATTATGATTGCCAAGGAGGTTGAAGCTCCGGTGATGCGTCTGGCACAGAAGGCGCGTGCGGTGGGTATCCACCTGATTGTCGCTACGCAGCGTCCATCGGTCGATGTCATCACGGGCCGTATCAAGGCAAACTTCCCTGCGCGTATCGCTTTCCGTGTGATGCAGATGACCGACTCGCGTACGATTATCGATCAGCCGGGTGCCGATAAACTCATCGGTCGTGGCGATATGCTCCTTTCGAAGGATGGCGAACTGATGCGTATTCAGTGTGCGCTCGTCGAGGGCGAAGAGGTCGAGGCGATTGTTAACAGCATTGCCAAACAGCCGTCGCCAGATGGTATGGCCTACGCTCTGCCCGATTACGAGGAGGCAGGTGGTGGCGAGTCGGCGTCGAGCGACCTCGGCAGCGAGGAGAGCGGTGCTGCGATTCGTTACGACAAACTCTTTGCCGAGATTGCACGCGACGCAGTGTCGAGCGGTCAGATTTCGACCTCGTACATCCAGCGCAACTTTGAGGTTGGCTTCAACCGTGCGGGCCGTATTATGACTCAGCTCGAGAAGGCGGGCATCGTGGGCCCTCAAATCGGAGCGAAGCCGCGCGAAATAAAGTTCTACGATCTGCAGTCGCTCGAGGCGAAGTTGCAGGATTTGGGCGTCTCTTAATAATAAAATAAGTATAACCGACCGCGATATGATACACCGTCTGTATATAATTCTCTGTGCGATGCTCTGCGTCGTGGGCGTATCGCGCGCTCAAGCGCAAACGGCGGGTGCGGGCGAGCAGCTTCTGCACCAAATGGAGAGCGCAATGTCGGCGCTCGGCAACTACGAGGTGCGCTTTAGCGTAGTGTCGGAGGGTTACTCCGCATCGGGCCGATACGTTGTTTGCGGTAAGGATTTCTACCTCTCGACGGAGGATGTCGAACTGTATGTGGCCGATGGCGTGAAGTATGAAGTGAATGGCTCGAAGCGCGAGATTACGGTCGACGGCATCGAGTCGCTCGGTAGCGACATTGTGAGCAACCCGACGCGTGGCCTGACTACGCTGCTCAATGATTTCTCGGCCGAGCAGGTTGCACACGATGGCGGTCGTGCCGTACGCCTTACGCCTCGCGGAGAGGGTGTGGCGTCGGAGCGAATCCTCGTCGTGGAGAGTGCTGCGACGCGAATGCCGTCCGAGATACGCTACATTTCGGGCGACGGGTCGGTTGCCGTGCTGCTTAAAAGCATTGCGTCGTGGCGTGAGCCGCTGCCGCGTTTCGACCGCGCAAAATATGCCGATTACGAGCTTGTGGAGCTTCGATAACCCCTCCAAAACGGCTAAAACGAATTTTTTTACACAAAAGAGTGCCGAAAATTTTGCACTTTCGGAAAAAAGCAGTAAATTAGTGGTACGAAAGAACGAATTTGTGTAGAAAAACGAAATAAAAACTTAAAACATTTCAGGTTATGATTATCACATTTAATGAATTGCGCCGCATCAAGGACAGACTCCCAAGCGGCAGCTCACAGCGCATTGCAGATGAACTCGGAATCGACGTAGATAGCGTACGCAACTATTTTGGCGGTAAGCACTTTGATGCAAAGACCGGTGTAGGAGTTCACTTTGAGCAGGGTCCTGACGGAGGTGTCGTTACATTGGATGATACGGCTATCCTTGATGCTGCAATGCGTATTCTTAACGAACAGAAATAGTTGACCGAATCGGGTGGGGCGAGTCTCCGTTTTCCCGTAGGTGCAAATGAGAGAGCCCGTCAGCCGCAAAGCTTTAGGGCTCTTTTTTGTGTCGTCTCCCCGCTTTTCCGCAGACCAAAATCCAAAATCTAAAACATAGACAGACAATGAAGAAGTTTATTTTACTCGTTGCATCGTTAGCGCTCACATTGGGTGTAACGACCGCACAGAACGACATCAAGTATGTTGATGCACAGTCGCTGACTCACATCGGCAAGATGTGCCAGACGACCAACCCTTATCACCGTGTTGAGGTGGATAACTATCCTGAACTCAACAAGACGGAGAAGAACCTGCTCATTACGGCTTCGGGCCAGGCAATCTGCTTCGAGACCGATGCCAAAGAGATTTGGGTGCAGGCCGAGTATGGTCGCATCGCATTCAGCCGCGCTATGCCTGAGACCGCAGGTGCCGGCTTCAACCTCTACATCGAGCACCAGGGCGAGTTCGTTTGGGCTGCTTCGAAGGTAAACAAGGGTGGCCACGATAAGGATGGTAACTACAACCGTAGCAAACCGTTGAAGATCCTCGGCAATATGGATGGCTCGATGCATCGCTGCATCCTCTATCTGCCTCTCTTCTCGGAGCTTACTGCATTGAATATCGGTGTTCCTGAGGGTGCAACTCTCCGCGCTATGGAGAATCCGTTCCGCCACCGCATCGCTATCTTCGGTTCGAGCTTCACGCACGGTTCGGGCGCAACTTGCGCAGGTCAGACCTATCCTGCATTCCTTTCGCGCCAGACGGGCCTCTACTTGTGCAGCTTCGGTATGAGCGGCAATAGCAAGTTGCAGCGCGTGATGGGCGAGATCTTGGCCGGCACGAATGCCGACGCTTATATCTGCGACGCATTCTCGAATCCGACTGTTGACCAGATTGGCGAGCGTATCCGTCCGTTCCTTGACGAGATTCGCAAGCAGAACAAGAAGGCTCCTGTTATCTTCTTGCGCACGATCTACCGTGATGGTCGTCTGTTCGATACCAAGGCCGAGAAGAAGGAGGCAACCCGTATGGAGTATGTTGACGAGCTGATGAAGACCATCTGTAAGGAGTACAAGCACGTATACTTCGTAGATGTTAAGGATCAGACCGGTACCGACTATATGACTTCGGCCGACGGCGTACACCCTTGCTCTTGGGGTTACAAGCGCTGGGCAGATGCTATTCAGCAG
The DNA here is from genome assembly GCA_045635325.1 of Alistipes sp. Classification (GTDB taxonomy): domain Bacteria; phylum Bacteroidota; class Bacteroidia; order Bacteroidales; family Rikenellaceae; genus Alistipes. The sequence goes on from JAZRBZ010000009.1 coordinate 7,598, forward strand.
CCGGTGGTTGATATTTTGAAGAAGTACGGCATCAAGTAGTACTCGACCGAAAGATATTATTACAGCAAGGTGGTGCGCAGATGCGTGCCATCTTTTTTCGGATTTCTTTTGTGGATTAATTGACAATTTTGATAAATGGTATAAAGTGAGGATTGTAAATTATGTTTAAGTTTATGAGGAAAATTTTTATTCTGATTATAGGAGTTGGAGTTTTGCTGTTAACAAATTGTTCCGAAGATTTAGGTGGTGGAAGTGACAATGGTAATGGTAATGTAACAGAGCGTAAACTGCAAGGGTCTTGGGCTTTGGTCTATGAACGAGATTCGGATGGGCATGAAACAACTCTTGATTATTGGTTGGAATTTACAGGTGGAGAGCAGAATGTTCATACCATCATAAAATTTGACGGGAATAAAGTGACACTATTTCATGATGTTGATGCTTTCTTCGAGGGGGGATATATATACCATGCAGATATGGATGACAATCCTTCTACTTATGAGTATAAAATTAGTAACGGAGAACTATGGGTTGGACCATTTCTTCAAGGTGATGTTAGATTTGAGGATGGCTTATTGGTCCTTGAAAGTAATTATGGCATTGACAAATATGAGAAAATAAAAGGTTTTAGAGACTAATTCTTTTATGGGCGTAATAGGCGCGATCGTTAGGTCGCGCTTTTTTTGCGCTACCCCCCCCACATAGCGCGGGTAGGTTTTTTAATACCACGATAAATTACTGCCATTTTGTCATACTTTTTGTCGTAGTGCGGGCGGTTTTGGCATAAGAGGTGTGTCGCAGGTGGAGTTTTTGGCACAAAATCGGGTTTGGCAAGGCGTTTGCTCAATATTGTGGCAAAAGCCGATGTGCGAAATGCAGATTGGCACGACACAAAACGAAAACGAACAAAATAATAAATAAAAACAGCAAAAAACTATGGGAAAGATTATTGGTATTGACTTGGGAACCACCAACTCGTGTGTGGCAGTAATGGAGGGCTCGGAGCCCGTTGTAATTCCTAACTCGGAGGGCCATCGCACCACTCCGTCGGTTGTAGCATTCACCGATGGCGGCGAGCGTAAAGTAGGCGATCCTGCAAAGCGTCAGGCGATCACCAACCCGAAGCGTACGGTGTTCTCTATCAAGCGTTTTATGGGTGAGCGTTACGACAAGGTGCAGAATGACATCGCTCGCGCTCCGTACAGCATCGTTCAGGGTGCTAACAACACTCCGCGCGTCGACATCGACGGTCGTCAGTACACTCCGCAGGAGATTTCGGCCATCATCTTGCAGAAGATGAAGAAGACCGCCGAGGACTACCTCGGTCAGGAGGTTACGGAGGCAGTTATCACCGTTCCGGCTTACTTCTCCGACTCGCAGCGTCAGGCAACCAAGGAGGCAGGTGAGATTGCAGGTTTGAAGGTGCGTCGTATCATCAACGAGCCAACCGCTGCAGCACTTGCTTATGGTATGGATAAGAAGAACAAGGATATGAAGATTGCCGTTTACGACCTCGGTGGTGGTACGTTCGATATCTCGATTCTGGAGTTGGGCGACGGCGTATTCGAGGTTAAGTCGACCAATGGCGATACGCACCTCGGTGGTGATGACTTCGACCACGTTCTCATCGACTATATGGCCGAGGCGTTCAAGGCTGAGCACGGCGTAGATTTGCGTCACGATGCAATGGCTCTGCAGCGCTTGAAGGAGGCAGCCGAGAAGGCCAAGATCGAGCTCTCGTCGTCGCAGTCGACCGAGATCAACCTCCCATACATTATGCCTATCAACGGCATTCCTCAGCACTTGGTGATGACGCTCACTCGCGCAAAGTTCGAGCAGTTGTGCGACCACCTCGTGCAGAAGACCATCGAGCCGTGCCGCACCGCATTGCGTGATGCTGGTCTTTCGGCTTCGCAGATCGACGAGGTTATCCTCGTGGGTGGTTCGACCCGTATCCCTGCAATCCAGAAGATCGTAGAGGATTTCTTCGGCAAGGCCCCTAACAAGAGCGTAAACCCTGATGAGGTAGTTGCTATCGGCGCATCGATCCAGGGTGGTGTGCTCACCGGTGAGGTTAAGGATGTGCTCCTGTTGGATGTTACGCCGCTCTCGCTTGGTATCGAGACTCTGGGTGGTGTGTTCACCAAGCTCATCGAGTCGAACACCACAATCCCTACCCGCAAGAGCGAGGTATTCTCGACGGCGGCCGACAACCAGCCATCGGTAGAGATCAACGTATGCCAGGGTGAGCGTCCGCTCGCGAAGGATAACAAGAGCATCGGTCGCTTCCACTTGGACGGCATTCCGGCTGCTCCGCGTGGCGTTCCGCAGATCGAGGTTACGTTCGACATCGACGCTAACGGTATCTTGAACGTATCGGCAAAGGATAAGGGTACGGGCAAGGAGCAGAAGATCCGCATCGAGGCATCGAGCGGTCTGACCGAGCAGGAGATTCAGCGTATGCGCGACGAGGCAAAGGCTAACGAGGAGAAGGATAAGCAGGAGAAGGAGCGCATCGAGAAGATCAACGCTGCCGATTCGAATATCTTCGCTACCGAGAAGCAGCTCAAGGAGTATGGCGACAAGATTCCGGCAGACAAGAAGTCGGCAATTGAGGGCGCACTTGCAAAGCTCAAGGAGGCGCACAAGAATCAGGATATCGCTGCTATCGACACCGTGATTGCAGAGTTGAACGCCGCTTGGCAGGCAGCTTCGCAGGATATCTATGCTGCACAGCAACAGCAGCAGGGCGCACAGCAGGGCCCGCAGCAGCAGGGTGGTGCACAGTCGGAGCAGGCGCAGGCACAGCCGGAGGATGTAGAGTTTGAGGAGGTTAAGTAATTTAACTCGGAACATCCGACCATATATCGGCAGAGGGGCAGCACCGAAAGGGCTACCCCTCGCTTTTTGCGTATGATGGCAACCGTCGGGCGTATGATTTTGAGCGGTCGGATTTGTGATTTGCAGGGAAAAATCGTATCTTTGTTCTACAATTTCAAAAAATGCGAAACCAATGAAAAGAGTTGTAACGATTATCGGTTCGGGTATGATGGGCTCGGCGCTGGCTTTCCCTGCGGCGGAGAACGGCCACGAGGTGCGTCTGGTGGGTTCGCCACTCGACCGCGATATTATAGATGCTTGCGTGAGAACTAATCGCCATCCGAAATTCGACCGCGATTTTCCTGCGGGCGTAAAGTATTATCAGATTGAGGATTATAAGAGTGCGGTCGAGGGTGCCGATTTCGTGATCGGTGGCGTTTCGTCGTTCGGTGTGGATTGGTTTTTGGATGAGATACTGACCAATATCGATCCGCAAATGCCCGTGCTCTCGGTTACGAAGGGCCTGATTAATCTCGAGGATGGCACGCTTATCAGCTATCCCGACTATTGGCAGAGCGAGCTCTCGAAGCGTGGTATTCAGCGCGAGGTGTGCGCCATCGGCGGCCCGTGTACGTCGTACGAACTTGTCTTCCACGACCAGACGGAGGTGGCCTTCTGTGGTAAGGATTCGGCCGTGCTGCGAATGATGCGCGAGACGCTCACTACGCCGTACTACCATATCTCGCTCACGAACGATGTCATCGGTCTGGAGAGTGCCGTGGCACTGAAAAATGCCTACGCTCTCGGTGTTGCGCTCACGATTGGTCTGGTGAATCGCAATCTGGGTGCCGATGCAGGGCTGCACTATAACTCGCAGGCGGCGGCCTTCTATCAGGCCGTGAAGGAGATGCGTTATCTGCTTGCTATTCAGGGCGCAGAGTTCGATTGCGAGAATATCGGTATAGGCGACCTCTACGTTACGGTCTATGGCGGTCGCACCCGCAAGATAGGTATCCTGCTCGGCGAGGGCAAGAGTTACGACGAGGCGATGCAGATTTTGGCGGGCGTAACGCTAGAGTCGCTCGTTGTTGCTCGTCGTGTGGCAAAGGCGATATATCGCAAGGCGGAGCTCGGTCAGGTCGACCTGAAGCAGTTCCCGATGCTTGTGCACGTCGAGAGCATTCTCGAAAACGGAGCCGATGCAGAGCATCCGTGGGAGGCATATACGTTTGATAACACCAAATAGCGAAAATAAGGCAATTTGTAATAGATGTCGGTCGGGATGTATCTCCCGACCGACTTTTTTATACACTTTTAGTGTGTGAAATTATGGTGTAACGTCTTGGATTTGAAAAATTTTTATTATCTTTGCGTGCTTTATGTGTATGTGTACGTGTAGCGTGCGCGTATGCGAGAGCCGTAAGACGTTGAGTAAAAACGCAAAACAACAAAATAATAATTAACAAAATTTAACTCAAATGCAAAGTAAAGGTTTTATCAAATTGGTAGCGATTCTGCTTGCATTGGCTTGTATTTATCAGCTTTCATTCTCGTTGAAAACGCGTAGCGTAGAGAAGGATGCTGTTGAGTATGCAGCTAATTTCCCACAGGAGGAGCAGGTTGCTATGGAACAGTACTACCTTGATTCGATTCAGAACAAGGTTGTTTACAACGTAGGTATCGCACAGTTCACCTACAAGCAGTGTAAGGAGAAAGAGGTTAACCTCGGTCTGGACTTGAAGGGCGGTATGAACGTAATGCTCGAGATTCAGGTTGAGGATGTTGTTAAGTCGCTTGCAGGCGATAGCAAGGATGATCCTGCTTTCGTAGCTGCAATCGAGAAGGCGGCTCTCGCACTCAAAGAGGGTACGGGCGACTATATCGGCTCGTTCGCAGAGGCGTATGCAGAGGCATCGAACGGTGCTCCGCTCGTTGACATCTTCATCAGCCCTGACCGCAAGGATATCAAGGCAGGTATGTCGGACGACGAGGTTGTGAAGATTCTCCGCCAGGAGACTGACGATGCTATCTCGGCGTCGTTCAACATCATCCGCAGCCGTATCGACCACTTCGGCGTAATGCAGCCAAACATCCAGCGTCTGCCTAACTCGAACCGTATCTTGGTTGAGTTGCCGGGCGTTAAGGAGCCGGAGCGTGTTCGTAAGCTCCTTCAGGGTACTGCATCGCTCGAGTTCTGGACAACCTACAACGGTGCAGAGTTGCTCCCGGCATTGCTTCGTGCCGATCGCGTTGTTAAGAGCGTTTACGGCGAGGAGTTGGCAGCAGAGCAGTCGGCAGAGGTAGTAGCAGAGCAGCCAGCAGAGGCAACTTCGGCCCTCATCGAGGAGGTAGCCGAGCAGCCGGCAGAGGAGGTAGCTGAGCCAACAAGCCGCTACACTCGTGAGCAGAATCCGTTGCTCGCTCTCTTGAACCCTGACTATGCAGGTGGCGCAGTTATCGGTGCCGCAGTGGCAGCCGACGTTGCAACCGTTAATAAATATCTCGCATTGCCAGAGGTACGCGACTGCTTCCCTTCGGATGTTGCCTTCAAGTGGGCAATCAAGGGCGATGCAGCAGCTGACGGCCGTATGTTCCTCTACGCTATCAAGGTAGAGCGCGCTGACGGTAAGGCACCGCTCGATGGTAGTGTAATTTCGGACGCTCGTGCAACCTACGCACAGACGGGTGCTTCGGCAGAGGTTTCGATGTCGATGAACTCGAACGGTATCACCGAGTGGGCACAGCTCACCGCTGATAATATCGGTAAGTGCGTTGCTATCGTTTTGGACGGCTATGTATATTCGGCTCCGGTTGTTCGCCAGAAGATCGAGGGTGGTAACTCGTCGATTTCGGGCGACTTCACCATCCAGGAGGCACAGGACTTGGCGAACGTGCTCAAGTCGGGTAAGGTACCTGCTCCTGCACGTATCATCCAGGATACCGTAGTAGGTCCGTCGCTCGGTCAGGAGTCGATCAACTCGGGTATGATCTCGTTCATCATCGCGTTTATCCTCGTTCTGCTCTATATGGGCTTGTTCTACAAGACCGCAGGTTGGATGAGCGACGTTGCGCTCGTTGCAAACGTATTCCTTTTGATGGGCTTCCTTGTATCGTTCGGTGCAGTTTTGACCTTGCCTGGTATTGCCGGTATCGTACTGACAATGGGTATGGCGGTGGATGCTAACGTGATTATCTTCGAGCGTATCAAGGAGGAGTTGCGTGGCGGTAAGGGCCTCTCGGCAGCTATCAAGGATGGTTTCAAGAATGCTTACTCGGCAATTATCGACGGTAACTTGACTACCATTATCACCGGTATCGTACTCTACATCTTCGGTAGCGGTCCGGTTCAGGGCTTTGCTACGACGCTCGTAATCGGTATCATCACTTCGCTCTTCTGCTCGATCTTCATCACTCGTCTGCTTATCGAGTGGATCGTTGCAAAGTGGGGCAAGGTATCGTTCTCGCGCAACTGGTCGGAGAACTGGCTCTCGAACGTTCACTTCGACTTCATCGGCAAGCGTAAGATCTCGTACATCGTTTCGGGTACTCTCGTTCTCGTTGGTGCTATTTCGCTCCTTATCCAGGGCTTGAACCTCGGTGTTGAGTTCACGGGTGGTCGTACATTCGTTGTACGTTTCGACCAGAACGTAACTGCCGAGCAGGTTCGCGCACAGTTGCAGGAGGTGTTTGCCGATGCAGAGGATGCTGCAAACGCTTCGTTCGAGGTTAAGCAGTATGGCGAGGAGAACCAGATGCGTATCGTGACACAGTACAAGCACGACGATACTTCGGAGGCAACTACCGAGGAGGTTGAGATTTTGATTTACAACGCTCTCAAACCGCTCTACTCGTACGATATCACGCTCGACGGCTTTAAGAATACGCAGGAGGATGTCAATGGTATTATCTCGGCTGACAAGATCGGTCCTGCTATTGCGAAGGATATGACTACCGGTGCAATCTGGGCAATTCTCTTCTCGCTCGTGGCTATCGGTCTCTACATCACCGCTCGATTCAAGAAGTGGCAGTGGGCTACCGGTGCAACGCTTGCGCTCGCTCACGATGCCTTTATGGTTATCGGTGCATTCTCGGTGCTCTACGCAGTTATGCCGTTCAACTTGGAGATCGACCAGGCATTCATCGCTGCGATCCTGACCATCATCGGTTACTCGATCAACGATACCGTGGTTATCTTCGACCGTATCCGTGAGTACAATGTTCTCTATCCAAAGCGTTCGATTAAGGAGAATATCAACAACGCACTCTGTTCGACTTTGGCTCGTACGCTCAATACGTCGGGTACGACGCTCGTAACGCTGTTGGCAATCTTCATCTTTGGTGGTGCGACTATCCGTGGTTTCGTATTCGCTCTCATCATTGGTGTTCTCGTAGGTACCTACTCGTCGTTGTTCATCGCAACGCCGCTTGCTTACGATGTATTGCCAAAGAAGGACAAGCAGGAGTAATCATTAAACAATAGGTAAAGGGGCGGTAGGTGGTAAACAGGCACTGACCGCCTCTTTGCTGTATTTTATAATATATATATGGTAAGCCGTATGGAAAACAACAAATCCTATTCGTCGCCTGCGCTCGTCGAGATCGCTCTGCAAATCGAGCGTGGCTATTCGGTCTCGAATAACGGAATCGAGCAGCCGGATTATGGAGGTGAGGATAATCTCTAAAAGGTGAATAGGTATGAAAAAGGTATTTTACTATTTGGCTGTGGCGCTGGGAGTGCTTCTTCCTGCGTCGTCGTGTTCGACGGATGCGCCGAACGAGGAGTTCGTTCCATCTGCCACCGAATGGGGCTTCTATGTCGATCTCGACGAGTCGTCGCGTATTACCTTCGAGAACCATCAATACGCTTGGGAGGGCGACGAGCGTCTGGGTGTATACATCGCGTCGACATTGCCTACGCCGAACACCTATGCCGATGTGCAGTTGAAGGATGGCAGGGGCTATTGTGCCGTGACAACCAAGCAGTTCGCAGCGGGCGACAGGATGTATGTCTATCATCCGTTCTCGGATGTGAACGATGCGTACGGCAGCTCGAATGTACACCTTACGATTCCGTCGCGTCAGAGTGTCGAGCCGAATGTGCTCGATGCGTCGATGATGCCTATGGTGGGCGTACTGACGCTCACGACGGAGACAATTCCTACGGTATATATGCGTCCGTTGGCCAGCTTGCTCTGCTTCAAGGTCTACGCTTCGGGCAGCTATGCCGGCGAGAAACTCTCGTCGATTAGCTTCTCCTCGGGCGATACGGCTATGACGGGCGAGTTCCTGCTCGACGCCACAGCAGTTGGTGGAGCAGAGTGGGGCCTTGCGTCGGGCGATGTCAACTATGCGGTCGCAACACTCTCGACGCCTTATGCTATCGGCTCGTCGAAGGAGCAGTCGAAGATGGTGTATATGGTAGTTGCACCGAACGCATATTCGGGCTTCCTGACCATTACGACCGATAAGGCAATCTACACTTACGACTATGCCAAGACGGTCGAGCGCAACCACTACTACGACGTGAATATCGACCTCTCGAAAGCTGCTTACCGACAGAGTGTTACGGGCTCGTTCGGTGGAGGCGATGGTAGTGCACAGAATCCGTATCTGATTGACGATGCAGCGGATTTGGTAACGCTCTCTACGTCGTGCGCCTTGTCGGGCAGCACCTATCGCAACAAGCATTACAAGCAGATTGCCGATATCGACCTCTCGAATGTGTCGTTCTCGCCAATCGGCTCGGAAACGCTTCCGTTCGAGGGCGTGTACGATGGTGGCAACTTCTCGGTGCGCGGTATCGTTATTCCGCAGAGCAATACGGCACCTTGTGGTATGTTCGGTTATCTGAAGAACGCAACCGTGCGGAGAGTCGTCATCGACGGATTCACCAACAACGGTACCGGCGGTAAGGTCGGTGGTGTTGCGGGTTGTGCCGAATCGTCGACCGTTGAGGATTGCGTGATGAACAGCAATTTGTACACAACGGCCGCGATGAGTGGCGGTATCGTTGCTTGGATGAGCGGCGGCAGGGTTGTGGGCTGTACGACCACCTCGACAATCAAGAGTATCAACGAGGATTTTGTCCAGAGTGGCGGTATTGTCGGCTACGCAACAAACGGTGCTCTCATCGAGCGTTGTACGCTCTCGGGTAATGTTGCCTCGATGGGTAAGCGTATCGGCGGTATGGTTGGCGAGTTGAATAATTCGAATGTTACGGGTTGCCGTGTGACGAGCAGCGCCGAGCTGTTCAATAATGCCCACTCTTGCGGTGGTATTGTCGGCGGTCATTATGGCGGTACGGTCAGCGACTGCGTTGTTGAGGGCCGCGTTGGTTCGCAGGGTGACTATTGTGGCGGTATTTCGGGCTATTTCAGCGCGGGCGAGATTCGCAACTGCGTTGTGCAGGGCTCGGCTTCGGTTATCACCTATAACGACTATTGCGGCGGTATTGCCGGTGCGGCATACACTACGAGCAGCTGTATCATTGACGGCTGTGTGTCGTACGCCGACGTTCGTGCGTGCCACTCGCTGGGCGGTATCGTGGGTTATACGCGTCCTAATTCGGCCGCAGCTACTGTCGTGGTTACCAACTCGATGTGTGGCGGTGGCGACCTCTTCTCGACGGGTCTTAACTCGAACGGTTACAACCTTGCTGGCGGTATCACCGGTTGGATTCACGGCTCGGGTGTCGTGGTATTTGCCAACGTGTGTGCGCGTCCGACCATCCTGCGAGGCCTTTCGTTCTGGATTTCGACCTCTTCGAAAGCAGGTATTGGTGGTATCACGGGCTTCCGCAACGGTGCGAAGGAGGTTACGATTGAGGGCCTCTATTCGGATGTTACCTCCGGTGCAATTACGCTGGACGATGCTCCGATTACATCATATTCGTTGATAAACTATGGCGCGATTGGCGGTCGAATAGCAGATGTAACGACCATTAACTCGGCTTACTATTGCGAGGGTACACAGCCATACGACTCATCGTACAACTCAAATATTAAGGGCGATGGCAGTACGGCGTTGCAGGTGACGCAGATGACCGACGGCACGCTGCTCGGCAAGCTCAACAGCTACGTTGCGGCCCATCCTACGGTCGAGGGTATCGCATTGCGGTCGTGGGAGGCAGGTGTGGATGGCTATCCTGTAATCTCCGGTCTTGCGAAGAATACCGAGCCCGTAACGGCTCCGCCAAAGAAGGTGAGCGTCATCGGCGACTCGATTTCGACCTTCCGTGGCTATATCTCCTATAGCTATGGCGCGCACTATCCGACGATGGACGGCGACCTGAATCTCGTGGGCCAGACCTATTGGTGGCAGCTCATCTACGACTATATGCAGAACGCCCGTCTGGAGCGCAATCTTGCCTATTCGGGAACGGCCGTAGCGCGTACGACCAATTCGGGCTCCAGCTCGCAGTCGTGGTATGGTCAGGATTTCTGTACGCGATTCATCAATCAGCAGGGTTTGGGTACTGCCGATATCGTGCTGATTCACGGCGGTACGAACGACTATGCTCACAATGTCGATAAACTCGCTCCGGGTGTTGCAATGCGTAGCACATCGGCTCCGAGCGACTCGATTATGCAGGGGCTCTTTGCTGTGGCCGATGCCGCTACAACCCGCGCGCAAATCGAGGCCTTGAACGATACGACCTTCTGCGAGGCATACATCAAACTCATCTGCCTGATTCGTGAGCGTAACCCGCAGGTAAAGATCGTCTGCATCATCGGCGACTACCTCACGACGGGCATCCAGCAGTCGACGCATAAGATTGCCGAGCACTATGGTGCAAAGGTTGTCGACCTGCTTGCCGTAAACGGCTATAACGACCAGACCTATATGCCGAAACACGACTACAACCCGTCGACGGGCAAGGGTTGTCATCCGTCGGCAAAGGCGATGGATTTTATCGCTCGTAAGATTTATACGGAGCTTGGCACTTGGCTCGAGGAGTAGAGTGAGGCGTGATGCACTAAATAATCCCGAATGTCGTAAGATGTTCGGGATTTTTTCGTATCTTTGTTGGTATGAAACGATTTATAGATATGGTTAAAGGGTGGTGTAGGTCGCTGATGCGCTACATCTCGCCCGTGTTTATTATGCTTTTTGTGGTGTCGTTCGTCCTGTGGTATATCGCCAAGCTCAACTACACGTATACAACCGATATGAACGTGAGTGTGAAGATCGGCAACCACCGCTATAATGTGCCTTGTGTGGTCGAGGGTAAGGGGACGAACCTCTTTGGCTACTTTATCTCCTCGTCGCGTCGTATCTCGATTCCGCTCGCCGAGTTGCAGTGGAGTGAGGTGTCGGACGTTACGGGTGTGTGCGACGCTAACTCAACAACGCGTCGTCTGCATATCGAGGCACAGTCGCTGCAAAATGCCATCGCTATACGATTGAGCGACATCAAGTTGCTCTCGATAGGCGTTGTGCCCGATGTCGTGGTGTCGAACAACGAAAACTAACAGAAAGATGTTACGAGTCGGAGTTTGTGGAGGTATCGGTAGCGGCAAGAGTACCGTCTGCGAAATGTTTGCCGAGCGTGGTGTGGCGGTCTATTCGGCCGACGAGCGTGCCAAGGAGCTGATGAACAGCTCGGAGTCGCTGCGCGAGTCGCTTATTGGGGCATTTGGCGCAGAGTGCTATCGCGACGGTGTGCTCGATAGGGCATACCTTGCAGGTCGGGTTTTCGGTTGCGACGAGCAGTTGCAACGCCTCAATGCCATTGTGCATCCTGCGGTGCGTGAGGATTTTGAGCGTTGGGCAGCCGAACAATCGGGCGACTATGTGATTCTCGAGGCGGCAATCCTCTTCGAGGCGCATTTCGACGACGTGGTCGATGTTGCGGTGGCTGTGCTTGCACCGGCGTCGCTTCGTCTGGAGAGGGCTATGAAGCGCGACGGAGTCTCGCGCGAGAAGATAGAGTTGCGTATGGCGGCACAAGCGTCGGACGATGAGTTGATGAGCCGTGCCGACTACTCGATTGTGAATATCTTGCTGGAGGATGTCGAGAAGGATGTTGCGGAGCTCGACCACCGTCTGCGTGTGATGGCAGCCCGCAAGAGCAATGCTAAAGATGAATAACCAACTGCTTGATATAGATCTGCGTCGTCCGCAGGTGATGGCAATTGTCAATCTTACCGACGATTCGTTCTATGCCGACAGCCGTCGTGGTGCGTCGTCGGCGGAGGAGTTGCGCTCACTCATCGAGCGCCACATCGCGGAGGGTGCGTCGATTATCGACATCGGTGGCTACTCGTCGCGTCCGGGTGCTTGTGATGTACCGCTTGAAGAGGAGTGGCGCAGAGTCGAGCGCGGAGTGGCGGCTGTGAGGAGCGTGAGTGCCGATATTCCGATTTCGATCGATACGTTCCGCTCGGAGGTGGTGCGTCGTGCGGTTGACCGTTTTGGAGCGGTTATGGTAAACGATATTTCGGGTGGCGAGGCCGACGAGCAGATGTGGCCGACGGTGGCCGAGCTCGATGTGCCGTACGTCGTGATGCATATGCGCGGAACGCCGCAGACGATGCAGCAGATGCTCTCGTATGATGATGTTGTGGCGGAGGTGTGTGGCGATCTGCTTGCTCGGGCCGAGCAGCTGCGTGAGCGTGGCATAAGGGCCGAGAATATTGTGCTCGATCCAGGTTTTGGTTTTGCGAAGAGCTTGGAACAGAATTACTTGTTGTTGCGTGGACTGCACCGACTCTGCGAGGCGGGCTATCCGGTGATGGTGGGGCTCTCGCGCAAGTCGATGATTACGCGCCTGCTCGATATTGCGCCCGAGGATGCGCTCTGCGGTACGCAGGTGCTCAGCTGGGAGGCGTTGCGTCAGGGTGCGTCGATTCTGCGTGTGCACGATGTGCGCGAAGCGGTGCATACCATAAAGATGTATGAAACTTTTATAAATTAAGCGATATGATAAAGGCAACGGATATACATAAACGATTTGGCTCGGTCGAGGCGCTGCGAGGCGTTACGTTGGAGGTTGCGCAGGCGGAGATTGTGGCGATTGTCGGCGCAAGCGGGGCCGGCAAGAGTACGCTGTTGCAGATTCTCGGAACGCTGTTGCCGCAGGATAGCGGCCGAGTGGAGATTGCGGGCGTGGATGTTGCCTCGCTCGACTCGAAGGCGTTGGCCCGTTTCCGCAATCGTCATATCGGCTTCGTATTCCAATTCCACCATCTGTTGCCGGAGTTCTCGGCCGCGGAGAATGTTATGATGCCTTCGCTCATCGGCGGAGTGTCGCGTCGCGAGGCGGAATATCGTGCGAAGGAGCTGCTCGAAATGGTCGGTATGCAGCACCGCTCGACGCATCGTCCGTCGGAGATGTCGGGTGGTGAGCAGCAACGCGTGGCGATAGCGCGTGCGCTGATGAATCGCCCGTCGGTGCTCTTTGCCGACGAACCGACCGGTAACCTTGATACACGAAACAGAGACGAGATACAGCGTCTGCTATACGATGTGCGTACGCAGTTGGGACAGACGATTGTGTTGGTTACGCACGACGAGACGTTGGCTTCGTCGGCCGACCGAAAAATAGTTATGAGCGATGGCCGAATACTCTGATATGACATACGAACAGTTGCGCGATACGCTCGAATTTTTGCACGATAAGTATAATCGGCCGGAGTTTATCGAGTGCGATCCGATAAGCATCCCGCACTCGTTCTCGGATGTGCGCGATCGCGAGATTGCCGGCTTTCTGGCTGCAACCATCGCCTGGGGCAACCGCAAGGCGATAGTCCGCAGTGCGCGTCGTATGGTCGAGTATATGGATGGTGCGCCGTACGACTTCGTATGCAACCACTCGGAGCAGGATTTGGCACGTCTGCGCACGTTTGTCCACCGCACGTTCAACGGTGGCGATTTTGTCGATTTCGTGCGGGCAATGCGCTCCGTCTGCGAGCGTTACGGCTCGATTGGCGGGCTCTTCCAGAGCGCCTACGAGCAGCTGGGCAATATGGCAACGGTGCTGTCGCACGTTCGTCGCGAGTTCTTTTCGATAGACCACGATACGCATTGCGAGAAGCACTTTTCGTCCATCGACAAGGGTGCTGCCTGCAAGCGACTGAATATGTACGCACGCTGGTTTGTGCGTCACGACGATAGGGGTGTCGATTTCGGCGATTGGGGCCGTATTCCGATGTCGGCGCTCTACCTTCCGCTCGATGTTCACTCCGGAAATATGGGCCGCGAGTTGGGCCTGCTCACGCGTCGTCAAAGCGATTGGCGTGCAACCGAGCAGATTACCGCGAGCTTGCGTCGTTTCGATGCGGAGGATCCCGTGCGTTACGATTTTTCGCTCTTTGGTGCGGGTATCGACGGCTTTTTGAAACAATAACAGTGGGGGGGAGGCGTATGTCGGTTTTTCGATTTAAGCATTTCGAGGTTGAGCAGAGCGACGTGGCGATGAAGGTCGGCACGGATGGTGTGCTGCTCGGTGCTTGGTGCGACCTCACGGATGCTTGTCGCGTGCTCGATCTGGGTACGGGTACGGGCGTAATTGCGCTGATGGCAGCCGAGCGTAGCAGGGCCGAGCATATCGTGGGTGTCGATATCGACGAGTCGGCAGCGCGATGTGCAGCCTATAACTTCGAGCGTTCGCCGTGGAGCGACCGTCTGCAGGCGCTTTGCCTGCCGGCGCAGATGCTCGAAGGTGAGTCGGTTTACGATGTGATTGTCTCCAACCCGCCGTACTTCGTTGATTCGCTCCTCTCGCCCGATGCGCGCCGTACGATGGCACGCCATACGACCGAGATAACCTTTGCAGAATTGGCCCGTACGGCCGAGCGTCTGCTCACCGCGCAGGGCCGTTTGTCGCTCATTCTGCCACCGGAGCAGATGGAGCAGTTTGCCTCCGAGACACGCCTTGCGATGGTGCGACGATGCGATGTGCGCTCGGTGACGGGTGGCGCGGTGAAGCGTGTGATGGCGGAGTTTGCGCGTGAGCATAACGCGAAGCCGACGCTCACCGAGGAGCTTACCATCGGGACCAAAGTGCGAGGAGAATTCAGCGCAGAATATCGTGCTTTGACCAAGGAATTTTATCTGAAATTTTGAATATCGCGCGAAAAGAGTTAATTTCGCGGAAAAGAATAGTTTGAAAAAGATGAAGCGACTTCTGATTTTGGCAATTATCAGCTGTATGTCGATTGTAGCAATGGCTCAATCCATCCAGCGTGTAGGTGTTTATAAGGATAACGGAACACTCCATTTTTCGCAACCACAGAGCAGTGTAACGGTGGTGCTTCGCGTCGAGAAGCGTAACTTTACGCCTGGCGAGTTGGCTCGCTACGCGCAGAAGTATCTCGGTGTGCGCGCATCGCTTGCGTCGCGTACGGAGTGTGAGCTGCTATCGGCAACAATCCTCTCGGGTTCGCATCCGGAGCAGGCGATTACGTCGCACGACGGCTCGGCCGTTGCGATGTCGTTGCCGTCGTATCGTACGGATGGCCGAGTGATGACGCAGGAGCAGCAGGCGGCTGCCGCTGCCGAAATGATCTTCTCGTTGCGTCGTCATCGTATGGAGCTCATCACGGGCGATGCGGGCGAGTATGTCTTTGGTGCGGGTTTGAAATCGGCGTTGGACGAGATTGCTCGTCTGGAGTCGGAGTTGCTCTCGCTCTTCTATGGCAGCGAGAGTGTCGAGCACTCGGAGCATCGTTTCGTCGTTACGCCTACGGCCGATAATCGCGACTATGTACTTTGCCGCTATCGCGACGATGCGGGCGTCGTTGCTCTCTCCGACCTTGCGGGCGAGGCCGTGATGCTTCACTTCGAGCCGTCGCAGCCGGATGTGTCGTATATCCCGCTTGCGGACGAGAAGGCAAAAGTTCGCCACACCTACGCTGTGCCGGCTGCGTGCCAGACGGTGTTGCTGTGTGGTGTGCGCGAGATTGCTGCGGCAGAGCTCGATATCTATCAGTTTGGCTCGCAGATCGAGATTGTCCCTGTAAAATAACCCCTATTATACAATTATCTGTCGGTGGAGAACTACACTTCGCGTATGGTCGCACTGCTTGGCGCACTCCGTAAAGCAATGAACGGAGCGGTGCTCGACTCGTTTTGCTGTTATGGAGCGGCATACGGGCTCAACTACGGTGTGGCGATTCATACGCTGCGCGATATGGCGCGTGGCGTGGGCGAGGATGATGGTTTTGCCCGCTACCTCTATCGCCAGCAGGTGCGCGAGTTGCGTATCATAGCCCTCTGGACGGCTTCGCCGGCCGAGGTGCGCAGTGTGGAGGATGCCGATTTTTGGGCAGAGGGTATTATCAATTCGGAGGTTGCCGAGCAGGCGGCCCAGGCGTTACTATGTCGCGTCGAGCCCATCGAGGAGTTGCTCACGGCGTGGAGTTCGCAGCCCAATGAACTGCTCTGTTATGCCGCGATGCTTGCTGCTGCGCGTAGCGAGCGAGTCTCGGCCGAGTGTGCTGCGTCGGCCATCGAGCGCGTGGTGCGTAGCTTCCCCGATAACCATCTTGCAGCGCAGGGTGCTGTGGCGCTTGCCGTGTCGCTCATAACAAAAAATCGCCCGACAGTGAGCCGTTTGCTCGCTCTGTCGGGCGATACGCCAACCGCTAAATTCTTGCGTGACGAAGTTGCCTGGCGTCTGGAATACTAATCGTTGAATTGCTCCTCGCTTCGGCTATCGAATATATGGCGGGCAAGTTCCGTGATGCTGTTGATGCGGATAACCTCTATGCCCGAAATCTTCTTCTGCTGCTTTGCTGCATAACCCGAAACCACGATGCGTCGGAAGCCCAATCGTGCCGCCTCGGCTATGCGCTGTTCGGTGCGTGGTGCAGGGCGTACCTCGCCCGAAAGGCCCACTTCGCCCGCGAGTGCCAAACCTTCGCGTAGCGGGCGATCGAAGTACGACGAAATGACCGCCGCGACGACTGCCAGGTCGAGTCCTGTATCGGCGATGCGGAAACCGCCTGCGAAGTTCAGGAAGACATCCTTTTGGAACATCTTCATTCCGACTCTCTTCTCCAATATGGCCAGCAACATATTCATTCGGCGTGTGTCGTAGCCCGTCGTGTTGCGCTGCGGAGTGCCGTAGGTCGCCTGTCCGACTAGTGCCTGTACCTCGATCAGATATGGGCGCACGCCATCCACCGCCGCACCTACCGAAATGCCGCTCAGTGGCTCGTCGTAGTGCGTGAGCAGTACCTCCGATGGATTCTCCACGCTGCGCAGACCGTCGCCCAGCATCTCGAATACGCCAATCTCGGCCGTCGCTCCGAAACGGTTTTTAATGCCTCGCAAAATGCGGTATATGTTGTTGCTGTCGCCCTCGAATTGCAGCACAACATCCACGATGTGCTCCAAAATCTTCGGTCCGGCAATTGTTCCCTCCTTGGTTATGTGGCCGATGATGAATACCGCCGTGCCCGTCGACTTGGCGTATTTGAGCAGCGTAGCGGCACACTCGCGAATCTGCGACACGCTGCCGGCCGACGACTCGACCAGATCGGTGTACATTGTCTGTATGGAGTCGATGACCACCACGTCGGGTTGCAACTCGTCCATCTGTGCTATGATATTCTCGAGCAGCGTCTCCGTGTACACGATGCACTCCTCGTTGTGGATGCCGATTCGCTCGGCTCGCATACGAATCTGCTCGGCCGACTCCTCACCCGAGACGTAGAGCGTTTTGAGCGAGTTTGCCGAGAGGGCAAGCTGTAGCGAGAGCGTCGACTTTCCGATGCCGGGCTCACCACCAAGCAATACGAGCGAGCCACGCACCAATCCGCCACCCAGCACGCGATTAACCTCGCTGTTGCCGGTGTCTATACGTTCGGTTGTGCCGGTCTGAATATCGCGCACGCGCTGAGGTCGTGCTACGGGCAGTGCACCGCCTGCAACAACGGCCGGAACGGACGAACTCTGCTTGGCGATTATCTCCTCCGTGAAGGAGTTCCACGCACCGCACGACGGGCAACGCCCCAGCCATTTCGGCGCATCGTAACCGCACTCGCGACAGAAATATGCACGCTTGACTTTTGCCATAGTGTGGGGGTGTGAGTGTGTTATTTGAAGAGTTTGTATATGTCGTTACCGTTGGCAAAGACGAGCAGCAACAGTATCAGTGCAAGGCCTACATACTGCGCTACCTCCAACACCTTGTCGTTCACCTTGCGGCGAGTAACCATCTCCCAAAGCGTGAAGAGCGTGTGTCCGCCATCGAGGCCCGGGATAGGGATAATGTTCATTATGGCAAGGATAATCGAGAGGAATGCCGTCATCGACCAGAAGCGATGCCAATCCCAGCTGGTCGGGAAGATGTTGGCGATGGAGATAAAGCCACCCACCTGCTTGTAGAGGCCTGTGTCGGGCTTTACGATCATCTTCAGCTGCTGCCAATACTCCTTCACGGTGTTTGCCGTCAGACGCGCACCGGCCGGAATCGACTCGAGGAGCGAGTAGTGCTCCGTGCGTGGCTGGAGATATGGGTTGCGGATGACGCCAATCATACCGTCGGCACTAATCGGCACGGCAATCTTCAGCGTGTCGCAACCGCGCTCAACTGCAAGTACTGCCTCCTGTCCTGCGCGAGCGGTGAGGAGCTCGCCGTATGCGGTAAAGTCGTCTTCCGCCACATCATCGATACCTACGATGCGGTCGCCACGCATCAGGCCTGCCGTCAACGCCTCGGCCGAGACAACGCTGTCGATGATGAACGGAATACGCGGCTCGTAGAAGCCCACATAGTCGCCCTCGTTGCGCAGCTCGTTGAGTCGCTCGTACGGCATCGTGAAGCGTACGCGCTCGCCGTTGCGGACAACAACCACATTGGTTGCCTCGTCGGCCAGCAGCACCTTCGTGAGGATGGTGTTATACTTTACGATATGCTCGCCACCGATGCATACGACGCGGTCGCCATCGCGGAAGCCGAGCGATTCGGCCTTTTCGTTGAAGTTGTAGCCGTAGGTCAAATCCTCGTTTGCGATGTACGAACTGCCCCACGCATAGGATATGCCGCAGTAGATGACGAACGCCATCAGGAGGTTCATCGTAACACCCGCTACGAGCACCAGAAAGCGTTGCCACGCCGGCTTGGAGCGGAACTCCCAGGGCTGTGGCTCGGCAGCAAGGTCGGAGGCGTTCTGCGTCTCATCGACCATACCTGCAATCTGGCAGTAGCCGCCCAGCGGCAACCAACCCAGACCATACTCTGTCTCGCCTCGGCGGAATTTGCAGAGCGAAAATCCCCAATCGAAGAATATGTAGAACTTCGTAACACGAATCTTGAACAGACGCGCCACGATGAAGTGTCCAAACTCGTGGACGGTGATGAGCAGCGTCAAACTCAAAAAGAATTGTACTAACTTGATAAAAATCTCCATAACTTTTTGTCTATCCTGTTTTTTATGATTTACAACTTAAGAAAACGCTCTGCCAACTCGCGCGATTCGGCATTTGCCGCAGCCAAATCCTCCTCGGTAGGGTGGAGCGTGAACGATGCCTTGCCGAGCGCGTGCTCGATGGTGCGAACGATGTCCAGATAGCCGCACTTGTGCGCCAAGAAAGCAGCCACCGCCACCTCGTTTGCGCCGTTCATCGTACAGCCGGCCGTACCGCCGCGACGCAGACAATCGTATGCGATGTCGAGTGCCGGATACTTCACGCGGTCTACCTCGCAGAACGTGAGCGACGGATTGTCCGTGAAGCTGAATCGCTCCTCGCTGCGCATTGCGCGCTGTGGGAAGAGCAGAGCGAACGAAATCGGCATACGCATATCCGGCGTACCGAGCTGTGCCTTGATAGCGCCATCCTCAAACTCGACCATCGAGTGGATGATCGACTGCGGGTGCTGGATGACCGATATGCGCTCCGGCTCGATGCCGAATAGCCAATGTGCTTCGATAACCTCGAAACCCTTGTTGACGAGTGTCGAGGAGTCGATCGTAATCTTTGCCCCCATCGTCCATTGCGGATGGCGGAGTGCCT
Source organism: Alistipes sp. (assembly GCA_045635325.1). GTDB lineage: Bacteria > Bacteroidota > Bacteroidia > Bacteroidales > Rikenellaceae > Alistipes. The sequence continues at coordinate 27,380 of JAZRBZ010000009.1, forward strand.
GCTCGGGCGTAACGTCGGCGAGTGCCTCACGCGGAAGGTCGCGCAGCGAGCCACCGCTGCACGTCACGATGAGGCGACGTATTGGCGATGTTTCGCCCATCAGACATTGGAATATTGCCGAGTGCTCGGAGTCAATCGGCAGAATTGGCGCGTGGTGCCGGAGCGCCTCGCGCATCACCAGTTCGCCACCCACGACGAGCGACTCCTTGTTGGCGAGTGCAATCTTCTTGCCCTGCTCGATTGCGCGCAGCGTCGGAGCCATTCCGGCATAGCCGACCAGCGCATTTACAACGACATCGATGTTCGATGCTGCGGCACATTGCGCCACCGCATCCTCGCCGGCATATACCTTGATGTCGGTGTCGGCGAGCGCATCACGCAGACGGGCGTAATACTGCTCGTCGGCGATGACTACGCTGTCAGCGTCGAACTCGCGTGCCTGCTCGGCCAGACGCTCCCAGTTTGAGTGCGCCGTAAGGGTTATTATCTCGAACTGCTCCGCATTCTCGCGCACGATATCGAGTGTCTGCACACCGATCGAGCCGGTCGAACCGAGCAAAGCTATTCGTTGTTTCATATCTGTTGTTTGGGATGTTAATTTGTTAGAAGATAATGTATGCCTCGGGATCGAGCGGTTTGCCACCCATCCACAGCTCAAACTCGAAGAGCGTGTCGCCCTCCTCCTCGGACGAATATCCGATTACCTCGCCGCTTGCCACTCGCTGACCTTTGGCGGCTATCGTGCTCGACATACGGCGATAGACTGATGTCATACCGCCATCGTGCTGAATCGTGATGCAGTTGCCACTGTCGGGAATCCAGTCGGCTGCCGTAACCGTGCCGGCCGCAATCGCCATAACCTGCGACGACGGAGTGCTTGCAATGCGTACGCCGTACAGGCCCACCTTGGCATTGAAACGCTCGGCGATGATGCCATCCAACGGCTTTACGGCGCTGATGCTGCTGTGTGCGTTGCTCGTCGAGGTGTTGAGTGCATAGGCGTTGTCGTTCTCCATCTGTCGGCGGAAGAGCGAGTCGGCCTTCGAAGGCGGAACAATCTGCTTGTTGCGTGCCGTCGTGTCGTTCTGCACGGTGCGCATCGTTGGCGTCTTGCCGTCGACCACGAGGATTCGGTTTTCGTTGTAGATGAGCATGTCGTTCATCTTGCGTTCGAGCGAGTCGATGCGAATCAGACTTCGGATGAGTGTCTCGCGCGACTTGCTGGCATCGGTTCTATAACCCGGCAGCATATCGAGCAACGGGGTGTATGCCACCAGAAGCAGCAGTATGCCGAAGATTATGAACGTGAGCGCCGTGAGCGCCGTGCCGATTCCGACGGGCGAAATATGGGTATACCAACTCTCGCGAGCCGTCTCTGGATTGGATATGCTTATGCGGAGTTTGCGAAATATACGTCGCCACCATCCGCCTCTCTTTTCGTTTGCCATAGGTACAATTTTCTACAAAAGTACAACTTTTGTACGGGATTTACAAACCCTGCGCGCAATAAAACTACAAGCGCAAAAAAAGACGCCCGATGCATTGCTGCAATCGAACGTCTTTTTGTGGTCTGATATTGTGTTGTCTGTTTGGATTCTACCACTTGTATCCAATGCCCAATTTTATGCCGTTGGCGGATGTCTTGGTAAAGAACGACGGCATAATAGATAAACTGATTAAACCCTTCTGCCTGACTCTGATACCAAGGCCGATACCGGCCTCTGCGAAAAAGTTTGAGCCGACCATTGATGCCGGTGTGTAACACATCGTTTCATTGTATTTTGGTTTCTCTCCAAAGCCGTACGAATATCCGATATTAGCCAAAATAATTGGGGTAACTCGTCTGTTGAGGATTTCGGCTCTTAAGTGAACATATATCGGAATAGCAACCTCTTTTCCCATTCCGGCGCGACAGCCCACACCTATACCGATGCCAAACCAATCGGAGTTGTGTCCGTTGATGATGTCAATACCTCCGACGAGACCACCTAAGATGTATGCCGCAACACTACCATCGACTATGCCGAAATAGCCGCGTCGGAAATAGTTGTTTCTCTTTTTGGTTGGCTTTTCTGTTTTTAGCTCCGACGATTGCTCCTGAATGCTCTGTTGTGGAGTATTCGTGGTTGTCTGTGCGTCCTCTTGCGCTGATGCGATGGTGCTCGATGCGAGCAGCGCAATCGCTAAAATCATTAACCGTTTCATACCCTCTATATTGTATTGTTTATTTGGATTTTACAGAGTAAAACCAATGTTTACAGTTGCGCAGTAGGCAGGGAAAAAATATGCGAAACCTGCACCGATGTTGAGCATCTGACCCTTGTTGAATCGGATACCGATACCCAACTCCGGATGGAGATATGGCTTGATGTCAGTGTCGAGCTTCTCAACCCCTGCAAACTTGCCTATGTAGAACATCGCTCCGGCATCGGCTACGAAGTATGGCGTTACTCTGCGGTCGAGGAAGTTTACTCTAAAATGCGCGTTTACAGGTATGTAGACCGAATCCGAGATGTCTGACCAATCCATATAATGTACGCCGAAGCCGCCACCCACCGAAATCCACGGATTAAAGCTGTAGCCGGCGATGAATTTTGCACCACCCGCAACCTCTTGTGGCGAAAATATCATAATGCTGGCTTGCACTGTACCGAACCAATTGCGTTCGCCGTATCGGTAGATGAGACTTTTTTGTTGCTCCTTCTTCGTTAGAGGCATTGACAGCGCTTTTTCAAGGGTCTGACTCTCTGCTGCGACGCTCTTTTGTGCGCCCTCTTGTGCTGATGCGATGGTGCTCGATGCGAGCAGCGCAACCGCAAGAATTATTAATCGTTTCATAGTATACTAGATTTTGCTCCCGCAAAATAGTAAGTTTAAACGTAAAATGCAACCTTTTTTGCGAAAAAAAGCACTCCGCGAGCGCTTTCTTCGCTACGGCTTGTTAGAATTATAAATAATTCGTAACTTTGTACGATTTTGGGACGGTGTGCCCGAGCGACTCCTCTGTTGGTGCGGGGCGGTATGTTGCCGAGCACCGAGCGGAGCAAAAAAACGGAAGAAACCTATGCGTAAATTGTCAATTTGGTGTGGACTGCTCATCGGAATCGGAGCATTGGCCTGCACAACCACCGGCGGTGTCCTGGGAGCGGTGCTGTTCTCGTTCGGATTGGTGTCGGTAATCTGTACGGGTAAGCGTAATTTGTATACGGGATGGGTTGGTGTGTGCAATTTCACCTCCGCTGCAGATTGGCGCAAATTGTTCACGATGCTCTTCCTGAACTCGGTCGGAGTTGCGCTTATTGCCGCGCTTGCGTGGGTGGCCGACGTTGATCTTTCGGCGAGCGTTACTTCGATAGTTGAAAAGCGATTGCAGAGCACCTATCTCGGTTTGCTGTGTAAATCTGCCATAACGGGCATCATAATGCATATTTGCGTATGGTGTGCAATCCGCAAAGAGACGTTTATTCCGACGTTGATTGGTGTGCCGCTGTTTATTTTGTGCGGTTTGCCTCACTGTATAGCGGATGTGTTCTACTATACGACTTACGCTGCGAACGGAAATTTCGATGTTGCGTTGTTGGCGCCGTGGGCGGTATCGATTGTGGGCAACACGATAGGTTGCAACATCCCGCGCCTCATTGACGAGAATATGGGTTAAATATTGATACATAAAATATAAAACATACAACGAAAAAATTATGGTAAAACCAACTCTTTTGGTGCTGGCTGCGGGTATGGGCTCGCGCTACGGCTCGCTCAAACAGATGGACGGTGTAGGTCCTAACGGCGAGGCGATTATCGACTATTCGGTCTACGATGCAATTCGTGCCGGTTTTGGCAAGGTGGTGTTTGTTATCCGCCACTCGTTTGCTGACGATTTCCGTTCGGTGTTCAATGCCGAGCGTTTCGGTGGCAGAATCGAGGTGGAGTACGTATATCAGGAGCTCGACTATCTGCCGGAGGGCTTCTCCGTGCCGGAGGGCCGCGAAAAGCCGTGGGGTACGAACCACGCCGTGATGATGGCTGCGGATGCAATCACGACGCCGTTTGCCGTTATTAATGCCGACGACTTCTATGGCGAGAACGCCTATAAGGTTATCGGCGAGTATCTCTCCCAGCTGGACGGTTGCGAGAACAAGTATTGTATGGTCGGCTACGAGGTAAACAAAACCCTCTCGGAGAACGGTACCGTGTCGCGTGGTGTCTGCACGGTGGACGAGTGTGGCAACTTGACCTCGATGGTCGAGCGCACGAAGATCGAGCGCAATGCCGAGGGTGTGATTGTGTTCCACGACCTGGGCGATGATGTTGCTCTGGAGGAGAATACGCCGGTGTCGATGAACCTCTTCGGCTTCACGCCCGACTACTTCGGCTATTCGCAGGAGGCATTCAAGGAGTTCCTCTCGGCCGAGAGCACGCAGACCAACCTTAAAGCCGAGTTCTTCATTCCGTTGATGGTCAATCGCCTCATCGGCGGTGGCGTTGCGACGATGAAGGTGCTCAAGACCTCGTCGCAGTGGTTTGGCGTAACCTATAAGGAGGATAAGCCGCAGCTCGTTGCGAAGATCGAGTCGCTCATCGAGCAGGGTGTCTATCCGCGCAATCTGTGGGAGTAGCCCTGTGTGCCGACTCCGACGGAGAGAGATAAAAGAGTGATTGTAAGAAAAGTAAAAAGAATATAGAAGTTTATGGAAAGAGAAGTAAGAGTACGTTTTGCACCGTCGCCTACGGGCCCTCTGCACATCGGCGGCGTTCGCACCGCACTGTATAACTACCTTTTTGCGCGCCATCACGGCGGTAAGATGATTCTGCGTATCGAGGATACCGACTCGCAGCGTTTCGTGCCGGGTGCCGAGGAGTATATCATCGAGTCGCTCCGTTGGTGCGGCATCGAGATTGACGAGGGTGTCGGCTATGGCGGCCCTCACGCGCCGTATCGCCAGAGCGAGCGTCGCGAGATATATCTCAAGTATGCCAAGCAGCTCGTCGATGCAGGTTGGGCATACTATGCGTTCGACACTTCGGAGGAGCTCGAGGCCCTTCGCAAGCAGTACGAGGAGCGTGGCGAGACCTTTGCCTATAACTACGCTGTGCGTACTGTTCTGCCTACATCGTTGTCGCTCCCGCAGGAGGAGGTTGAGGCGCGTATCGCACGCGGCGATGTGTGGGTTGTCCGCTTCAAGATGCCGGAGAACGAGACCGTGAAGATGCACGACCTGATTCGTGGCGATGTGGAGGTAAACACCTCGACACTCGACGATAAGGTGCTCTATAAGAGCGTTGATGCTCTGCCAACCTACCACCTCGCAAATATCGTCGATGACCACTTGATGGAGATTTCGCACGTTATTCGTGGCGAGGAGTGGTTGCCTTCGTTGCCGCTGCACTACCTGCTCTACCGTGCATTCGGTTGGGAGGCAACGCAGCCGGAGTTTGCTCACCTGCCGCTGCTCTTGAAGCCGACGGGTGGCGGTAAGCTCTCGAAGCGCGATGGCGACAAGATGGGCTTCCCTGTGTTCCCTCTCTATTGGGTGTCGCCTACGGGTGATACGGCTCACGGCTACCGCGAGGATGGCTATTTCCCTGAGGCGTTCATCAATATGCTTGCGTTGCTCGGATGGAATCCGGGTACCGAGCAGGAGATCTTCTCGATGGAGGAGCTCATCAACGCCTTCTCGCTCGACCGCGTATCGAAGTCGGGTGCGCGTTTCCAGCCCGATAAGGCAAAGTGGTTCAACGCCCAGTATATGCACAACAAGTCGGCCGAGGAACTTGCAGTGCTCTATCAGCCGATTTTGCGCGAGCACGGCATTGAGGTTTCGGACGAGCTTGCAGGTCGCGCGGCATACATTATGCGCGAGCGTGCGACGTTCGTTGGTGATTTGTGGGATTTGACCTCGTACTTCTTCGTTGCTCCTACCGAGTACGACGAGAAGCAGATGCGTAAGTATTGGAAGGGCGAGAATCCGGCTCATTTGGCCGAGGTGCGCGAGGTGCTGGCGTCGATTGACGACTTCTCGCTCGAGAATACCGAGCGTGTGGTACACGGCTGGATCGAGGAGAAGGGCTACGGTATGGGCCAGATTATGAACTCGTTGCGTTTGGCGCTGGTTGGTGCCGGCAAGGGCCCTGGTATGTACGACGTAACGGCATTCCTCGGCAAGGAGGAGACGCTGCGCCGTATCGACTACCTGATTGCCAACGTGAAACCTGTTGACGTAGAGTAAGCGTATGACCGTCGAACAACATATCTGGGGCGCAACTCCCGAGGGCGAGGCGATAGTAATCTATACGATGCGCAACGCGTTGGGTAGCGAGGTGCAGTTGAGCAATGTCGGTGCCGGCATTGTTGCGGTGCGCTTTGCCGACCGCGATGGCAAGGTTGAGGATGTGGTGCTTGGCTATCGTTCGCCGATGAGCTATTTCGGCGACGGAGCGTGTGCCGGCAAGACGGTGGGCCGTGTGGCAAACCGTATTGCGGGTGGTCGTATGACCATCGAGGGCAAGGAGTATACGCTCGAGGTCAACAACGGCCCGAACCATCTGCACGGCGGTACGAAGAACTTCTCGAATCGACTCTGGGAGTCGAGTGTCGAGTACGACCGTGTGATCTTTACGCTGCTCTCGGAGGATGGCGATTGTGGTTATCCGCACGAGGTTGCCGTTCAGGTTGTCTACGATTTCGACGATGAGAATAACCTCGAAATAACGCTTCTTGCAAAGAGCGACGGCACGACTCCTCTCTGCTTGACAAACCATACATATTGGAATCTCGCGGGCGAGGCGAGTGGCGATATTTTCGACCACGAGTTGCAGCTCAACTGCTCGAAGGTGCTCGAGATGAACTCCGTGCAGATTCCGACCGGTGCGCTGCTCGATGTGGCCGATACGCCGCAGGATTTCCGCTCGTTCCGCCGCTTGGGCGATGGCATCGACTCGGAGTTTAACCATATCCGCGATTTTGCCGGCTACGACCACTTCTTTGTTGTCGACGGCTGGCAGCGCAATATCTTGGGCGAGGTCGGCACGTTGCGCGACAAGCGTTCGGGCCGCTCGGTTGAGATTCTCTCCTCGCAGCCGGGCTGTATGGTCTATACGGGTAACTGGCTCTCGTGCGGTTGTCCGGAGACAAAGACAGGTGGCAGATATCGCAACTATGCGGGTGTTGCCATCGAGTGTCAGGGCTATCCCGATGCAGTCAACCACGACGACTTCCCGTCGGTGCTGCTGCACGAGGGTGAACTCTATTGTCAGAAGATTGTTTTTCGATTGCGAACCGAGTAGGCCTATCTGCTCGATTTGGTATATCGTTATGGCTGCTTCGTTTGCTCGGAGCGGCCATTTTTTTATGGCGCTTATGGCCCGATTTACGTCCCCTTATCACAACTCCTGAAAATGGTCGAAAATAGCTCAAAATAGAAAACTTTTGCGCTCCGCAGCTCGCTCGGAGAGCGGCTTTGCGCTCCTGTCGAACAAAAGACAAGCCCTGAAAGTCTGGCAACTTCTCAGGGCTCCGATATTAGGTTAGTTAGGTTAATGAGCAAGTGGGAGAACCCCACATTTGTATTACAAAAGTACAATCTTTTTATTAAAACACAAACATTTTGATAAAAATTTTCACTAAAAGTGCAAAAAAAGTTTCAGTTTATAAGAATTTTTAATTTTGCACGCTTCGCAAAGTAAAATGTTTTGCAACGCGAAAATGCCTCCGTTTCGAGCCAATTTCCCCGTTGTGCGCACTTTTGAGGATGGTTTGGATAGAGTGAAAACTCGCATCGAGCGCAGAAAACTCACGCAACGAATAGATGGGCGATAAAGCAGGCCCAAAGCAGCCAATAGAGTATCGATGCGGCTTGCGAAGTCATCTTGTCGAAGGCGAATGCGGCAAGCACTGCCGTCGGTATCGCCAGCACCGGCAACATCATCACGACATTGCCAATGTATGCCGTGCTCGCGAGCAATACCACAAACAGCCATTCGTTGAACTGCACCGCTTTTCTTACGCGCACCAACACCGAATAGCGATTCGAGCGGAAGAGCAGAAAGGCCGCAATGACGCATACCATCAGCAGGGCGCAGATGGCCGTTGCAAGGATAGGCAGCGGTTGGAGCGGGAACTCCGTGCGAGAGGTGAATGCCTCGATGATGCGCCACACGACGCTGCCGAACTCGCCGCCGGCATACCACGTTATGTAGCTTGCCGTGAATATCGGCACCAACCATCCGCACACGGCAATAATCGATTGACGCACGTTGAGCGGAAAGAGCACCATTGCCACTCCGAGCGGCACGATAAGTACGGCGCACGGTGCATATACGATTGCAGCCGAGCCGAAGAGTATGGCGGCAAAGAATACCGAGTTCTTGTCGCCGAATCGGTTGAGCGAGCGCAGGAGCAACATCACGCCGAGTGCCGTAAGTGCCGATGCCGCAGCGACGGTCAGGGCGCGTGGCGAGAGGTATATTCCGCAGGCGATGAGACCGTATAGCGAGATTGGGAGTGTGCAGAAACCGTTGAAGGCACCCATCTTGGTTGCTGTTCGTCCGACGGCAATGCCCGTCGCAAAAAGTAGCAACGCCGCAAGCAACGCTTCGCTCCAACGAGGCATAAATTCGCACTCGGAGAGCTCGGCTGCGTATGGCGCAAATGCCTGACGTATAAAGCCGGCCACTATGGTTAATAGTAGCAGCAGGGTAGCGAGCAGACTCGATTGCGATGTTACGGACGATGTTTTCATTCGTGCGAAAGTTTGCAAAAAGTGCATTATTCCGATGTAAAGTTAGTGCTTTTTGCGAAAAAAAACGTACTTTTGTTTATTATGTTGGAAATTTCATATCAAACCGAGTTGCTCGAAGCGGGTTGCGACGAGGCGGGGCGTGGCTGTCTGGCCGGCTCCGTGTTTGCTGCTGCGGTTATTCTGCCGCCCGATTTTCACCACCCGCTGCTCAACGACTCGAAACAGATGAGCGAGCGCAATCGCAACGTGCTGCGCGAAGTGATTTGCCGCGAGGCGGTGGCGTGGGCTGTGGCGGAGGTTACGGCCGAGCGCATCGACAAGATTAATATCCTGAACGCCTCGTTCGAGGGTATGTCGCAGGCGGTCGGCGAGCTTGCCGTGCGTCCGCAGTTCCTGGCAATCGACGGCAACCGCTTCCGTACGAAGCTCGATATTCCGTACACGTGTGTCGTTAAGGGCGATGGTAAGTATGCAAATATCGCTGCGGCGTCGGTCTTGGCAAAGACCTTCCGCGATGAGTATATGATGCGCCTCGATGCCGAGTATCCGATGTATGGTTGGGCGAAGAATAAGGGTTACCCGACGCGCGAACACCGTCTGGCTGTGCGCGAGCACGGTCTCTCGCCATATCATCGTGTTACGTTCAACCACGAAATCGACCAGCTCGAACTCTTCCCGCTCTAAAAATATACATCGTATTGCGCGAGCGTACACACTACGGCACACTATTTGTTCGTTATAAGTATAGATACAGAACTTAAAACTATCAATACACAATGAAACGATCAATTCTTGTGGCTATTGCCCTTTTGGCAACGATATTTTCGGTTAGTGCCGATGACCGTCATATTGCAGCCGACCAAATTCCGGCAGCAGCGAAAACATTTATCTCTAAGTATTTCGGCGCGCAAAAGATAACCTACGCAACCGTCGATCGCGGAATCTTCAACAGCGAGTATAACGTGCGCCTTGAGGATGGCTCGAAGATCGAGTTCGACGGCAATGGTCGTTGGACGGAGGTCGAGCGTAAGAGTGCAGCGGTGCCTATGGAGATTGTGCCGCCGGCGCTGGCGTCGTACGTTGTGCAGAGCTATCCCGATGCGGTTGTCGTGAAGATCGAGCGCGATAACAACTCGACCGAGCTCACGCTCCAAAATCAGTCGAAGCACATCGAACTGAAATTCGACGCGCAGAATCACCTCATCGACATCGACGATTAGCGTCGCCTTGGCGGTGGTCGCTCTGTGGCGCAAAGCAAATGCGGAATCCCGTTGTGGCGATTCCGCATTTTTATTTTTGTGTGCTCGCCCGAGGTCGATAGGGCGGACGAGGGCTCGGCGACTTCAAAAATTTTTATATCTTTGCAACCGTTTACAATATTTGATGGTTGAAATATGACGGATAACAATATAAATTCGGGTTGTGAGGCAAAACTGCCGTCGGTGTGGATTTCCATAATTCCGCTGGTGGTGCTCGTGACGATTTTGGCGTTGGTAATCAAGTGCTTCGGTGCGGATGCCATTGCCGGAGGCAGCCAGATTGCACTTCTGCTCGCCTCATCCGTGACTGTGGCGCTTGCAATGGGCGTGTGTGGCTGCGGGTGGCAACGCCTTGAGAGTGCGATTGTCGACAATATCCATACCTCGGCTTCGGCCATCATCATCCTGTTCTTTATCGGCGCGATTGCCGGAACGTGGATGGTGAGCGGTGTCGTGCCGGCCTTTATATGCTACGGTCTGGAGGTTATCCATCCGAAGGTCTTTCTCGGTGTGGCGTGCATCATCTGCGCGGTGGTTTCGGTGGTTACGGGTAGCTCGTGGACGACGATTGCCACCATTGGTGTCGCGCTGATGGGTATCGGCAAGGCGGAGGGTTTCTCGGAGGGCTGGATTGCCGGAGCAATTATCTCGGGCGCATATTTTGGCGACAAGATTTCGGCTCTGTCGGATACGACGGTGCTCGCATCCTCGTCGGCTCAAGTGCCTCTTTTCGAGCATATTCGCTATATGCTCATTACGACCGTGCCGTCGTTCCTCATTGCGCTGTGTGTATTTTTCGGTGTGAGCTTAACCAATAGCAACGACTCGCCCGAACATATCGCCTACATATCCGATACGTTGCGCGCGACCTTCAACATTACACCGTGGCTCTTCGTCGTGCCGCTCGTAACGGGATTTCTCATTGCCCGCCGTCTGCCGGCCATCATCACACTCTTTGCGGCTGTGGTTGCGGCGTGCGTGGCGATTGTCCTCTTTCAGCCGGAGCTGCTCCACTCGATTGGTGGTGGCGGCGAGTTCTCGGGCTTCAAGGGGCTGATGACTATCTGCGCAAGCAATACGGCAGTTGCGACGGGCGATGCATCGCTCGACGAGTTGGTCTCGACGGCCGGTATGTCGGGTATGCTCAACACCGTGTGGCTTGTGATTTGTGCAATGTGCTTCGGTGGTGTGATGACGGGTAGCGGTATGCTTGCCGCAATTACAAACCTCTTCCTGCGAGTCGTCTACCGCACGGTAAGTGTTGTGGCATCGACGCTCTGCACGGGCCTCTTTTGCAATCTGTTGACTGCTGACCAATACATCTCGATTATCGTAACGGGCCAAGCCTTTGGCGAACTCTACCGCAAGCGCGGTCTGGAGGGCCGTCTTTTGAGCCGTTCGGTTGAGGATTCGGCAACCGTTACTTCGGTGCTCATACCGTGGAATTCGTGCGGTATGACACAGTCGACGGTGCTGGGCGTATCGACGCTCACCTACCTGCCATATTGTCTCTTTAATATAATCAGTCCGCTGATGTCGCTCCTCGTGGCGATGCTCGGATATAAGATCTACCGCAAATGTCAGCCCGCAGATTAGTCGTATTCGATTTGGACGGCACATTGCTCGATACGATTGGCGATTTGGCCGTCGCTTGTAACCATATGCTTGCCCTGCGCTCGATGGAGAGCCACACCTACGAGGAGTACTGCTCGTTTGTCGGCAACGGCATTACGCGCCTGGTCGAGCGAGCTATTCCCGAGCCGTTGCGTACGGCGGAGTATATCGCTGCTGCGCGACGCGATTTTCTGGACTACTACTTTGAACATATCGATATCCACTCGCGCCCGTACGATGGTGTACATTCGCTCTTGCGCCGTCTCTCTGCGTCGGGCGTGGTGCTTGCCGTAGCGTCGAATAAGTTCGATGCCGGTACGAAACGACTCATCGAGCGATTCTTTCCGGATGTGCCTTTTGCTGCGGTCTATGGCAATCGCGAGGGCTTTCCTCTGAAGCCCGATGCCGCTCTGTTGCAGATGATTATCGAGGAGTGCGGAGGCGATGCGGAGCACTGCTGGATGGTCGGTGATTCGGGCGTGGATATGCAGACGGCTCACGCCGCCGGTGCGCATTCGATTGGCGTTTCGTGGGGCTTCCGTTCGCGCGAGGAGTTGATAGAAAACGGTGCCGACCTGATAGTCGACACCGCGGATGAGGTCTACGATGCGATAATGCGCTAACGCCCCGCCTCGGGCCGGTCGCACCTTCGCCCCTAACAATACATTCGTATATCGTTGAGCGTGATGCGCTCGCCGCTGAGGATGATGAGTCGCTCGATTACGTTGCGCAGCTCTCGTATGTTGCCGCTCCAGCGCATCTTCGATAGTTGCTCGACCGCTTCGGCCTCGATTGGCTTGCGCGGAATGTTGTGCTCATCGCAGATACGCCCGATGAAGTGGTTGATGAGCACCGGCACATCGCCGCGTCGCGCACGCAAAGGCGGCACTTTAATCACAATTACCCCGATACGATGATAGAGATCTTCGCGGAAGTTGCCTTTGGCAATCTCCTCGGGAAGATTCTTGTTTGTGGCGGCAATCACGCGTACGTCGACCTCGATGTCGCGGTCGCTGCCGACGCGCGAAATCTTATGCTCCTGCAGGGCGCGCAACACCTTTGCCTGGGCCGATAGCGACATATCGCCAATCTCGTCCATAAAGAGCGTACCACCATCCGCCTGCTCGAATTTGCCCTTGCGCTGTTTTACGGCCGAAGTGAATGCTCCGCGCTCGTGTCCGAAGAGTTCGCTCTCGATGAGCTCCGAGGGTATGGCTGCGCAGTTTACCTCCACGAACGGAGCTGCCGAGCGTCGGCTCTTGGCGTGTAACCACCGTGCGACGAGCTCCTTACCCGTGCCGTTTTCGCCCGTGATGAGGACACGCGCCTCCGAGGGTGCTACTTTGTCGATAAGGTCGCGTACGTGCGAAATCTCCTCCGACGAGCCGACTATCGGCTCGATGGCGGGTTGTGGCGTGGAGCCGTTGTTGCGCTTCGAGCGAGTGGTCGTGCGATGTGGTGCGCACTCTGTGCCCGATGCACTCTCGGTCGAGCTGTCGGCAATGCTGCGACGCAGGGCCGAGAGGAGTCGGTTCATATCTATCGGCTTGGTCAGAAAGTCGGTTGCTCCGCTGCGAATCGCCTCGACGGCCGATTCGATGCTTCCGCTCGAGGAGATGACGATGAACGGGGTGTCGGTGTCGGGTACCGCCTTGATATCGTCGGTGAGTATCACGTCGAAGGGTATGCGACTGCATATACCGGCAGCGCTCTGTGCATCGTCAGCCCCCTCGGTCGAGTAGCCCTCAAACTCCAATCGCTCGCGCAGATTGTTTCGCACACTTTTTGATTGTTCCAATACTAAAACTTTTGCCATATTTTCGTCAAGTTAAAAAAATTATGTACTTTTGCATCAAAGTTAATATTTTACTTCTGTAAACAACTATTCGTTCACGCCACGACGGTGGGGCGAACGTATCAAAAAAAAGACCCCGAAAGAGGTATTGCCGAAATCCGAAATAGGTATCGTTTCAGTGCGAATGTTGCATTCCCGAAACAGGCAATCAGATTAACCGTATGAAAAAGAATTACAACTACACTCGTCGCAAATTGTATTTGCCCGAATATGGTCGCCATATTCACGAAATGGTCGATTCTCTGCTCGAGATCGAGGATCGCACCGAGCGCACACGTCAGGCCAAAGCCGTTATCGCGGTTATGGGCAACCTGAATCCGCTGCTGCGCGACACAGCCGATTTTACCCATAAATTGTGGGATCACCTGTTTATAATGTCTGATTTTCAGTTGGATGTGGATAGTCCTTACGCTGTGCCTACACGCGAGGATGTGATGATCACTCCGCGTCCGCTCGCCTATCCGCAGAGCCGCATCACCTTCAAGCACTACGGCAAGTATGTCGCCCGTATGCTGAAGCATATTGCTGACGAGGGCAGCGGCTACTCGACGGTGCGTGCGGTCGATAATATCGCCCGTTTTATGCGCGCCAAGAGCTACGAATATAATCACGAGCACCCGAACAACGAGGTGATTATAAAAGATATAAAGCAGATGTCCGATAACGGCATCGAGCTCGATGAAGTTGCTCTGAACAATATCCGAACCGACTATAAACAAACTCATCCGCAACAGCATCCGCAGAAGGGTGGTAAACGCCAGTCGCCACATCCGCAGAAGGGTGGTAAAAATAACCGTCCGATGCAGATGAAAAATCGTCAAAAAAACAATCAAAGACACAATACCCAAAAATAAAACGCGTTTTACGGAAAAATTTACTACCTTTACTCAGGTATTTCCGTTTAGTGAATAGTATGAAGAAAAACATTTTGATATTAACCCTGGCCGCAGCAATGTTCTGCGGTTGTACTTCGTCTACAGTCCGTATATCGGGTAAGTTCTTGGGACTCAACGCTCAAACAGTATATTTGGAGCAGATGTCCGTTGCCGGTCAGTTGCTTGTCGATTCGGTTGCTCTGGCCTCCGACGGCTCGTATGGCTTCGAGGTTGGTAATGTTCCCTCCACACCGACGCTCTACAACGTGGTCTACAACAACGAGCGTATTCCGTTGCTCGTTTCCGGTGGTGAGGATGTAACGGTCGGCTCGCTGGGCAGCGTGCTGAAGAACTACACGGTCAGCGGTTCGACCGAGTCGGAGCTCCTGCGTGAGTTCAATAGCGAGTATATCGTCGGTGCAATGGCGCTCGCGAAGAAGATGGACGAGTATGCGCAGGCCGAGGAGTCGGCGCGTCCGACAATCGCCCAGAGCTACAATGCGCTCTATCGCGATGTGAAACGCAAGCAGATTACCTTTATCATCGCCAACAAGAGCAGTATCGCAGCCATCTACGCGCTCTATCAGCGTCTGGAGGGCGAGCGTTATCTGGTCAATGCCGATAGCGACATCATCTACTTCCGTACGGTGGCTGACGCCGTTACGGAGAGCTATCCGGAGTCGCCGCTGCTTATCTCGCTGCGTAACGATGTAGCGCGTATGGAGGCGCAGGCGTCGCTGTTGCAGAGCATCGAGGAGCGCAACTATCCGGACATCGAGGCCGATGATATGTATGGCAACAAGGTGCGCCTCTCGTCGCTCGAGGGCAATGTCGTGCTGGTCGATTTCTGGAGTGCCGAGATTGGTAACAGCAATGCGCTGAATGCCGATTTGAAGGAGATCTACCGCAAGTACGAGGATCGCGGTTTCCGTGTCTACCAGGTGTCGGCCGACACCTCGAAGGCGGCGTGGATTCGTGCCGTGCAGGAGCAGCGTCTGCCGTGGACTTCAGTTTGCGACTTCAAGGGCGAAGCGTCGCCGATATTCGGTCTCTATAATGTGCGCCGTCTGCCGGCTAACTATCTCATCGATCGTGATGGTACGATTATCGGTCGCGACCTCTACAGCACATCGCTCGAAAAACGTCTCGAAGAGATTTTGTAGTCGGCGTGAGATACGTTCAACGCACTCAAACTTAATAGAATGATATAACCCTCATCCATCCCGAAAATGTACTACTTCGCATCGGACATACACCTCGGAGCAGGCGACCGCGAGACGGCTCGCCGCACGGAGCGTCGCTTCTTGCAGTGGCTCACGGAGATTGAGCCGACTGCCGAGGCGCTCTTTTTGGTGGGCGATGTGTTCGATTTCTGGTTTGAGTACGGCAGGGTTGTGCCTAAAGGCTTCGTGAGGGTGCTGGGCCGCTTGGCGGAGATGACCGATCGAGGCGTCCGTGTGGTATTCCTCACGGGCAACCACGATATGTGGGTTGGCAGCTATTTGCGCGAGGAGTGCGGTCTGGAGCTCTATACCGCTCCGCAGTGCTTCACGCTTGCCGGTAAGAGGCTTTTCGTTGCTCACGGCGACAATATGAATATCAAGGACAAACCGCTGTTGCGGGTGATGAATGCCTGCTTCCGTTCGCGAGTGCTGCGTGCGCTCTTCTCGTGGTTGGTGCATCCCGATCTGTTCCTTCGTTTCGGGCAGTGGTGGAGTGGCTCGTCGCGTAAGTCGCACGGCGAGGAGCGCGATGTGAAGTTTCTGCAGCCGCTCGTCGAGTATGCCGACCGCTATGCCGAGTCGCATCCGACGGTCGACGGCTTCATCTTCGGACATATGCATATCCCTCACGCGTTGCAATCCTCTCGTCCGCTTTGGTTTATGGGCGATTGGCAGAGTGCGCCGAATGCGCTGGTGATGGATAGCGAAGGAAATATAACACAGCAAATACTCGATTAGAATATGCAACAATATCTCGATTTATTACGACGTATCGACACCGAGGGCGTTGTGCGTGGCGACCGTACGGGTACGGGCACGAAGAGTGTCTTTGGCCATCAGATGCGCTTCGATTTGAGCAAGGGTTTTCCGTTGCTCACTACGAAGAAGGTCTTTCTGAAGGGTATCATCCACGAACTGCTTTGGTTCCTGAAGGGCGATACCAACATCAAGTATCTGGTTGATAACGGCGTACATATTTGGGATAACGATGCTTTTCGCTACTATAACGAGCTCTGTGCTCGTCACGGCGTTCTGCCGGTCGATATGGAGACCTTCCTCTCGGCTGCCCAGCAGGGTATCGATTCGCCGATTGAGGGCTACCGCTTTGGCGATTTGAACCACGTCTACGGCTATCAGTGGCGTTCGTGGGGCAAGCCGAACGGCGAGAGCATCGACCAGATTGCAGACCTTATCGAGACGCTGCGTCGCAACCCCGAGTCGCGCCGAATGATTGTCTCGGCGTGGAATGTGGCCGATGTCGACCAGATGGCTCTGCCACCGTGCCACGTTCTCTTCCAGTTCTATGTGGCCGACGGTCGTCTCTCGTGCCAGCTCTACCAGCGTAGTGCCGATACGTTCCTCGGCGTGCCATTCAATATCGCATCTTATGCGCTGCTGACGATGATGATTGCGCAGGTGTGCGACCTTGAGCCGGGCGATTTTGTCCATACGACGGGCGATACACACCTCTACCTTAACCACTTGGATCAGGCCCACGAGCAGCTGTCGCGTACGCCGCGCCCGCTGCCGAAGATGCGCCTGAATGAGAGTGTGCGTTCGATTTTCGACTTCCGTTACGAGGACTTTACTCTCGAGGATTACGATCCGTATCCGACCATCAAAGCCCCAATGTCATTTTAACTCACTCACTATGATAAGCATCATTGTAGCCGTAGCCGAAAACGGCACGATTGGCGATAAGAACTCTCTGCTGTGGCATATCCGCGAGGATATGGTGCGCTTCCGTACCATCACGTCGGGCCATCCGGTAGTGATGGGGCGCAAGACCTACGAGTCGATCGGTCGTCCGTTGCCGAAGCGTACGAATGTGGTCATCACGCGTGGCGATATGCAGATCGAGGGTTGCCGTATGGCTCATTCGCTCGAGGAGGCCTTCTCGATGTTCGATGCGGCGGAGGATGTGTTCGTTATCGGTGGCGCTCAAATCTACGAGCAGGCCCTTCCGCTGGCCGATAGAATCCTGCTTACCATCGTACACCGCGCCTACGAGGGCGATACGGCTTTTCCGGCGATCGACGAGTCGCAGTGGGAGGAGTGCTCGCGTGAACGTTTCGAGCGCGGCGAGCAGTTCGAGTATCCCTTCTCGTTCGTCGAGCTGCGCCGCAAGTAGGGGCTCGAGGGGCGCAGAATTTTGTATGTATATTTTTACCTAAACCAATTAAAACTTTGAATATGAAAAAACGTCTAATCGTAGTTCTCGCCTTCGCCTTCGCCGTTGCGTTTGGCGTAGTGTCCTATTTCGGAGCAGATAAGCAGTCGGCCGACAAGCAGTCGACCGTAATCGAGACCATTATGGCGCGTCGCAGCATTCGTCACTATAAGGATCAGCCGGTTGAGCGTGAGAAGCTTATGCAGATTGCGCGTTGCGGTATCGCCGCACCTAATGCGATGAATAAGCAGGAGTGGGCAGTGCGTATCGTCGACTCGAAGGAGTGGATCGACCGTTGTACAGCGGCCTATGTTCCGACCATCGAGGGTACACCTGCGGGCGACTACCTTCTCAAACCCGATTTCCGCAATATGTTCCGCAATGCGGCTGCGGTAATCTTCGTAGCAACTCTTCCGGGCGACTATTCGGGCGTGAACAGCGGCTTGATGGGCGAGAATATGATGTTGGCGGCTCACGAGCTCGGCCTCGGTACCTGCTGCCTCGGTATGCCGATTCCGTTCCTCAATTCGGAGCAGGGTGCGGAGTTCTTGGCTTCGCTCTCGCTGCCTGAGGGTTATGTTTTGCAGTATGCCCTTGCGGTGGGTTATGCTGACGAGCAGCCGGAGGCAAAGCCACGCGACGAGAGCAAGATTATGTTCGTCGAGTAGCGTGTAGCACACGGCGCGGAGTGCGATATCAGGGCGCGATTGTACGCCCGTATGTTACACTTGCGTTAAATTTTAACAGGCAATCAACCTTATAGGTTGAAATGCCTGTTTTTTTTTATATCTTTGCGCCCGTATGTCAAGAGTTGTGTCATATATACTGACAGTGGTCGTTGTTTTTGCAACGGTGCTCGGTGCCTCGGCACATCGTGTGTCGGAGGGCGAGGGTGGTGCTGCAATCCTCAATGTCGATACGCTGGTGAGTGTCGATGCGGTAACGGTGTCGTCCGTCAAGCAGACGCGTGATCTGCGCGAGGAGCCGCTCTCGGCAACGGTGTTGGATGCCAAGCGCATCGACCGCGAGGGAGTGAAGGGTATCAAGGATGTTGTAACCTCGGCGCCCAACTTCTTTATGCCCGACTACGGCTCGCGTATGACCTCGTCGATATACGTTCGTGGTCTGGGTACGCGCATCGACCAGCCGGTTGTCGGAATGACGGTCGATAATGTGCCGATTGCCGACAAGAATATGTACGATACGACGCTGCCCGATATCGAGCGCATCGAGATTCTGCGTGGCCCGCAGTCGACGCTCTATGGTCGCAATACGATGTGTGGAGTGGTTAATATCTATACACTCTCGCCGCTGAAGTATCAGGGTGTGAGGATAAATGCCGACTACGGCTCGCGTAACTCCTACCGCATCGGTGCGTCGGTCTATAACAAGCCACTCGATAATTTCGGTATCTCGGTCGCTGCGCAGTTTGCCCACTGCGACGGCTACTTCCGCAATACGTACGATGGTGGTTTGTGCGATAAGGAGAACGGTGGCGACGTGCGAATGAAGTTGCAGTATCGTCGTGGCGCACTCTCTATCGACAATGTGCTTTCGCTCACGACTCTTCGCCAGGGTGGTTACCCTTACGCTTATGCCGGTACGGCGAGTGGTGAGGAGCAGCACGCCGACCTGCTGAATAAGATTTGCTACAACGACGAGTCGTCGTACTCGCGCTTGGGCGTAAGCGACGGCCTTACGATTCGCTACGATTGGCGCAAGCTCTCGCTTACGAGCATTACGAGCTACCAGTTCCTCGACGACGATATGCGCCTCGATCAGGACTTCCTGCCACTCTCGTACTTTACGCTGCAACAGAAACGTCGTCAGCACGACGTAACGGAGGATTTGGTCATTCGCTCGAAGAGCACATCGCGCTATCAGTGGATGTGTGGCGTGTTTGGCTTCTATAAGAGCCAGCAGATGTCGGCTCCGGTCAACTTCCTGCCCGACGGTATCGACCGCCTGATTCTGGCCAATGTTAATAAGCATAGCGGCTACGATGGCGAGTATCGCTGGGGTTTGGCCGATGGTACGGGTGGCGATCACCTGTGGCTCGGTAGCGACTTTACGACGCATACGCTCGGTTGGGCGATATATCACCAATCGTCGTTGCGTGCCGGTGCGTGGTTCTTTACGCTCGGTCTGCGTCTGGATGGTGAGACGGCACAGATGCTCTACCACAACAGCGTCAACAGTGCCTATACGGCCTTCCCGTCGGATGCCGGCCGTCCGGCCCACGAGGTGGTGATGAAGATTGACGACAGCGACGTGCTCACGAAAACCTTTATCGAATTTCTGCCTCGACTGGCAATTTCTGTCGATTTGGGTGCAGCGAAACGAAATAAATTGTATCTTTCGGTCTCGAAGGGCTATAAAGCGGGTGGCTTCAATACGCAGATGTTCTCGGAGGTGTTGCAGCGTCGCGTGCAGGACTTTATGGGAATGAGTGCCGACCTGAATGTGGATGATATCATCACATACAAGCCGGAGAAGAGTTGGAATTTCGAGCTGGGTGGCCATTTTTCGACTCGTGACGCACGATTTACTGCCGACTTTGCGTTGTTCCACATAGAGTGCTTCGATCAGCAGCTTACGGTCTTTCCCGAGGGGCAGACTACGGGCCGAATGATGACCAATGCCGGCCGTACGCGCAGTTTCGGTGTCGAGACATCGTTTGCAGTGCTTCTGCACGAGCACCTTACGCTCAACGGCTCGTATGGCTATACGAATGCCCGCTTCCGTAAGTTCGTCGATGGCGAGAACGACTACGCTGGCAACCGCATACCGTACGCCCCCGAGCATACGCTCTCGGCACGACTGACCTACGAATTCCCGCTCGCTCTGCGTTGGATGGATCGAATCGTGGTTTCGTTCGGTTGCTCGGCTGCAGGCCCGATATATTGGAACGAGGAGAATACCCTCCGCCAACCGTTCTACGCTCTGGCCGATGGCTCTGTGCGCTTCGAGCATAAGCGTTGGGGACTGGATGTGTGGGTGCGAAACGCTACGGCAACGCCGTACAGCGTATTCTACTTCGAGTCGATGGGCAATCGCTTCCTGCAGAGAGGCAAGCCGCGCAGCTATGGTGCGCGTGTGTCACTGAACTTTTAGCAGTGGGGAGGGATTGGCGCAATAAACCAAGTGATAAACAAAACAAAAAATATGAAGAGTATGAAGAAAATTTTGATGATTGCCGCGACGATGCTCGTCTCGGTTTCGTGTTTGAACGGATTTAAGAGTGATGACTCCTATACAAGTGAGTTTGTCGGTGTGATGACAACGGTTAATACCTCTACGCAGAGCTCGTATGAGGACGATACGACGATTCGTCTTATCCAGGAGAAACTCACCGTGCCGGAGGTTGATATCGAGCTCAATGGTGTACGCTTTGTAGCGCAGATGCCCGATGTGAACTTTACGCTCAAGGATCTCGCCTTCTCGATCTATACGTCGGATGACGAGAACGATCCTCTACTCGGCTACTATAAGATTAGCTGCAAGTCGGTTATTCCGTACGTTGGCGATGTTCCGCGTGAGGACTATACGATGCACAACTTCGTTGCCTATATCGGCGACCGCACCATCAATATCGACTTCGATGTTAAGTTCGGCGAGCATACCTACCACGCAGCATTCCGTCTGGATGAGCCGACCGAGGAGGAGGCCTACTGGAGCCGATCGTATGCGGCAAATATGCAGGTCGTAGGTGGCGGTTCTACCTTCACCAACGAGCCGATGGTCTATGTCGAGCAGTGGTCAAAGACGAAGCAGCAGCTCACCATCGAGTTGTACTATGTGAAGTTCTCGCCTATGATGCCCGAGACAACATTCACGATGCTCAACATCCCGTTCTATACTACCGAGACCTCGACATCGCGCTTTGTCGACGTTGAGACGGTTATTCCGGTTGATGTAGAGGGTAATCCGAAAGCCGAGTATGCGATGGACAACGTGAAGGGCCGCTTCGATGATAATTTGCTCTCGCTCACGTTTGATGTTACGCTTGGCGGAACGACCTACAAGATGAGTCTCGGCGCTAATCAAATTATCAAGTAGTCCTGCACTCCGGACGAAGAAACCAAAAACAGATATACAGATTATGAAAGCTGAATACAAACCGTACGTTGACGAGTTGGTAGAACTCGCAATTAAGGAGGATTTGGGCGATGGCGACCATACGTCGCTCTGTTGTATTCCTGCCGACGAGCGTGGCCGTATGCGTCTGCTCTGCAAGCAGGAGGGTATCCTTGCAGGTGTTGAGGTAGCTCAACTCATCTTGGAGCGTCTCGATCCGCAGGTGAAGATGGAGGTGCTGCTGACGGATGGTGCACGCATTAAGCCGGGTGATGTGGCATTCTATGTCGAGGGCCGCTTGCAGTCGCTTCTGCAGGCCGAGCGCATCCTGCTTAACGTGATGCAGCGAATGAGTGGCGTTGCTACCCAGACAGCTGTCTATGCCGACCGCATTGCCGACCTGCATACGAAGGTGCTCGATACGCGTAAGACTACGCCGGGTATGCGTGTGCTCGATAAGATGGCGGTGAAGATTGGCGGTGGCGAGAACCACCGTATCGGTCTGTTCGATATGATTCTGCTCAAGGACAACCATATCGACTTCGCAGGTGGCGTTCGCGAGGCGGTGCTCGGTGCGAAGGAGTACCTGAAAGCAAAGGGTAAGAATATTCCGATCGAGTGCGAGGTGCGTACGTTGGAGGATATCGACGAGGTGTTCGCTGCCGGAGGTGTCGACCGTATTATGTTCGACAACTTCTCGCCGGAGCTTACGCGCGAGGCCGTAGCAAAGGTTGCGGGCCGTTGCCAGACCGAGTCGAGTGGCGGTATCACGCTCGAGACGTTGCGCGATTACGCTCTTACGGGCGTTGACTTTATCTCGGTAGGTGCGCTTACCCACCAGATCAAGTCGCTCGACCTCTCGCTCAAAGCGTGCTAATTCGGCGCGTTAAGCATACCAATAAGAAATCCCGAGATTGTGATTGGAATATCGGGGTTTTTTGTTGTG